>NZ_OZ244111.1:3462265-4139531 GCF_965215655.1 Nioella sp.
ATGCTTGGGCGGCGGGGCCGATCCGGTTTTCGCGGCAGCTTTCCGCGCGCCCTTGTAGGCCACGTAGATCGCGTTCGATTTTGGTGCCAGCGCCAGATAGGCCACCGCCTGCGCCAGGGCCAGTTCCCCTTCCGGGCTGCCAAGCCGTTCATAGGTCTGCCAGGCATCGAGGCACAGCCGCTGCGCCTGCGGATCGGCAAGACCGATATCCTCCACCGCCATGCGGGTGATGCGCCGGGCCAGAAAACGCGGGTCTTCACCGCCCTCCAGCATCCGGGCGAACCAGTAAAGCGCCGCGTCCGGGTCAGACCCGCGCACAGATTTGTGCAGGGCGGAGATCAGGTTGTAATGGGCATCGCCCGATTTGTCATATTGCGCGGCGCGACGGCTGAGCCTCTGGCCAAGCGCCTTGGGGTCGAGCGGCGCATCGACCTTCCACGCGGCCACCTGCTCCACCAGGTTCAGCATCGCCCGCCCGTCCCCATCCGCCATCTCGCGCAGCGACGTGCGGGCGTCATCAGTCAGGGGCAGTGTTGTGTCCAGCTCCGCCTCGGCCCGGGCGATCAGCTGGTCCAGATCGTCATCGGACAGACGTTCCAGCACCAAGACCTGCGAGCGGCTAAGAACAGCCGCATTCAGTTCAAATGAGGGGTTTTCCGTGGTCGCGCCAACCAGAAGAATCGTGCCATCTTCCATATGTGGCAGAAAACCATCCTGTTGGGCTTTGTTGAACCTGTGGATCTCATCCACAAACAGCAGCGTACCGCCGCCATTGGCGCGGCGATGCTTGGCAGCCTCGAAAACCTTTCGCAGGTCCGGCACACCGGTAAAGATCGCGCTGATCTGCACGAAACTCAGATCCGTTTCCTGCGCCAGAAGACGCGCAATCGTGGTCTTGCCCACACCGGGCGGCCCCCAGAAGATCAGCGACCCAAGCGAGCCGGCGTCCAGCATCACCCGGAGGCTGCCATCGTGGCCCAGCAAATGGCCCTGCCCGATCACCTCGGACAAGGCACGGGGGCGCAGCCGGTCGGCCAGGGGCCTTGGTCCGGCTGCGTTGGTGTCGGAGGATGGGGCATGTGCGAACAAATCGGCCATGCCCGCACCCTATGTCTGGATACGGTTGGGGAAAAGCCATTCCGGCATACACCATCCGATCAATGCATCTTGGTTGCCATGCTGATCGACACCGCGACGCTTTTCTCTCCGTCGAAGTCCAGCTCGCGACCGGCGGGCACACAATCAAGCCCGACCCGGCGGGCCAGACGCGGCGAATTCGCGGGAATGATGCCAATCAGCTCGGACGCCCCCAGGTCCCGCGCCGAGCTGACCATTTCCGAAATCAGCTGCATCTGCACCCGGAAGCGCAGTTTCGCCGGAACCTCTCGGCTGACGAAAACGCGGCTCGATTCCCAGATATGGCTCGCGACAGGCGCTTTCCGATCCAGCAGGTCCGCCGGGATCGACTCCAGCAGCCCGCGCTGTGCGTCGCGGATCATATAGGTGTAGATGCCACAGCGATGCGTGGTCGGCGTCAACCGAACCCCGGCCATGACATGGCCGTCTTCATGAACCGTGACCCACCGGCTGGCCGGTGTATCGTACTGGTCGAACTCCATGCCGTTCGCTTCGGGCAGATCCCATCGGTTTTGCACGATGAACGTCTGGTGACGCGCGCGGAGCATGTTCGCGAACAGCTCACCATGGTTGTGCATGTTCTCGAAAGACAGTGTAGTGACTTGCATTGAGGTGCCTCCTGGTTGGCGGTTGGTAAACCCTGAACCGCGAGGCAACTGCCTTTGCTGTCATAGTAATCGGAATTCCCGCGCTTTCTTGAGTGCTTCGGCCGTGGTTCGCGCACCCAAGCGAACGCGGGCGGACGACAGGCGCGCTTTCAACGCGCTCTCGGAAATACCCAGCTTGGCAGCCGCTGCGGTATGTCTGTCTCCATCGGCGATCAGGCGAAGCGCCTCGATCTGAGCCTTGGTCAGTTCGGTGGGTGGTGCAGCGGCCTCGTGAAGCGCGCGGGATACCACTGCAATCGCGTCAAGCTCGTCATCCGTGAATTCACGGTCCGAACGCGCGCACCCGATGATTGACCGGGACGTGATCGGCCCGCAGGACACCACCGCACCATAAAGCAGGCCATGGCGTTTGGCCTTCTGCATGATGCTGAACGGGTCCGGCAGACGGATTTCACTCCACCTGGTCTGTCCACTAATGCCAATCCCCCAGAATACCAGCGGGTCCCGCAAAGCGTAGGCATTGTCCTGATACTCCTGCTGCCAGTCCGGCGGATAGGTGCTTTTCAGAATCATTGGCGACGCAAAACGGATGTGCAGCCCCACGGTATACCCCATTGGGGCAAGGGCTTTCAGCTGATCCAGCAAGGATATGAGTACTCTACTATTGGACATGTCTTTTTGGACAGGTTGTCGGAATTCGGGTGCTCCGTAAAGTCATATTATGACGATTGATGTTGTGTGTCGAATGGCAGAAAAGGTAAATCCGCATATTTTTGCGCGGATCATGGGGCTTCCGGGCCCCATTCGTCGGGATATTCTGGAATTCATGGGGCAAACTCCTGTTTGTGAACGGGAATTGGAACGTCTTGTCGCGGATGCCGCGGATCGGAATGGAATCGAAATACCAAAAGCGTCTTAACGAACCTGGAAAATGCCACAAGCATAACGAAAAAACCCCGCCATAATCGGCGGGGTTTCGTCGTTTCAATAGGGCGAACCGGTAAGGATCAATCCTCGGCGGCTTCTTCAGCCTCGACGCGGGCGCGGTCGGAGGCGCCTTTGGCGTCAACGTCGCGGTCCACGAATTCGATGATTGCCATGGGCGCCATGTCGCCATAGCGGAAGCCTGCCTTCAGAACGCGGACATAGCCGCCCTGACGTTCCGCGTAACGGGGGCCGAGCACTTCGAACAGTTTCGCAACATAGGCGTCCTGCTTCAGCTGAGCAGCGGCCTGACGGCGGGCGTGCAGATCGCCGCGCTTGCCCAGAGTGATCAGCTTTTCGATGATCGGGCGCAGTTCCTTGGCCTTGGGCAGGGTGGTCTTGATCTGCTCGTGCTCGATGAGCGAGCCAGCCATGTTGGCGAACATCGCCTTGCGGTGTTCATGGGTGCGGTTGAGGCGGCGGTAGCCACGTGCGTGACGCATGATGAAGTCTCCTGACTTTGTGCTTTGTCCGGGGCCGGTGCGTGCCGGTCCCTCCTTGGTGGGGCAGGATTGCCCGTGTTTTCCCCGCCAGCGCGGGCATTTTTCGGGACGGTGGGAAATTTGCCCACCCTACCCGGGATTTCGTAGGATGGGCAATTTGCCCACCGTCCGATCAGAAGTTGTCTTCGAACTTCTTGGCCAGATCCTCGATGTTGTCGGGCGGCCAGTCGATGATGTCCATGCCAAGGTGCAGACCCATACCGGACAGCACTTCCTTGATCTCGTTCAAGGACTTGCGGCCGAAGTTCGGGGTGCGCAGCATCTCGGCTTCGGTCTTCTGGATCAGGTCGCCGATATAGACGATGTTGTCGTTCTTCAGGCAGTTTGCAGACCGGACCGACAGCTCCAGCTCATCGACCTTCTTCAGAAGCAGCGGGTTGAACTCCAGATCGTCCTCGTCGTCCGCGCGGCCAGCGGCCTCGGGCTCATCGAAGTTGACGAAGATCGACAGCTGATCCTGCAGGATGCGCGCGGCATAGGCCACGGCGTCATCCGGGGTCACGGACCCGTCGGTTTCCAGCTTCAGCGTCAGCTTGTCATAGTCCAGAACCTGACCTTCACGGGTCGGCTGCACGTCATAGGACACTTTCTTGACCGGCGAATAGATCGCGTCGATCGAGATCAGGCCGATGGGCGCATCCTCGGGGCGGTTCTTTTCCGCCGCGACATAGCCCTTGCCGGTATTCACGGTCAGTTCCATGAACAGGTCGGCGCCTTCATCGAGGTGACAGATCACGTGATCGCGGTTCAGGATCTCGATACCGGCAGATTCCGAGATGTCACCAGCGGTGACGACCTTGGGGCCCTTGGCCGAGATGGAAATACGCTTGGGGCCTTCCACATCCATGCGGATGGAAACGCCTTTCAGGTTCAGAACCACGTCGGTCACGTCTTCCCGAACACCCGCGATGGACGAGAACTCGTGCAGCACGTTGTCGATCTGGACCGAGGTGATGGCCGCGCCTTGCAGCGACGACATCAGAACGCGACGCAGCGCGTTGCCAAGCGTCAGACCAAAGCCGCGTTCCAGCGGTTCGGCGATGACCGTGGCCTGACGGGCCGGGTCGTTGCCGGGGTTGACCACCAGTTGCGTGGGCTTGATCAGCTCTTGCCAATTCTTATGGATCATGTGTCGCCTCCATTCCTGTTCGCGGGCGGATCCCTTGCCCGGAACGCTCGAGGATCAAAATGACAAACCTGCGGGCCGTGTGGGATTCACACGGCCCGCAGGCAAGTAGACATAATCAGACGCGGCGGCGCTTCGGGGGGCGGCAGCCGTTATGTGCGATCGGGGTCACATCACGGATCGAAGTGATGTTGAAACCGACAGCGGCCAGGGCGCGCAGCGCGCTTTCACGGCCGGAACCGGGGCCCTGAACTTCCACTTCCAGCGTTTTCACGCCGTGTTCCTGTGCCTTGCGGCCCGCATCTTCTGCGGCCATCTGCGCGGCATAGGGGGTGGATTTCCGCGACCCCTTGAAGCCCATCGTACCGGCGGACGACCACGAAATGGCGTTGCCCTGCACGTCGGAAATCAGGATCTTGGTGTTGTTGAAAGAGCTGTTCACATGCGCCACGCCAGCGGCGATGTTCTTGCGCTCTTTACGCTTCGGGGATCTTTTGTCACGAGCCATTATGCGAACCCTCCCTTATTTCTTCTTACCGGCAATGGCCTTTGCGGGGCCTTTGCGGGTACGAGCATTGGTGTGGGTCCGCTGACCGCGAACGGGCAGGTTGCGGCGATGACGCAGACCGCGATAGCAGCCCAAGTCCATCAGACGCTTGATGTTCATCTGAGTTTCGCGGCGCAGGTCGCCTTCAACGGTGAAGTTGGCGTCGATATGCTCGCGGATGGCCAGAACCTCGGCATCCGACAGCTCGTTCACGCGACGGGTTTCGTCGATGTTCACGGCTTCACAGATGGATTTCGCGGAGGAGGGGCCAATCCCGGTGATATAGGTCAGCGCGATCGGAACGCGCTTGGCGGTGGGGATGTTTACCCCGGCAATACGTGCCACGTAGTCTTCCTTTTCCGTTGCGGTTCCGTAGCTCCAGAACCTTTTTTCACAACCGAAAGCCCGAGGCGGTCAGCCTGCGGGCCATCGAACAATTCGGTACGAGGGGGATGCAGGGCTGATTCCCGCAAGTCTCGCGATTCCCGGATGGGAAGCCTGCTGTTAGGCGGATTTCCCCACCGGGTCAAGGGCGTTCGGCTTTTGTCAAGAACTTTCTGGAAAGCCTTGCCCAGCCTGGTCAGATGTCGCACAGATCGAGCGTCGCCATCTCTTCCCCGCCACGCATGACGGCCACCTCGTCGGGATGTTCCGGGTCTAGAAGGAAGGCCGTCTCGCCCTCGACACCCTGCCAGCGGCAACTGCCCAGTTCGGCACCCGTTTCCGGCACGTCCATCCTCGGTAAATCGAGCTGAAACGCGCAATGGCTGGACTCTGCGTTATCCGGCTGTTCAAGGGCCTCGAACGCCTCGATCAGCAGATCTTCCAGATCCCACTGAGAGAAGCCGGACCGGCAATCGTCCTGCGCCAGCGCCACGGCGGGGGCTGCGATCAGGGCCGCGGTCAGGGTCAGCGCCACGGCCCGCATCGGGATCACGCGTCCAGAACGGAGCGGATCGCGCCAGCGACCTCGTCGATCTCGCCCAGACCATCGACCACCGACAGATCGCCCTTGGCATAGTAATAACCGATCAGCGGCGAGGTCTTCTTGTAGTATTCCATCAGCCGCTGCTTGAGGCTGTCCTCATTGTCATCGGCCCGGCGCTTGAACTCTGTGCCGCCGCAATTGACGCATTTGCCATCAGAGGGGATCGGCTTGGTGATGTCGTTATAGACCTCACCGCAATCGCCACAGGTGGACCGGGCGGTGATCCGCGCAACCAGCGCCTCGTCATCGACACGCATCTCGATCACCGCATCCAGGCTCTGCCCGGTCTTCGACAGCAGCGCGCCGAGCGCATCGGCCTGCGCCAGCGTGCGCGGGAACCCGTCGAAGATGAACCCGTCCGCTTCAACCGTGGTCAGCTGCTCTTCGATCAGCCCGATCACGATCTCGTCGGTCACCAGTTCCCCTCGGGCCATCACATCAGCCACGCGCTTGCCCATCTCGGTGCCCGAGCTTTGGGCGGCGCGCAGCATGTCTCCGGTAGACAGCTGGACCATGTTGCGCTCATCCACCAGGATCCGCGCTTGTGTGCCTTTGCCGGCCCCCGGGGGCCCGAGTAGAATAAGGTTCATCGGCGCGCGGGTCCTTTCCGTTTGTTGCGGCTGCCGCCGGACTTGCGCCCGCGCAGCTGCGATTTCTCGATCAGCCCTTCATACTGATGCGCCAGCAGATGCGACTGCACCTGTTGCACCGTATCCATGCCCACCGACACGATGATCAGGATCGAAGTACCGCCGAAATAGGCCGTGATCGACAGCTGAGTACGGACGACCTCGGGCAGCAACACCACCAACGCCAGATAGGCGGAACCCAGAACCAGGATGCGGTTGGTCACATATTCCAGGTATTCGGCGGTCTTCGGACCGGGACGGATGCCGGGAACAAAGCCGTTCTGGTTCTTCAGGTTGTCGGCGACGTCATCCACCTTGAACGACACGTTGAGCGTGTAGAAATAGGTGAAGAAGATGATCATCGCGGCGAAAAACAGCAGGTAGAGCGGCTGCCCGGGGCCGAACATCGCCAGGATCCAGGTCATCACCGGGCCCGCGTTCTGGCCCGAGAAGGTCGAGACCGTGGTCGGCAGCAGCAGCAGCGACGAGGCGAAGATCGCCGGGATCACGCCCGCCGGGTTCACCTTGATCGGCAGGTGGCTCGACCCGCCGTCATACACCTTCATCCCAACCTGCCGGCGCGGATACTGGATGTGAATCTTGCGCAGACTGCGCTCCATGAACACCACGAAGGTCAGCGTGCCAAGCAGCATCGCGATGATGCCCAGAACGGTAAAGGTCTGCAGATCGCCCGACCGGCCCAGGGTAAAGAACTGCGCCAGCGCGCCGGGGATCTCGGCAATGATGCCGACGAAGATGATCAGCGAGATGCCGTTGCCGATGCCGCGCTGCGTGATCTGTTCCCCCAGCCACATCAGGAACATCGTGCCGCCCACCAGCGTCACCACGCAGGCCGCGCGGAAGAACCAGCCCGGATCCGTCGCCAACTCGCCCGCTTCAAGGCTGACAGCCAGGCCATAGGCCTGAACCGTGGCCAGCAGCACCGTGCCGTAGCGGGTGTACTGGTTGATCTTCTTGCGCCCCTGCTCGCCCTCTTTCTTCAACTGCTCCAGCGCCGGAACCATGGCGGTCATCAGCTGCACGATGATCGAGGCCGAGATATAGGGCATGATGCCAAGGGCAAAGACACCCATCCGCCCGATCGCACCGCCGGTGAACAGGTCGATCATGTCGCCGATCCCGCCCGCGGCCTGTTCGAAGAAGTCGCGCAGCGCTTCGCCGTCGATTCCGGGGACCGGGATATAGGTGCCGATACGGTAGATGATCAGAAGGCCGATGGTGAACAGGATACGCTGGCGCAGCTCGGTGGCTTTGCCAAAGGTACGCCAGCTCAGGTTCGCGGCCATTTGCTCTGCAGCAGATGCCATAGGGTCTCTCTCATGCACAGCGCCGCGGGATCGGGGTCGACCACGCGGCGCGGGAAGAACTTGCCAAAGATGTAAGCGGTAAGGTTACCGCTCACAAGCGTTGATCGGGCTTTTGCCCGAAGGCCGAGTTATTCCGCCGCAGCCGCAGCCGCCACGGTCAGGCTGCCACCAGCCTTCTCGACGGCTTCGATGGCGGACTTGGAGGCACCGGTCACGGTCAGGTTCAGCTTGGCGGTCACGTCGCCCTTGGCCAGAACCCGCACACCGTCCAGCTTGCGGCGCACCAGGCCGGATGCGACCAGCGCATCCTCGGTGATGGCAGCAGATGCGTCCAGCTTGCCCTCGTCCACGAATTTCTGGATCAGGCCCAGGTTGACGACAGCAAATGCCTTGCGGTTGGGCTTGTTGAAGCCGCGCTTGGGCAGACGCTGATACAGCGGCATCTGGCCGCCTTCGTAGCCGTTCAGCGCAACACCGGACCGGGATTTCTGACCCTTGATACCACGGCCAGCAGTCTTGCCCTTGCCCGAACCCGGGCCGCGGCCGATACGCTTGGCTTTCTTGGTTGCGCCGGGATTGTCGCGCAGTTCATGCAGTTTCATGTCGCTTCTCCTTCGCCGGAACTGACCCCCGAAGCGATCACGGGGCCAAACACGGCATTTCTTGATTGTTGAGTCTCGGACCCTGGCAGGGCCACCGGGGGCGTATAGACTCGGGCCGTCGCTCTGGCAAGCCCCTCACCGCCGCCCATTCCCGTATCGCGCCGTCCGCTTTCATCTTGGCCCAAATACCTCCGCCGGAGGCATCCCGCCCTCACCACCGATCCAAGCGCCAGATATGGCCGATCTCCCAAGTGCCGTCCGATCCGATGCGTTCGGCCCTCCCCAGGGCGGGGAAGGGCCTTCGAAGGCCCTTGTGAAGAGGTTTCGAAACCTCTTCCCCCCGCAAGCGGCAAGATCTTGCGACAGGTCCGGCTGATCTTTGAAATCGAGGTTTCGTCTGCACGGGGGGTGTACAGGGGGTGTACGCATGGTGCACGGGGGGTGCCGGGGTGTTTTTGCCCCTAACGACGAAAGTTGAACAGCTGCGTAAGCCGGGCGTGACGCTGGAACGGGCGCGGTTCGCTCGGCGGATCCTGGCGCGCAATGACCCGCATCGCCAGCCATCCCGACCATAGCCCAAAGATCACTCCACCGACCGCCTGACCGATCAGAACCCCCGCCGCGCCGAACCATGCGGCGAAAATCATCACGAAGGGAATCGTTCCCAGTGTATGGCGGCCCCAATTGGTCCAGGTGGAGTAAAAGGGATGGCCCAGATTGTTGAAACTGGCGTTTGAGACGAAGATCATCCCGTTGAAAAACCACGCCAAAGCCAGCGGTCCGCAGAAGAGATAGACGATCTCCTGTGACAGACCCTCCAGCTCGAACAGCGCCCCGATGGGTCCGCGCAAGACGAACAGCAGCCCCGAGACCACGACCACCACAAGCGCGGTAAAGAGCAGCCCATCCAGATAGGCCCGCCGCACCCGGCCATAGTTCTGAGCTCCGAAATTCTGGCCGATAATGGGCCCGACCGCTCCGGACAGTGCGAAGATGGTCCCGAACGCAACCGGAATGAGGCGCCCCACAATGGCCATGCCCGCAACCGCTTCTTCGCCAAACTCCGCCATCGCCCGCGTCACGTAGGCCTGCCCCACCGGCGTCGCCAGTTGGGTCAGGATCGCAGGCAGGGCGAGCGCGAATATGGGTCTGAAATCGCTTGTAAATTCGTCTTTGGTCGGGCGCGCGAACCCGCCGTAGTGGCGCAGGATCGGATAGAGCGCCGCAGCGGCGATCGACACCCGCGCCGCCACGCTGGCCAGCGCCGCGCCGGTCAGTTCCAGGTCCAGCCCGAAGATCAGAATGGGGTCCAGTATCGCATTCACCAGCCCGCCGATGATCGTCGCATACATCGCCCGCCGCGCCGCGCCATGGGCGCGCAGGATGGCACCGCCGACCATTCCGATCAGCAGAAGTGGCAGGCTCGGGATGATGATCCTCAGATAGCCAACCGCCAGCTCGTGGGTTTCGCCTGATGCCCCCATCAGTGTCACGAGGAACCCCAGATTGACCCACACAATCGCAGCGAAGACCACGCCGAAAGCAAACCCGTAGGCAAGCGCCGTGGTCGCCTTCATCCGCGCGCCGGCCTCATCCCCGCCGCCGAGCGCCCGTGCAACAAGTGCACCCGCGGCAATCGACATGCCGATCCCGAAGGACGAGGTGAAGAACAGGATCGCCCCTGCATAGCCAACAGCCGCCGCCAGTTCGGCTTTCCCCAACATCGAGATGAAAATCATGTCGACGAAATCGACAAGGAAGACCGCCATCAGCCCCAGGGATGCCGTCAGCGACATGACCGAGATGTGACGGAACAGATTGCCCTGAAGGAAGACCGCGTTTGACTGTGCCATCCTGTGTATCTGCCACGGCGGGTGCATCGCCGCCATTCCGTAATTCTGCACATAGCTCTGTCAGACCGGCGCGATTGGGGGATTTACCCTAAGGCGTCGCAGGATGCAGTCGGGCATAAGGGTGTCAGACAACAACAGCACTCAAACCGGAGACAGACCCATGACCATCCTTCGCCACACCGCCATCGCCTTTACCCTTATTGCATCCGCAACCGCCCTGCCCGCCTTTGCCGAGAACATCGAGGCCGGCCCGATCTGGAACCAGGGCCACGCCAATCAGGTCTGCCCTGCAGTCGCCCAGGCCCATGGCGGCGAATGGACCGGCCATTGGTGGACCACCATCCCGAATGAAATGTCGGTCTGCCAGATCCAGATGCCCGCCCGCACCGTCGAGGCCGGACCGATCTGGAACCAGGAGCACGCCGAACAGGTCTGCCCCGCCATCGCCCATTCCCACGGCGCCGAATGGACGGGCCATTGGTGGACAACGGTCTGGAACGAGATGTCGGTCTGCCAGATCCGCTGATCCCGAGATTATCCACAAAGCATTTTCCATGACGTTCGCGCCCCGGTGACCCTGCCGGGGCGTTATTTCTTTGAGCGTTAGAAAAAGACTGGGGGATCGACCCCAGGGTTTCAGGACTTGGGTTTTGTCAAGGTGATCTCACCAAAACACCAGTCCAGGAGAAACCCGATGTTCCGCACACTGCTCACCACCGCCGCAATTACACTGACCCTTTCCGCCACCGCAGCCTCCGCCGAAATCCGTCGGGTCAATATCGAGGCCCTGTACGAGGCAGAGGCCCTCATCATCTGCAACATGCTGGCCGATGAGGAAGGCGCCACGAGTCGTGGCAGCGTCCGCAACGTGGATTATTTCCTCTACGAATGCCGCTTCGATGCGCCCGCGATGCGCAATATCACGGTGGAGGTCATGCCGCTGCTGCACGTGGCGCAGGCCCGCCCCGTCTGCCGCGATGCCGCCCGCAACCGGGGCGGCACCTGGACCGGCGACTGGGACGGCAACGGTGCGTTTGCCCCCGGCACCTGCACCATTCGCGTGCCCGCAGGCTGAGTCAGGAACAGATCAAAAAGCCTGATCGACTCCGTATTCACCAGCCCGCGCATTCCCTGCCCTCGGGAGCCCAAGATGTGCTAGTCAAGTCGAAGGGCAACGGGAGGTATCCATGACCATTTCCAAGGGCGGCTGTTTGTGTGGGAACATCAGATACGAAGTGAACGGTCCCCCCGATTGGGTGACCGTTTGCTTCTGCACATTCTGCCAGCGCGCCACCGGCGGCCCGCAGATGACCGAGCCGATCCACCATATCAGCGCATTTGAGATCACCCGAGGCGCAGCCAAAGTCTACACCCATATTTCGGGTGGCAGCGGTAAAGAGGTCTACGTCCATTTCTGCGCAGATTGCGGAACCAAAACGCATCTGACCTTTGAACGCTGGCCTGACCGGCTCGGCGTTTACTCTGGTACCTTCGACGATCCGGGCTGGTTCGATATGACCCCGGACAACACCAAGTTCATCTTTCTTGGTGAGGCCGCCAGGGAGACACTGGTGCCACCTGGGTTCAAAACCTACTGGGCACATGCGGCGACAGAAGATGGCACCCCGTTGGAACCCGAGGTGTTATCCGAAGTGCTGCATATCCAAAGATAGGATCAGAGCGCCGGCTTCTTCTGCAGAAGCTGCATCACGTCGGCCATTTCTGGTCCCCGCTCCAGCCCCGTGACCGCCTTGCGAAGCGGCATGAAGAGGCCCTTGCCCTTGCGGCCCGTGGCCTCTTTCACCGCGTCGGTCCAGCTTTTCCACGTGTCGGCGGAATAGGGCGGTTCGGGCAGCATTTCGAACGCCTGTGCCACGAACTCCCGATCCTCATCGGCGACCAGCGGCGTCGCCCCATCACGGAACAGATGCCACCAGCCCGCGATGTCGTGGCGGGTGGTGATGTTGGCGCGGGCCACGTTCCAGAAGGTCTCTGCCAGATCGTCCGGCACGCCGATGTCCGCGACCTGACCCGCCACGGCAGACAGGGGTTGCGTGTGCAGGAAGCGGGCAGTCAGCGGATAGAGGTCATCCACGTCGAACTTGGTCGGGGCAGATCCGAAATGGTTGAGGTCAAAGCCCTCGGCCAGTTGGTCCAGCGTCTCACAAAGCTCAATCGGCTGCGACGAACCAAGCCGCGCCATATGGGACAGAAGCGCCATTGCCTCCACCCCGTTTTCGCGCAGATCCTTCAGCGCCAGCGTCCCGAGCCGCTTGGACAGAGCCTCGCCCTGCGGGCCCGTCAGCAGCGAATGATGTGCGAAGGACGGCGCGCTGAATCCGAGCGCTTCCATGATCTGGATCTGCGTCGCGGTGTTGGTCACGTGATCGGACCCGCGCACCACATGGGTGACGCCCATATCGGTATCGTCCACCACCGAGGCGATGGTATACAGCACCTGCCCATCCTGCCGGATCAGCACCGGGTCGGAGACAGAAGCCGCATCAATCGACAGGTCGCCGAGAATGCCGTCGGCCCACTCGATCCGTTCTTGATTGAGCTTGAAGCGCCAGACGCCCTGACCACGTTCGGCCCGCATCGCGGCCTTCTCCTCGTCCGACAGCTTCAGCGCGGCGCGGTCATAGACCGGCGGCTGGCCCATATTGAGCTGTTTCTTGCGCTTGAGATCCAGTTCCGTGGGCGTTTCCCACGCCTCGTAAAACCGGCCCTTCGCGCGCAGGTCATCGGCGGCGGCAGCGTAGCGATCCAGCCGCTCGGACTGTTTCTCGATCCGGTCCCAGGTCAGCCCCAGCCATTCCAGATCACGCTGGATCTGGTCGGCATATTCCTGCTTGGACCGTTCCGGGTCCGTGTCGTCAAGGCGCAGGATGAACTGCCCCCCAGCCTTCTTGGCAATCAGGAAGTTGAACAGCGCGGTGCGCAGGTTCCCGACATGCAGATACCCGGTGGGGGACGGGGCGAAACGGGTGACGGTCATAGGTCTCGGACTCCTTCGGATCGGGGCGATGCTGTTTCACACACGCGCGCGAATGTCCATGAAAAGCTGCCTACCGGTCGCGCGGTGTCCAGTCGGCCGGAGGAGCATTCCGGCGATTGAGGCGCAGGGCAAGACCGCAGGCCACACCGACCCCGATGGCAATGGTCAGATCGGCCAGTACGGTCAGAACAAGCGTAAGCAGCAGCAAGACCAGATCCGCGCGCGGCAGGGCCGCATGGGCGCGCCAGTGTTGCGGCTCGCTCATGTTCCAGGCGGTCAGCAGCAGCAGACCTGCAAGCGCAGGCATCGCAAGGTACCCCGCAAGCGGGGCGGCGACCAGCATGACCAGAAGGATCGTCATCGCGTGCACCAGCCCCGCCACCGGGGTCTTGCCCCCGGCGCGCACATTGGTCGCCGTCCGCGCAATTGCGCCAGTGGCCGGCAAACCGCCGAAGAGAGCCGAGCCGATATTGGCAAATCCCTGCGCCAGAACCTCGGCATTGGACCGGTGACGGCTACCGATCATGCGGTCGGCCACCATCGCGGACAGCAGCGATTCGACCCCGGCCAGAAAGGCGATGATGAAGGCAGCGGGCAGCAGTTCGATCACCCGATCATAGGTAATGTCCGGCAGATGCGGCAGCGGCAGGGTCGAGGGCAGATCCCCAAAGCGGGACCGGATCGTTTCGACCGGCAAGTCCAGCACGGCAACCAGGGCCGACGTGGCCGCAACCGCCACGATCAGGCCGGGCAGGCGCGGGAACATGCGGCGCAGCACCACGATCAGGCCCATGGTCAGGCCCCCGATCGCCAGCGACGCGGTGTTGAGGCTGTCCCGTGCGATCCACATTTCGTGCAGCTTCTCGACAAACTCCGCCGGGACTGTTGCCATCTCCAGCCCCATGAAATCCTTCAGCTGGCTGACCGCAATGATCACCGCGATGCCGATGGTGAACCCGTGGATCACCGGTTCCGGCACGTAAGCGATCAGGCGTCCGGCCCGCAAAAGACCCGCCACCACAAGCATCACACCCGCCATCAAAGTTGCCAACACCAGCCCGTCAAACCCATGCGTGGCGATGACCCCGTAAACGACGACAATGAACGCCCCGGTCGGGCCACCGATCTGCACCCGACTTCCGCCAAGCAGCGAGATCAGGAAGCCCCCGACAATCGCGGTGATCAGCCCCGTCGCAGGATCGGCCCCGGAGGCAATCGCGATGGCAAGGCTGAGCGGCAGGGCCACCATGGCCACAGTCACCCCCGCCGCAAGGTCGCGCAGGAACAGCGGCCCGCTATAGCTTTGCATCGTGGTGATCAGCTTAGGCGTCATGGCGCAAGTATTCGTAGGGCAATGCCTTCGGCAAGTGGTCTCATTGCCGCCCGTCCCCTTGTATCAAGTTTGCGTGACGATGCGCCAAGGGGCCGAAATTGTTCTATCTTCCCAGTGGTACATGCCAACGAGGAGTTTGCCGCATGGCCCGCCTGAACCGTCGCTCGCTTTTGTCCATCTCGCTTGCCGCGCCGCTCATCGGCACCGCTGCGGCCCGCTCCGTTCAGGCCGAAGCACCCGCCATGGGGGCATCCTTCGCCCGACATCGCCGCTTCACGCTCGGATTGTTCGAGGTGACCACCCTGCTGGCCGGAACAACCCCGCGCGAGAACCCGCAAGGCATCTTCGGCACCAATGTCTCACCCGAGGAATTCGCCGAGGTCAGCGCCGCGAATTTCCTGTCGACCGAGGTCTCGCAGTTCTTCTTCACGCCGGTGGTGGTGAATACGGGGGCCGAGGTCATCCTATTTGACACCGGCCTCAACCCCGATGGCATCACCGGGGCGCTTTCTGCGGCGGGCTACAGCCCGGATCAGGTGGATATCGTCGTGATCACCCATATGCATGGCGACCATATCGGCGGGTTGTCCGATGGCACGACCCCGACCTTCCCCAATGCGCGCTATGTGACGGGACGGGCCGAATTCGACCATTGGGACATGTCGGGCAATGAAGGCTTTGAAAGCAAGGTGCGCCCGCTGTCTGAAAGCATGACCTTCCTCGACCCGGATCAGGACGTGGTGACCGGCATCACCTCGGTCGCCGCCTATGGCCATACGCCCGGTCATATGGGCTATCACATCGAAAGCGAGGGCGCGCGGCTGATGCTGTTTGCCGATCTCGCCAATCACCCCGTCTGGTCTCTTGCCCATCCCGATTGGGAGGTACGCTTTGACATGGACCAGGAGATGGCTGCGCAAAGTCGCCGCGATGTGCTCGGCATGATCGCCGCCGACCGCATCCCCGCCGTGGGCTATCACATGCCCTTCCCGGCACTCGGTTTCGTTGAAGCCAATGGCGACGGGTTCCGGTGGGTGCCGGAACAGGGGCAGTTCATGGGTTAATCGGTGATCGGGCCGTCGCCCACCCTCGGGTGCACGCGCGGACCGTCCGACACCCCCATTACCAGCACGATTTCATCAGGGCGCGGCGCGTCGGCGATGCCCACGGTCATCGTGTCGAAATGGGTAAAGGACCACGCCTCGTCCTTATGGCCAAGCGGCAGGTCGATCTGCGCGCCAAGTGCCGCGACTTTCGCGTTTGACGGGATCAGCGCCTTGCCGCCGCCAACAGCCGCGCGCATGGGCTTGCCAAGCTTTGGGTGGATCATCGCACCACCGTGTTCCATCTCTCCGGCAACGCCGACAATCGCGGCCTTGCCATAGCTGACCGGGCCTGCACCAAGCTGAGCGACGGCCTCCGCCATCAGCTCCGCCCCGAGCGCACCGCCAAGGTCGAATAGCTGGGCCAGATCAGCGCCGTGCTGGCCTGCGAAGGGGTTCTTGACCACCGCCAGCACCGCCGCCCTCGTGATCGGATCACAGGGCTTGCCGGACCCGTCGGCGCTGATCACTTCTTTTATCAAAACGGTTTTCCTGGCTGGCATGTGCGTTCCCCCACTGATCCTTGAAGCCTACACGGATCGCACGCCTCAAGTCACCAAATCCCTTCCCATTTCAGGCAACCCGGCGCATGTAAGTCGCATGACCGATTTGGCCCTTCTTACACCACCCGACCTTGCAGCGTTCGAGACGATGGCCGAGGCTGCGCGAGAGGCGTTGCCGCAACCTTACCGGCGCGCGGCCATGCAGGTGGCGCTGAGGGTCGAGGATTTCGCCAGCGACGAGATGCTGGACGCGTTGGAGATCGAGAACCCGTTCGAGCTGACCGGGCTCTATGAAGGCATCCCGCTGACCGAGAAGTCGGTGATGGATCAACCGATGGGGCCGGATGTGATCTGGCTCTTTCGCCGGGCGATCCTGGAGGAATGGGCGGATCGGGGCGATATCCCCCTTGGCCACCTGATCGGGCATGTCCTCGTGCATGAGCTGGCCCATCACTTCGGCTGGTCCGACGCGGATATCGCCGAAATCGACCCCTGGTGGGAGTAACGCTTGACCCGCGCGGCGCGGCACGCAAGCTGATCCCATGCGTATTCTGTTCTGCCTTTTCCTGATGACCGGCGCGGCCCTTGCCGACCCCTGTACGCAATCCCCCCGCGCCTTCTGGTCCGAGGCCTGTTCCGACCCGCTGACCCGAGCCGTTACTCTGGAGATGGAGGCGCTGATAGCCGAAACCCGCGAAACGCCCGGTCTGCACCCTGGCACCTGGGCCGCGCTCGGGCTGCGGGCCGAGATGGTCTATCTTGAACTCGATGCCTGTCTTGGAACCGATGTCCCAACTGCCTGCATGCTGCCCATTGCTGCCCGCCACGTGGCGGAGCTTCTGGAAGGCCCCTATCTGAACGGGGAACGCGCGGGTCTGACACGGGGGCCAGTCGATCTGCTCTGCCCGGAATTCGCGCGGCCTTTCCGGCTGACCCGCTTCGACACCGACCCGGCGACGATCTGGATATCCCCCGGCTATGCCTTGCTGACCCGAGACTCCGCCGCGCGCAACGTGGTTTATGGCGGACGCGGCGCGGAGGGCACCATTGATCTGGGGATCACCCCTGCGGGGCAAGTCGTGCTGACCGGCCTGTACTCGCGCCCGATGCCCTGCATGATCGCGGACGACAGCCTGCTGCGCTAGGTCGGCTCTACCGCCCAACGTTGTCCAAGGTCGTCCAACCCCGCGCGGATCAGTTCCTCCAGCACAACGAGATCGATATCGGCCAGCTTGTTTACATAGAGACAGGATTTGCCCGTCTTGTGCTTGCCGAGCCGGTTCAGAATATCACCGAAATCTGCATAGCCCGGCAGGATGTAGATCGACAGGTTCGCCTTGCGGGGGCTGAAACCAGTGGCCAGAAAGTCGCCCTCTCGTCCGCTGTCATAGATGTAGTGATACTGCCCATAGCCGATGATGGTAGGTCCCCACATGCGCGGCTGGAATCCCGTCACCCGCCGGAACAGCCCGTCGAGAACCAAAGCATCAGCACGGCGGGTCGGATGCTCGACCGCCGCAATGAAGTCGACGGGGTCGACGGGCGTAATCGTCGTCTTGTTCTCTGCCTTGGGCATGGGCGGGCCTCCTGCCACGGGAGAGTAGCAGCAGTTGGCCCGCCAGCGAAGGGTCAGGCGTAGCTGACAACCTCGATCTCGATATTGTCGGGCCCGTCGAAGTAGAAGCGGCGACCAGGTTCGTAATCACCGTGGTTGAAGGGCGTGTAGCCCGCCGCCTTCACCTTCGCCTCAACCGCGTCGAGATCCTCGACCACCACGCCGATATGATTCAGCCCGCCCGGCGTGCGATAGCGGTCGGGGGCCTTCATCTGGCCACCCTGGCTGTAGGCAACGACATAGCTGTTCTCATTGCCCACATGGATGGACAGCCCACCCCCCTTGCCCTCGCCCTGCCAGCGGATGCGCCATCCGAACAGATCGACCAGCAGGTCGGCCACCTTGCGGGGGTCGCTGACGGTCACGTTCACATGTTCCAGAAAAGCTGCGGTCATATCGGGTCTCCTTCACGGTTGATTCGCTTTCTGGTTTCATGGTGTAATTGCTAAAGTTGACTTTAGCTCAAGGGATTTTTTTCATGCGCCGACCCGGAGACATGCTGCCCATTGGCCGAATTGCCGAACGCACCGGCATGGCCGTGTCCGCCATCCGCTATTACGAGGCCGAGGGGCTGGTGCATCCGATCCGCACCGCCGCGGGCCAACGGCAGTTCCGGCGGTCCGACATCCGCAGGCTGAGTTTCGTGAAGATCGCGCAGGAGCTTGGGTTTTCCCTGTCGGAGATCCGCGAAGAAATGGCCAAGCTGCCCGAGGGGCGCACACCGACCAAGGCCGACTGGGAACGCATCAGCCGCCGGTTTCGCGCCGTTCTGGATCAGCGCATCGACCGGTTGCAGCGCACTCGCGACAGGCTCGATGGCTGTATCGGCTGCGGCTGCCTGAGCCTGAAAAGCTGCGCGCTCTACAATCCCGATGATGAGAAGGGCGCACGCGGGGCGGGCCCGCGCAACATCATCGACGGCTAGCGAAAGGCGGGCCCGTGGCACCAGATGGTGAGTGACTTGCGCTCGCCCTCGGTCACAGGCGTGACCCGGTGCAGAACGAAGGACGGAAACAGCGTGGCGGTTCCAAGGGCCGTATCGGCCGTGACAATGCCGGCACCGGGCATCAGTTCCAGCTTGCCGCCGGAATAGGCGGATGGCTCTGACAATTGCACCACCATGGTCAGTTTGCGCTTGGATGCAAGCCGTCCGTCACCGATATCGGAATGCCAGTCGAAATGTCCTTCCCGGTCAGCGCCGTAGTGAGCGACCTGCGCGGATTCCGCGAAATCGGTCAGGTCATAGCCATAGACCTGTCGGTTTGCCTCGCGCACGAGCGCGATGATCTTGTCCATCACCCAATCGGCCTCCGCCACCTCGTCGAGCCAGACCAGATCGGCCCGACGCAGGTTATGATCGGTGGCATTGCGCACAAGACCCGCGTCCTGGGCAGGAGCGGCATCGGCCACGGCGGTGATACGGGCGCAGTCTTCGGCGGTGAATGCGGCGGTGACGGTGTGGATCTGAATCATGGGAGCGGGAAGGTCTATCATGTGATCCCCGCGGATGTCAGATGTCACGTAATCCGTCGCGCCGATTTGTGACCGGAGAGGCAGATTGCGACGGGTTTTTCGCCGTGCCTTCGGCACGTCGACCCGCGCGCGGCTGCGCCGCGCGATGATTGGCGTAAGAGAAAGAATGGGGCGCTGCCCCCGTCGCCCAAGGGCGACCCCCCCGAGATATTTGGGCCAAGCTGAAAGGGGCTAGTTCGGGTCACGCCAGCGGTTGACGATAGGATAGCGGCGGTCGAGCCAGAAGGCGCGTTCGGTCAGGCGCGCGCCGGGAGCGGACTGGAAGCGCTTGTATTCCGAGATGTAGATCAGGCTTTCGACCTTCTTCACCGTGTCGCGGTCATAGCCCATGGCGACGACATCGGCGATCGAGGCCTCTTTGTCGATCAGCATCTCGAGGATCACATCGAGCACCTCGTAGGGCGGCAGGCTGTCCTCGTCCTTCTGATCCTCGCGCAACTCGGCGGTCGGGGGCTTGTCGATCACGCGGGGCGGGATGACCTCGCCCGCCGGGGCCAGCATCCAGGGGCGGTGATTTGCGTTGCGCCAGCGGCAGGTTTCGAACACGCGGGTCTTGTACATGTCCTTGATCGGGTTGTAGCCGCCCGCCATGTCACCATAGATCGTGGCATAGCCCACGGCGACCTCGGATTTGTTGCCGGTGGTCAACAGCATCTCCCCGAACTTGTTCGACAGCGCCATCAGGATGACACCGCGCAGGCGGGACTGGATGTTTTCCTCGGTAAGGTCCGGGTCTTTTCCCGCGAAGAGCGGCGCCAGCGCCTCGGTCATCGCGGCGCGGGGGCCGGAGATAGGCACCGTGTCGAGCCGGGTGCCGAGCGCCTGTGCCACGGCAGCGGCGTCTTCGAGCGACTCGGTCGAGGTGTATTCGGATGGCATCATCACGCAGCGCACGTTCTCCGGCCCCAAGGCATCGGCGGCAATCGTCGCCACGATGGCGGAATCGATGCCGCCCGACAGGCCCAGAAGCACCTGCTTGAACCCCGTCTTGCCCAGATAATCGCGCACCGAGTCCACCATGCAGCGGTAGTCAGCCTCCCATTCATCAGGCAGATGCGCCTTTTCGCCCTCGACCGCGCGCCAGCCATCGGCGGTGCGGGTGAAGTCCACATGGGTAAGTGTTTCGTCCATGAAGGGCATCTGCACGGCCAGCGCCCCGCCGGGGTTCAGCACGAAGCTTGCCCCGTCGAAGATCTGGTCGTCCTGCGCACCGGTCAGGTTCAGATAGGCCAGCGGCAACCCGGTCTCGATCACGCGGGCCACGGTCACCGCCTGTCGGATATTCATCTTGCCGCGATGATAGGGCGATCCGTTGGGGGAAATCAGAATCTCGGCCCCGGTTTCTTCCAGCGTTTCGCAGACATCCTCGAACCAGCAATCCTCGCAGATCGGGAAGCCGATCCGCACCGGGCCCACCTGAACAGGTCCCTGCATCTCACCCGCATGGTAATAGCGCTTCTCATCGAAGACGTTGTAATTGGGCAAGTGATGCTTGAGCACCGTCGCCTGCACCTTGCCGTCCTGAAGGATGAAATAGGCGTTGAAGGGCTTGTCCCCGCCGGGCCACGGTCCGCCGATTCCGATGGTCGGGCCATCGGCGCATTCTGCAGCAAGTTTTTCCACCACGCGGGCCACATCGGCGGCGAAGGCGGGTTTGCGCACAAGATCCTGCAGCTGGTAGCCGGTCACGAACATTTCCGGGAAGGCGATCAGGTCCGCCCCCGCGGCCTTTGCCTCGGCCCAGGCATCGCGCGCCTTTGCGGCATTGGCTTCCAGCGCGCCGACGGTGGCGTTGAGCTGCGCGAGTGTTACTCGGAATCTGTCGGACATGGGGCCTCGCCTCGGGTCGGTATCAAGCCGCCTTTTAGCAGATCACCGCCCGCCGCCAAGTCACCCGGACCAAAAGACATTGCGAGGTTAATCCCCCTCCACTAGGTTTACCGGCGACACGGGCAACGAAAACCTCAAAGGGGGCACATGGTGGGCCAAGCAGGTAAGGGCTTCCTACACCGCGTTTTCATGGCAGGCAGCACCGCGCTGTTGCTGTCCGGTGCCGCTTGGGCGCAGGAAAGCGGCGAGGTCGAGATCCACATGTACGAAGGTGGCGGGATCTACGAGGGCACATTCCGCAACGGAGTCCAGCATGGGACCGGCACCTATCGTTTGCCCAATGGCTATGAATATACCGGCGAATGGGTCGATGGCGAAATTCGCGGCCAGGGGCGCGCGGTGTTCCCCGATGGCTCGATCTATGAAGGCGCCTTTGCCGAAGGACGGCCCCATGGCTTCGGCTCGATCACCTTCGCCGATGGCTCGACCTATGAGGGCGAATGGTCCGAGGGGCGGATCAACGGTCAGGGCGTGGCGCTCTATGCCAATGGCGTGCGCTACGAGGGCGGCTTCCGCAATGCGCTGCATCATGGCACCGGCACGATGGATAGCCCCAACGGCTATCGCTACGAAGGCCAGTGGGTGAACGGGCTGAAACAGGGCGCGGGCCGCATCACCTACCCCGATGGCGCGGTCTATGAGGGCAATTTCGAAAACGGCCAGCGGCAGGGTCAGGGCCGGCTGGAGATGCCCGATGGCGTCATCTACGAAGGCCAGTGGCAGGCCGGTCAGATCAACGGCACCGGTACGCTGACTCAGCCAAATGGCGATGTTTATGAAGGCCAGTTGGTGAACGGCCAGCGGCAGGGTCAGGGCATCGTGCGCTATGCCAATGGCGACCGTTACGAGGGCGCCTTTGCCAATGACCGCCGCCATGGTCAGGGCGAGTTCCGGGGGGCTGACGGCTATCTCTATGTCGGCCAGTGGATCGACGGGCGGATCGAGGGCACCGGCACAGTCACCTATCCCGATGGCTCGGTCTATGAAGGCGCGTTCCGCAACGACCTCGCCCATGGGCGCGGGATGATTACCTATGAAGACGGGTCCACCTATGACGGCGAATGGGTCGAAGGGGTGATTCAGGGCTTCGGTGTCGCGCGCTATGCCAATGGACTGGTCTATGAAGGTCAGTTCATGAATGCCCGCCAGCATGGGCAGGGCGTCATGACCTATACCGATGGCTACCGCTACGAAGGGGCCTGGGCCGACGGGCTGCGCCACGGGCAGGGGATTGCCACCTATGCCGATGGAACGGTCTACGAGGGCGGGTTCGTCGCGGGCCAGCGCGAAGGCGAAGGCACGCTGACAATGCCAGACGGCTTCACCTATACCGGCGAATGGCAGGGCGGAGAGATCAACGGCACCGGCCGTGCCACCTATGCCAATGGCGATGTCTATCAGGGCCGCTTCGTGAACGGCACGCGGCAGGGTGCGGGCACCATGACCTACGCCGCCACCGAGGACCAGGAAGCGCGCGTCGTTCAGGGCATGTGGGAAGAGGGCCGGTTGGTCACGGAGGGCACCGCTGAGGAAGAGGCCACTGACGCGCCTGCCGAGGCAACCGACACCCCCGAACCGCCTGCGGAAGCCACCGGCGATGCCGGCGCGACTGAGGATGCCGAGACGCAGTAGGCAAGGCGGGCTTAGACGGGCTGACCCTGCTCCAGACGCTTCAAGAGTGCATCGGCGTCGGCAAGGACCTGTGCGCGGCGGTCGTCCGCCATCCGATCCCAGGTGCGATACATCTGGGCCATGCGCGGGTTCTGAGCAAACCTGTCGCGATGGCGGATCAGGAAGTGCCAGTAGAGCAGGTTGAACGGGCAGGCATCCGGGCCGGTCTTGATCTTCACGCCATAGTCGCAGGTCTTGCAGTAATCCGACATCCTGTCGATGTAGTTGCCCGATGACACATAGGGTTTCGACCCGACAACACCGCCATCGGCAAACTGGCTCATCCCAACGGTATTGGGCGCCTCGACCCATTCATAGGCATCGGCGTAGACGGCAAGATACCATTCATGCACCTCGCCCGGGTCGATCCCGGCCAGCAGGGCGAAATTGCCCGTCACCATCAGCCGCTGGATATGGTGGGCGTAGGCCTCTCGCCGGGTGACGCCGACAGCCTCTTTCATGCATCGCATCCGGGTTTCGCCGCCCCAGTAGACCGGCGGCAGCTTGCGGCTGTGGTCCAGCACGTTGCGTTGCGCGTAATCCGGCCCCTCGTGAAAGTAGACCCCCCGCACGAATTCACGCCAGCCGATGATCTGGCGGATGAACCCCTCCACAGCGTTCAGCGGAGCGTCACCCGCGCGATAGGCGGCTTCGGCCCGGCGGCAGACCTCCAGCGGGTCGAGCAGCCCGGCATTGATGTAGACAGACAGGACCGAATGAAAGAGGAAGTCCTGCCCGGTCACCATCGCGTCCTGATAATCGCCGAATTTGGGCAGGGCGTGCGCGATGAAGTGATCGAGCGCCGGCTCCGCCTGCGCAGGCTCGGTGGCGAACCAGAAGGGCCGCAGGTTGCCGAAACGGGTGTCGAACCGTGTCTCAACCAGGTTCAGCACCTCCTCCGTCACGTCGTCATGGTCGAACCGGGGCGGCACCGGGCCGAAAAGCCCTTTGGGCGGCCCCTTGCGGTTGTCATGGTCGTAGTTCCACTGCCCGCCCTCGGGCTGGTCGCCCTCCATCAGCAGGCCCGTCTTGCGCCGCATCTCGCGGTAGAAGAACTCCATCCGCAGCGCCTTGCGGCCCTTTGCCCACGCCTCGAACTCCGCATGGGTGCAGATAAACCGGTCATCCTCCAGCAGGCGAACCGTCAAAGGATGATCCCGCAGTGCCTCGATCAGGCGCCATTCGCCGGGTTCCGTGACCAGAACCTCGGTCGCACCGACCTCTTCCGCCCGCCGCAGCAACTCCGCCCCGATGGACCCAGCATTCTCCGGGTCATCCAGCCGGGTATAAGCCACGCGCCAGCCGTCCGTCTGCAACCGCGCCGCAAACTTGCGCATGGCCGCAAACAGAAAGGCGATCTTCTTGGGATGGTGCGGGACGTAATCCGTTTCCACCGCAACCTCCGCCATGACCACCACGTCGCGCGCCCGGTCAGCCGCCTTCAGCGCCGCCACCGTGGGTGTCAGTTGATCGCCCAGAACCAGGACCAGACGCGGGCTCACCACGGCACCGCCTTGCCCGCCCAATCAAAGAACTGGCCGGTATGCTCTGACGTCAGCCCGTCGATCACGCGGATGAGGTTTTGCGCCGCCTCCTCGGGTGTCACCGATCCGTGCCGCGCCAGATAGGGGCCGGTCAGCCGCGTCTGCACGGTGCCGGGATGCAAAGACACAAGGATCGCCTGCTTGCGCAGCCGCCCGTATTCGATTGCCGAGGTCCGCAGGATCTGGTTCACCGCCGCCTTCGCCGCGCGATAGCTGATCCAGCCGCCAAGCCGGTTATCCCCGATAGACCCCACCCGCGCCGAGAGAACGGCGACCACCGACCGCCGGTCGCGCGGCACCAGCGGCAGAAGGTGTTTCAGAACCAAAGCAGGCCCAATCGCGTTCAACGCGAACTGCGCGGCCATGTCGGCTGGGTCCAGCGCACGGATGGTCTTTTCCGGCTCCGACCCGTCGATCTGCAAGGCGCCCGTCGTGACCAGAACCCGGTCGAACATGCCCTCCTGCACGCCCAGAACCCGCGCAATGCTGGCCTCGTCGGTCAGGTCCAGCCCGTCAGCACGGCGCGAGAGCCGCACGACCTCGCCGCGCGGCTCCAGCGCGTCCGCCAGTGCCGCGCCGATCCCGCCAGAGGCGCCGATGATAAGTGTTCTGTCCTGTGTCATGGAAAGGGAGCTAATGCGCCCATGGCTCTGGTCAATCGCGCATTGCCCCTCCATTGTACCCACCACAGGAACAGGACACGCCATGACCAAGCCCATCATCTATCACATTCCCGTCTGCCCCTTTTCACAGCGCATCGAGATCCTGTTGGAGCTGAAGGGCCTGCGCGACGCGGTGGAATTCCGCGTCGTGGACATCACTAAGCCGCGCGACCCGGAATTGTTGGCCAAGACGCGCGGCACCACGGCACTTCCCGTGCTGGAAACCGAAGACGGGCGCATCCTGAAGGAAAGCCTCGTCATCATGCGCTACGTGGAGGAGCGGTTTGCCAATACGCCCGTGGCCCGCACCGACCCGTTCGAGCGCGCCGTGGAACGGATGATGATCACCCGCGAGGGGCCCTTCACAATGACCGGCTACATGATGGTGATGAACCGCGAGCGGGCGCAGACCGAGGAGTTCCGGGCCAAGATGCTCGATCACTACGCGTGGCTGTCGGATTTCCTCGACCATCACAATCCCGGCGGTCTGTGGCTGTTTGACGATTTCGGGCTGGCCGAGCTGGTCTTCACCCCGATGATGATGCGCTTCTGGTTTCTCGACTATTACGAGGGCTTCGAGATCCCCGACGAGCTCCGCTTCGCCCGCGTCCGCCGCTGGCGCGACGCCTGCCTCGCCCACCCCGCCGCGCAGCAGGTGTCTTACGACGAGATCGTGAAACTCTACTACGACTACGCCATCGGGGCGGGAAACGGCGCGCTGCCCGAGGGGCGGCAGGTGTCGAGCTTTTCCTTCACGCCCGATTGGCCGGATCGCCCGATGCCGCCAAAGGACAAATACGACCGGATCGCCAGCGATGCGGAGCTTGGGTTGGTCTGAGGGGTTGGCGGTCAGATATTAATGCCTCTTCCGCACCTGTTGAGTTGGCCAGATGACTAGCCCGCGCGGAATCAAGGCCGAAGGCTGCCGCGCATCGACGGGCCGCCCCCCGGCACGGCGATTTGGTGGGGCTTGGTGCCCCGATCTGATCATACGTGGATTTGGCCGGCATAAAGCGCTGCCTCTCTACGCCCGGATCGCCGCACCGCGGCCCGTCGTCAAAAGGCTTGTACCCGCGGTGACATCCGATCCTAATCCAACAAAGCAAAAAGGGGGTTTCCATCCGGTTTCCCGCACGTAATATGTGCCCCATGATGACGCACGGCCATATCACGACCCTGACCGCCCCGACGGGCGGCCTAGACCTGTGCGCTCTTCTTCTCCTTAGCCGCCTCTGAGCGTGCCTTTCGGCGCGACCGCTCAGGGGGGAACCAGCGCCGAAACGACACAAGACAATCTGGCTAAGACCAAGGATACCCCCATGACCATCGACAAAGATCGCGTGTTGATCTTCGACACCACCTTGCGTGACGGCGAACAGTCGCCCGGCGCCACCATGAGCCATGACGAAAAGCTCGAAATTGCAGCGCTTCTGGACGAAATGGGCGTCGACATCATCGAAGCAGGCTTTCCCATTGCCTCGGAAGGCGATTTCGCCGCCGTGTCCGAGATTGCAAAGCTGGCGAAATCCGCCACGATCTGCGGCCTCGCGCGCGCCAATTACAAGGATATCGACCGCTGTTGGGAGGCCGTGAAACACGCCGTTTCCCCGCGCATCCATACCTTCATCGGCACATCGCCCCAGCACCGCGCCATTCCGAACCTGACCATGGACGAAATGGCCGACCGCATCCATGAAACCGTGACCCACGCCCGCAATCTGTGTGACAACGTGCAATGGTCGCCGATGGACGCGACCCGGACGGAATGGGATTACCTCGCGCGCGTGGTGGAGATCGCCATCAAGGCGGGCGCCACCACCATCAACATACCCGACACCGTGGGCTATACCGCGCCGGTAGAATCGGCCGACCTGATCCGCCGCCTGATCGCGGAAGTGCCCGGCGCCGACGAGGTGATCTTCGCCACCCATTGCCACAATGACCTTGGCATGGCGACGGCGAACGCGCTTGGGGCCGTGGCAGGGGGCGCGCGCCAGATTGAATGTACCATAAACGGTCTGGGCGAACGCGCCGGCAACACCGCGCTGGAAGAGGTCGTGATGGCCCTGAAAGTGCGCAATGACATCATGCCGTGGCACACGCAGATCGACACGACCAAGATCATGCATATCTCGCGCCGGGTCTCGACCGTGTCGGGCTTTGCTGTGCAGCCCAACAAGGCCATCGTCGGCAAGAACGCCTTTGCCCATGAAAGCGGCATCCATCAGGATGGGATGCTGAAATCGGCCGACACGTTCGAGATCATGCGGCCAGAGGATGTGGGCCTTGCCGGGACCTCGCTGCCTCTGGGCAAGCATTCGGGCCGGGCTGCGCTGCGCGCGAAGCTCAAGGACCTGGGTTTCGACATGGTCGACAACCAGTTGAACGATCTGTTCGTGCGGTTCAAGACGCTCGCTGACCGCAAGAAAGAGGTCTTCGACGACGACCTGATCGCGCTGGTCACCGATGCCGCCGCTGCGGGCACCGAGGATCATCTGGAACTGAAATTCCTGCGCGTGATCTGCGGCACCGAGGCGCCGCAATCGGCCGACATTACACTGCGCGTGGGCGACAAGGACCATCAGGCGACGGCGCAGGGCGATGGCCCGGTCGATGCGGCCTTCAACGCGGTGAAGGCGCTCTACCCGAACGAGGCGGCCTTGCAGCTCTATCAGGTCAGCGCCGTGACCGAGGGCATGGACGCGCAGGCCACCGTGACCGTCCGGATCGAGGAAGACGGGCGCATCGCCACCGGGCAATCGGCGGATACCGATACCGTGGTGGCCAGCGTCAAGGCCTACGTCAACGCATTGAACCGCCTGATCGTCCGGCGAGAGAAGCTGGGCGAAGGCAGCGACAAGCGCGAAGTCTCCTACAAGGACGTGAACTGATCACCGGAGCGGCCGCCCCACAAAGGCGGCCGTTTTCATTCCGGCTCGGCGCCCATCTCTTGCGCTATCTCTTCGATCGCGGACCAGATCCTGCCCGGCACCATCAGCGGCTTTCCCTGCGCGGCGGCGCAAAGGTCGCGCTCCCGCTCACCTGGAACCTGCACCGGCCCGCGCCCCTCGGCGGGGGCAGACACCCGGATTTCCGCCAGGATTTCCTCGGCCACCGCCTGCATCGCGGGGGCTTCGTGGTAACGGCGGCAATCCAGCGCCAGCACCAGCCAGTTGATCTCGCCTTTCAGGACCGGCCCCAGCATCGCCTCGCCCACCAGTTCCGCAATCAGCGCGAGGCCATAGCCCAAAGGCCCGCCCTTGGGCAGGATCGCGCCGCCGTTGAAGTAATCCTCGGGGTTTCGGGAGGGCGCGCCATGGCGGTCCACGATCAACCCCTCGGGCAGGTCCACCCCCGCCGCGCGGGCGGCGTAGATCCAGCCCCCCGCCGCCTGCGAGGTGGCAATGTCGATCACGACCGGCCCCCGGTCGCCGCCCGGCATGGCGATGCAGAACGGATTGGTCGGCAACAGCGCCTCGCGCCCGCCAAAAGGGGCCACCATCCGCCAGCGTTTGCGGTTGCCGCCGCCAAGCGCGATGGACAGGCAGCCACGCCGCGCTGCAATCTCCCCAAACCCCCCAAGCCGCCCGGTATGCCCGGCCCCGAGGACACCGACCGCTGACAGGCCCTGTTCCAGCGCAGCCTCGGCGGCAACCTCATGCGCGATCCGCATCGCGGGAATGCCGATTCCGCCATGGGCCTGCACCGTCAGCCGCCCGCCCTCCTGCCGCAGAATCTCGGACCGCGCCTTTGGGTCGAGCGTTCCGTCCAGCATCTCCCGCGTGTATTGCAGCACCCGCACGATGCCATGGGATTCGACGCCGCACTGGTCGGCTTCGACCAGATGATCGGCGACCTCTCGCGCCATGTCGGGCGCAGCCCCCGCCGCCTCGAAAAGCCCGCAGGCCACGCGCGCCGCCTCCTCGGGGGCGACGGCGACCCGGTCCAATACACTGAGTTTTCCGTGCATTTCCGACTGTTGGGCCATGCGACTGTCTTTCTGAGGTCTCCGCCCCGAACGGTGTCACAGCGGTACGGCTTTCGCAGCAGCTTTTTTACGCGGTCAGGGCAGAATTCGAAGGCGCTGCCCGATCCACATCCAGACAGGTGCAAGGGCGAAGGTCAGGGCAAAAGTGCCAATCGTCAGCGGCACCGGTCCCCATCCCGTCATCTCGCGCAGCGGCAGCAGGTACAGAGGGTGGCTGAGATAGACGACCATCGAGATTCGCCTTGGGTCGAACCCCGGCAGGGACAGGGGCAGATCGCGGACCGAGACAAACAGAACCGGCGTCAGAACGAAGGCTGAAAAAGTGAGGTCGTAGAAGGCGTCGGGATCGAGGCTGCGATATTCCAGCGTGGTTTCGACGATCATCATCGCTACCGCCAGAAGCAGGAACGCAAAACGCCGCCTCGGGCCGATCCCGGCCAGCAACCGCCCTCGCGCGATCAGCAGGCCAAGCGCAAGGAAGGGGAAGCCGTAGAACACGAAATTCCGGGTCAGAACCAGAAGGTCATAGGGATTCCGCATGGCGGACAGGTCTAGGAAGATATTCTCGGCATATTGCACCGTCCCACCGATGCAGAACAGAACCGCCGCCAGCGTCATAAGCACCCCGTCGGACAGGTTCCGTGCGGCATGAAGCAGGATCATCCCGCCGATCAGCGCCGGCAGATACCACAGGTGGAAGAAGCCGAAGAACAGCGTCAATCCCAGCCGGTACAGGCTGATTTCCTGATAGAACAGGATGAAGGGCAGAAAGACGAGGCTCCAACCCAGGTAGACGCGCATCACGCGCCAGACCCACGCGCCAATACCCTTCGCCATCTGCCGGTCAAAGAAATAGCCGGTGGTCAGCAGGAAGAACGGCACGATCACCCGCGCGAAGCCATTGTTGAAATAGAAATGCGCCGCCGGGCTGACCGCCTGAAGGCTGGCGCAATGGGCCATGACGACCATCAACGCCAGCACCAGCCGGGCGGCGTCGATGCCCCCATTCCTCAGGCCTCCTGCCGTGCTGGCGGAGGGTATCTGCACATGCCGGGATGCGGTCATGTCTGCCATGATCCTCGATTCATCCATGTCTGCTCAATATCGGGGTTCACCCCTAGGGCCCAAGTTTGCTTTCATTGTCCCGAAATGTGGAATTATTCATGGCCATCTCTGGACGGCCTACGGCGGAAATGCGCTGATTTCTTTCAAAGCAAGCCTTTACCTGCCCTACCCCACCGGCCTATATGCGATGCGGTCTGCGGGGCCGCTTGCGCCCGAGTCTCTCGCAGGTGCTAATAAACCATATCGCGCGCATAGAAGCAGGATCTCCTCAACCATGTTCGGACTTTTCGGCAGCCTCTTTTCCGCGGACATGGCCATTGACCTCGGAACCGCGAACACGCTGGTCTATGTCAAGGGCAAGGGCGTGGTCCTGAACGAACCTTCCGTTGTGGCCTACCAGATCAAGGACGGGGTCAAGAAGGCGCTGGCCTTTGGCGAAGACGCCAAGCTGATGCTTGGCCGGACGCCGGGCAGCATCCAGGCCATCCGGCCGATGCGCGAAGGGGTGATCGCGGACTTTGACGTGGCCGAAGAGATGATCAAGCACTTCATCCGCAAGGTTCACAAGCGCACCACCTTCACCAAGCCCAAGATCATCGTGTGTGTGCCCCACGGTGCAACGCCCGTGGAAAAGCGCGCCATTCGTCAGTCGGTGCTGTCGGCAGGGGCGCGCAAGGCGGGCCTGATCGCGGAACCCATTGCCGCGGCCATCGGCGCGGGCATGCCCATCACCGACCCGACCGGCTCCATGGTCGTCGATATCGGCGGCGGGACGACCGAAGTGGCGGTTCTGTCGCTGGCCGATATCGTCTATGCCCGATCTGTCCGCGTCGGGGGCGACCGCATGGACGAGGCGATCATCAGCTACCTGCGCCGCCAGCAGAACCTTCTGATCGGTGAGGCCACGGCCGAACGGATCAAGACCTCTATCGGCACCGCCCGCATGCCCGATGACGGGCGCGGCGCGTCCATGCAGATCCGGGGGCGCGACCTGTTGAACGGGGTGCCCAAGGAAACCGAAATCAGCCAGGCCCAGGTGGCCGAGGCGCTGGCCGAACCCGTGCAGCAGATCTGCGAAGCGGTGATGGGCGCGCTGGAAGCCACCCCGCCCGACCTTGCAGCCGACATCGTGGATCGCGGCGTGATGCTGACCGGTGGGGGCGCGCTCCTGGGTGAACTTGACCTCGCCCTGCGCGAACAGACCGGGCTGGCCATTTCCGTGGCCGACGAAAGCCTCAACTGCGTGGCGCTTGGCACCGGCAAGGCACTGGAATACGAAAACCTTCTGCGCCACGCTATCGACTACGACAGCTGATCGCCGCCCCACGCGGCCCCGTTAACAGGATGCCATGGCCCGAGAGCGTTCCGACAGCAGCCACATCAGACCCGTCCGGCGCCTGCTGCTGGCGGTCCTGTTCCTGTGCCTCGCGGTCATGGTCCTGATCTGGCGGATCGACAATCCCCGTGTCGAGCGGCTGCGCAGCGCCATCACCGACCGGATCGTGCCGAACCTCGAATGGGTCATGGCCCCGGTCACCGCCTTCGGCCGGATGGTGGATGACTTCCAGTCCTACACACGGCTCTATCAACAGAACGAGGAACTGCGGCGGGAATTGCAACAGATGCGCGCCTGGCGTGAAGCGGCCTTGCAGCTGGAACAGGAAAACGCCCGCCTGCTCGACCTCAACCGGGTGCAGCTGGACCCGGAACTGACCTATGTGACCGGGCTGGTGCTGGCCGACAGCGGCAGCCCGTTCCGCCGGTCCGTTCTGCTGAATGTCGGCGCACGCGATGGCATTCTGGACGGATGGGCCACGATGGACGGGCTCGGCGTTGTGGGGCGCATATCGGGCGTGGGCCAGAACACCGCCCGCGTGGTGCTATTGACCGACGCCGCCAGCCGCGTTCCGGTCACGGTCATGCCCTCCAGCCAGCAGGCGCTGTTGATGGGCGACAATACCGGCCTGCCGCTGCTGGAGTTCCTGGAGGATATCGAGGATATCTCTCCGGGTGACCGGATTGTCACCTCCGGCGATGGCGGCGTCTTCCCGCCCGGCCTGCTGGTGGGCCATGTGGTGGTGGATCGCGACGGGCGATTGCGCGCCCGCCCCTCTGCCGATTTCTCTCGCCTGAATTTCCTGCGGGTGATGCGCAGCCATCCAGGCACCTCGCTGTCCGATCCCGGCGGGCTGATCGGCCCGCCCTGGCCACTGCCTACGACGGAGGAGACAGGCCCCAACCCCGAGGCCACTGCCGAAACCGAAACCACGGACGAGTCCACCGATGGGTGAGGACGCGCAAAGCCGGATCTGGGGCTATCGGGCCATCTATGTCCTGTTTGGCCTCGCCATTATCTTCTACCGCCTGCTGCCGCTGGAAACCGGCACGCCGGGCCTGCCCGGCCCCGACTTCATTCTTTGCCTCACGCTGGCCTGGGTGCTGCGCCAGCCCATGGCGGTTCCGGTCGGTTTGATCCTGCTTCTGATGCTGCTCGGCGATTTCCTGCTGCAACGCCCTCCGGGCCTGTGGACCGCGCTGGCCATCGGGGCCAGCGAATACCTGCGCAACCGCCGCGCGGGCATCGCGGAAACCCCGTTTCTCTTTGAATGGGGCATGGTTGCGGGCTGCATTCTGGCCATGGTTCTCGGGCAACGGCTGATCCTTTGGGTGCTGCTGGCCGATCAGCCAAGCCTTGGCCTGTCGCTGATGGAAGGGCTTGCCACGATCGTGATCTACCCGTTGGTTGTCTTGGTCTCGAAATTCGCCTTGGGACTGGATAAGTTGCCGGTAGTGGAATCAGAGCCCGGGCGGCCATGAAACGATCCCAGAAAGAAGCCGAGGACAGCGCCCGCAAGATCACGCGGCGGTCCATGATCATGGGCGGCTTCATGCTGCTGACGGGTGGCATTCTCGCCGCCCGGATGCGCTATCTTCAGGTGGAACGCGCCGATGATTTCCGCCTGCTGGCCGAGGAAAACCGCATCCGCATCGACCTGCTGCCACCCGCGCGCGGGCTGATCTTTGACCGCTACGGGCAGCTTCTGGCCGACAACGAACAGAATTACACCGTGGTGATGGTGCGCGAGAATGTCGAGGATGTGGACGCGGTGCTGGACCGCCTGTCGCATATTATCAATATCGACATGGCCTCGCTGAACCGTGCCCGCGAAGACATGATGGCCCGCGCGCCGCATGTGCGCGTGACACTGGCCGACCGGCTCAGTTGGGACGAATTCGCCTCGGTCGCCGTCAATGCGCCCGCCCTGCCCGGCATCACGCCCGAGGTGGGCCTGTCGCGGATCTACCCGTTCGGTGCCGATTTCGCCCATGTCGTGGGCTATGTGGGCCCGGTCTCGGATTACTATCTGGAAAGCACCGGCGACACCGACCCGATCCTGCAAACCCCCGATTTCCAGGTGGGTCGCTACGCGGTCGAGGCGCGGATGGAACAGGATCTGCGCGGCGAGGCGGGCAATCTCTGGGTCGAGGTGAACTCCGCCGGGCGCGTCATGCGCGAATTGGACCGCGAAGCGCCCGTTCCCGGCGGTGACCTGCAACTGACCATCGACACAGGCCTTCAGAACTATGCACAGGCCCGGCTTGGCAATGAAAGCGCCTCTGCCGTGGTGATGGAGGTCGAGACGGGCGAGGTGCTGGCGCTGGCCTCCTCGCCCTCCTATGACCCCAATCTCTTCGTGCGCGGCATCTCGGTCGCCGAATACAGCAGCCTGACGGAAAACCCCTATCGCCCGCTGGCCAGCAAGACCGTGCAAGGCCTCTACCCGCCGGGCTCCACCTTCAAGATGGTCACCGCGCTGGCCGGGCTGGAGGCGGGGGTGATCGAGCCCGAGGAAACCATCACCTGCAACGGCTTCGTGGAACTGGGCACCCGCCGCTTCCACTGCTGGCGCCGGGGCGGTCACGGGCGCATGAACATGGTCGACGGGCTGTCCCAGTCCTGCGACGTCTATTATTACGATCTGGCGCAACGGGTCGGGATCGAGGCGATTGCCGCCATGGCCCGCCGTCTCGGGCTTGGCATGCGCCACGACCTGCCCCTGTCAGGTGTCGCATCGGGGCTGATCCCGTCTCGGGAATGGAAACTGGCCAACCGGGGCAGCGAATGGGTGGTGGGCGATACGCTCAACGCCTCGATCGGGCAGGGGCTGGTGCTCAGCTCGCCCCTGGAACTTGCGGTCATGACCAGCCGTCTGGCCACCGGGCGGCAGATCCTTCCTCAACTGGTCCGCACCTTGAACGGCGTCAATCGACGGATGGATTCCTTCGCCGAGATGGATATTCCCGCCGCGCATCTCGACGTCATCCGCCAGGGCATGTGGTCGGTGATCAATTTCCGCCGCGGCACCGCCTTTGGCGCGCGCGTCACCGAAGAGGGCTACGAGATCGCCGGCAAGACCGGCACCAGTCAGGTCCGCAACATCACCGCCGCCGAACGGGAGGCCGGGGTCACCGCCAACGAGGATCTGCCCTGGGAGCGCCGCGACCACGCGCTCTTCGTGGGCTACGCCCCCGTCGAAAACCCGCGCTATGCCGTCAGCGTCGTGGTGGAACATGGCGGCGGCGGATCGACCGTGGCCGCCCCCATTGCCCGCGATCTGCTGCTGCGCGCCATGTATGGCGAACTGCCGCCCCTCTCGGCCTACCCGGTCGGCCTGCGGCGCGAGATCGAAGAGATGCATGACAACATGGACCTGCTGCCGCTGGAGATCCTGCGAAGCACGGGCCGGGTCCGGGCATGAGCTATCTTGAATACACCCAGAAGGCCACGCCCACGGGGCTGCGCAAGGTGCTGTACCTGAACTGGGCGCTGATCATCCTGCTGACGGCGGTGGCCTGCGTGGGCTTCCTGATGCTCTACTCCGTTGCCGGTGGTTCCATGCGCCCCTGGGCGGGGCCGCAGATGCAGCGCTTTACGCTCGGCCTAATCGCAATGATGATCGTCGCCTTCACCCCCATCTGGTTCTGGCGCAATGTCTCGGCGCTGGCCTATGGCCTGTCGCTGATCCTGCTTCTGCTGGTAGAGTTCTTCGGCACCGTCGGCATGGGCGCACAGCGCTGGATCGACCTGGGCTTCATGCGCCTGCAACCGTCGGAACTGACCAAGATCACCGTGGTGATGCTGCTGGCCGCCTATTACGACTGGCTCGATATCCGCAAGGTCTCGCGTCCGCTTTACGTGCTGATCCCGGTCGCGATCATCCTTTTGCCGACCTTCCTGACCTTCATCCAGCCCGACCTCGGCACCGCTCTGCTGATCCTTGTGGGCGGCGCGGCGGTGATGTTCTGCGCGGGCGTCCACTGGGCCTATTTCGCCGCCGTCATCGCCTCGGCGGGTGGCATCGTGACCGCCGTCTTCGCCTCGCGCGGTACCGCGTGGCAGCTGTTGCAGGACTATCAGTACCGCCGGATCGACACGTTTCTCGACCCGTCCTCGGACCCGCTTGGCGCGGGCTACCACATTACCCAGAGCCAGATTGCCCTCGGCTCCGGTGGCTGGACGGGCCGGGGCTTCATGCAGGGCACCCAGATCCGGGGCGACTTCCTGCCAGAGGCGCAGACTGACTTCATCTTCCCCACGCTGGCCGAAGAATTCGGCTTCGTCGGCGCGGCCTCCCTGCTTGGGCTCTACCTGCTGATCCTGCTGTTCTGCATCGTCACCGCGATCCAGACGAAGGACCGTTTCAGCTCGCTGGTCACGCTTGGGGTGACGGCCACGTTCTTCCTCTACTTCGCCATCAACATGTCGATGGTGATGGGGCTGGTGCCCGTCGTGGGGGTGCCGCTGCCGCTGGTCAGCTATGGCGGCTCGGCAATGCTTGTGCTCATGGCCGCTTTCGGGTTGGTTCAATCCGCACATGTGCACCGCCCCCGCTGAAGGATCCGACATGCTGACCATTCTCTTCGCCGCCCGCCCGGACAGTTGGGGCGAGTACGAGGCCCCGCTCAACCGCGCCGTTGCCACCGCCGGTTTCACGGAGTTCCGCGTGGTGACCGAGGCCCCCCCGGCCGAGGTCGACTACATCGTCTATGCCCCCAACAGCGACCTTCAGGATTTCTCGGGCTTCCCCCGGCTGAAGGCGATCCTCAGCCTCTGGGCCGGGGTGGAAAAGATAATCGGCAACCCCACGATCACCGTGCCGCTCTGCCGGATGGTCGATACCGGCCTGCGCGAAGGGATGCGCGAATGGGTCACCGGCCATGTGCTGCGCTATCATCTTGGGATGGATGCCCACATCACCGGCGCACCGGGCCTTTGGGATCCGGTGGCGCCGCCGCTCGCCCGCAACCGGACCGTGGCGATTCTGGGTCTGGGAGAGCTTGGCGCAGCCTGCGCCGAGACGATTCTGGCGCTCGGGTTCAACGTGACCGGATGGAGCCGCAATCCCAAGTCCATTCCCGGCGTGACCTGCTTTGACGGGGAAGATGGGTTGATTGACTGCCTGTCCAGCGCCGAAATCGTGGTGCTTCTCCTGCCCGACACGCCCGCCACCCAGAATACGCTGAATGCCCGCACCCTGGCCGCGATGCCGCGCGGGGCCTTCGTGATCAATCCCGGACGCGGCCCGCTGATTGACGACGAGGCGCTGCTTGCGGCGCTCGACAATGGCCAGATCGCGCACGCGACGCTCGATGTCTTCCGGGTGGAACCCTTGCCCGCGGATCACCCCTACTGGCACCATCCACAGGTCACCGTCACACCGCATATCGCGTCGGAAACCCGTCCCGAAACGGCAGCGGAGGTCATCGCCGAGAACATCCGGCGGTCCGAATCCGGCGCGCCCCTTCTGCACCTCGTGGACAGGTCTGCGGGCTACTGAGCACGGCAAAAACCGCGTTTTGTCTGCACGGGGGGTGTACAGGGGGTGTACAGGGGGTGTACGCGGGGTGACCGGCCAAATCCCCGGTATCAGCGCAGTTTCGGTGGCTTCCCCGGATCCATCCCCGGCGCGGCGCCCGGCACATTTTCCGCTCTTTCCGGCTCTGGCAAATCAAAGCGAAGCCCTGTTTTCGCCAGCGATGCGCAGACCGGATCGGACGCCCGAAAGAAGCCCACATCCATAACCCCGGCCTCGATTCCCGAGAACGTCAACGCCTCTCCCGCCGCCCGCGCCAATGCCGGCTCCGCCCCCGGAACCGGATCGACAAAAGCCAGCAAGTGCGATTTCCGACCGCCCGAATAGGTCACACCACACAGGTACGCCAACCGCGCAAGTCCCTGGGCCGTAACAAGTTTTGCGTCCAACGCCGTGATCAGCGCCTCTGGCAATCCGACAGGCGCGCTGATTTCCTCGGGCGTTTCCTCGATCTCGTCCGGAGCTTCGGCAAGGGTCGCGGCAAGCCAGTCCACCGCCTCGGATGGCACGAGGATCGAAGCCTCGGCACCGGGGTTCACCGCCAATCCAATGCCCTGCCCCGCCACCATCGCCGCCAAGCCCCGGCCCGACAGAACCGCATAGGGGGCACTGCCCTCGGCAAACTCCGCAAGACGTTCTTCGCGATCGAAAACAAGCACATAGCTGGCATCCTCAACGGGAAAGACCTGCGGGGTGATCTCATCGCCACCCGCTTCCGCTGCAAGGGCGAGGAACAGTTCGCTATCTGCCAACCGCTCATAGAAGCGCAGCCGTACTGCGTCATCCTCGGGCGCGGCATTCATCGCGGTCAGGGCGGCGTCAATCGGGGTTGTCTCGGTCATGGCTTCAGAACCTCCTGGACGCGGGCGCGCAGGGCGGGCAGAAGCTCTGCCTCGAACCACGGGTTCCGCTTCATCCACGCGGTATTGCGCCAGGACGGGTGGGGCAAGGGGATCACGCGGGGCGCATGGTCGCGCCAGGCTGCAACACGGGTGGTGACAGTAGCCTTGCCCGGCAGGTGCCAGCCCTGGGCATACCCCCCGATCAGCAGCGTCAGCTTTATCTGTGGCAGCAGTTCCAGCACCCGAGCGCGCCATGTCCTTGCACAGATCCGCGGCGGTGGAAGATCAGAGCCCTTCGCGTCATATCCCGGAAAGCAGAAGGCCATGGGGACAATCGCGACCCGGTCGCGGTCATAGAAGACGTCCTCACTCACCCCCATCCACTGGCGCAGCCGATCCCCTGACGGATCCGTGAAGGGCTGGCCTGACCGATGCACCCGCATCCCCGGCGCCTGCCCGGCAATCAAAAGCCGCGCGCCGGACCCGGCCCAAAGCACCGGGCGGGGCGAATGGGCCGTTTGAGTTGCCGCAAAGCGGTCGGAACACAGGCGGCAGCGGGTGATCTCTTGTGCCAGTTGATCGAAGCTCATACCGGCAGGAAAGCGCGATGCGACCGGAAAGGAAAGGGCTGGTCTGCCTGCTGCCCCAACCCGACAGCCTCCATAGCTGGACTCGCACGGGAACGCTGCCGCCGGAAAACCACGCGCGCTTGGGGGGGTAGACAACATTTCGTTATTTCTATAAATATAGAATCATGAAACAGAGCAATCCCCCCCCCGCCCTCATATTCGCGGCCTCTGCCTTTGCGGCGCTTGGGTCCGAGCAACGGCTATCCATCTTGCGGCGGCTTGTTCGCGCGGGGCCGGAGGGGCTGCCAATCGGGGAACTGGGAGAGGCCGTGGGGATCACCGGATCGGTGTTGACCCACCATCTCAAGCAAATGGTGTCCGCCGGTCTTCTACAGCAGCGGCGCGACGGGCGCCGGATCATCTGCGCGGTGGATTATGACGAGATCCGCCGCCTCTCGGACTACCTGTTGCAAGAATGCTGCGCCGATCAGGGTGGCCATACTGAAGGAGCCCATCATGGCTGATCTCACGCAATCCCCTGCCCCGCTGCGCGGCCTATGGACCAGATTCGACAAGGTGCTGCTGACCTGCGCCGCTATCGCCCTGGCCATTTTCGTTCTGGATCGGGCGGCCTTCATCCCCTCGATTACCGAAGCATTCACCAGCCTTGCCCATACCGGTCCGTTCATCCTGTTCGCCGTCGCCGCCATTGGCGTGATGCGGGCAACCGGGTCCGAGCGGTTGATGGAAGGCGCGTTCGAAGGGCGCGAGGTCCGGATGATCGTTCTGGGGGCACTCGCAGGCGGGTTGTCGCCCTTCTGTTCCTGCGAGGTCATCCCGTTTGTCGCCGCGCTGCTGGCCGCCGGTGCGCCCTTGTCTGCGGTCATGGCCTTCTGGCTGGCCTCCCCCCTGATGGACCCGGCCATGTTCGCGATCACCGCGGGGGCGATCAGCTTTGACTTCGCCCTGGCCAAAACCGTGGCGGCCATTGCCATCGGCCTGTTCGGCGGCTTCAGCCTGATGCTGCTGTCTGGCACTGCCCTGCTTGCGGACCCGCTGAAGGCACAGACGCCGACAGGCTGCGGATCCTGCTGCGGCACGAAGAAACTGAGCCTCAACTGGCGCTTCTGGCAGGAGGCAGACCGCAGGGCCCTGTTTGCCCGCGCTGCCCGGGACAACCTGCTGTTCCTCGGCAAGTGGTTGCTGCTGGCCTACCTGTTGCAGGCGCTGCTGATCCGCTACGTGCCCGCCGAGTGGATCGGAACCGCACTTGGCGGCAACGGCGTCGGCCCGATCCTGCTTGGCGCAATCCTTGGCGCACCGGCCTATCTGAACGGTTATGCCGCGGTTCCGCTGATCGCGGGCCTGCTGGATCAGGGGATGAGCCCCGGCGCGGCCATGGCTTTCGTGATCGCGGGTGGTGTCAGCTGCATCCCTGCGGCGGTGGCGGTCTGGGCGTTGGTCAAGCCGAAGATCTTCGCGGCCTACTTGGGTTTTGCCGTGGTCGGCGCCATTCTTGCCGGTCTGAGCTGGGACTTCATCGCTTGAAGCCTGTGAAACGGTCCCTTCCGTGATCCGTTGCAACCCTTCGCGCAGCGTTTGGAAGGGGCCATCCAGCCCGCAAAGATTAAGAACACGCCCCCATTGCCCCGGCCATGGGGGTGATTTGTTAGGAGAAATGACGCAATCCTGTCATATTTCACCCGAAGAGCTTTGAAATCGTTGCCCTAACGGACATAATAGCGCCCAAATGGATAGATAGATTATCCGATAGAAGCCCTGAACTCTTGAATCGGGGCCGTACATGGCAGCAATACAGGGCGAACATGCTCGAGTTTTCGAATGTCTCAAAGTCCTTCTGGACGGGCACACAGCGCAAGGTCATCCTGGACCGGGCGTCTTTCCGTGTCGAGATGGGGCAATCGCTTGGCATTCTGGCCCCGAACGGCACCGGTAAGACAACACTGATCAACATGATGGCCGGGCTGGAAAAACCCGACGAGGGCGAAATCACCCGCGGCTGTCGCATCTCCTTCCCGCTTGGCTTCATGGGTGGGGTCATTCCCAACCTGTCCGCCACGGAAAACAGCCGCTACATCGCGCAGCTTTATGGGCTGGATCCAGACTATGTAGAGGCGTTCTGCCGGTGGGTCTGCGATCTGGAGGAGTATTTCGACCGTCCGCTCGGCACCTATTCCGCAGGCATGAAGGCCCGGTTCCAGTTTTCGCTGCTTCTGGCGCTGGAATTCGATATATACCTGATCGACGAAGGCATGCCGCGCACGACGGATGCCAATTTCAACCGCAAGGCCGGCACGATCCTTGCGGAACGCCTGATATCGGCAACCGTCATCATCGTGTCCCACCAGGCGGAAACGCTGGAAAAATTCGCGAGACGCGCCGCCGTGTTGAAGGACGGTCAGTTTTACCAGTTCGACTCGCTCGAAGAGGCTAAGAGACTTTATGACTATGAAACCCAGGGGTAAGAAGTTCCGCATCCGGCGCACCGGTCCGACGGCCCCCGCGGGGGAAACGCGCCGCGTGGCCGACGACTCGCTCGACGCACCGACGGATGACGGCTTCGGCAACATGCGGTTCCCGACAGCGGGCGCACCGGCCGGGCAGTCCGCATCCCCGCAACAACCCGCTCAGCGGCAGACGCAGGGCATGTCCATCGAGGAAGAGCTTGCCGCGATCCGGTCAGAAGGGCTGACCGGGCGCCAGCTGCGCATGGCCCGGCGCACCGCGCAGAAACACGGGCTGCAACCGGCGTCTGATTTCGATGCGGTGCGGCTGTTGCGCCGCCAGGGGATCGACCCGTTCGAACGGTCCAACATGCTGGAACTTGTGGTCAATGACGGCCAGCAGCGCGCCGAGGCGCAACCGCGCCTGCCCGCAACCGTCCGCCAGCCAAACGTTCCGGCCGCCGCCCCGCAGACCGCCCCGGCCATGGCCCCGCCGACGCTGGACGACGCCGCCCGCGCGCAGGAAATCCTGCGCATGCAGCGCGATATCGCCGCCCGTCGCCGCAAGCGGCTGCTCTTGCTGTTCGCGCGGCTGATGGCCTTCGTGATGCTGCCGACGATGCTGGTGGGCTATTACTACTACAATGTCGCGACGCCGATGTACGCGACCACCACCCTGTTTCAGATCCAGAAAGCGGAAAGTGCCAGCCCGGCGGGCGGCCTTGGTGGGCTGCTCGGTGGCACCACCTTTGCCACTGTCCAGGACTCCATTGCGGTTCAAAGCTTCCTCGAAAGCCGCGAGGCGATGCTGCTGCTGGACGAGGAACTGGGCCTGCGAGAGCACTTCTCGGCCCCCGATATCGACCCGCTGAACCGACTGGCCCCCGATGCCTCGACCGAAGACCTCTACGCGCTCTATTCGCGCAACCTGACCATCGGATACGACCCGACCGAAGGCATGGTCCGGATGGAAGTTCTGGCCGCTGACCCGCAACTTTCGGCGGCCTTCTCTCAGGCGCTTCTGCGCTATGCCGAGGAACGTGTCGACCAGATGTCGCATCGCCTGCGCGATGACCAGATGGCCGGTGCGCGGGAAAGCTATGACGCCGCCGAGGACGCGCTCGCCTCTGCGCAGTTGCGCGTGGTGAACCTGCAGGAACAGACAGGTATCCTGAGCTCGGAGGCGGAAGTGGGGGCCCTGTTCAACCAGATCTCCACCTTCGAGATCCAGTTGCAGAACGAACGTTTGCGCCTGGATGAACTGCTGTCGGTCGACCGCCCGAACCAGACCCGCGTGGAAGTGGCCGAACGCAATATTGCCCGGCTGGAGGCCCTGATCGAGGAGCTGCGATCCTCGATGACCGAGGATGCCAGCAGCCAGGTTTCGCTGGCGCGCATCAGCTCGGAACTTGCCGTGGCGCAGGCCGATCTGCAAACCCGCCAACTGATGCTGAGCCAGGCGTTGCAGGCCCTTGAAGGGGCCCGGCTGGAAGCCGAGCGGCAGTCGCTCTACCTGACAATCAGCGTGAACCCGGTGGCCCCGGACGAGGCGGCGTTCCCTCGCAAGCTGGAAAATACACTGCTTGCCTTCCTGATCTTTTCTGGCATTTACCTGATGCTGTCGATGACGGCCTCCATCCTAAGAGAACAGGTATCCGCCTAACCCATGAAACATGTTTCGATCGGAAAGATCACCACCGGCAATGACCTTCCTCTGACGGTCATTGCCGGTCCATGCCAGCTTGAAACGTTGGACCACGCCCGGATGATTGCCGAGCAGATGGTCGCGGCCTGCGAAAAAACCGGCGCGCAATATGTCTTCAAGGCGAGTTATGACAAGGCCAACCGCACCAGCCTTGGTGGCAAGCGCGGCGTCGGCATGGACGAGGGTCTGACGATCCTGTCCAAGATCGGCGCGGAATTCGGCTGCCCGGTGCTGACCGATATCCATTCCGAGGCACAATGCGCGCCAGTGGCAGAGGCCGTCGACATCCTGCAAATCCCTGCCTTCCTGTGCCGCCAGACCGACCTGTTGTTGGCCGCAGGTGAAACCGGGGCTGTGATCAACGTCAAGAAAGGTCAATTCCTGGCCCCATGGGATATGGCCAATGTGGTCAGCAAGCTGGAAAGCACCGGCAATACCCGCCTGCTGCTGACCGAGCGCGGCACCAGCTTTGGCTACAACACCCTGGTCGCCGATATGCGCGGCCTGCCGATCATGGCGCAGTCCGGCTATCCGGTGGTGATGGACGCGACCCATTCGGTGCAACAACCCGGCGGCCAGGGCGGATCCTCCGGCGGGCAGCGGGAATTCGCCCCGGTGATGGCGCGCGCGGCCGTGTCGCTTGGCATTGCGGCAGTCTTCATCGAAACCCACGAAGACCCCGACAACGCCCCTTCTGACGGGCCGAACATGATCCCTTTGACCCAGATGCAGACCCTTGTGAACAGTTTGATGCAGTTCGATCGGCTGGCAAAAGCCGATCCGATACGACTCTAAGATCTTACGGAGCCTTTCATGACCAAACCCCATTCCGACGTCACTCAGAACACCTGGGCCTTTCTGCGTGACCCGATGATCGCGCCGACCGGATTCCGCGAATACGATGCCCGCTGGAAGTTCCCCGATGAGATCAACCTGCCCGGCATCACCGCGCTTGGCCTCGGCCTTGGCACACAGATGCATGAGGCCGGGATTGATCCGGTGATCGCCGTCGGCAACGATTACCGCGACTATTCCCTGTCTGTGAAGAATGCGCTGATCCTGGGGCTGATGCAGGCAGGCATTCAGGTAAAGGATATAGGCCCTGCCCTGTCGCCCATGGCTTATTTCGCGCAGTTCCATCTGGATGCGCCCGCCGTGGCCATGGTCACGGCCAGCCACAACCCAAATGGCTGGACCGGGGTCAAGATGGGCTTTCAGCGCCCGCTGACACATGGCCCGGTGGAAATGGCCCGGCTGCGCGACATCGTCCTGGGCGGCGAAGGCGTGGCGCGGCCCGGTGGTGCATATGAATTCGTTGAAGGGGTGCGCGAAGCCTATCTCGATGACCTGGTGGGTGACTTCAAGATGACCCGCAAACTGCGCGTGGTCTGCGCGACCGGGAACGGCACCGCCTCGGCCTTTGCGCCCGAGCTCTTTGAGCGTCTCGGGGTAGAGGTCATCCCCTCCCACAACGCGCTCGACTACACGTTCCCCAACTACAACCCCAACCCCGAGGCAATGGAGATGCTGCACGACATGTCCGCCACGGTGACGGAAAGCGGCGCGGACCTTGCGCTCGGTTTTGACGGGGATGGCGACCGCTGCGGTGTGGTGGACAACGAGGGTGAAGAGATTTTTGCCGACAAGGTGGGTGTAATCATGGCCCGCGACCTGGCCAAGATTTACCCCGGATCGACCTTCGTGGCGGATGTGAAATCGACGGGGCTTTATGCCTCGGACCCTGAGCTGAAAGCCCATGGCGCGAAGGCAGACTACTGGAAGACCGGTCACAGCCACATGAAGCGCCGCGTGCACGAACTGGGCGCTTTGGCCGGGTTCGAGAAATCGGGCCATTACTTCCTGGCCGAGCCCATTGGCCGCGGCTACGACTGCGGGATGCGCGTGGCGGTGGAGATCTGCAAACTGCTCGACCGCAACCCGGACATGTCCATGGCCGACCTGCGCCGCGCGCTGCCGGTCACCTATTCCTCGCCCACCATGTCACCCTGGTGCGCCGATACGGAGAAATACGATGTGCTGGAGCGGCTGGTAGAGAAGCTGGTCGCGCGCCATGCGGAAGGCGGGTCGCTCGGCGGTCAGAAAATAGCCGATGTGGTCACGGTGAACGGCGCGCGGGTGATGCTGGAGAACGGCGGATGGGGGCTGGTCCGGGCCTCGTCCAATACGCCCAACCTCGTGGTGGTTTGCGAAAGCCCCGAAAGCGAAGATGAATTGCGCGCCATCTTCCACGATCTCGATGCGGTGATCCGCACAGAGCCCGGCGTCGGAGACTACGACCAGACGATCTGACAGGGGCGCGGTGAAGGATCTTGCAAGACCCTTGAAAAATCCTTGCAAGGATTTTGGCCCGCCCCACACCGGCCTTGGTCTTTATCAGGCTGCCGAAGGGCTCTAAGCTCCCTGCAGCCTTTTCATATATCCGAGATCGACGATGCGCCGTTTCCTTTTCCTTCTGACGCTATTGCTTCTGCCGCTTGCCGCCCCCGCGCAGGAGGCCACGCAGCCCGACACCACGATCTCGGTCGAGAACTCCGCCCAACAGGATGCCGCCATCGCCGTGCGTATCCGAGAAATCATCCATCAGCTCGACGGGTATGAAAACGTTGCTGTCTATGTCTCGGATGGCATCGTCACCCTGCGCGGCACGACGCTGGACGCCGCGACCGCCGCAGCACTGACCGGTCTGGCCGCGCGCGTGGAGGGCGTCGTGGCCATCGAGAACGAGGTCACGGAAACCACCGACGTGGTGGAACGCCTGACCCCCGCTGTCGAACGGCTGTGGGCACGCGTGGCGCAAACCATCGCCTTCCTGCCGCTCCTTATGGTCGCCATTTTCGCCGGGCTTCTGGTCATTTGGGCCGGATTCCTGATCGCACGCATGAAGAACCCGTGGGACCGGATCGCGCCCAATGCCTTCATCGCCGATATCTATCGCCAGCTTGTGCGGCTCTTTTTCATGGTCCTGGGCGTGGTCCTGGCCCTTGACCTTCTGAACCTGACGGCGCTCTTGTCCACCATCCTCGGCGCGGCCGGTATCGCGGGCCTTGCCATTGGCTTCGCCGTCAGGGACACGGTGGAAAACTTCATCGCCTCGATCATGCTGTCCATGCGCCAGCCCTTCCGGCCCAAGGATCTGGTGGAAATCGAAGGCGACACCGGCCATGTGATCCGCCTGACCAGCCGCGCCACGATCCTGCTGTCGCTGGATGGCAACCACATCCGCATCCCGAACTCCAAGGTCTTCAGCGCCCGAATCGTGAACTACACCCGCAACGATGAACGCCGCTTCACCTTCACCCTCGGGGTGGACGCAAACGCCGATATCGCCGAGGCACAGGAGATCATTCTGGCGGCGCTCAAGGAACTGCCCTACCTGCTGCAATCGCCCGGCCCTTCGACCTGGGTCGAGGAGGTAGGCGACAGCAACATCACCATAACCGCCGCCGGGTGGGTCAAGCAGCACGAAACCGGCCTGTTCATGGCGCGGGGCGAGGCGATCCGTCTGGCCAAGGCGCGTCTGGAGGAGGCCGGCATCACCCTGCCGGAACCGACCTACCGCCTGATCACCGATTCAACGATTCGCCCCGCCCCGGCTCGGTCTGCAACGGACGATGAGTCAGACACGGAAGGGGTAGCACCCGTGGTCGCCATGGCCGTTCACGCCGAGGATATGCAGGAATTGCAACGGATTGTAGACGCCGAACGGGCCGAAACGGCGCATGACGATCTTCTGACCCGAGAGGCCCCGCAGGAATAGTCGGGCGGGACCGGTTTTTTTGCCCGAAGGGTCTTGATCCCGCGCGGCGGGCGGCGTAACTAGCGCGTCACGGTTGGGGTGTAGCCAAGCGGTAAGGCAGCGGTTTTTGGTACCGTGTACCGTAGGTTCGAATCCTACCACCCCAGCCAATCACTTACCGAAATCGAGACAATCTGCGCCACGATGAATGGCGCGAGCATTTGAGAGCGCGGCTGCGAAAGCAGATAGGCTCTTTGTGCCGAATGTCTGCATGATCTGGCGACCGCGCGCGAAACGGTTCAGCGGGGCACGCTGGACACCCAAGTGCCGGTGCAGTCCCGGCCCGCCTATGTCGCCAATCCGTTTGCCACAGCCTTGCCGTCTGCATCGAAGACATGCATCCGGGCGCGGTCGAAGCTCAGCGACAGGGCCTGGCCCCGCTGGAAGGGCAACTGACCGCCTTGATGGACCGTGATCTGCGGCAACCCCGGCGCGTCGCAATACAGATAGGTCTCACCGCCCAGTTGCTCTGTCACGCTGACGGACGCGGACAGTTCGCCGCTGTGATCCGCATGCACCGCGATATGTTCGGGCCTGACTCCAAGCGTGACCTTGTCACCATCCGCAAGGGCCGGAACATCCGGTATGGCCAGAAGCGCACCCCCGACATTCAATGCCAGCCCGTTTTCGTCGCGCACGGCAATTCCCTGGAACATGTTCATGCGAGGCGATCCGATGAAACCGGCCACAAATGCATTGCAGGGCTTGTTGTAGAGTTCGAGCGGCGGGCCAACCTGTTCCACCACGCCCTTCTGAAGGACAACGATCTTGTCGGCCAGCGTCATCGCTTCGACCTGGTCGTGGGTCACGTAGATCATCGTTCCGCCGATATTCGCGTGCAGCGCCGACAGTTCCTTGCGCATGGTCACGCGCAGTTCCGCATCCAGATTGGACAGGGGTTCGTCGAACAGGAACGCCTTTGGGTCCCGCACGATGGCGCGACCGATGGCAACCCGCTGACGCTGGCCACCTGACAGGGCCTTGGGTCTGCGATTGAGGTAGTCGGTGATCTGGAGAAGCTCCGCCGCCTTGCGCACACGCTCGTCGATCTCCGCCTTCGGCATCTTGGAGTTTTCCAGACCGAACGCCATGTTCTTGTAGACCGTCATATGCGGGTAGAGCGCGTAGGACTGGAACACCATGGCCAGACCACGATCTGCGGCACCTTTGTGGTTCACGACGGTGCCATCAATCTCGATATCGCCCGAGGTGATGTCCTCCAGCCCCGCGATGATCCGCAACAAGGTGGACTTGCCGCAGCCGGACGGCCCGACGAAGACGCAAAACTCCCCGGAATGAACCTGAAGGTCGATACCGTGGATCACCTCCACATCCCCATAGGATTTGCGCACGTTCTTGAGATGGATTTCGGTCATGGCGTGTCTTTCGTTACCGGCTGCGCATCTTGGCGGCGAATTGCGGATCGGCCTTCTGCATCCGCAGGGGCGGCAGGCCTTTGAGGATCTGACCGATATCGTCCAGCATCATCTCGCGGATGCGGGCATAGGAGGCGCGCAGCCCCCCGGCCAGATGGGCGGAAAAAAGGACATTGGGCGTGTCGCGCCAGACGTGTCCGGCGGGGACGGGTTCTTCGGGGAAGACATCGACGGCGGCGCGGAATGCGCCCTCGCCCGCCATCGCAAGAAAATCGCCGAACTCCACGATCTCGGCGCGCGAGGCGAGGATAACGCAGGCATCGCGCCGAATGAGAGACAGTTTCCTGCGGTCGAGAAACCCTTCGTTGTCCGAGGTCACACCCGCCAGCAAGAAGATCACGTCCGACTTGGCCAGAGCGTCATCCAGTGAAACGGGGGCAAGTCCCTCGCTGGTCAGATAGCCGTCAGAGAGCCATGGGTCGTGCACGAGCAACCGCACTCCAAATGGACGCAGAAGCGGCGCAAGCGCCCGGCCAAGGTTGCCGTAACCGATAAGCGATACGGTCGCGCCATAGAGGCTCTCCGCCGTGCCGTTGCCGCCGATCCCGTAGGCTTCCTGCCCTGCACGGAACAGCCCGTCAGCCCGGTGCAGCCCGCGCAGCAGGCTGATGGACTGGCACAGGCAGAACTCGGCCACGGCAGGGGCCATGGCGGGCGCTGCGCTCAGCACGTGGATTCCGCGTGCGTGACATTCGGCGTAGTCGATATTGGGTTCCCAGTTGGCCTTCACATTCAGAATCGCGCGCAGCTTCGGGGCGCGGTCCAGCCGTTCGCGGGGCATGGCGGTCTGGCCGATCAGCACGATCATCTCGGACAGGTGTTCCTCGACCATCTCATCCGGCGCGCGGCTTCCCCAATGGGCAACGACCCGGCCCATCCCGGCCAATGCCTCCGCGCAGTCGGGAGTGTAGACCATGGCCTCATTCCGCGGGAACGGATCCATGAAGATAAGCGGCGCGTCACTCATCATTTCATCCCTGAAGAGGCAATGCCGGTTGTGATGAAGCGTTGCAGGAAGGCGAAGACAATCACGACTGGGATCAGGGTGACGACGGTCATGGCAAGGATATAGTGCCACTGAACGTCCAACTCCCCCTGGAAGGCGTTGAGCCCGACTTGCAGCGTGTAGACCTCGGACCGGTTCAGCACGATCAGCGGCCAGAGGAATTCGTTCCAGCGCCACATGATCGAGAAGATCGCCAGCACCGCCACGGCAGGCATCGCCAAGGGCATCACCACGCGCCAGTAGATCTGCCATTCGGATGCCTTGTCCATCCGCGCTGCCTCGATCAGATCACGTGGGATCGTCAGCATGTACTGGCGCAGCAGGAAGACCCCCGTTGGCGTCGCCGCGCCGGGCAGGATGACCGCCCAAAGCGAGTTGATCATGCCAAGGTTCGTGACCACGAGGTAAACCGGGACGAGGATCACCGTGATCGGGATCATCAGCGTGCCGATCACGAACAGCATGATCGCATTGCGCCCCCGGAATTCGTAGATCGACAGGCCATAGGCCGCCATGGAGTTGATCAGCAGCGTGACCATGGTGGCCGCCGCAGTCACGATCACGGAATTCCACAGGTAGCGCATGAAATTGAAACGCTCCAGCGGGTCGCGGTAGTTCTCCCACGCCATGCGCATCTCTCGCACGGGTTCGCGCGTCGCGATCGGGATTTGCAGGCGTTCGCCGGGGTTTTCCGGGTCTACCATCTGCGCCATGATCCCGATCCGCCGCACTTGGGCCAGTTGCTGGACGCTGCCATCCTCCATCGTCACGTCGAACAAGAGCAGCGGCTCGTCATAGCCTTCAACCTCAACCGAGATCTGCCCGAGCGGCAGGAAGGTCGGCGGAAATTCCTGCAAGCCCGCCGGGGTCTTGAAGGAAGACAGGACCAGCCACACCACCGGCGCGAACATCAGAAACAGTCCGAAGCCGAGGTAGCAATAGGTAAAGACATCGGTCCAGTGCATCTTGCCGCGCCCGCGACGGGCAGCAAGGAGGGTCTTGACCGAGCGGGGGGATTGCGTCGCATCAGTCATTGTCGCGTCTCCGGGTTGCGGCCAGTTGTGTCAGCGTCAGGACGAACAGCACCACACCCAGAACCATCGACGCGGCGGAGGCGAGGCCGAAATTCTGCACCTGGTTGGTGAAGGCGGTGTTGTAGATGTATTGCACGATGAACTGCGTCGCGGTGCCGGGACCGCCGCCGGTCAGCACGTAGACCTCATCGAAGACCTGCACGCCCTTGATCAGCGCCAGCACGATGACAACGAGCATATTGGGCCACAGAAGCGGCAGGGTGATGCGGAAGAAGACGCGTTCCTTGCTGGTGCCGTCCATCTCGGCGGCCTCGTATAGATCGGGCTGGATCGCCTGAAGGCCGGCCAGCAGGATCAGCGTGTAGAAGCCCATATGCGCCCAGATCGACACGAACACGGCCCAGAACATCGCCCATTCCGGACTGACGAAGAACAGGATGCGGTCCAGCCCGATCGAGATCAGGAATGCGTTCAGGATGCCATCGCGCAGCAGGATCCATTTCCAGATCAGCGCAACGACCACCGGCGACAGCAGCACCGGGAAAAAGAACACTGCGCGCCAGAAGCCCCGCCCGCGGATCTCTCGGTTCAGGACCAGTGCCGTGATCAATGAGAACAGCACCATGAACGAGACCTGGAAGAAGATGAACACCGCGGTGTTGAAGATGCCTTTCCAGAATCTGTCCTCTCGGCAACTGATCGGATCGGCATAGTTGTCGCAATCGAAGAGGAACCCGTACTGTTCACCTCCGGTATAGGGGCGTTCGCTGATGAACAGCTCGGTCCCGCCGGTCAGCGAATAGGCGAAGTTCATGAACAGCGGAATGATCACGAACATGCCGAAGAAGGCGAGGTTCGGCAGAAGGAAGAGCCACGGCATGCGCCGGATGCCAATCACGTTCTGAATTGCCGTGACGGGATAGTCGATCAGCTTGAACAGGATGCGGATGGGCCATGCCACCACGTTTTGCAGCACATCGCCGATCCCGGTCGCCTTGTCATCCGCATGGGCCATGGGAAGCTTCCATTCTCTTCAGGGGGTGACCGGCCCCACCAGTCAGGCAGGGCCGGCCGATCATCGGGTCAGACGCCTCAGCGGTCGCTTTCGGCCAGCTGGTTCGCGATGTCTTCTTCCATCCGCGCATAGGCTTCATCGAGGGTCAGTTCACCCACGATGGCCTCGTTCAGACGAGAGATCAGAGCGTTGAACATCACGCGGTTTGACGGGTAGCCCTGAAGGGCGAACGCCACCGGAGAGATGCTCGGAACTGCCCCGGCGAAGGTTGCCAGCGCATGGGCTGCACGCGGATCATCCGTGTCGAAGTCGATCCCGCTCGAGGCAAGGCCGAGGTGACCCGGAATGAACAGCGTCCGGCCATAGAACTCGGCCAGCACCTCTTCCTGCGCGAGGTAGTCCATCAGGATGCCAACCTCTTCCGGGTGTTCCGTATCGCCGATCGCGGCCAGCGCGGCACCACCGGGCATCCCGGTACAGGCTGCCGGACCACAAGGCGCGGGCACGGCCCACCAGTCGAACGCATCACCGATGGTGGATGCAAACTGCGGGATCTGCCAGGAACCGGACATGTACATCACGACGTTGGCGTTGGCGAAATCCTCGTTCGCGCCAAGGTAGGACGACCCGGAGACCGAGCCCCAAAGCTCCAGCGACATGGTGCCGTCCTGGTGCCAATCATAGAGAAGCTGCGCCATGCGCTGGAGACCCTCATCGACAAGCGCCGGGTTGCCATCCGCGTCGAACATCTGGGCGCCCTGCGCGATGGCAGGTCCCGCAACACGGTGCCCGGACCGGTCCCACGCCATCGGGATCGGAATGTCGAGCGCTCCGGCCACTTCGTTCACCGCAGCGGCCCAGTCTTCCCAGGTCGCGCCGTCGCCCGGCAGGTCGACACCGGCCTGTTCGAACAGGGTCCGGTTCACGTAAGGCCCGGTCACGGTCAGCTGCGTCATGAAGCCGTTGATCGCGTCGCCATCGGGGTCAAGCCAGTCAAGGAACGGGCCGAAATTGGTTTCCCAGTATTCCGGGTCCTGAACGTAGGGCCGCAGGTCGAGATAGTACTCTGACAGCCCGCCAAGATCGGTCACGCGGGCGATGTCGGGGCCGTTGCCCGCCGCCAGCTGAATCGGCAGCGATTCCAGAACCGCCTGATAGGGCACCACGTCAAGCGTGACGCTGATCTCGGGATGGGCTTCCTCGAACCGGTCGAGGATCGACTGCATGACCTCTCCCTCGATGCCGTCGTTATACCACATCATGCGCAGCTCGGTCTGAGCCGACGCCGCCCCTGCAACAAGCGCAAAGAGCGAGCTTGCCGCCATAAGTTTCAGTGATCTTCTCATTGTTTCCTCCCTAGGATGGTTGATCGTACTTTGGTTGTTGTCCTGCTCTACGTGTCCTGCGTTTCACGCTGGTCGTCGCGACAAGGCCGCCATCACACCGCGCAACTCTGCCATGCCTTTCAGGCGTCCAACGGCCGGATAACCCGGCTGCGCGCCCGCCCCGATATCGGTCAGTATGTCCTGACCGTGATCCGGTCTCATCGGTATCTCTGCATCCGCGCGCCCCTCCGCGCGCCGCCGCGCTTCCTCGGTCAGGATCACGTCGATCACGCCGACCATGTCCACATCACCGCACAGATGCTCTGATTCCATGAAGCTACACGGTGCTCCCTCCGAGTCACGGGTGACGTTGCGCAGGTGAACGAAGTGTATTCTGGGCGCGAGCGCCCGGGCCATCGCCACGCAATCATTGTCCGAACGCGCGCCAAGAGATCCGGTGCAGAACGTCGCCCCGAAGGCAGGGCTGTCAACAGCGCCAAGAACGGCCTCGTAATCCTCTAGCGTGGACATTGTGCGCGGCAGTCCCAACAGGGAAAAGGGCGGATCATCGGGGTGACAGCACAGGCGCACCCCGAGCCGTTCGGCCAATGGAACGACCTCGGACAGGAAATCGACATGGGTCTGGCGCAGAACGTCGGGCGACAACGCGGCGTAGGTCTGAACCGCGGCACGCACGTCTTCCAGCGTCCAGTGCTCGGCGGCCCCCGGAAGGCCCGAGACGACCGCCTGGCTGAGCGCGGCCTTGGTTCCGTCGTCCATTCCGGCCGCGACTGCGGCAGCCGCCTGAACGATCTCGGGGGCATATGCCTCCTTGGCACCGGGACGGGCCAGAATGTGAATGTCAAACGCCGCGAACGTGGCCAGATCGAACCGCATCGCGGTGCCACCTGACGGCAACGGCGCACGAAGCTCGGTGCGGGTCCAGTCCAGGACTGGCATGAAATTGTAGCAGATCGTCTCGATCCCGCTGGCCGCCAGTGCCTCGATCGACGCGCGATAGGCGGCAATGTGGGCATCCCAATCCGGCGATTTGGTCTTTATGGCCTCGGAAACCGGGAGGCTTTCGACAACATCCCACGCCAGTGCGCCGTTGGACCCGTCCTCGATTTGGCTTTGCCTTTCTCGGATATCCTCAACTGTCCACGGCAAACCGGGCGGGACATGATGCAAGGCCGAAACGATACCTTCGGCACCCGCTTGCATCGCATCGGCCAAGGAAACCTTGTCGTGTGGGCCAAACCATCTCCAAGTTCGCCGCATCTAGTCCTTCTCCCAAGCCCTCATACCGGTATACTAGTATTATTACTCATCCCCACGCAAACCTTTTTTACAAGGCTCCAATCAAGGTCAGAGGACAGCGTCAGTCGCAATTACTGCCCCCGATCACGCCTCCCGGCACAGGCTTTCCCCGATGGCTCGCCCTGCCATGTCAGGACATCAGCGACTTTCCGGCATCCATCCCGTGTAACAAGGGGAACCGCTCGAAAGCGGCAGCTTTATCGGCCCGCCCTCTCTTGCTGAGCGATAGATGGCGGTGACCAGTTCAATTGACCTCCGCCCATCTTCGAGGGTGACTTCCATGCCGCCCTGGCCCGCCAACGCATCTGCGACCGCGTCAAGATATCCGGCAAACCCCGCATGGCCATGCGAAACCTGTTGCACAATGGAATCGACCTCTGCCTGTGCGACGGGCGCGCGCGCGATGAACCGCCATTCGTCCTGTGCCGGGCTGTAGGGGGCTGAACCGCTTTCGGCAGTGACGCCCTCGAAACAGAAACGGAGGCGGGTGGTGTCGTTCCCGGCACCAAGCGTGACCGAACTGGTCGCCAGCGCCCCATTCTGCATCCGAAACGCCAGAGCGGCACAGTCTTCCGTCTCGATCTCGTTCACGCGGGTATCCGTCAGCGCCGTGACCTCGGCAACCGGACCGAACACCTTGCACAGCAAGTCATGAGCATGGATCGCGTGGCCCAACAGCGCGCCACCGGATTCCCCGGCCCAAGTCCCGCGCCATGGAACGGCATAGTACGCTGCATCACGGTTCCAATGCGTCTCAAGGCTGGCCACATAAGGCTTGCCCGCCAGACCTGCCGCTTCAAGCGCCTGTAGCTGCGCCATGGCGCGGCCATAGCGATACTGGAACACCGGGAACATCGACTTGCCGCGGGCCTTCGCAACCGCCGCCAGCCGGTCGGCCTCATCCAGAGACCGGACAATCGGCTTTTCGCAGATCACATGCTTGCCTGCCTCAAGGCACTGAACGGCAATCGGGAAATGAAGCTGCGGCGGCAGACAGATGTCGATCAGGTCAACCGACGGATCGGCCAGGACGGCCTCCAGATCTCCGGTAACCGAAATCGCCGGATCGCCCCCGGTTGCTGCCGTTGCCCGCGCGGTGTCCAGATCGCACAGGATGGCCACCTGAAACCGGTCTGGCAATGCGCGGTAACCCGAGAGGTGTTCGGCCCCGATGCCCGCGCCGATGATCGCGATGCGGATCATCGGTTGGCTTCGGCCATGGCCTGCGCCCTGAGTGCCAGTTCACAAACCTTGAACGCATGGGTCTGCGCCATCGCCGTTTCCGTCCGGTCGCGCAGATCGGCCACGAACCGCGAAAAGAAGGGCAGGTCCGCCCCGGATGCATCAATCTTTTCGCACCGGTCTCCGTTCACGAGGATCAGGTGATCCGTCCCGTCGCTGCCGACATCCACGTATTTGCGCAGCTCGATATAGCCCTCTGTCCCGAGAATGGTCAGTCGTCCATCGCCCCATGTGGGCAGGGCGTCGGGCGTGTACCAATCCACGCGGATATATCCATGACCCTGGTCGCTGCGCAGGGCGAGTTCAGCGAAATCCTGCAGGCCCGGATCGTTCGGGTTGGCATAGTTGGCAACGCTGGCCAGAGTGATCTCGGCATCGGTCGACCCGGTGAAATACAGGAACTGGTCGATCTGGTGGCTGGCGATATCGGTGATGATCCCGCCGTAGGCCTCTCGGTCGAAAAACCAGTCCGGCCGCGTGTCGCGGTTCAACCGATGCGGCCCGATCCCCAAGGTCTGGATGACACGCCCGATGGCACCCTCAGCCACCAGCTCAGCCGCACGGGTGACAGCCGGAACCTCGAAGCGTTCCGAAAAATCAATGGACCAGATCCGTCCGGTTTCCGCGACGGTCGCCTTGATCGCGTCCAGTTGATCCATCGTGGTACAACCGGGCTTGTCGGTCAGCACGTCCTTGCCCGCCTGCATCGCGCGAATGGCCATTTTCGCGCGGTCACGCGGAATGCCGGACAGCAGGATCAGGTTGATCGACGGATCGTCCAGCAGGGCCTGGACACTGTCTGCGCGGGGGACATCGGCAAAACGTTCGACAAAGCCCGCCTCGGTGCCCGGGTGACCCTCGGTCCACCACCCGGCGAACTCGGCCCCTGCGGCGATCATGTTCGCGGCCATCCCGTAGATATGGCGGTGGTCGATGCCAATGGCGGCAAAGCGTAGGGCGGTCATGTGGTCAACTCCGTTACTCCGCCGGTTCTCGCGGATGTGGTGATTGCATCGATAAGATCATGGGCAGCGAGCGCGTCCTCGCCTGTGATGGCAGGAGGCTGGCCCGAGGTCAGGGCAGCGGCGAAATCCTCGATCACGCCCTGATGCCATTCGTGGGTAAAGGCCATGGGATCGGCCCCACCCCCTGTGCCGCCTGCCGCGCCTAACACGACGGAGCGACCGTCTCTCCAGCGCACGTGCAATTCCCCGGATTCAAGGTGCAGGCTGGCCCGGTCGAAATGCAGCGTGATGGATTCGGCGCCGCCGGGGAAACTGGCCGTGCTGGCAACGAGCGACCCGACAGCCCCGCTTTCGAATTCCAGCCCGGCGACGACGAAATCCTCGGACTCCATCCGGTGGAATCTGGTCGTGGCGGCCATTGCTCGCACCGATGCAACCGGACCGGCCAGCCACAAAGCCAGGTCGATCGTGTGAATCGCCTGGCTGATCAAGACGCCGCCGCCATCACGGGCATAGGTGCCCCGACCGGGTTCGTCATAATAGCTTTGCTCACGCCACCACGGCACCGAAACCTCGACCAGACCGAGCGCACCCAGATCATTCGCGGCGATCATCTGCGCGGCCTTGCGCGACGCCTCTCTCATGCGATGCTGGAACACCACGCCAAGCGACACACCCGCGTCACGGCAGATCGTCACGACCTCCCGTGCTTCGTCCGCATTCCGGCCCATGGGCTTTTCAAGCAGGATATGCTTGCCCGCCTCGGCCAGCGGGCGAATGATGTCTGCACGGGCATTGGGCGGCGTCAGGACAATTGCAAAATCGACGTCCGGATCCGCTGCAACCGTGCCAAGATCATGGAACACCCGGACGGGGTGGCCAACCCGCGATTGCGCCATTTCTGCCAGATCCCGGGCCTTTTCCAAAGTTCGGGATTGTACCCCATAGAGAGACACGCCAGCGGCATCGGCGCAGGCTGCAACATGGGTTCGCGCCACCATTCCCGCACCGATCAGAACCACGCGTTTCGGCGATGCACTCAGCATTGAAGTGACCCTTTCGATACACAGCCCGGGCAGATAGTCATAGGTGGAACCCGGTTGTCAATGACTTTACATACCGGTATACTGGTCCAAAGCCCGCACGAATGGAGAGCGAGTATTGAAACGGAAATCGGCCGCCATAGATGCATCTTCCCTGCCTGTGGCGTCCCTGGACCTGTCACGCCCGGCGGCCGAGCAGATCGCTTCTGCCCTGAAATCTGCTGTTCTGAACATGCAGATCGCGCCGGGGGCAATGATCTCGGAAAACGAGGTTGGCCAGTTGTTTGGGGCCAGCCGCACGCCCGTGCGAGAAGCCTTTGCGCAACTGCGCGATGACGGGCTTGTCGTCACCTGGCCAAGCCGTGGCACCTATGTTTCCAAGCTGTCCGAACATCAGATCAGGGGCGCCCAGTTCCTGCGCGAAGCCCTGGAAGTGGCGGTGGTCGACCGTTTGTGTTCCGAGGGCATCTCGGAAAGGGCGCTTGCTGCGCTGGACGACAACCTTGCCCAACAACGCGCGGCGGTGAGGGCCGATGACAAGCTGACCTTTCAGACATTGGATGATCGGTTTCACGCCATGCTGGCCGAGGCCACGGGTTTTGAGCGCATAAGCGGGCTGCTGATCCGGGAAAAGGCGGCGCTTGACCGGCTTCGTGTGCTGGCGCTGAACGACGCCGCGCATATGTCGCGCCTGCTATCCGAACATGAAGGCATACTTGACGCGGTGCGCAATGCCTATTCCGGCCAGGCACTTGACCGTATGCGGCGCCATCTTCGCAACGTGCTGTCCACGCTTTCCGGGATGATCGAGGCCAACCGGGATTTTTTCGACCTGTCCGACGACTAGCTGTCTCAGCCTCGCCCGTCGACAAGCTGCCGCTCCAGAAACCGCAACACAGCCGCGCGCATCGCCGGGGTTTCTTCATGCGCCGCATCCGGCTCGATGTGAAACTCCAGCCCCTGCCTGTCACCATAGGCCGCTTCCAGATCCTGCCGTCCCCGGTTGAAGGCTCCTTCCGGCGTAGACCAGTCCTTCAGCCCCACGCAGACCTGCAAGGCACGCGGCGCGGCCAGTCCGGCAATCTGTCCGCTGCGCGCAACCGGCAGCAGGCCCGGAACGGTCATGTAAGTGCCATGGCCGTCATGCTCCTCCCGATCCACCAGCGTTTCCAGATCGGCAAAGGAACACAGCGCCGAGGCCGCGCGCACCCGTTCATCCATCGCCGCCAGCCACCAGGCCAGCGTGCTACCCATGGAAAAGCCAAGCGCCCCGAGCCTGTTGCGATCCACCACCCGATGATCGGCAAGAAAGCTCAGCCCCGCCAACTGCTCCGCCAGCATCTGCCCGAACAGCGTTTCCCCCCGCCATAGTGCCGCTTTGGCACGGGCGGATTCCCCGGGCAGTTGCCGCGTCCCGAAACAGGGCATGTCCATGCACAGCGCCGCCACCCCAAGCGCCGCAAGATCGGCGGCGTAGGGGCCTTGAAGCGACGGCCGGCCTTCGATCAATTCCGCCCGCCCCATGGTGTAGCGATTGCCATGGGCATGACAGTAGACCAGGGCCGGGACCGGTGCCTGGCCGTCTGGCGGACGCAGGAATAGGGCGGGGATCGGCACGCCCCCCGCCGTCTCGAACAGCAGGTCGTCCAGCACCCAGTCCCCGAACTGCCTGCGGCCTTGCACTGTGACCTTGCGGAAATTCAGCCCGGGAAACCCCGCCCCAAGCAGCCCTGCCAGCCGATCACGCAGGGCCGCGCCTGTCATGCGCCAACCGCGAACTGGCCGAACTGCCCGCCGTAAAACAGAAGCGGCAGACCCTGACGGACCGAGGCTTTCAGCACCCGACCCACAAGGATCGCATGGTCGCCGCCATCGTATTCCGCATAGCGCTCGCACTCGAACCGGGCGAGGCAGCCCTGCAACAAGGGCACCCCGCGTTCGCTTTCACGCCAATCCACCTGATCGAACGCATGCGCCGAGGCCGAAAAGGCCCGGCACAGATCCATCTGGTTTTCCGCCAGAACGTGGATCGCCATGTGTTCGGTTTCCCGAAAGGCCGGATAGCGCCGCGACGCGCGGGAGGCCGACCACAAAACCAATGGCGGATCGAGCGACACGGATGAGAAGCTGTTGGCCGTGATCCCCACCGGACCCGCATCCGTGGACGTCGTGACAATGGTCACGCCGGTTCCGAACCGCGCAAGGGCGCTGCGCAACTCGCGCCCCATATCGGGGCCGGGGCTGAAATGGCTCATGCCGTCCTGCATGGTCATGGCACCTCCCTCCCCCAGGCTGCGGTCAGGATCTCGAACCAGGTTTCGCGGTCCAGTTCGACCCGCGCCGCATCGGAAATCGCGCGGATGCGGTCCAGGTTGTTGGTGCCCATGACCGGCGCAAGCTTGGCCGGATGCGCCAGCAGCCACGCCACGGCCACCGCGGTTGCATCGACGCCCTGTTCGCCTGCGATCCGATCCAGCACCGCGCGCACGGCAGCGCCCTCTTCACCGAACAGGCGCCCGCCGCCAAGGGGCGACCATGCCATCGGGCGAATGCCGCGTTCCTGCATCCAGGCGATATCGCCGTCTATGAAGGGGGCGAAATGCAGAACGCTCGCCTCCACCTGATTGGTGCAGAGCGGTGTTGTCATGGCCGATTGCAGCAGCGTCCAGTCATTGAGTTTGAAGTTCGACACGCCCACGGCCCGGACCTTGCCAGAAGCGACCAGAGCATCCAGCGCAGCCCCGGTCTCATGATGGTCCATCAGCGGATCGGGCCGGTGGATCAACAGAAGGTCGATCCGGTCGGTGGCCATGTTGGTCAGCGACGCCTCGACCGACGCGGTGATATGGGCGGCGGAGGTGTCGTAGTACTTCACCCGCTTTTCCGAGTACTTTCCGATCGGGGCGACGATATCGCATTTGGTGACGATCTCGATCTTGTCGCGCAGCGCAGGCGCCGCCTTCAGCGCCGCCCCCATCACCTCTTCAGCGCCATAGTCGCCATAGATATCGGCCTGATCCATCGTGGTGATGCCCTGCGCAAGGCAGGCCTCGATCTTGGCCTGCACATGGGCGGGCGAAGTATCGGCATCATCGGCCACGCGCCACATGCCATAGACAAGGCGGCTGATCTCCAGCTGGCCGGACAGGCTTAGTCGTTCGGTCATTTGCGCTCTCCCGCGCCAAGTGGCGTCATCGGTGTTTCACTGGGTACGCGGCCATATTCCTGCGGCAGCGAGCATGTCGTCAGATGCGGCATGACCTTTTCGCCGAAGATCCTGCATTCCTCCAGATGCGGGTAGCCCGAGAAGATGAAGGCGCGCATGCCCATCTTCTTGTACTCCTCGATCTTGGTCAGGACCTGATCGACGGACCCGACCAAGGCCGCCCCGCAGCCCGACCGCGCCCGGCCGACGCCGGTCCACAGGTTGGGCTCCACATAGCCGAACTTGTCGGCAAGCTCCCGCGCCTTGGCCTGATGCGCCACGCCGAGCGAAATGGAATCATGCGCCCGGTCACGGATCAGTTTGCCATATTCGTCATCGAGCTTGGACACGATGTAATCGGCGTATTCCCGCGCCTCGGCCTCGGTATCCCGCACGATCATGTGAACCCGCAGGCCATAATCCAGCGTCCGGCCATAGCGTTCCGCGACCGCGTTCACGGCCTTCATCCGTTCGGCCAGTTGCTCCTGCGGTTCGGGCCACATCAGGTAGACGTCGCAATGCTGGCCGCAAAGCTCCAGCGCGTCGGGGGAATAGCCGCCGAAGTAGAGCAGCGGGCCGCCGGTCTGGTAGGGCTTCGCGGGGTCGGTGGTGAGGCCCTTGAAGCTGTAGACCTCGCCCTCGTGATTGATCTCGTCCTGCGTCCAGGCCTGTTTCAGGATTTCGACCACCTCGCGCGACCGCTGATAGCGCAGCTTGCTGTCCGCCACTTCGCCCGGGAAGTCCGAACTGATGATGTTGACCGTCAGCCGCCCCTTCAGCATGTGGTCGAGCGTCGCGATGGTGCGCGCCAGCATGATCGGCTGCATCTCGCCACAGCGCACGGCGGCCAGCATGTTGATGCGGTCGGTAATCGGCGCGCAGCCCGCCACGAAAGATAGCGTGTCCTGACCCACCTGGTAGGAGGACGGGCAGAGGATGTTGCGAAAGCCCTGGCGCTCGGCCTCTCGCAGGATGCCGGAACAATGCTCCCAGCTCGATCGCAGGTCGCCATCGGGCACGCCCAGGAACTGGTAGTCGTCGGAACAGAGCGCCGCGAACCACGATACCTCGGCGGCATCGAGATCGGCTGACGTGACGGGGACCACGGTCATGAAAACATTCCTCCCGGATACATCATTTTCTTCTTGCGTAGCATTCGCCAATGAGTAGATCAATAATGTATCAATTCTGCTTCTGGTGCTTTCCATGCCCCCCAGCCAACCCGGCGGCGCCCTGCCGATCTACCTGCAAATCAGCGAGATGCTGATCCGCGACATCACGGCGGGACGGCTATTGGATGGCAGTCGTCTGCCGCCCGAGCGAGAGATGGCAAAGTCGCTGGACACCTCGGTCGGAACCCTCAGGAAAGCTTTATCGGAGCTGGAAAATCGGGGGCTGCTGGAGCGGCGGCAGGGGTCCGGTAATTATATAAGATCGAAGGCAACGCCCGAAGGCATCTATGCCCTTTTCCGGCTGGAACTGGTCGGCGGCGGCGGCTTGCCTACGGCACAGGTGCTCGATGTGACGCGGATGGAAAAGCCCGCCGACCTGCCCGCTTTCGGTGCATCAATCGAGGCGCACAGGATTCGGCGGATGCGATTCCTTGGTGGCAAACCGGCGGCGGTCGAGGAAATCTGGCTCGATGCCAGCTATGCGGACCGGCTCGCGCCCGATGACCTGCTGCACTCGCTTTATATGTACTACCGCGAAACGCTCGACCTCTGGATCACCGGTTACGAAGATCAGGTCGGCGTCGCCCCCTGCCCCGATTGGGCCCCTGACGAATTCGGCCAACGCCCCGGCGCGCCCTGCGGGCTGGTGGAACGCCAGAGCCGCGCGCGCGATGGCAGCATCGCCGAGGTTTCCCGCAACTGGTTCGACAGCAACGTGGCGCGCTACGTCGCCCGCATGAGGTAATCCATGAACTCTCCCCTGCGTTACGGCATCATCGGCTGCGGCATGATGGGCCAGGAACATATCCGCAATATCGCGCTCATCGACGGGGCCGAGGTCGTGGCGATCTACGAACCCGATCCCGGCATGCGCGATGCGGCGGCGAAACTGGTGCCGGGCCTGCGCTTCGTGGACACCATCGCAGACCTGTTGGCGATGGACGAGGTGAACGCGCTGCTCATCGCCTCGCCCAACTTCCGGCACGTGGAACAGCTGGAGGAGATCGCCCGCCTGCGCGCCTTGCCGATCCTCGTGGAAAAGCCACTCTATACCGATCCTGCGGACGCCGCCCGGATTGCGCGGTTGCAGGCCACTTACCCGCAGCTCATCTGGGTCGCGATGGAATATCGCTACATGCCCCCCATTGCCGCCCTGCTGGAACAGGCAGAGGAAGCCACCGGCGGCATCCGCATGCTGACCATCCGCGAACACCGGTTTCCGTTTCTGGAAAAGGTGGGCGACTGGAACCGCTTCAACCATCAGACCGGCGGCACTCTGGTCGAAAAGTGCTGCCACTTCTTCGATCTGATGCGCTTGCTGCTGAAATCGGACCCGGTGCGCGTGATGGCCTCGGGTGGGCAGGCGGTGAACCATCTGGACGAACGCTATGACGGGAAGACGCCCGATATCTGGGACAATGCCTATGTCATCGTCGATTTCGCCAATGGCGCGCGGGCGATGCTGGAACTGTGTATGTTCGCCGAGGGCAGCCGCTATCAGGAGGAGATTTCCGCCGTCGGCCCCACCGGCAAGATCGAGGCGCTGGTTCCCGGCCCCGGCCGTTTCTGGCCCGAGCATCTGGGCGCCCCGCCGGTCCCTAAGCTGATCGTCAGCCCGCGTAATCCCGCAGGGCCGCGAGAGCTGGATATTCCGGTCGATCCCGAATTGCTGGAGGCAGGTGACCATAACGGCTCGACCTATTACCAGCACAGGTATTTTGCAGAAGCCGCACGCACCGGCGGTCGACCGCATGTGTCGCTGTCCGACGGGGCCTGGGCCGTGCGCATGGGACTGGCGGCGCAGCAATCGGCAGCGACGGGGCAGGCCGTTCTGCTATAAGATCAGGGTGCGTGGAAACCGGCTTCGGCCATCAGCCGGTCGGAATGGGTTTCCACCACCTCTTTCAATTCGGCCATGAAGGCGTCTTTTTCCATGCCGGGCTCTATCACCGGCAGGAACTCCACCACCGCGAGGCCGGGCTTGCGCAGGATGCCGTGACGCGGCCAGAAGACGCCCACATTGGTGGCGGCGGGCACACAGGGCTGGCCGGTTTGCTCATAGAGGATGCCCGTCCCGATCTTGTAGGGCCGGTCCGCCCCCGGTGCGACGCGGGTGCCTTGCGGATAGATAATCAGCTGACCGGGTTCCTGTGCGCCCGATTTCACACCTTCAACCATCTGCTGAATCGCCTGCGCGCGCTTGCCCCGATCCACCGGAACACAGCCAATGCGCAACGCATACCACCCCAGGATCGGCGCAAAGCGCAGGACGGATTTCATGATGAATTTGGGGCGCGGCACGGCGGACACGATCAGGATGATGTCGAAGAAGCTCTGATGCTTGGCGGCGATCAGAACCTCGTCCGTCGGCGGCGTGCCCCGGATTTCGGATTTCAGCCCGACCATCCAGCTCGCCGTCCAGCGCACCCACCGGCAATATGTGTGAACCGCCGTGAAGGCCGCGCTGCGCTGAACGATCGCCCAAGGGGTGAAGAAGATCGCCATCAGGAACATCATCAGGTACATCTGGCCGATGAAGATCAGCGAGCGGGTCCACTGGATCATGGCAGGCTCCTTAGGGTTTTGAAGGCGGCAGCGCGGGTCGCCCAGAAGGCGGTGACCGCGGACAGGATCGGCACGGTCAGCGGCCAGAGCCAGTGCAGCCCGGCAAAGCCGAGCCCGGTCAGGAACCCGCCCTCTTCCTGCGCGCTTGGCAGCAGGGCGATGGCAAGCATTCCCAAAGCGGTGCCCACGGCGGCCCCGGTCAGGGCGCGCAGCGTGAAACGGCGCACGAAAGCCCGCGCGATGTAATGATCCCGCGCGCCCACCAGCCGCAACACCCGGATCACCTTGACGTTCGCAGCGAGAGCCGATTGCGCAGCCAGCGTGACCATGGCGGCGACCGATCCCAGGATCAGCGCCAGCGATATCCAGCCAAGCGCCCGCAACCGTTCCGCCGCCCGCACCAGCGGTCTGCGCCATCGGGTGTGGTCGTCGAGCACCGCGCCGGGGGCCTCTGCCGACAGACGCAGACGCAGCCCGTCCGGGTCATAGCCCTCTTCGGTTTCGATCACCTCGACCAGCCGGGGCACCGGTAAATCCTCCAGCGGCAGGTCCGGGCCGAACCAGGGTTCCAGCAAGTCGCGCTGTTCCTCTTCGGTCAAGGCGCGGGCCGAGGCGACGCCGGGGGTCTGTTCCAGAACCTCCAGTACCGCCCAGATCTGTGCCTCCATCTGCGCGGCGGGGGCGGATATGCGGATGGTGGAACTGCGCGCCAGCGCTTCGGACCAGCGGTCTGCCAGGCGACCAGATGCCAGCGACAAGGCCAGCGCGAAGACTGCAAGGAAGGCCATCGCCCCCGAGGTGAACAGCGTCAGCCGCACCGAATGGCCACGCCGGGGCACCACGCGGTCGGCCTGTGCGTCTCCCTTGAGAATATCCAGCAGGCCCGACAGCGCGCTCATAGATCCGCCCCCGCCAATTGCAGCCGCCCGCCGGCAATGCGCAGCACACGGGCAGAGACCTGCGCCTTGGCCGCGCGGATCAGGGCAAGGTCATGGGTGGCGATCAGCACCGTCTTGCCCATGCGGTTCAGTTCCACCAGCAATTGCAGCAGGCGCAGCGACATCTCCCAGTCGATATTGCCCGTCGGTTCATCGGCAAGTATCACGTCGGGGTCGGTGATCACAGCACGGGCCAGCGCCGCGCGCTGCCTTTCCCCGCCCGACAGTTCCGGCGGCAGGGCATCGGCGCGGGCCGACAGGCCGACCCAGCCCATCAGTTCCGACAGGTTGCCGTCCTGCTCTGCCCCGCCACGCCCCGTCACGGTGAGGGGGAGCGCGATGTTTTCAGACAGAGGCAGATGATCGAGAAACTCGCAATCCTGATGCACGACGCCCATCCGTTGGCGGGCATGCGCGATCTCATCCCGGCTCATCTCTCTGGTGTCCTGATCAAACAGCGTCACGCGGCCGGAGGTGGCTTGCAGATCGGCATAGCAGAGTTTCAGGAATGTCGTCTTGCCCGCGCCCGAGGGGCCGGTCAGAAAATGGAAAGACCCCGGCGCAAGCCGCAGGTTGATATCCGACAATAGTGACCCGCCCCCGTAACCATAGGCGGCGTCCTGCAACTCGATCACTGGTCTGCTCCGTCCCTCAGTGCTGAGACCGTCATGCCTCACCCGAGGCTTTCATGCAATCGTAACCCCATGCAATGGCTTGGAATGGCGGGTGCCCGTTGCTAGAGTCGGGCGGATGCCGCCTTCCGGGCGACGGAACGAGGAACACCATGCGTCTCACATGCCCCAATTGCAGCGCCCGATACGAGGTGGATGACTCTCTGGTCCCGCCAGAGGGGCGTGATGTGCAATGCTCCAACTGTGCGACCACCTGGTTCCAGCCCGGCAACCGGGCGCGGGTTGAAGAACCCGAAACGGCCCCTGCCGCCGCTGCTGCTGCCCCCCGGCGCGATCTGGACCCGGCGCTACGCGACATCCTGCGCGAAGAGCGTGAGCGCGAGGAACAGCTGCGCCGCGCCGCCGCGCCGGTGGAAGAGCAGGAGGAAATGGCGCTCGACAGCCCGCCCCCGGCCACACGCGCGACCGAGGCAGATCTGCCGGACCCGGATCACGAGGACGACGAAGACGCCGCCGCGATCCGAGAGATGGTCGCCGAAGAGAGCGGGCGGGCCGAACGTCAGGGTCGGCGCGACCTGCTGCCGGATATCGAAGAGATCAATTCCACCCTGCGCGCCACCACCGACCGCAGCAGCAGCGACCGCGACACGAGTGACATAGACTCGATGGATGTGCGCCCGCGCCGCCGCAGGGGATTCCGCACCGGGTTCATGCTGGTGTTGATCCTGGCCGCTGTCGCCATCGGGGCCTATGCCTTCGCACCCGAGATCACCGCAGCGCTGCCGCAGGCGGAACCGGTCCTGACCCCCTATGTGGAGCAGGTCGATCAATTGCGCTTCCAGTTGGATGATCTTGTGCAGTCGCTGGCCAGCCAGTTGGCCGACACAGCAGGGAACTAAGCCGGGTTACTGGGCTGCGAACCGATCCAGAAGACGGCGCAGATAGTCCAGCTCCAGATCCGGGCGATCCTGCTCCGCTGAGCGGCGGCGGATTTCATCCAGCAATTCTCGCGCCCGACGGAAGGCCTCTTCCCGCTGTTCAAAGCTTTCATCCGACCCAAACGCGCCGGAATTTCCGGCCTGACGCCCGAGCGGGTCTTCCAGCGGACGGTTGGCCTGCATATTGCCATCGGCCTGCCCCTGACCGGGATCGTCACCTTCATCCCCCGCCAGTGCCTCGCTGAGCGACTCCATGCCTTCACGCAGGGCCTCCATCGCCTCTGACTGGCTATCCAGCGCCTCGGCCAGATCACCGCGTTCCAGTTCTTCGATGGCATCGCGCATGGCGCGACCTGCCTCTTCGAGCTGTTGCAAGGATTCCTCGCCGTCCTCGGTGCCGCGTCCGGGCAGGTTTTGGGCCTGATCGCGCAACTGCTCCAGCAATTGGCGCTGACGCTCGGCAAGGCTGCCCTCGTCGTTTTCACCGCCCTGCTGGCCGCCTTGCTGGTTGCCGTCCTGCCCTTCTTCGCCCGGATCGGGGCGCGGGCTGTTGGGGTTGAAGCTTTCCTGCAGATCGCGGAACGCCTCATCGGCCAGCCCCTGCTGACCGCGCAGGGTGTCCTGCAAGCCTTCCATCGCCTGCTGACCCGGGCTGCGCGGGCCGTTGGGGTCATCGCCCCCGTCGGCCATCTGCATGTTTTCCATCATCTGGCGCAGAGCATCCAGCATCTCCTGCGCCTCGGCCATACGGCCCTGCTGCATCAGTTCCTCGATCCGGCGCATCATCTCTTCCAGATCGCCCATGGACATTTCCATGGTCTCGCCAGACTGGTCGGGCTGGTCGGTGCCGTCGCCCGGTTCCATGTTGTCGGCAAGCTCCTGCATGTAGTCCTGCATCGCCTCGCGCAGTTCCTGCATGAGCTGCGAAATCTCCTCGTCGCTGGCCCCTTGCCGCATTGCCTCCGCAAGCCGGTCCTGCGCGCGGCGCAGCCGCTCCAGGGCATCCGACAGATCGCCCTCTTCCAGCGCTATCGCCGCATCCCAGAGGATCTGGGCCACCTCGTCGCGGGTCTCGGTGGAAATCCCGTCTACTGCCGCTTCCAGCCGCTGAATGACCGAGCGCACCTGCCGATAGACCTCTTCATCGTCGAAAAACTCCTCGGGCCGATGTGTGATCGCCCGCAAAAGCTGCGCCACCCTCGGCACATTTTCCCGCGACCAGAGCAAATCGCGGCGCATTTCGATCAGTGCGTTGGCAATCGGGTCGAAGAAGCGACGCCCCGGCAGCCGATCCAGTTCCACCATGCTCTGTCCGATCTGGCCCGCGTCATCCTCTACGTTCAGTTCCAGCCGAACGGGCAGGTTGGCGAAAGGATGCTGAGACAGGTCTTCGATAAGCGCTTCGGAAAACTCCTCGCGCCCGCCCCGGAACGGCAAGGGCAGATCTAGCACAAGGGCCTCGCGCGGCTCAGGATCGACGGTCAGCCCGTAGCGGCGGTCGGCTCCCTCTGGCCACAGCGTCAGGATTGCCTGCCCGCCGCGGACGCCATAGTCATCCTCGGCCGAATAGGTCATCTGGAAGGCCCCTGGCGGCACGCCCTGCACAGGCTCTGCCAACTGCACAGTCGGCGCGCGGTCGGCCAGCATGACGATCTGCCAGCTGCGCGGGTTGGGGCCGCCGACGGACAGCTCGCCGCTCTGTTCGACTATGATCTGCCGCGACAGGCTGGCTGGATCAGGTGGGGAAACCTCGACCTGCAAGCTCTGGTTGATACCGATCTGCTCCGCATCGCCATAGAGCCGCAGCGTAATGCGCGACCCCATGGGGGCCTCGAATTCCTCGGCCACGATGTCATTGAGGTAGAGCGACGGCAGCCCGGTATAAAGCGGCGGTTCGACCCAGCCTTCCCAGCTTGGGCCACCGTCCGCGGGCAATTGCGGCGCGCCGGCCATCGCGTCGCCCACATCCGCCACCCGCCAGAGCGTGCCGAACAAGAGCGCCATCGCAAAAGCCGTGGCTGCCATGAAGCGCAGGCCATAAGGGTCGCGGTCGTTCAGATGCAGGTCCGGCTCCGGTGCACGGGCATTGGCGGCGCGTTCCGCCATGCGGGCCTGATGCGCCTGCCAGACCACCATGGATTGCGCGTCGCCAGACCCGATCGCGGCGTGGTCGGCAAGCGCCGTCAGCGGACGCCCCGGCATGGTCTGATCCAACCGGTCCATCGCCTCGGCACGAGAGGGTAGCCTGAACGCGCGCGCGCCCCTGACCAGCATCCACAGCAGCACAAGACCGCTCAGCGATAAGCCGCCGATCAGCCATGCGGGTGGCACAATATCCGCTGCACCGAAAGCAAGCGCCGCCACAACGGCCAGCAGAATCGTCCAGACCGGCCAGAAGGCCCGCACGAAGCGTTCCGCCCCGATGCCAAGCCGGGTCAGCCTGAGGGGCCAGGCCAGGCGGGCCTTTACCGCCTGCGTGATCGGGGTCTGTTCGGTCATGCGACCTTTCGCGGGTTACACCCCTTTCAGGGGCCAGGGCGGACTAGAGCCACTTTGGAACGATATCGCGATTTATCATCTCGTCAAATGTCGGACGCGCCCGAATGACGGCGAATTGATCATCCTTCACCAAAACCTCTGGGATCAGCGCCCGCGTGTTGTATTCCGACGACATGACCGCGCCATAGGCGCCCGCCGACCGAAAGGCCATCAGGTCGCCCGTCCCCATCGGCGTCAGCTCGCGACCCTTGGCGAAGGTATCACCGCTTTCACAGACCGGGCCGACAATGTCGAAAGGCTGGCGTTCCGTACCCGGCGCGGGTTCCACCACCGGGTCGATATCGTGATAGGCCGCGTACATCGACGGGCGGATCAGGTCGTTCATAGCTGCATCGACGATGAGGAAATTCCGCCCCTCGCCTTCCTTGAGGTAAATGACCGAGGTCACCAGCAGCCCGGCATTCCCGGCAATCAGGCGGCCCGGCTCGATCTCGACCTCTACATCCAGCCCTTCCACGCTGCGCTTGATCAGCGCGCCGTAGTCCAGCGGCAAGGGAGGGGCCTCGTTAGAGCGGGTATAGGGGATGCCAAGCCCACCCCCAAGATCGAGCCGCCGGATGTCGTGGCCGTCCGCACGCAGCACGCGGGTCAATTCCGCGACTTTCTGATAGGCCATCTCGAACGGCTCCAGCTCCACCAGCTGACTGCCGATATGCACGTCGATGCCAATCACCTCCAGCCCCGGCAGGCTGGCGGCCAGGGCATAGACCTCGCGGGCGCGGGCAATGGGGATGCCGAACTTGTTCTCGGATTTACCGGTGGCGATCTTTTCGTGTGTCCGCGCATCCACATCCGGGTTTACGCGAATGGTGACCGGCGCGGTGATACCCATGGAGCTCGCAATCTCCGATATGACCAGCATCTCCGGCTCGCTCTCGATATTGAACTGTCGAATGCCGCCTTCCAGCGCCGCGCGGATTTCCTCGCGCGTTTTGCCAACACCCGAGAAAACGATCCGATCTCCCGGTACGCCCGCCGCCTTCGCCCGTGCGTATTCGCCGCCCGAAACCACGTCCATCCCGGCCCCCAGGTCTGCCAGCACCTTCAGCACCGCCTGGTTCGAATTGGCCTTCATCGCATAGCAGACCATGTTCGGCACGCCGTCCAGCGCGTCCTTGAACAGCTGGTAATGCCGCGTCAGCGTGGCCGTGGAATAGACGTAGAAGGGCGTGCCGACCGCTGCCGCGATCTCGGGCAGGGGCACGTCTTCGGCATGGAGGATGCCGTTGCGATAGAGGAAATGGTCCATGGGGTCCGGCCTTGCTGCGATCTGCGCCCGCGCCCTAGCATTGTGCGGCGATAATTCAAAGAGCTACTCGACAGGTGACCGGCGCACGCCTAGCTCTTGTCGCAACGATGTCTCATACGCGGGAGGGAAGAGCGATGACCGTCAGGGCAATGGTGATCGAAGAGCATGGCGGACCCGAACAGTTCAAACTGGTCGAAGTGGAGCTGGGTCAGCCCGGACCGGGCGAGGTGCTGATCCGCCACAAGGCCGTGGGGCTGAACTTCATCGACGTCTACCAGCGCACCGGGCTTTACCCGATGACCCTGCCCCATGTGCTTGGCATGGAAGCGGCGGGCGTGATCGAGGCCGTGGGCGAGGGTGTGACGCATCTCGAACCCGGTGACCGCGCTGCTTATGCCGCAACACCCCCCGGCGCCTATTGCGACGCCCGCGTGATGCCCTCTGCGCAGGTTTGCCCTCTGCCCGATGCTATTTCCTTCGAGGAAGGCGCGGCGATGATGCTGAAAGGGATGACGGTAAACTATCTCTTCCGCCGCACGACACCCATTCTGCCGGGCGATACGGTTCTGTTCCATGCCGCGGCCGGTGGTGTGGGACTAATTGCCTGCCAATGGGCGCGGTCCGAAGGCATCCGCCTGATCGGCACCGCCGGGACGGATGAAAAGTGTCAGCTGGCGCTGGATCATGGTGCGTCGGACTGCATCAACTACCGCACTGAGGACTGGGTCGCCCGGGTGAAAGAGCTGACGGGCGGGGCGGGCGTCGATGTGGTGATGGACGCCGTGGGGGCAGATACGTTCGAGGGCTCTCTCGACAGCTTGCGCCCGCTTGGGATGATGATCTCGTTCGGCAATGCGTCTGGTCCGGTGCCGCCCTTTTCGGTGGGGATCCTCGGGCAGAAAGGATCGCTCAAGATCACCCGCCCGACCCTGTTCACCCATATCGCCGATGGACCGACCTGCCAGCAGATGGCAACCGAACTGTTCGAGAAGGTCGTCGCGGGCGATGTGACGATCCGCATCGACCAACGCTTCCCTCTGGAAGATGTGAGCGAGGCGCACCGCACATTGGAAGCGCGCAGAACCACCGGATCGACAATCCTGACGCTGTGAACGACGCACGGGGAAGGCGCTTCGAAGCGCCTTTTCCCGGCTCGCATGTGATGGGCCGGACGCGCAATCCGATCGGGGAATCTTGCGTGCTGCGACCCAGAAGACGGCGTCAGCGCCCGGCAACCCTGATCCGGGGCTAGCGACGCAAGGCCAGGTAAAGCGGCAAGCCACAGCTGACACCGATGCAGAAGGTGGCGGGGATTGCCACAAGCCCCCACCAGTTGCGCCGCTGCACCGTCTCGATCAGCACCCAAATCGTCAGGGACAGCGCGGCAATGGTCAGGTCCCAGACCAGCCCCGAGGTTGCGGCATTGGCATGCCATGCCTCGACCATCGCCATGATCGACCAGCCGTTTTCCTGGAACCAGGCAAGGAAGTAGCGCATCGGCAGGATCGTTCCGAGAATCGCGAGAGCAAGGAAAAGCAAGCGGGTCGGGGACATGTTGGTCTCCTTTTTGCAAGAGATGGCCAAGGGGCGACGAAACATAGTTAGCCTGCGACGCCGAAAGGCAAAGTGATGTTGCGTCGCAATTGACGCGGAAGGCGGGCCGCGTTACCCCATCGCGAACCGAAATTCTTGGCGCTTGGGGGCGCCGAACCAGAGGGAATTCAGGAATGTCAGAGATCGAACGGGAGTCGATGGAATATGACGTCGTCATCGTGGGGGCGGGGCCGGCTGGCCTGTCGGCTGCGATCCGTCTGAAGCAGCTCGATGCCGACCTGAGCGTCGTCGTGCTGGAAAAGGGCTCTGAGGTGGGCGCGCATATCCTGTCGGGTGCGGTGCTGGACCCCTGCGGGCTGGACGCTCTGATCCCCGACTGGAAGGAAAAAGGCGCACCGCTGAACACGCCCGTCAAGGAAGACAACTTCTACGTCCTCGGACCGGCAGGCCAGCTGCGCGTGCCGAACTTCCCGATGCCGCCGCTGATGAACAACCACGGCAATTACATCGTCTCGATGGGCAATGTCTGCCGCTGGATGGCCGAGCAGGCCGAGGAAATGGGCGTCGAGATCTTCCCCGGCATGGCCTGTTCGGAACTCGTCTATGGCGAGAATGGCGAGGTCAAAGGCGTCGTGGCCGGTGTCTTCGGGCTGGAGGCTGATGGAACCATCGGCGAGAACACCGAACCGGGGATGGAGCTGCACGGGAAATACGTGTTCCTCTCCGAAGGCGTGCGCGGGTCGCTCGCCAAGGAGGTCATCGCGAAATACGACCTGTCCCACGGGCACGAGCCGCAGAAATTCGGCATCGGCATGAAAGAGATCTGGGAGATCGACCCTGCCAAGCACCGCGAGGGCACGGTGACCCACACCATGGGCTGGCCTCTTGGATCGAACGCGGGTGGCGGCTCGTTCATCTACCACCTAGAAAACAACCAGGTCTATGTGGGCTTCGTGGTGCACCTGAACTACAAGAACCCACACCTCTTTCCTTACATGGAATTCCAGCGCTTCAAGCATCATCCGATGGTTGCGGACCTTCTGGAAGGCGGCAAGCGCATCGCCTATGGCGCGCGGGCCATTTCCGAGGGCGGCTATCAGTCGATGCCGAAGATGGTCTTCCCCGGCGGCGCTCTGCTTGGCTGTTCGGTCGGCATGGTCAACGTGCCGCGCATCAAGGGCAACCACAACGCCATGCTCTCGGGCAAGGCCGCGGCGGAAGCGGCCTATGAGGCGATCAGCGCCGGTCGGTCGTCGGATGAACTGACCAGCTACGAAACCGAGGTGCGCAATGGTGCCATCGGCAAGGACCTCAAGCGCGTTCGAAACGTCAAGCCGATGTGGTCGAAGTGGGGCCTGACCGCCTCGCTCGTCTTTGGCGGGCTCGACATGTGGACCAACAACCTCTTCGGATTCTCCTTCTTCGGGACGCTCAAGCACGGTAAGACCGATGCCGAGGCCACAGAGGAGGCCAGCAAGCACAAGGTCATTGAATACCCTCGCCCCGATGGCAAGATCAGCTTCGACCGGCTGACCAATGTCAGCTTCTCGATGACCAATCACGAGGAAAGCCAGCCGGCACACCTTCATCTCAAGGATGCCAGCGTGCCGATCTCGGTCAACCTGGCGAAATACGCGGAACCGGCGCAGCGCTATTGCCCGGCGGGCGTTTACGAGGTGGTCGAGAAGGGCGGCAAGCCGGAATTCGTGATCAACTTCCAGAACTGCGTGCATTGCAAAACCTGCGACATCAAGGACCCCAGCCAGAACATCAACTGGGTCACGCCACAGGGCGGCGACGGGCCGAATTACCCCAACATGTGATCACTTCCCTGACAGGAACCGAAAAAACGGGGCGTCCAATAGGGCGCCCCGCATTGCTTCCCGGGCATGGCGCACCTAATCTCTGTTCCAGATTGAGCAGGAGCATTCGATGCAAACCCTTTCCCGTGTGGCGCTGATCCTTGGTCTCGGCCTCTCTGCCCCAGCAATGGCCCAGAACACGGTCGCCCTGGAACCCGGACTGGCCGGTGCCTACCTTGCCGCCCGCAGCGCGGCCCTGTCGGGCGACCACAGGGAAGCCGCGATCCAGTTCCAGCGCGTCTTGCGCGCCGACCCGGATAACCAGGCAATTCTGGCCGATGCCATGCTGGCGCTTGCCGCGATCGGAGACTGGGATCAGGCCGCTTCTTACGCAAACAGGGTTGACGAGGGCTCGTTCGACCGGGATTTCGCCAACCTCATCGAGCAGGTGGCGCGAATCCGTGCAGGGGATCTGGCCGGGGCCAGCGCCGCCGCCGTCGAGATGACAGGGGCCGGTCCCCTGGTCGATCCGCTTCTGGAGGCGTGGCTCTATCTTGCGGAAGGCGACATGAGCCGCGCGAGCGCGACCTTTGAGGCCATCATCGACAGCAACAGCCCCGTGGCAGGACTGGTTCCCTATCAATACGCGCTTGCACGGGCCTCTGTCGGGGATTTCGAGGGGGCGGATGCGATCCTGTCCGGCGAGGTCTACGGGCCACTGCAGTTCAGCACCCGAAGCGTTCAGGCCCATGCACAGATCCTCGTGCAGTTGGACCGGACCGAGGACGCACTGCAACTGCTGAACCTTGCGCTCAGCCAGAACGCCGACGAGACCCTGTTCGTTCTTCGCGACGAGATCGAAGCCAACCCAACCCGCCCCTATGATTTCATCATCACACCCGCTGAAGGCATGGCGGAGGTCTTTTTCTCGCTCGCCCGCGCCCTTGGCACCGAGGCCGGGACCACGCTGCCGCTGATCTATGCCCGCGCCGCACATGCGGTCGACCCCGGCCATATCCACTCGGCAATTCTTGCTGCCGACATTCTGTCGGAAGCAGAGCAATATGAAATGGCCGAAGACAGCTATGAAATGGTGCCACGCGAAAGCCCGCTCTTCGTGCAGGCCGAAATGGGCCGGTCAGAGGCGCTGTTCCAGCAGGGCCGCGAGGATGCCGCCATCGAGGTTCTGCATGCCCTTGCGCGCGACTATGACAACCTGGCCGCCGTCCACACCGCGCTTGGCGACGCATTGCGGCGCGAGGAACGGTTCGAGGAAGCGATCGAGGCCTATAGCGACGCCGTCAATCTGGTTGAGCTTGACCAGCAGCGCTATTGGTTCCTGCTTTATGCCCGTGCGATCAGCTATGAACGCAGCGGCATGTGGGACGAAGCAGAGGCCGATTTCCGTGCCGCGCTGGAATTGTCGCCGGAACAGCCGAATGTGCTGAACTATCTGGGCTATTCCCTGGTCGAACAGAACCGCAATCTCGATGAAGCGCTCAACATGATCGAGCGGGCCGTCGCGGCGCGACCCGACAGCGGCTATATCGTCGACTCGCTTGGCTGGGTCTTCTACCGTCTTGGCCGGTTCGAAGAGGCCGTCGCCCCCATGGAACGCGCCGTGGAGCTGCTGCCGAACGATCCAATCGTCAACGACCATCTGGGGGATGTCTACTGGATGGTTGGACGCTTCCGCGAAGCCGAGTTCCAATGGAGCCGCGCCCTGTCCTTCGACCCGGAACCGGAGGAAGCCGACCGCATCCGGCTGAAACTGGATCTGGGGCTGGATGCCGTTCTGGCGCAAGAGGCCGAGACCAACCCGTGATCTGCGAAGACGCCCCGGCGAAGATCAACCTTGCGCTTCATGTGACAGGGCAGAGGCCGGATGGCTACCACCTTCTCGACTCGCTCGTTGTATTCGCGGGGGTCGGAGACCGGTTGCATTTTGCCCCCGCCCCGGATCTGTCCCTGTCCGTGACGGGGCCGATGGCGGAGGGTGTACCGACCGGGCCGGACAACCTGATCCTGCGCGCAGCGGCCCTGTTCGGGGCCGGGCGCGGGACGGCGATTACGCTCGACAAACACCTGCCCCACGCGGCCGGGATCGGTGGGGGATCAGCAGACGCGGCCGCCACCTTGCGGGGTCTGGCGCGGCTATGGAACTGCCCGCTGCCCGACAGCGCGTCAGTGCTGACACTCGGGGCCGATGTGCCGGTCTGCCTGTCCCGCGCACCGCAACGCATGGCGGGGATTGGTGACGTCCTTTCCCCGGTTCCTCCGATACCCTCCCTGCACGCCGTTCTTGTCAACCCGCGGGTTGCTGTCCCGACAGGCGCGGTCTTTCGCGGTCTGACGAGCAAGCAGAATGCGCCAATGGACCCACCCGATTGGGACGGGTTCGCCAGTTTCACGGAATGGCTGTCGCGGCAGAGGAACGATCTGGAGCCGCCCGCGCGCGCCCTGGCACCTGAGATCGGCGAAGCCCTGACCCTGTTGCGAAATACCGGCGCGGCGCTTGCCCGGATGAGCGGGTCCGGCGCGACCTGTTTTGGGCTGTTTGAAACAGAAGGTCAGGCCGCTGAAGCTGCGCGTGCCATCAGCGTCGCACAGCCCGGCTGGTGGGTTCAGGACACCGCAATTCAGACGGGCTGAACGGGCTCAGCTGACCCGCTCTACCACGAAATCCGCCAGATCGGCCAGCATGTCGCGCAGCGGATGCGGGGGCAGCTCTGCGATGGCGGCTTTCGCCTCATCCCGGTAGCGCAGCGCCTCGACGCGCGTCTCCTCCAGCGTGCCATGTTTGCGCAGCAGGGTCAGGGCGGTGTCGAGGTCGCCCTCTTCCTGACGCCCCTTTTCAATCGTCCGCTGCCAGAAGGCACGTTCTTCCGTGTCGGCCTTGGCAATCGCCTTGATCATAGGCAGGGTCAGCTTCCGTTCGCGGAAATCATCGCCGACATTCTTGCCAAGCGCGCCAGATGTGCCCCCGAAATCGAGCAGGTCATCGACGATCTGGAAACTCATCCCGAGCGCATCGCCATAGCGCGCCAGAGCCGACACCTGCGCGTCGGACGCCCCAGCCACGACGCCGCCCACCTCGGTCGCCGCCTCGAACAGCGCCGCCGTTTTGCCCCGGATGACCAGCCGGTACGTGTCCTCGCCCGTGGACAGGTTCTGCGCGGCGGTCATTTGCAGCACTTCGCCCTCTGCAATGGTCGCCGAAGCATTGGCCAGAATATCCAGCACCCGCAGCGACCCGCATTCCACCATCAGCTGGAAGGACCGCGAAAACAGGTAGTCGCCCACCAGCACCGAGGATTTGTTGTCCCAAAGCAGGTTCGCCGTGGGCCGCCCGCGCCGCTGTTCGCTTTCATCCACCACGTCGTCATGCAGCAGGGTCGCGGTGTGGATGAACTCCACTGTCGCCGCCAGCTTCTGGTGATCGGTTCCGTCATAGCCGCAGAGTCGCGCCGCTGCGAGCGTCATCAGGGGGCGGATGCGCTTGCCGCCCGCCTCGACCAGGTGCTGCGTCACCTCGGGAATGCGGGGCGCATGATCGGACGCCATCCGTGTGCGGATCAGGGCATTCACCGCCGCCATATCCTCGGCCAGGTAGTCGCGCAAACGGTCATGCGGTTTTGTGGCGGCGTCAGCGAGGGTCATCCGGAGGTCTTCCTTCTCTCGACATTGGGGCGTCGTAGGCTTATCTGCCCTACCATGAAAGAACTTCTGCGCAGCACCGATCCGACCGTCATCGCCTTTGCCTCGGCACTTCTGTCGGGCGAGGATATAGAGGTGTTCGTTATGGACGTCCATATGAGCGTGCTGGAAGGCTCCATCGGCGTATTGCCGCGCCGGATGATGGTGCGCGACGAGGATCTGATTGCCGCCGAGCGGGTGATCCGCGACAATGGCATCCCGACCGGGCGCGACTGAATGGGGTTCGCCGAGGCGGAACTGACCCATGATGCCTTTCTGGGCGGGCGCGTTTCCGCATGGCAGCCGCGCCACGGCTATCGCGCCGCAACCGATCCCGTGTTGCTGGCCGCAGTCGTCGAGGCCACGCCGGGGCAGTCGGTTCTGGAGCTTGGGTGCGGAGCCGGTGTGGCTTCGCTCTGCCTGTCTGCGCGCGTTCCCGGCCTGACCCTGACCGGCGTGGAACGGCAATCGGAATACGCCGACCTCGCCCGCCGCAACCTCGGCCCGAATGCGCGAATTGTGACTGCCGACCTGACCGACCTTCCCGCCAATCTGAAGCAGGACAGCTTTGATCATGTCATCGCCAACCCCCCCTATTATCCGGCGGGCGGTGGCACCTCTGCCCGAGATGCAGGACGCGAGGCGGCCCTGCGCGAAGAAACCCCACTCGAAATGTGGGTCGAGGTTGCGGCCCGCAGACTGGCCCCAAAGGGCTGGCTGACGATGATCCAGGCCGCTGACCGGTTGCCTGATATGCTGGCTTCCATGGCTCCGCGCCTTGGGTCCATCACCCTGCGCCCGCTGGCCGCCCGCGAAGGCCGTGCCGCCGGGCGGGTGTTGGTGAAAGCCCGCAAAGGGGGCCGCGCGCCCTTTACCCTGCTGCCGCCGCTGGTCCTGCATTCGGGGCCGGATCACCGGGAAGATGGCGACGATTTCACGCCCCTCGCCCGGTCCATCCTGCGCGACGCCGCCCCTCTGCCCTGGGTATGATCGGCGGGTGTCCGCAGGTTTCCGACAATTTCATGCAGGCTTTGCGTGACATGAATCGCGACCTGTGCTTGGCTTGTCATACGGACGTTACACATCAGAGAGGAGGACATCGAATGTCGGTAGGCGCTCATCTTCAGGAACTCAGGAAGAAACACGAGACCCTCTCGCGCAAAGTCGAAGAATACCAACGAAGCCCCGGCACAAGTGACATCGACATCCAGGAGCTGAAGAAGCAGAAGCTCCGCATCAAGGAAGAGATCGCGCGCCTCGACGCCTGATCCCATGACCAAAGCGGATGTGCGGCGTCAGCCCGGCACATCCGCGGCCCTAACCAGAACCCGGCCCTCCGAAAACCGGTCCATATCCTTTGCCTGATCCAGAACCCACGTCAGGAATGATTTGATCTGCGGTCTTTCCTCCGATCCTTTCGGACACAGGAACCGGAAATGAGAGTCCGTGGTCAAGGCAATTGGAAACGGCGCAACCAGCCGTCCCTCTCGCAAATCACGCTCTGAAAGACAGATCCGCCCAAGCACGACACCCGCCCCGGTGGCGGCGGCGCCAATGGCGTGATCCGGATGGCTGAACCGAAGCCCACGTTTCGCCGGCACCCCCAATCCCGCGGCGCGAAACCAGACCGACCAATTCGCGTCGGACGACAGGTCCGTAACATCATCCATGTGAAGCAAGGTCGCGTTCACCAGGTCTTCGGGTGTGCGTATGCGCTTGGCCATTTCAGGTGACATCATCGGAGTCACCCAATCCTGCAGGATCGGCGTGGAGTACAGCCCCTCATCCCTGCCCTTTCCGAACCGTATGGCGACATCTACCTCATCGCGATTGAAGTCCATCAGCTTGAGGGAGGCGGTGAAGCGCAGCTCGATATCCGGATGCGCCTCGGCAAACTGGAACATGCGCGGCGCCAGCCACTTGGCTGTAAATGCTGGCCCCGCCGTGATGGTGACGCTGGATTGATCGGTCAGCCGCTGCGTGGCCCGCCATGCGGCGCGAAGTGTTGCGAACCCTTCTGTCGCACCGGGGGCAAGGTGTCGGCCCGCTTCCGTGAGCTCTACCGCGCGGTTCAGGCGGTGAAACAGGGGGGCGCCCAGATGTTCCTCCAACGATTTGATCTGAAAACTGAGCGCGGCGGGGGTGACGTTCAATTCCTCCGCAGCCTTGGCGAAGCTCAGATGGCGGGCGGCGGCTTCGAAGGCGCGCAGGGCGGTCAGTGGGGGCAGGCGATCAGGCATTTCAGTTAAATATAACTTACCTGAATACCCGTAAAGTCTCGTTTGTTAGCGGAATTGATCAGTCATAGATTGAATTCAGTTAAAAAATTCTTCCAAGAGGACCCGCAAGATGTTCGAAGCAACCACACAAAGGGCCATCCGCGATGGCATCGACGCCGCCCACGAAGCACGCGGGGCTGCCTTCCGCGATCTCCTGTCGGCCCTCCTCGGGCGGTGGCATGAAAAAGGCCCCTGCCCCAAAGGGCAAGGGCCTGCTTTGCAAGGCTGCGGCGCTTAGACGAAGAACTGCGCGCCGTTGGCCGAAATGGTCGACCCGTTGATGAAGCCCGCATCGTCGGAGGCCAGGAAGACCACGCAGCGCGCGATTTCCTCGGGTTCCCCCAGACGGCCTGCCGGGATCTGCGGGATGATACGCTCGTTCAGCACCTTCTCCGGGATCGCGCGGACCATTTCGGTGCCGATATAGCCGGGGCAGATCGCGTTTGCGGTGATGCCCTTGGCGGCACCTTCCTGGGCCAGCGACTTGACGATACCCAGATCGCCCGCCTTGGTCGCGGCGTAGTTCACCTGACCGGCCTGACCCTTCTGACCGTTGATCGACGAAATCACGATGACCCGGCCAAAGCCACGGTCCCGCATGCCGGGCCACACCGGACGCACGGTGTTGAACACACCGGTGAGGTTGGTGGCGACGACCTTGTTCCACTGCTCGGGCGTCATCTTGTGGAAGAAGCCGTCCCAGGTGATGCCGGCATTGGCGACAACCACGTCGACGGGACCAAGATCGGCCTCGACCTGGGCGATGCCAGCGGCGGACGAATCGTAGTCGGCCACGTCCCATTTGTAGGTTTTGATGCCGGTTTCGGCGGTGAAGGCGGCGGCCTTTTCGTCATTGCCGGCATAGGTGGCGGCGACCTCGTAGCCTTCGGCCTTGAGCGCCTTGGAAATGGCTTCCCCGATGCCGCGGGTGCCGCCGGTGACGAGTGCAACTTTTGCCATGGTCTTCTCCAATCTGGTGTGTTCGGTTGGTAACTCTGTTATTCATTTGCTGTGGCTTGCGCAATATTGTTTCGCGGTTGTTTTGCCGCAGCTGCGAAGATCCCTGAAGAAGAAGGGCGCCTCTGCGGGCGCCCTTGTTATGTTTTCACTGGCCCCTGACGCTTAAGGACGCTCGACGCAGAGCGCCACGCCCATGCCGCCGCCGATGCACAGCGTCGCGAGGCCCTTCTTGGCATTGCGGCGCTGCATCTCGAAGAGCAGCGTGTTCAGGACGCGCGCACCGGAGGCGCCGATCGGGTGACCGATGGCAATGGCGCCGCCGTTCACGTTCACGATGGCCGGATCCCAGCCCATGTCCTTGTTCACGGCACAGGCCTGCGCGGCGAAAGCTTCGTTGGCTTCCACAAGATCGAGGTCCTCGACCTTCCATCCTGCCTTGTCGAGCGCCTTGCGGGACGCGTAGATCGGGCCGACGCCCATGATCCGCGGGTCAAGCCCGGCGGTGGCGTAGGACGCGATCCGCGCCAGCGGTTCGATCCCGCGCTTCTCGGCCTCGTCCGCCGACATCAACAGGGCACCGGCCGCGCCGTCATTGAGACCCGAGGCGTTGGCGGCAGTGACGGACCCGTCCTTGGTGAAGGCCGGGCGCAGCTTCTGCATGGCCTCCATGGTGGCGCCGTGGCGGATATACTCGTCGCTGTCCACGATGATGTCGCCCTTGCGGGTCTTGATGGTCACCGGGGTAATCTCGTCGGCGAATTTACCCGCTTTCTGGGCAGCTTCGGCCTTGTTCTGACTTCCGACAGCGAACTCATCCTGCATGTCGCGGCTGATCTGCCACTGTTCGGCAACGTTTTCCGCCGTCTGGCCCATGTGATAGCCGTTGAATGCGTCCCAAAGCCCGTCGCGGATCATGGTGTCGATATATTTCATATCGCCCATTTTCTGACCCTGCCGCAGCGCAGCGCAATGGGGCGAGAGAGACATGTTTTCCTGACCGCCAGCGGCCACGATCGAGGCGTCGCCCAGCATGATGTGCTGCGCGGCCAGCGCCACGGCGCGCAGGCCGGACCCGCAGACCTGATTGATGCCCCAGGCCGCGCTTTCCTGTGGGAAGCCCGCATTGATATGAGCCTGACGGGCGGGGTTCTGGCCCTGACCTGCAGTCAGAACCTGGCCGAGGATGGTTTCCGAGACCTCGGATTTGTCCACGCCCGCACGCTCGACCAGAGCGTTGAGAACAACGGTGCCAAGGTCATGGGCAGGGGTGTTGGCGTAGGAGCCGAGGAAGCTGCCGACGGCAGTGCGGGCGGCGGAGGCGATGACAACATTGGTCATGTCAGATCCCTTTTCGATTTCTTCGAGTCATCCGGACGGGCGGGCCCGACTCGGCGCGACGGAAAGGTTGCGGTTACGCAGGGTCATAGTGTCCCTTTGTATACGTCACAACTGACACGGTGTCTCATGCTGCAGTGCAGATCAATCGGTGATTGTGCTGACGGAAGGTCAGGTGCCGGTGGCGGCCTGGTCCGCCAGCCAGGGCGGGGTCAGGCTCGGTGCCCCGAAGAAATACCCCTGAAGACAGTCGATTCCCGATTGGGCGAGCCATCCGGCTTCGGCACCGTTTTCCACGGTTTCCGCCACGGTGAACATGTCGAAATGCGTGGCGATGGAAATCAGAGCCTCCATCAAAACCTGATTGTTGGGATCGGTATGGACGTTTCGCACGAACTGCCCGTCGATCTTGACGATATCGAAATAGAATTCCCGCAGATATCGAAAGGCGGTGTAGCCCGCACCGAAATCGTCCAGCGCGAAGGCAATGCCCTTGTCCTGCAGCTCCGACATGAAAGTGGTCACCAGTTCCGGCATCTGCATGGCAGAGCTTTCCGTGATCTCCAGGATAAGGCGTTCCGCGATCTTGGGATCGGAGGACAACCCGCGATTGAGGATCTGTTTCCACTTCGGATACCCGATCGACCTCGCCGACATGTTGATCGACAGGCGCAACGCGGGTGTCTGCCGTAACGCGCGAAGCCCGGCCCGCAGCGCCGCACAGTCGATCTCCCGCCCCAGTTCCTGGGTTTCAACCGCGCCCATGAATTCCTTGGCGGGGATAACCCGGCCGGTTTCGTCGAGAATGCGAATCAACCCTTCATAGAAGGCCACGGTTTGCGGGTTCGCGGCCTGCACGACCGGCTGATAGGCCAAGACGGCATCGCCCCGGTCCAGCGCCTCGCGTACCATGGTCATGGTGTTACGATCCCGGCTTTGCACCGCGAAGTCCAATGGGCTTTCCTGACCCGCATCGACCAGCTTCCTACGCTTGCGCCCCCGCATGGCAGTCTCCTTCAACAGACCGCGCCACCATGCAGCTGCAACAGTTAAGCCATGGTGAATTTTCTCATTTTGTTCTAATTTGGGGAAAAGCCGACTCATCGCATTTTCCCCATGGAGGACAAGAGGATGGCAGATACGCGCTGCACCTGGCCCGGAACCGACCCTCTATACGTTGCCTATCATGATGAGGAATGGGGCGTGCCGGAATGGGACAGTCGCGCGCTGTTCGAGAAACTGATTCTCGACGGGTTTCAGGCCGGGCTGGCCTGGATCACCATCCTGAGAAAGCGAGAGAATTTTCGGGCGGCCTTTGCAGGGTTCGACCCGGATGTGATTGCGGAATGGGGAGAGCCAGAGGTTGAACGGCTGTTGCAGGACACGGGCATCATCCGCCATCGCGGCAAGATCGAGGCCACCATCGGGAACGCGCGGGCGTGGCAGCGGATCGAAGCCGAGCAGGGGTTTTCGGACTATCTCTGGAGCTATGTGGGCGGCTCGCCCATTCAGAACCGCTGGACGGCGATGACCCAGGTCCCGGCCTCGACCCCGACTTCGGAGCGGTTGTCAAAAGACCTGAAGAAAGCCGGATTCAAGTTTTGCGGGCCGACCATCGTCTATGCCTTCATGCAGGCGGTCGGGATGGTGAATGACCACATGGTGACCTGCCCGTGCCATGCGCGTGTGGCGAATCTGGCGCGCAAAGCGCACATGTAGAGCAACGACGGCGCTTCCAAGCGCCGTACCAAGCGCCTTCGAATGCCCTTCCCCGCGCCCCGATCAGCCGTTTTCGCCAGACATCAAGGCCGTGAGCAGCGCAATCGCCTCGTCACTGGCCCAATCCGCATCCCCGCGCAGGCGCCCGATCTCCTGGCCCTCGGGGTTCAGCACCACCGTGATCGGCAGGCCAAGCACCCCCATCTGGCGCGACATGGTCTGGCGCGGGTCGAGATAGACGGGCAAGTCTGTCACACCCTCTTCCTCGAAGAACCGGGTGATCGCCGGGATCGGATTTCGGCCCGATGCGATGGTCACAACAGCAAACCTGTCGCCCCCCAACTGCTGCTGCAGCGCATTCAGCGACGGCATCTCCTCCCGACACGGCGCACACCAGGTGGCCCAGAAGTTCAGCACCACAAAGCGACCTTCGAAGACCGCCAGCGTCATTTCGGTGCCTTCCACATCCGTAAAGCTGACCTCGGGCACCTCCTGCGGCTCGTCATGCAGCACCATCGCGCGCATATCTCCGGCCAGAAGATCCTCCGCCCCGTCGGCTGCAACGGCATTTGCACCCAGGCACAAGGCCATGTAGAGCGGGGCAAGTCGGACAAGACGGAACATTCACTTTCCTCCGGGGTTATACGGATCCATGTCGAACAAGAGCTCGAACGCAATGTGGGGCGGCCGCTTTGCCGCTGGACCGGACGCGATCATGGAGGCGATCAACGCCTCGATCGGGTTCGACAAGCGATTGGCAAAGCAGGACATCGACGGGTCTCGCGCTCATGCGGCCATGCTGGCGGCTCAGGGTATCCTCACTGATAGTGATGCGGAAGCCATCCGGGAAGGGCTGCTCACGGTCTTGTCAGAGATCGAGGGCGGCACGTTCCAGTTTTCCACAGCATTGGAAGACATCCACATGAACGTGGAATCGCGCCTGAAAGAAATCGTCGGCGAACCCGCAGGCCGCCTGCACACCGCGCGCAGCCGGAATGACCAGGTGGCGACCGACTTCAAACTCTGGGTCCGCGACCAGATGGATGCGGCGATCTCGGGCCTTACCGCCCTGATGCAGGCGCTGATCGGTCAGGCAGAGGCCGGGACCGATTGGGTCATGCCGGGTTTCACCCACCTGCAGACTGCGCAGCCCGTCACCTGGGGCCATCACATGCTTGCCTATGTGGAGATGTTCGCACGCGACCGGTCCCGGTTCGAAGACGCCCGCAAGCGGATGAACGAATGCCCCCTGGGTGCGGCTGCTCTGGCAGGCACGTCCTTTCCCATCGACCGGGAAGCAACGGCGGCGGCGCTCGGATTCGACAGGCCTGCCGCAAACTCGCTCGACGCCGTATCCGATCGGGATTTCGCACTTGAGTATCTGTCGACCGCCACGATCTGCGCCATGCACCTCTCCCGGTTTGCCGAGGAGTTGGTGATCTGGTCTTCCGCTCAGTTCCGCTTCGTGACGCTAAGCGACCGGTTTTCCACCGGGTCCTCGATCATGCCACAGAAGAAGAACCCCGACGCCGCCGAGCTGATCCGCGCCAAGATCGGGCGCATCCTGGGTGCCAACGTGGCGCTGCTGACCGTGATGAAGGGACTGCCGCTGGCCTATTCCAAGGACATGCAGGAAGACAAGGAACAGGTCTTCGACGCTGCTGACAACCTCGCCCTCGCGCTTGCCGCGATGGAGGGCATGGTGCGCGACATGACCGCCAACGTGGCCAACCTGGAAGCGGCGGCAGGCAGCGGGTTTTCAACCGCGACTGACCTTGCCGACTGGCTTGTCCGCGTGCTCGACATGCCTTTCCGCGATGCCCATCACGTCACCGGCGCGCTCGTGAAACTGGCCGAGGACAAGGGCTGCGACCTGCCGGACCTGAGCCTTGCCGACATGCAATCCGTCAATGGGCAGATCACCGCCGATGTGTTCGACGTTCTGGGCGTGCACAATTCCGTTGCCTCCAGAATGTCCTATGGTGGCACGGCGCCCGCTCAGGTGCGCGCGCAGATCGCCCGTTGGAAGGAAGCCCTCGCATGACCCGCCTGATCCCCGCCCTGATGATCACAGCTCTTCTGGCCGCCTGCGGCGTCGATGGCAGCCCCACCCACCCGGAACCGCGCCCGGAGCCCGGCATTTCAATCAGTGGGACGGTCGAGATCGGAGTAGCGGGGGGCAACTGACGCCGCCCGAATTTTCCCAGCCATTATTATCACCTTTGCCGTTGAACTGCGGGCTGAGGCCCCATATCGTCCAAGCCTTGAGACGCCTTATAACACAGGGACAGTAGCGTAGCTCCTATGGACAAGATTCCGATGACCCCCACGGGCTATTCAGCCCTCGACGCCGAACTCAAGACGCTCAAGACCGTCGAACGCCCGGCCATCATCGCCGCCATCGCAGAGGCGCGCGAGCACGGGGACCTGTCGGAAAACGCGGAATACCACTCGGCCCGCGAAAAGCAGTCCTTCATCGAGGGCCGCATCAAGGAACTGGAGGGGCTGATCAGCCTTGCGCAGGTCATCGACCCCAAGACCCTGTCTGGTGCGATCAAGTTCGGCGCGACCGTGGAACTGGTCGACGAAGACACCGAGCAGGAGAAAACCTTCCAGATCGTGGGCGAGGCCGAAGCGAATATCGAAAAAGGTCTGCTCAACATCAACTCCCCCCTCGCCCGTGCCTTGATCGGGAAAGAGGAAGGTGACAGTGTCGAGGTGAAGACGCCGGGCGGCAGCAAGGATTACGAGATCGTCAAGATCTCCTACATCTAGTATCATCGCGCTGCCTCTACGCGGAACTTGGTGGTTATGGCAGACGAAAAGCACCCGACCTCATTGGACCTGGGCATCTATTCACAGGAACGCGTGACCCCTCGGATCACGACCGTCGAGGTCATGGCTCTGGTGCTGTCAGCACTTTGGCTCGCGGGTGTGGCGTGGTTCTTCTATGGCACCGATCTCTCGGCCTTCGCGGGGCTTGGAGGTTCGCCCCTGGAAGTCACCATGCTGATGATGGCGATCTTCATGCCGATCGCGCTGATCTGGGTCGCGGCCTCTGCCGCCAAGACCGCCAAGATCATGCGAGAGGAAGCCGCCCGCCTGCAAAGCGCCATAGACGCCATGCGCGCCGCCTATGTGGCGCAGCAGCAGCGGCATGCGGTCGAGATCAAGCCCGCCCTTGTGGCCAAGCTGACCGAAATCGTCGAGGCGCAGCGCGGCACGGAACCCGCCCAGGCCACCTTCACCAGCCTGCGCAAACCGGCGGAGCCTGCCGAGGACCGCGCCGCCGTGGCTCACCCGGCGCCTCAGCCCGATATCCCCCAGCCAAGCCTCAGCTTCGGCACCCCGGCAGAGGCCCTGGCAGATCCGATCTCCATCGCCGATTTCATCAAGGCGCTGAATTTCCCGGAAAACGAGCATGACAAGGAGGGCTTCCGCACCCTGCGCCGGGCGCTTCAGGATCCTTCCACCAAGAAGCTGATCCGCGCCAGCCAGGACGCGCTGACCCTGCTCAGCCAGGACGGCATCTACATGGACGACCTGCGCCCCGACCGCGCCAAGCCGGAGCTGTGGCGGCGGTTTGCCAAGGGCGACCGGGGCAAGGCGGTGGCAGCGCTCGGTGGTATCCGCGACCGGTCTTCGCTGGCCCTGTCAGCGGGCCGGATGAAGCAAGACCCGGTCTTCCGCGACGCGGTCCACCACTTCCTGCGCCAGTTCGACCGGACGCTTGTGGATTTCGAACAGAACGCAACGGACGAGGAGATCGTCCAGATGTCCGAAACCCGCACCGCCCGCGCCTTCATGCTGCTCGGCCGGGTGACGGGGACGTTTGATTGATTTGGGGGTGTTGGGTGGTTCTGATAGCCAGATCATTACTGGTAGGGGGAACGGCAAAAACGGTGGTTTCCGCCAGTGACAGCAATGGTTGAGTTCTGTCCAAATCAGCGCGCCGCGTGACAAGTGCGCGGTAACTCAGCAAACTCGTCTGAAAATCCTAGGAGAGCTGGATGCCGCTTGAATTGTCCGACCCCGTAACGAGCCAGAGAAAGCTCCGAGAGATCATCCCGGAGTGGAAGGGCAATGCAAGCAAGAAAGACCTCGACCGCGTCAACGACGTGGCGCGGGAGTTCATTGCTCGATCGCCTTACGTAGTCATTTCCTCGGCTGGTGTGGAAGACCGTCACGACGTCTCCCCGAAAGGTGACGCGCCAGGTTTTGTGCATGTGTACGATGACAAGACTCTCCTCGTGCCTGACCGGCTCGGAAATCATCGCGTCGATACTTTTGAAAACCTCTTGATTGATGACCGGGTTGGGGTGTTGTTCCTCGTTCCCGGCCACAAGGAAACGCTACGGATCGCCGGGCGCGGACGCATTGCCGCTGACAAAGCCCTGCGCGAACGCTTCGAAATCAACGGGCGGCTGCCTGACCTCGTTCTGGTGGTCGATGTGGAACAGGTCTTCATGCACTGCTCGAAGTCGTTGGTTCGGTCGAAACTCTGGTCACCTGACACTTGGGAACATGCACAGGACGCACCCAGCTTGGCTCAGTGGGTCAAATCAACCGTCGACACAGAAGAATCCCTCGAACAAGTGCAGGTCAACCATGATCGAGATCGGGAAACACGACTGTACTGATCTGGGTATCAAAGGTTTGCCAAAAACCCCTTGCCAAAACCTTCGTGCCAAAAACGGTCGTTTTCGCCTGTGACAAAAACCTATGAGTTTTGGCCCATGAGCGCGTCGAGCATCGGGCAGTCGCGTCGACCTTTCGCACAGTTTGCAACCAGCTCGACCAAGGCACTTTCGAGTTGCCTGAGCTCGGCGAGCTTGGCCTGAACTTCGGTGAGGTGCTTCCTTCCAAGCTGCTCCACCGTCTCGCATGCGCCTGCCGGTTCATTCGCCAGACTGCGAAGCGCGACCGCGTCGTGGATCGAAAACCCGAGGTCACGGCATCGCTTGATGAATCGGAGTTCGGAAATCTCAGCATCTGAGTACGTCCGTCGACCTGATGCCGTCCGTCCGGCCTTGGAGATGATCCCTTCGCGTTCGTAGTAGCGGATCGTCTCAATCGAAACGCCGCTCAGTCGGGATGCCTCCCCAATCGCAACCATGTGATCATTCTCCACTTGCTCCTGTAGTTACTACAGGATGCATAAGCCAAGCATGGTTTCAAGAACTCAAGGCGCGCCGGTATCGCAGGAGATAGAAGCAGCAGAGCTGCTGTCATCCCGTCAGCCCACAAGAACCAGGTGGATTGCGGCTGGCGGGATCATGGGCGCGCTCGCGGCCTCAACGTGCTGTATCGTTCCTTTGATCCTGTTCAGCCTCGGCGTTTCGGGTGCATGGATCGGAAACCTGACGGCCTTGGAACCGTACAAACCGTTTTTCATCGTCGTGACGCTCGGATTTCTTGGCTACGGGTACTGGCTCGTCTACCGAAAGCCCAATGCCTGCGAAGACGGTGCCGTCTGCGCCAAACCCTTACCCAATCGCCTCGTGAAATCGGCGCTATGGGTATCCACCGTCTTGATACTTATCGCACTCTTCTGGAATTGGATCGCACCGGTCATTGCGCCGATCATGCTGGGACTATGAAAGGAACCGCCATGAGAAAATTCGCGTTTGCAGCAACCGTCACCCTTCTCGCGGCGTCGCATAGTGTCGCCGAAGAGCGGAGCGTAAATCTGTCGGTGCCGGGCATGTTCTGCGCAAGCTGCCCGTTCGTCGTGCAGGCCGCAATCGGCGAGGTGGACGGCGTGCTATCCGTGACAACCGACGTGGACGAGAGGACGGCTCTTGTACTCTATGACGACGCCCTTGCGACCGTCGAAGAGATCACGGCGGCATCTACAAATGCCGGATACGAGGCCACGGTGATCGTCGAAGATGCGGAACAAAACTGACGTGAGAAAGCTTACCGCACCTCCGCCTTCTGATTTTGACGGGACAGTCGCTATGGCAATACAAACGAACGAAGTGATCCTTCAATCAACGATCACGTGCCCGGAGTGTGGCCACTCTGCAGAAGAAACCATGCCGACTGATGCCTGCCAGTGGTTCTATGAGTGCACTTCTTGCGGAGCGGTGCTGAAACCGAAGCCCGGTGATTGCTGCGTTTATTGCTCCTACGGGACGGTCGCCTGTCCGCCCATTCAGGAAGGCAATTCCTGCTGCGGCTAATTGACAATAACCCCCTGACAGAACCTATACGCCAAAAACGGTCGTTTGTGGGCGCTAACAGTCGCTCAATCTAAGGGCGAGCGATTGCCGTTGCTTCGATGGAAAGAAGAAGCCCCATTGGCAAGTCGACGATTGGGGTCGAACGTGCTGGTGCGTCTGATGGGAAATACTCCGCGAACATGTCGTTTAGCGTGGCACGCTCTTCGGCATCGCCGAGCCAGGTAATGACTTTGACTACGTCGTCCATCGAAGCACCCGCGCACTCCAGACAAGTCTTGAGGTTCTCGAAAGCTTGCTTGGCTTGGCTGGCAAAGTCCATGCCAGCCTTTTCGCCTGTTTGTGGCACGATACCCGCTTGGCCGGACACAAACAAAAAGTCGCCTGCCCTGACCACGGTTGAATATGCGCCGTAGGGCGCTGGCATATCGGGATGGTCAACAATGCTCTTGTCCAAATCCGGTTCCTCCCAAAAGTAGATGTGCGCCCAGCCTAGCGCGTCCACCGTTGAACGATCAACGAACGCGTTGCCCGCAAAAAGATGCCTAGATGCGCCGGAACCCTCGTAGCACCAAGAGCCTCTTCCAATATTTCTACTGGTGAAAGACAGACGACAGGATAGTCCATCCCTCGTTTGAGCTCCTGATAATATATGTTTGCTTCCAAGCACGAATAACCGAAGTGTCTTCGCGTAGCATCTGCCAACGACAGGTGAGTCGCACTGCGCTCTTGCCCAAGCTTGCAACCTCGAACTCATCAAAAGAGAAGCTCCTCATGCCTTCATTCTGATAGATGCCGATGACATTAGAGAAAAACTCAAACGCTTCGGCTCTGGTCGCAAATGTCGCAACCTGACCATCGCCGCGGACTGTCAAGCATGGAGAATGGTAGAAGCCCGCTATACGCGTAGCGTCAAACGCCTCAAAAGCGGCTACATAGGCGTTGAGAAACGCTTTGGCAGTTTTTGAAGCTTCAGGCATTGGCGTGACCCACCCAGGTTTGAGTTCGAGGCTATTCGGCCTCTGGGCAAAAGTCACTCGTTTCCGGGGTTGGTTTCCGATCAGAAGTTTTCGTTAAACGCACAGCCTCCTAGCAATCTATGGCTGTGTACGGCTGTGACGTGAGTGTCAAAAACGGTCGTTTTTGGCACGACCTTCTGCCTTACCTGACATCAAGCTGTTGGCTGGGCCATAGCCCCCCGGCAAAACCAAAGTAGATTTGACAGGGTTCTGTCACCTCTGAGCATTCGCTCACCGCTCCACCTGTTCCTCCGCACGAGCCAAATCCTCCGGCGTGTTGATGTTGAAGAACGGGTCCACGGGGCCGGATGGGAACCGTGCCAGCACCGCACCCTGCTGTTCGGCCCACAGCCCCACTTTCCGCTCCCCTCGCTCCAATGCTGCCCGCAAGGCATCTCGCAATCCGACCGACCACAGGCCGAAGGTGGGGTGGCGCGTCTCTCTGCCCTCGACAGTGCTGCTAGCGAGCACAATGGGCGCGCCGCTTTCGGCGGCCAGCAGCAGGCGCGGGACGAGGTCTTCGGGCAGGAAGGGGGTGTCGGCGGCCACGGTGACGACATGATCGGCGCCCTGAGACGCCGCCCAGTCCATCCCCGCCAGCACGCCGGCTAGAGGGCCGGGGAAACCCGCGACCGGATCGGGCAACACGGGCAGGCCGATGTCAGAAAAGCGCGCGAGGTCCCCATTTGCGTTCAGCGCCAGCGCCGCAACCTGAGGCGCGGTCCGCTCGATCACGCGGGACAGCAAAGATCGTCCGCCAAGCCGCAAGCGGCCCTTGTCGCCGCCGCCCATGCGGGTCGCCTGCCCGCCTGCCAGGATCACGCCGACGGGTTGTTTCATGACCGCCCCACGGAAATCACGTGACGGAATAGGTCAGCATCACAGACCATCATTTGCTTCTTTGCCTCAGCCCCGGTAATGGCCATGTCAGGCTCTATCCTAAGGCGCTCTCATGGCAAGCTCCACCACTGCTTATTGGCGCGGCATCCGCGCGGCCCTGCCCTTCCTGCTGGTCGTGGCCCCGTTCGGCATGCTCTTCGGGGTCGTCGGGACCGAGGCCGGGCTGAACCTCGCGCAGGTCATGGGGTTTTCCGTGGTGATCATCGCAGGCGCCGCGCAATTCACCGCCGTGCAACTGATGCAGGAACAGGCGCCGACGCTGATCGTTCTGGCCTCGGCCCTGGCCGTGAACCTGCGGATGGCGATGTATGCCGCCAGCCTTGCCCCGCATCTGGGGCCTGCGCCGGGCTGGCAGCGTATCCTGATTGCCTATTTCAACGTCGATGGCACCTATGCGCTGTCCCATATGGAATACGAGGCCAAGCCCGCACTGACCCTGTCCGAGAAGGTGGGCTTCTACATGGGCACCGCCAGCGTGATCTGCCTGCCCTGGTATGTGGCCACCTGGATCGGCGCGGTTTTGGGGGCCTCCATCCCCGCCGGGCTGTCCATCGACTTTGCCGTGCCGGTGGCCTTCATGTCCTTCTTCGCCCCGGCGCTGCGCACCCTGCCCCATGTGGCCGCTGCCGTCACCGCGATCATCCTGGCGATCCTGCTGCAAGGAGTGCCCTACAGCTTGTGGATCCTACTGGCAGGCGCGGGCGGCATGATCGTGGGAGCTGAGCTGGAACGGAGGATGGCGAAATGACCGGCTGGAGCGACGCCACCATCTGGACGATCATCGTGGCGCTCGGCGTGGGCACTTTCACGATCCGCTTTTCCTTCCTTGGCCTACTGGGCGACCGGGAGTTGCCGGACTGGCTGCTGCGCCACCTGCGCTATACCGCCGTAGCGATCCTGCCTGCACTGGTCACGCCCATGGTGCTGTGGCCAAACGCGACCGGCGGCCAGACGGACCCTGCCCGCCTGACCGCCGCCATTCTTGCCCTCGCCGTGGGCTACTGGACCAAGAACGCCATCGCCACCATTGCCACCGGGCTTGCGGCGCTCTTTGTCCTACAGGCGCTTGGGGTTTAACCCTCGCGTGCCTTCAGCGAGTCGCGGATCTCGATCAGAATATCCAGCTCGCTCGGGCCGGGATCGGCCTCGGGCTCGGGGGCGGCTTCTTCTTCCTTGCGCTCGGCGGCTTCCTTGATCTTGTTGATCGAGCGGACCAGCATGAAGACCACGAAGGCGATGATCAGGAAATTGATGATGGCCATGATGAAGGCCCCATAGGCAAAGGTCGCGGCCCCGGCCTCTCGCGCGGCTTCCAAAGTGGCGTAGTCGCCGCCGCCCATGGTGTAGAACAGGTTGGAAAAGTCGATCCCGCCGGTGAACAGCCCGATGAAGGGCTGGATCAGGTCATCGACCAGCGACTTCACGATCGCGGTGAATGCCGCGCCGACGATGATCCCGACAGCCATGTCCATGACATTGCCGCGGGCAATGAAATCCTTGAACTCTTTCAGCATTGTCCTGCTTCCCTTTGTACAATTGCGGGCGCTCTGCCCGATGGTGGAAAATATTAGGCACAATCAACGGTTGTTTGTCTTGAAAAAACGAACAGACCCTACCGGACGAGCAGAATATACCATGGCCGATCTGTGCCGTTTCCCGATCACCGCCCGCTGGCCCGCCACCAACCCCGATGCGATCCAGCTTTACGCCTTTCCCACGCCCAATGGCGTCAAGGTCTCTATCGCGTTGGAGGAACTGGCCCTACCCTACGAGGCGCACAAGGTCACGCTGAAACCAGAGGACGTGAAGAGCCCTGAATTCCTGACGCTCAACCCCAATGGCAAGATCCCCGCGATCATCGACCCCGATGGCCCGGACGGACAGCCCGTTGGCGTGTTCGAAAGCGGGGCGATCCTGATCTATCTGGCGGAAAAGACGGGCAAGCTGATCGGAAACGGCACCCCGGAGCGGCTCGATATCCTGCAATGGCTGATGTTCCAGATGGGGGGTATCGGGCCGATGTTCGGGCAGCTTGGGTATTTCTATCGCGGGGACGGTAAGGCAATCGACGACAAGCGCCCCAAGGACCGCTACATCGCCGAAACCCGGCGGCTGTTGTCTGTTGTCGAACAGCGTCTGGACGGCCGCGAGTGGCTGTGTGGGGACTATTCCATTGCCGATATCGCCACCGGCCCCTGGCTGCGCATTCTGGATATGTATGGCGCGCGCGAGGCTGTCGGCTGGTGGGACTTTCCCAACTGCATCTCTTATCTGGACCGGTTCCTGGCCCGACCCGCCGTGCAGGTCGGGCTTGTGACACCGCCGCGCGACTGATCACGCCTTCCAGCGGTAATCGGTCAGGTGCGCGGGCGGCTCCACCCCCGGCAGGTTCCGCGGGTCGGCCAGCAGCGGCCCGACGCGTGTTTCCACCGGGATCACCCCGGCCCAGATCGGCAAGGCATAGTCCTCCTCGTCATCAATGGGCATGCCGGTGCGGATCTTGGCGCTACCTTCGGTGATCTCCATCCCCAGAACCGTTGTCGCCTTCAGCTCCTGCGCCGTGTTCGGCCTAAGCTGCGCTGCCCGCCCCGGCCAGAGCCCGTCGATGAAGGCCGACAGCCGCGCCTCCTTGTCCGCATCCGGTACCACGAAGGCCGTGCCGAACAGCATCACCGACCGCGTATTGGCGGAATGGTGCATGCCCGAGCGCGCCATCACGAACCCATCAAGGATCGAGACCGTCAGGCAGACCTCGGCCCCCTTGCTGGCCCGGATCGCCCGGCTGGCGCTGGAGCCGTGCCAATAGACATGGTTGCCCTCGCGCCACTGAAAGGTGGGCGTCACATAGGGCAATCCGTCGATCACGTAGCCGACGCTGCACATGGGCTGCGCGTCGAGAATGGCGTTGATGGTGTCCCGGTCGAAATGCCCGCGTTCGTGGGACCTGCGCAGGCGGGTGCGCGGGGTGATCTCCAGTGTCATGATGCGTCTTTCCTGAAAACAGACTTGTCAGGGGGGATGTGCCATGCAATTGGTCTGCACTGAATATCCAATTCTGATGAATAGATGCAGACCAATCTGGATGCCGCCCTGCTGGCCATCAGCCTTGACCGAACCACGACAGAGCCGCTGCATATCCAGCTGACCGAAGCCCTGCGCCGCCTGATCCTGTCAGGCCACGCCCCGCCCGGTGCGCGCCTGCCTGCCAGCCGCCAATTGGCAAAGGATCTGTCCGTGTCCCGCCAGACCGCACTGACTGCCCTCGATCAACTGGTGGCAGAGGGCTATCTGGAAACCCGCCAGGGGGCCGGATGCTTCGTGGCAAAAGACCTGCCGCATCTGGCACCCCCCGGTCCGACCCCGCTGCCCAGATCTGAACCCTCGCAGCCCTACCGGCCCTTTCACCCCGGCATCCCCGACATGACGCTGCTGCCCCACGCAACCTGGGCGCGCCATCTCGACCGGGCGTGGCGGCACCCGCATCCCGATCTGCTCTCCGCCCCCAACCCGCTTGGCTGGCCCGCCCTGCGCGCAGCCATCGCCGCCCACCTCAAGGCATGGCGCGGGATCGACTGTGATCCGGGGCAGGTGGTAATCACATCGGGCGCGACCGAAACCTTTGAACTGCTTTCCCGCAGCCTGATGACGCCCGGCGACCGGGTCCTGGTGGAACAACCCGGCTTCGCCCCAATGCGCGCCGCCCTATCGCGCGCTGGCCTGTCCCTGTTGCCGATGCCGGTCGATGAAGGCGGCGCCGTGCTGACAGAGACCACAGCGGCCCGCGCCGCCATCATCACCCCCTCACGTCACTATCCCCTGGGACACACAATGCCCCTGCCCCGCCGCCTTGCCTTTCTCACCTGGGCCACCCGGAACACCGCCTGGATCATCGAAGACGATTACGACAGCGAGTTTCGCTACACCGGCACCCCCCTGCCCGCGCTCATGTCGCTCGAGGCGGGGCAGACGATCTATGTGGGCAGCTTCTCCAAGCTGATCTCTCCGGCCCTGCGATTGGCCTATATGGTGTTGCCGCCGCCGCTGGTCGACCCCGTTCGAAGGGCGCTTGCGCAAACCGGCCCACGCGCCTCGCTGGTACCGCAACCGGCGCTGGCGGCGTTCATGGAAAGCGGCGCCTTCGCCACCCATCTGCGCCGGATGCGCCGTATCTATGCAGACCGGCAGCAGGTGCTGCTTTCGGCCCTGTCCCGGCACCTGCCCGACGATTTGCGCGCGGATCCGGACCCGTCCGGCATGCACCTCGTCTGCCGCCTCGGGCCCGCTCTATCAGGCATCGGCGACACCGAGATTGCCCGGCGCGCTATGAATGCTGGCCTGACCCTCCGCGCGCTCTCCGCCTATTGGCCGGAGGGCGATGGCCCGCAGGGGCTGGTTCTGGGATATGCAGGCTTTTCAACAGACCAGCTGGAAGACGCCGTTCAGCGCCTCGCCCGCGTGCTTCAGGACGGCAAGGCGCCGGTCAGCACGTAGCGCAATATTTCGACCACTTGGCGCGGCTCGGACGTCACCGCCAGCGCCGCCGCATGCACCTCTTTAAGCGCATGCTGATGCTCGGGCATCGACAACACGATCACCGATTTGCCAAGCGCCGCCGCATAGCCCGCGTCAAATGCCGCGTTCCACTGCTTGTATTTCTCGCCAAAGCGCACGACGACCACATCCGCCTGTTCGATCCCGCTCCGGGTCCGGATGGCGTTCAGCTTAGCGCCCTTGTGGTCATGCCAGAACTTGTCGTCCTCCGCGCCCATGATCGCCACACCGCAATCGTCGCTGGCCTCATGGTCTGTGACCGGCGCGGAAAACACCACGTCGAGCCCCTCTGCCCCTTCAACGATCTGCTCGCGCCAATCGGTGTGGATCTCTCCTGACAGATAAACTTTCAGCATTGCGATCTCCCTTTCATCTTGGCCCAAATACCTCGGGGGGTCCGGGGGGCAGCGCCCCCCGGCGGATCGACGCGCGACGCGCGGCGAAACCGGTCAGCCCCGCAGCACCCCGCCCGTGGCTTTCGCGACCTTCTCGACGATCTTCGCGCCCACCGCCTCGATCTCTTCCTCGGTCAGCGTCTTGTCACGAGGCTGCATCCGAACGCTCAGCGCGACGGATTTCTTGCCCGCCCCCATCTGCGCCTCGGCCTTCTCGCCGGCGAACTCATCGAAGATGCGCACATCCTCGATCAGCTTCTTGTCGGCACCAGCAGCGGCATTTGCAAGGTTCACCGCCTCTACGCCCGCATCGACCACGAACGCGAAATCCCGTTCCACGGCCTGAAGGTCGCTCATATCCAGCGCGCCGCGGCTCGCGCCAGCGCTGCGCGGCATGGGGATTTCCTCAGGGAACAGGGTGAAGGCCATCGCCGGCCCCTTCACATCCATTTCCGCCAGCACCTTGGGGTGCAGCTCACCAAAGATGCCAAGCGTCTTCTTCGGTCCAAGGCAGATGCGCCCGTGACGGCCCGGATGCCACCAGCCATCGCCATCGCGCAGAATCTGCACCTTGGCGGGCGCGCCCATGGCAGCCAGCACCGCCTCAACATCCGCTTTCACGTCGAAGACATCGACCGGTCGACGGGTGCCATGCGGATCGCGCGGGCCGCTTTGGCCGATCAGCAGTCCGGCGACCTGCAAATGCTGTTCCGTGGGTTCGCCCCCGTGAAAGGCCGCGCCGACCTCGAACAGGGCGAGGTCCATGAACCCGCGCGCCTGGTTGCGGGCGGCGGCTTGCAACAGGCCGGGCAACAGACCGGGGCGCATATGGCTCATCTCGCTGGAGATGGGATTCTCCAGCATCACGTCATCCGTGCCCCCGCCAAAGAGCGCCGCAGAGGCCTTGTCGATGAAGCTGTAGGTCACGCATTCGTTGTAGCCAAGCGCCGCCACCGCCCGCCTTGCCGCGCGTTCACGCTGCTGCATGGGCGTCAGAACAGCCTTCGGCACGCCCGGTTTCGGGCGGCGCAGCGGTTGCGGTTCCAGTTTGGTCAGGGACGCGATCCGCGCGACCTCTTCCACCAGATCCGCCTCGCCCTGCACGTCGCGCCGCCAGGACGGCACCCAGACCTCCAGAACGTCGCCGGAGCCTGTTGCCGAGAAGCCGAGCGCGGTCAGGATGCGCGCCTGCTCTTCCTTCGGGATCTCCATGCCCACAAGGCTGATCACCCGCGCGGTATCGAGCTTGTAGCTGCGCGCGGTATTGAGCGCGGCCCCCGCTTCGACAACCTCCGACGCCTCGCCGCCGCAGAGATCGAGGATCATCCGCGTGGCCGCTTCCAGCCCCGGCAGGGTGTATTCCGGGTCGACGCCGCGTTCGAACCGATATCGCGCGTCGGAATGGATCTTCAGATCGCGGCCCGTATAGGCGGTGCGGATCGGGTCCCAATAGGCGCTCTCAAGGAAAACGTTGACCGTTTCCTCGGTGCAACCCGTGGGATCGCCGCCCATGATGCCCGCGATGCTTTCCACCGCTTCATCATCGGAAATGGCGATCTGGCCAGCGGCGAAGGTGTATTCCTTGTCGTCCAGAGCGACCAGCGTCTCGCCGCCCTTGGCCTTGTGCACCCGCAGGTTGCCCTTGACCTTGTCGGCGTCGAAGACATGCAGCGGGCGGTTCTGATCGTAGGTGAAGAAGTTCGTCACATCGACCAGAGCCGAGATGGGCCGCAAGCCAATGGCGCGCAGACGGTCCTGAAGCCACTGTGGCGAGGGACCGTTCTTCACACCCCTGATCAGGCGGCCGGTGAAATGCGGGCAATCATCCAGCGTGTCGGCGTCGATGCTGACCCCGATCGGGCACGGAAACTGGCCCGGGACGGTCACGTCATCGAGCGGCTTCAGCGTACCAAGGCCGCGCGCGGCCAGGTCGCGGGCCACGCCGCGCACGCCAAGGGCGTCCTGCCGGTTGGGCGTAATGGCGATCTCGATTACCGGGTCGACCTTGGCCGGATCGTTTGCCGCCAGCCAGTCGACGAAACGGTCACCCACCTCGCCCGAGGGCAGTTCAATGATGCCGTCATGCTCGTCGGAAAGCTCCAGTTCGCGTTCCGACGCCATCATGCCGTAGCTCTCGATCCCACGGATCTTGCCGACGCCGATGGTGATGTCGAGACCAGGGATATAGCTGCCCGGCTTGGCCAGAACCACGGTGATTCCGGCCCGCGCATTGGGGGCGCCGCAGATGATCTGCATCTCGCCTTCATCGGTCTCCACCTTGCACACGCGCAGGCGGTCTGCCTCGGGATGCTTCTCGGCATGGGTGACCTTGGCGAGGGTAAATTCCTTCAGACGCGAAGCGCGATCTTCGACCCCTTCGACCTCCAGCCCGATATCGTTCAGCACCTCGCAGATCTCGTCCAGCGAGGCGGTGGTGTCCAGGTGGTCCTTCAACCAGGAGAGGGTGAATTTCATCGTTTTCGTCCCTTGCGTCTGTCCCGCCCGCGCTTAGCGCAGTTGCGGACGGAATGGAAGCGGCGGGCGCAGATTGAACCCTGTGCCACGCTCAACCGACACACAAGCGATGATGCGGGGGTTGCACCCCAACTGAAAGGAGCTTTCATGCGCCCCCTTACGATCCGTGCCGCCGCTTTGGCGGCCCTTCTCGCCGCGCCCGCTGCCCATGCGGACATGGTGATCATTCAGCAGGGTCATTTCCCTGGGCCCTCCGCCTTTGCGAATCCCATGCCGCAAGGGTCTGCCTTTGGCATGGCCGAGGCCTTTATCCGTGACATGGCCGCTGAGCGCTTTCCGCAGGCGGCGATGCTTGGCCATCCTGTGCCGGATCATCCTCTGGAACCGCCGGTTCTGGTGGAAGATGCAGACGGCGATCCGATCCCCTTCGCAGGGGGCTGGACGCTGACCGAAATCATGGATGACGAGGCCCTGCCCCTGTCTTTCGATGCCGATCTGCTGGCCGTGACCGAGTTCAATGTCGATATCGACGGCTCGTTCAGTGCCTATGCAGGCTGCAATCGGATGTTCGGAGAAATCACCATGCGTGATGGCCTGATCGCTTCGGCCGAATATGGCATGACCCAGATGGGTTGCCTTGGTCCCCTGGGCGATCTTGAAAACGCCTTCATGCGTGTTCTGGACAGTGCTTCCCTTGTGGCCATGGGGCCCGAAATGCTGGTGCTGCTGGACGGCGAAGGTGACAAGCTGGCCGAGTTTGCCCTGCGTGTCGAAGCGCCCTAGGCGGACAGACTGACCAGCCAGTTCCGGATCTCGGTAACCCGCTGATCCGGCTGCAAATCACCGGGCGCGGCCCCCAATTGGCGGGCCGCGCCCGCATCTGTTTCGGCCCGTCGGAACGCCTCGCAAAGCGCATCCGGGTAGTCCCCTACATGCGGCAGGATCGCGGCCATCAAGCGCGGCGATATCTCGGGGTGATACTGCACGCCCCAGAACCGCTGTCCGTCCTGTTCATAGGCAAAGGCCTGCACCGGCGAATGGGCATTACCCGCCAGCAGAACCGCGCCCTCCGGCAGGCGTGTGACCTCGTCGCGATGCACGCAGGGCACCGCATAGCCATCCTGCCGCCCCGCCAGAAAGGGATGGTCGCGGCCTGCGTCGGTCAGGTGAATGTCGCGCGCAAGCCCGTCTTCACGGCCATTGGGCGAGGTGCCGACCGCACCGCCGAACATATACGCGCCCAGTTGCATACCATTGCAGGAACCGTAGGCGGGCCGCCGCGCGTCAAACACCGCGCGGGCGACGGCGCGCAGCGGTGCGGCGCGGGGGTCGTCCACGCCCCAATCCACACCGGACCCGGTGAAGATCACACCATCCACGCCCTCCAGATCCGGGATCGCATCGGGATCGGCATAGGGGTTAGAAACCGTGATTTCTATTGCGGGATCAATGGCTTGCACAACCTCCCGAAAGGTTCGCACATCATCTATGGGCAGCTCGGGTGGATTGGAATCGACGATCAGGATTTTCATTGACCACCGACAATGGGCTCGGCCCTGAGGGACCGGGTCAGGTCCTCGTCACAATCACCCAGAAGCACGGTGAAGGCGGACGGAAAGCCCATTTCATCGAAGGCAATCACGGCACGGCCCCAGGTCAGGCTGGTCATGCCACCGGGGCGGCCGAGGGCTGCGGCGCATTGCATGTCGCTTTGGCCCACCCAGTAGCCATGATGCACGCCACGATCGGTGAAATTGCCTGCAAGGCCGGGGAAAATCAGCTCTCCCGGCAGGCCGCCATAGTCGGAAAAGCTGAGGATCGCGGCGCCGTATTCATCGGCGAGATAGACGATTTCCCCGGTGTCGGAGGACCAGACCTCATCGGCCAGCGCAGGGGCGGCGAGGGTCAGGGCGAGGACGGCGGGGGTGAGAGATTTCAGCATGGTCAGGCTCCGGGTTGGGGACGAGGAAGCCTAGCGCGGGACGCGGGTTTGGCAAAGCGCGGAATGCCCGAAAAGAGGGGGGTGCCATGCGTACACCCCCTGTGCAGACAAAACGGCGATCTGATAGAGGCCCCGCCCATGCCGTTTGCGCGGGGAAGAGGTTTCGAAACCTCTTTGAAAGGGCCTTCGAAGGCCCCTCCCCCGCGCGGGGTGAGAGGGAGGTGCTATGGATCGGAGGGGGTGCAGGTGTCAGCCGCCCGAGCCGCGCATCGACGGGCCGCGGTGCGGCGATCCCCACGGTGGGGCGGGGTGGTTTATGGCGGCAAGATCCGCGGGTGATTGGAGCTTTACGCAGGTGGCAGACAAATCGCCGTGCCGGGGGGCGGCCCGGCGATGCGCGGCGGCCTTCGGCCTTGATTCCGCGCGGGCGGAGTTAGCCACGGCAGTATTGGGTGAACACCCATCCTATCGAACCACTTGACGAAATGGACCTCACACCCCCGAATGCACCGCCGGTACGTCGAGCGCGCTGAACCCGTAATGCCTCAGCCACCGCAGGTCTGAATCGAAGAACGCCCGCAGATCGGGGATGCCGTATTTCAGCATGGCGATCCGGTCGATGCCCATCCCAAACGCAAAGCCCTGCCACTGGTCCGGATCGACCCCGGCGGAGCGCAGCACATGGGGGTGGACCATGCCCGACCCAAGCACCTCCAGCCAATCGTCGCCTTCACCCACCTTCACGGTGCCGCCTTCCCAGGAACACTGGATATCGACCTCTGCCGACGGTTCGGTGAAGGGGAAGTGCGAGGCGCGGAAGCGGGTACGGACCTTGGCGCCGAAATAGGCCGAGAAGAATTCCTCCAGCACCCATTTCAGGTTCGCCATGGAGATGTCCTTGTCGATGGCCAGCCCCTCGACCTGGTGGAACATCGGCGTATGGGTCTGGTCGTAATCGGCGCGATAGACGCGGCCCGGCGCGATCACGCGGCAGGGGGTGCCGTGGGCTTCCATATAGCGGATCTGCACCGGCGAGGTGTGGGTGCGCAGCACGTGGGGCGGGCGATTGTCGCCCTCTTTGCGATGCGTATAGAACGTGTCCATCTCGGCCCGCGCAGGGTGGTGGCCGGGGATGTTCAGCGCGTCGAAATTGTACCAGTCGGTCTCGATCTGCGGGCCTTCGGCGACGGCGAAGCCCATATCGGCGAAGATTGCGGTGACCTCTTCGGTGACCTGGCTGACCGGGTGAATGGTGCCCTGACGGCGATGGCGGGCGGGCAGGGTCACGTCGAGCCATTCGGCGCGAAGGCGTTCATTCAGCGCAGCATCGCCAAGGGCGGCCTTGCGGGCGGCGATGGCGGAGTTGACCTCGTTCTTCAGCGCATTCAGCGCCGGGCCCGCGACCTGGCGTTCCTCGGGCGTCATCTTGCCAAGCTCTCGCATCTGCAGGCTGATCTCGCCCTTCTTGCCAAGGGCCTGCACGCGCAGATCTTCCAGCCCGGCCTCATCGGCCACATCGGCAATGGCCTTGAGGTACTTTTCGCGCAAATCGTCCATGGTCTCGCCCTTCGTCGCTTCGGCAAGACTGCTAGCCAGCCAAGGCCCGGAATGCAAGCGGCGAGCGGCGGATCAGTCTGAGGAGATGGCCCAGGTGGTGGAGCTGAACAGCAACAGGGCTATGGGCAGGTCATAGGTGACGGTCGGGGTCGCGCAGTTGCCGTATGCGTCCCGGTCGTGGCAGTCGCACCCCGGCAAAAACAGAACTGCCACAAGGGCAACCCCACATCCGATCCGGGAAATGCGGCTGCGCGTCGTTCCTTGATCCGGTGTCCTCAGCATTGCCTCACGCCCTCCGGGGCCCTGCGCATTCTGTTTTGCTCCTGAATGCTCATGGGGATGATACCGACCAGATCGGTGCCGTTACGAAAAGAAAATCGATGACCCAATCCGGGGTTCCACAACCGACAAAATTGCCATCCCCGTCGTAGTAGGAGCCAAGTGCCGAGTCCTCGGTGCAGGAATATCCTGCGCAGCCAGATAGCACCAAAGCCAGCGCCACGGCTAATCCGGCAGGACGCATCAGCCTTCTGCTTGCCTTCAGGAGTTCAGAACTGGAAGGCATAGCCGATCGCTCCTGTCAGGCTGTTGCCGGAAAAGGCGGGGTTGTTAGCGCTGACGTCGTGGTAGGTGACGGTTGCGGTGATGCTGCCGGTTTCGCTCAGGCGATAGACCAACCGGCCAGTGAGGGTGGTGACGGTCTGGTCCGCGCGTCCGCCCGCCACCAGATCGGTGAAGCCCATGCCGGTATCGCGGTCGGATATGCTGACATCGAGCGCCCCAAAGAGGTTGGCCGCCAGCGGGCCGCTAATCCCGGCGCTGAGGCGGAGCCCGTCATAGGACCAGTCCGATCCATTGGCATCATTGTGTTCCAGAGCGATCCCGGCGCGGAAGGCCACCCCGCCGGGTGCGCTCGTATAGACAAGTCCGAGCCCCGCCTCGGCATAATCGGCATCTCGGTCGCGGGTGGGCTGCGGGAAGACGACACTGAAATCATTGTTCTGGTAGAGCAGGTGCCCGTCCACGCGTAGCTGAGGCGAGGCCTGGTAGCGCGCATCCAGACGCAGTTGATGGCTGGTCAGCCCGAGGGCCTCGACATCGGCGTCGCTTTCGTGGCGGAACGTGTAGCTTGGCAGGATTTCAAGCCGCCCGCCCGGACCGCCCGGCGAGTAACGGGCAAAGAGCGTGGCCGAGACCGCAGCGTTGGAGTAGGCGCTTGGGTCATCCGTGCCGGGGGGCATTCCGGCGGGCTGGTCGCCAAAGTAGCGGGTCGCGCTGATCCCGCCGATCACCCCGAAAGACAGCGTGCCGCTGCCGGGCCATTCGTAGGCCGCACCGATGCTCAGGGTGGCGAAGGAGGCGGCCTGTTCGCCGCCCGGGGGAAAGAACAGGGACTGGTCCGCTACGAAGAGCACATTGTCGTTGAAACCGTAGCTGAGGCTGGCCTGCCCCACGAGTTGCCCCATCGGCAAAGTGGCGGGCGGAGCGACGGTGGGAACCGTTTCGTTCGCCGAAGCCATACCGGCGCAGCAGAGCGCGCACCCCAGCGCGACGGCCGGGTAGGAAGATCTTGTCATGGTGCTGTCCCCCAACACGGGGGGGCTGCCCCCGCGCCATCGTTTCTTTCAGACGACCCGAGAGTATCGCGCCACGGCAGCCGCCTCTATGGGCCGAAAGGGGGGGAAAAACACGGTCACGGAGCTGCGGCATTGCCTTTTGACCCGGACTGCGCTTGGCTTGGTGTCACATTGGGGTCGGTTGGGGGCCAGCCATGGATGTTACGTTGCGCAATCTGCGCGAGGTTTATCAGCTCTTGGACGCCTGCCTGCGATACGGAAACGATCCGACCGGCTGGCGGCAGACCCTGGCCGAAGGGCTGCGCGACCTGTTTGGCGGTATCAATTCCCATTGCGGCGAATATGCCTTCATCAACGATCCCGCGCGGGCGGGGGTGCTGGATTTCGTGGCCACGGACTGGCCGACGCCCGAGCAGGCACACAGTTTTGCCCGCTATCAGGTCTCTGGGCGACATGTGCACGATCCTCTGTTCGCGGCGATCCAGGCACGGCGCAAGCAGTTTCTGGTGACGTCGATCACCGATCTTATGCCGCCCGAAGACTATTTCCGGGGTGCCTTCTACCGGGACAACATGGCCGAGGCCGGGATCGGGGATTTCCTGATCGCCATTGCCCCGATCCGCGGGGGAAAAGGCCCCCCGCGCTCGGTCATGCATGTCTGCGTTCGCGGACGCGAGGATCCGTTCTTCACGCCCGAGGACCGCAAGCTGATGCGGGTGCTGACGCTCGGGCTGATGCGATTGGTGGGCACCCGGCTGGCCGACAGCCAGTCACCGGTGCACGGCCTGACAACGCGTCAGCGCGAAGCCCTGGCGCAGCTGCTGACAGGCGCCGGGCTGGCCGAGGCAGCGCGGGCCATGGGGGTCAGCCAGGGCACGTTCAAGAAATATGCCGCCGGGCTCTATGCCCTTTTCGGAACACGGGGGCGGGCCGAATTGCAGGCCCGTTTCGCCAATTCCGATGGCATTCGGCTGGCTGGTGTCGCGGCCAGGCCGATCCGGGGCCGCATTCGCCGCGCGGGGCCGCCGATGGCGCAACCCTGGGACTCTCCCGATCACCTGCTGCGTCGGGAGTGACAATCAGGACAGATCATTCTCCGACTCATCCCCGGCTTGGGGCGCAAGCGGCTCGGCCTCGTCCTCACCATCCTGCAGCACGGCGGTTTCGGGTGTGGTGATTCGGGCCGGGACCGAGGGCTGGAAATCGCCCTTGTCTTCCTCGGCCACCGCGGCGCGGCGGCTGATCCGCCAGAGCGTGAAGGCGATCATCACCACATGGCCCGCGATGGTGGTCAGAAACAGCCCGCGCGGGCCGAGCGGCCCCATGACCCAGCCCGCCAGAAGCGGCCCTGCGATGGCTCCGAGCCCGTAGACCATCAAGAGACCGCCCGAAACCTGGATGGAGGTGCCCGGCGGCGCGTGGTCATTCGCGTGGGCCACGATGATGGGGTACATGGCGAAGATCGCCGCGCCGAAGACGCTGGCGAGGATCAGGTTCAGCATCTGGTCGGTGGGCTGCAACAGGGCGAAGGTGCCATCGGCGGCAAGCGCCAGAAGGCCCGTCAGCACCAGAACTTTACGCCGGTCCATCCGGTCCGAGAGGATGCCGAAGGGGATCTGCGCCACCGCGCCCGCCAACACCGGCAGGCTGGCAAAGAGCGCGATCGAAGACAGATCGAGCCCGACCCGGTCTGCATAGACAGCCGAGAGCGTACCAAACGCACCGTTCGAGATGCCCACAAGAAAGACCGCCATCACAGCGACGGGCGAATTGCGCCACAGCGCGCGCAGGTCGAGCCGCACGGTTGTCAGCGGCGCGGGCGTCTGCGAGGTGGAAATGGCCGCGGGGATCAGCGCGAGACTGTAGAAGATCGCGCCAAGCGCGAAGAACAGAAAGCCCGACGCGTCGCCAAGCGCGATGACCATCTGCCCCGCGGTGCTGGCCGCGAGGTTGACCATGGAATAGATGGCGAAGATGCGACCCCGCGTCGATGGCTCGGCCCTGTCGTTCAGCCAGCTTTCCACGATCATCGCCGCGCCCGCGAAGCTGAAGCCAGATACCGCGCGCACCGGAATCCAGGCCCAGGCCTCGACCACCAGCGCCTGGCTGAGAATGGCGATGGAGGCAACGGCGCACATCACCCCGAAGGTGCGGATATGACCCACCGAGGCCACGAGGCGCGGGATGTAGAGGCAACCCAGGACATAACCGATGGCCCATCCGGTGCCCAGAAAGCCGAGCGCGGCGGTGGAAAACCCTTCGGCCGATCCGCGTACGGGCAGGATAAGGCTGTTGATGCCACCCGCGAAAAGCAGAAGGGCCGAACCGAGGAGGAGGGCACTGATGGGAACGAGATGGCGATACATGGGGGCAGACTAGGGCCATTCGAGATTTGGGAAAAGAAGAGCCGTCACGGTTTTGTGCCGATCAGCCTTCCAAGTTGAAGAGCAGATTTCCGAACGCCACGACATGAAAGATCCTGACCAGCGGCACGAAGGTCTTGACCCTTTTCTGGATCTTCATGTGCGCGGTGCCCCCCTGTGTTGCTCTTGCCACGTGTCACCCGGAGTGTTGGGGCAGCGCGTGAACGGCACGCACTGCCGCGTTGAGAATGCGCATCACGCGGTCGCTGATGGTGATTGGGTCATCCAGAGAAGCCCCAGGAGAAGCAGCGCGGCGGACACAACGCAGGCAACCGTCCGAACGGAGTTCCAGAAGGTCCAGCGCGGCACGTAGGTCTGCAACCAGTACTCGCGTGCGGTGCCCGAGGTCGTCTCCATCCCGGCAAGGGCTTCGTTCATGGGAACGTTGAAGAAAACCGTGACGCCGAAACATCCGATCAGATAGACCAGCCCGGCCGTCATGATCAGCGCCCCCGCCGGCCCAGTGAGCCCGAAGCCGCCATAGGCCGCGACGGCGACCGAAACGGCAGCCATGCCTAGAAACAGCGTCATGAAGACCCAGCGAAACACTTCGCGATTGATGACTTGCATGGCCTCGACACCGCCATGGCCGCCGGTCTGCGCGAGCGACCGCATGATGAAATCGGAAAAGGCCAGAAACACGCCGCCCACGAGGGCATAGGCGAGGATTGAGAATTGCATGAGAAAGTAAAAAACAGTCGACATTGTCGGAACTCCTGATTGGGGTGGCGCGGCAGGACAGCGATGCCTCCCGCCGCAAATGGTGAGGGTCAGGCGGCGGCAGACCAGGCGCCTGCGGTCATTGCGGTCTGCGCAAATTCGGTGAAGTCGCGAGGCTTGCGTCCCAGGGCGCGCTCGACACCATCTGCCGTGTGGGCGTTACGTCCATCCAGCGTTTCGCGGGCGATCTGCGTAAAGACCTCGGCCACGAAGTCGCCACCGGCGGCCGCGACATTGGCGTGAAAGTCGTCAAACGTGATCGGGATATGCTGGATGTGGCGATCCAACGTCGTGGACAGCACCTCGGCCATCTCGGCGAATGTCATCAGGCGCGGGCCGGTGACTTCGTAGCGCTCGCCGATATGCCCGTCTTCCGTCAGGGCCGCGACCACCACGTCAGCGATGTCGTCAATGTCGATGATGGGCTCCTTGATGTCACCGCCGGGCATTGGCAGCACGCCGCCCAAGATCGGGTCACGCAGATATCCTTCGCTGAAATTCTGCGCGAACCAGGCCGCCCGCACGATGGTATAGGGCAGGCCCGAATCGCGGACGATCTCTTCGCCCAGGGTGGCGAAATGCTCGCCACGGCCGGACAGCAGGACGATGTGTTGAAGTCCGCTTTCGCGTGCAACCCTGGTAAAGGCCGCCAGCTTCTCGACAGCACCCGGAAAGGCAAGGTCGGGGAAATAGGTGACGTAGGCCTTGGAAACGCCAGCCAGAACGGGTGCCCATGTGGTTGGGTCTTCCCAATCAAAGGGGGTTTCGGACCGCCGGGCACCGCGCCGCACGGCGACGCCTTTTGCCTCGAGCTTGCTGGCAACGCGGGAGCTGGTTTTTCCGGTGGCACCGATAACGAGAATGGGTTGATCAGTCATGGTCTGTCTCCTTGGGTCTGGTTGATGACCAAGGATTAGAAAGACCAAGGGCTGCGGGTATTGACAGCGCCTGCCATGGTTTTGACATCCGCTGCCAATCGGATCTCGGGCAAGATGTTGCCACAAACGAAAGACGGCGCTGGAATGCCCAGCGCCGTGCTTCTCGGTCACTCTGACCTGATGTGTTCATTCGGTTTCATACAGGGTGAATTGCATGTCCGCAGCTTCTTCACGCAGAGGCTTGCAGGCGGTGTACTCAGGCGAGGCAAACCATGTCTTGGCCGTGGCGGCGTCGGGAAAGCTTACGATGGCGATGGAGTGCTTTTCTTCGTTCCCGACCAGCGCGCTGACCTTGTCGCCAATGGCAACAAACTCACCCCCATGGGCAAGCACGGTCGGACCCGCCGCAGTGGCATAGGCGTCCATCTTCTCGGCATTCTTTACGTCGAAACGTGCAACGATAAGTGCGGTCATGTTCTGTCTCCTTGGATCAAGCTGATGACCAGGGATTAGACCGCCCGAGGGGCGCCGGTATTCACCGCGGCTGCCAAGGTTTTGACATTCGCCGCCAATGCGGCGTGCCGCAAGACACTTACCCAAGAGATTTCCGATAGGCCGCCGGTGTCACGCCCATCCATCGCTTGAATGCGCGATTGAAGGCGCTTTGCTCGGAATACCCGGTGAGGAACGCGATCTCGGACAGCGAATAGCGTTCTTCCTGCAGCATGGCCGTGGCGATCTCGCGCCGGGTTTCTTCGGTCAGGGTCTGAAAGCTGAGACCGTGTTCGGCAAGGCGTCGGTGAAAGGATCGGGCGCTCAGGCCCAGCCTGCGCGCGATGTCTCCCATCTTGGGCAGGCCTTCACTCAGTGCCCGGGCGATTTCGCCCTTGGTCTGTGTATGCAAGGCGGGCGTATCGTCGATCTGCGCAAGTTCCTGGTCAAGGTGAGACTCGAGAAACGCCGTGATGCCTTCATCCCCAAGGATATTTGGCTCGGAAAGGGACTGATGGGACAGAAGCATTGCGTCCCTGTCCGCGCCGAAATGCACGGGACAGCCGAAATAGGCTTCGTGATGTGCGATAGTATCTGGTGCTGGATGCCGGAAATAGACTTCGATCGGTGAAAACGGGCGCGGCGATACTTGCCGGCCGAGCGAGACGGCGCTCGCCATTGTGGCCTCAACCGAGATGCGCAGGCCGAGTCGGCGGAGACCTTCCCGACGCTGCACAAACAGCATTCCCCGAGGGGTCTGCACCAACTCGTATTGCGTGACACTGGTCCACAGGCGCCAATACCTTGCCACACGAGAGAAAGAGCCAAGCAAATTGGGCGCAGCCTTCCACGCAAGGCCAAGCGCGCCATACTCATCGGTGCGCATCGCCTCGGCAACAACCAATGGCAAAGGCGTTATATCCATTTGCTCGGCCATCAGCTCGATCATGCTGTAATAATCGTCGTCATCGAGCATGTGTTTAGGGTCCGGCGAGCCATCGACATCCAGACCGACGGAGTCAAGCACCGCCCTGGCATCGACGGCATTGCCCGCGACGCCTACAACCTTTCTGGCAAAAAGAGACGTTACCTGACCCATGGCGCAAGACTAATCCGGTCTATAGCGCGATCCAAGCCTGGCGAAAGCACAGCACGCATCACCCGGGTTCCAGTGCCGGCGGCGGCAAATGGAAGTGCTTGCGCATCCGGCGCGCAGGATTTTCGCGCGAGACGTGTGCGGGAAGGCGGATGCAAGGGGGGGACAGATAAGCCGCGCCTAACACCACGCATCTAATGAAAGAATTGTCCGTGGGAAACTTGGTGCCCAGGAGAGGACTCGAACCTCCACGACCTTGCGGTCACTGGCACCTGAAGCCAGCGCGTCTACCAATTCCGCCACCTGGGCAGGTGTCGTGACGGGGCAGATATCGCCACTGTCGGGGACTGTCAACGGGCCTCGATGCAAAAAAATGATTTCTTGCCGGGCGGGCGGTTCTGCCGCCCCCTGCCGGGACGATTTGCGCCTTGTCCTGCAAGGTTTGCCCGCGTATCACGGGCGCTAACTCGAGACCGGAGGGACTAGGCATGTCGAAACTCGTGACCATCTTTGGCGGGTCTGGATTCGTGGGCCGCTACATCGCGCGCCGCATGGCCAAGGAAGGCTGGCGCGTGCGTGTTGCCGTGCGCCGCCCGAACGAGGCGATTTTCGTGCGCCCCTATGGTGCCGTCGGGCAGGTCGAACCGATCCTGGCCAATATCCGCGATGATGCCTCTGTCGCCGCCGCGATTGCCGGGGCCGATGCGGTGGTGAACTGCGTGGGTGTCCTGACCGAGCGGGGCAAGAACAGCTTCGAGGCCGTTCAGACCGAAGGTGCGGCGCGGATTGCGCGTTTGGCGGCTGAGGCCGGTGTCGGTCAGTTGGTGCATCTGTCCGCCATCGGCGCCGATGCCGAGTCCGACAGTGATTACGCCCGCAGCAAGGCCGAGGGTGAAGCCGCCGTGACGGCGCATTTCCCCGGTGCCGTGATCCTGCGCCCCTCCGTCATCTTCGGAACCGAGGACGAGTTCTTCAACCGCTTCGCCAAGATGACCAAGTTTGGCCCGGTTCTGCCGCTGGTCGGTGGCAATTCGCGGTTCCAGCCGGTTTATGTGGATGACGTGGCCAGGGCCGCTGTTGCCGGTGTTCTGGGTCAGGCCGAGGCCGGTGTCTACGAACTGGGTGGCCCTGATGTGGAAACCCTGCATGACCTGATGGTCAAGATGCTCGACGTGATCCGCCGCCGCCGCCTGATCGTGAACCTGCCATTCTGGGTTGGCTCGATTATGGCTTTCGGCTTTGGCGCGATGCAGGCGCTGACCGTGGGGCTGATCCACAACGGCATTCTGACCCGCGATCAGCTGCGCCAGTTGCGCCGCGACAATGTGGTGTCGGACGGGGCCAAGGGCTTTGCCGACCTGGGAATCGAGCCCACGGATATGGATGCAGTTCTGGCAGAATACCTCTGGGTCTATCGCCCCGGTGGTCAGTATTCCGCACTTCAGGACAGCGCCCGCAACCTGCGCAACACCTAAGTGTAGGCGATCACCAACAGAATCACGCCAAGGATCACCCTGTAGATCACATATGGGGTGAAGCTGACGCTGCGCAGCAGCCGCATCATGAAGGTCAGCGCCGCGAGGGCTGCGACGAAGGCCATGGCGGCGGCGATGGCGCCGTTCTTGGCGGCCTCTGCGTCTGCCGTGGCGATGACCTCCGCCCCAAGCAGCACGCCCGAGGCAAGGATCGTCGGGATCGACATCAGCATCGACAAACGCGCTGCGTCATGGCGCTCATATCCAAGATACCGGGCCGCGGTGATGGTGATGCCCGACCGGGAGGTGCCGGGGATCAGCGCAATCGCTTGCCAAAGCCCCATGATCAGCGCATGGCGCAAGGTCCAGTGTTGGGCCTCCAGGGACTCATCCCCTTTCTGGTCGGCCCAGTACAGCACCAGCCCGAAGACCAGCATGGTCCAGCCGATCACGGTCATGGAGCGCAGCGAGTCGTCCAGACCGGTGAGTTTCAGTGCCAGCCCTAAGAGGATGACGGGGATTGTCGCGAGGATCAGGCCCATCGCCAACCGGGCCTCGCCAGTATCGCGCCGCGCGGTGGCAAGGTGACCCAAGCCAATAACCGCCGCGCCAACATCGCGCCAGAAATAGAGCACCACGGCCCCGAGCGTTCCGACATGCACAGCCACGTCGATCACCTGTCCCTGGTCCGCCATGCCCGTCAGCTCGGGCAGGAGAATCAGGTGCCCGGAGGACGAGATCGGCAGGAATTCTGTCAGGCCCTGGATCACGGCAACGATAAATAAATGAAAGAGTGTCATAGTCGCGGTCCGTGAGCCTGCTGAGAGAAGAGCGTGTAGCCATTTGAAAAAACGTCGTTTTTCAATATATAAGTCAGTATATGTGACTTATATTTGCAAACCTTACCGGTGTGGAGCATGTGGGCAGCGCTGCTTTCTGAATAATAGGTCAGCATTGCTGTCTTTTCATGTCCCGAGAGCTTGGTTATAGGGGCCTTCCTAGCTGATCCCAAAGGAACCGGAAAGGCACGCCATGGCTGTTGAGAAGATGCTGAAATTCGTGACCGTGGGCAAGTCCATGCCCGAGAAACGCTCTGCCGAGGAGCGCGCGCATGATTTCAACGAAATTTATGGCGAATACGCCGCCGCCAAGGCAGAGGAACAGGCCAGCCGTTGCAGCCAATGCGGCGTGCCATATTGCCAGTCGCATTGCCCGCTGCACAACAATATCCCCGACTGGCTGCGCCTGACCGCGACGGGCCGGTTGCAGGAAGCCTATGAAATCAGCCAGGCGACCAATACTTTCCCGGAAATCTGCGGCCGCATCTGCCCGCAGGACCGTCTGTGCGAAGGCAATTGCGTGATCGAACAGTCGGGCCATGGCACCGTGACCATCGGCTCGGTCGAGAAATACATCACCGATACCGCGTGGGAACGGGGTTGGGTCAAGCCGATCACCCCCGCACAGGAGCGCCCCGAAAGCGTGGGCATCATCGGCGCGGGCCCCGGCGGTCTGGCTGCCGCCGACATGCTGCGCCGCGCCGGGCTACAGGTCACGGTCTACGACCGCTATGACCGTGCGGGCGGGCTGCTGACCTATGGCATCCCCGGCTTCAAGCTGGAAAAAGACGTGGTCATGCGCCGCAACCAGCAACTGGAAGCGGGCGGGATCACCTTCGTGATGAACTGCACCGTGGGACAGGACATCAGCTTTGCCGAGATCCGCGAGAAGCACGATTTCGTGGTTATTGCGACCGGTGTCTACAAGACCCGCGATCTGGCTGGCCCCGGTGCGGGTGCCGCGGGCATCGTCCGTGCGATTGACTACCTGACCGCGTCGAACCGTCTGAGCTTCGGTGACAGCGTGCCGGAGTTCGAGTCGGGCGAGCTGAACGCCGAGGGCAAAAAGGTCGTCGTGATCGGCGGCGGCGATACCGCGATGGACTGCGTGCGCACCGCGATCCGTCAGGGGGCGGAAAGCGTGAAGTGCCTCTATCGGCGCGACCGGGCCAATATGCCCGGCTCTCAGCGCGAGGTGCAGAATGCCGAGGAAGAGGGTGTCGAGTTCGCCTGGCTGACCGCGCCCAAGGGTTTTGCCGGCGATCCGGTGAGCGGCGTCATGGTGCAGCAGATGCGCCTTGGCCAGCCCGATGCCTCGGGCCGCCGCAGCCCCGAAGTTGTGGACGGCGCGGACTATGTGGAAGAGGCTGATCTGGTGATCAAGGCGCTCGGGTTCGAGCCTGAGGATCTGCCCGCGCTCTGGAACACGCCGGAGCTGGAAGTGACCCGTTGGGGCACCGTCAAGGCTGACTTCCGCACCCATGAAACCAACCTGCCGGGCGTCTATGCTGTGGGCGATATCCAGCGCGGGGCAAGCCTGGTTGTCTGGGCCATTCGGGACGGGCGCGAAGCGGCAGAGGACATCCTGTCGAAACTCGCCGCAAGCGCGGGGGTCGCGGCGGAATAGGTCGGAAAGAGGGGGTGCCACCCGTACACCCCCTGTACACCCCCCGTACACCCTGTGCAGACAGGATACGGAACTTGAAGACATACGGCTCGGGGCCGAACGGAATTAGGGAAGGACTGCTGACATGGTATGCTTGATCAATCGTTACCTCCTCACCACCGCGTTTACCGTTTCGGTCGCGGCGGGCTCTGTCGTTCCGGTTCAGGCTCAGGCTCAGCAAGGCACGACGGTGACCCCGCCGCCCGGATGCACCGCCTTTCTGACGACGCAATCGCGCGGCTGCGTGGTGTCCCACAACTGGACCTGCGAAGGCGACCCCGAAGGCACGCATTGGCGGTTGTCGATGGATGAGGACGGGCCGTTCTACCTATCCTTCACCGATGCCGAGTTCCGCTGGCTGCTGTCCTATGAATTGCGCAGCGGTGCCCAGAACACGCTGATCCAGCCAGAGGATGATCCCGCTTCGATCACCGATCTCTTTGCGACCGGCACCGATTCCATGTCCTTCTCGACCATCCACGAAAATGGCGCCGGTCAGCGCATTCAGCGCGACTATACCGGGTTCGACCGGCTGACCGGCGAGACCGTGGAAATCGACGGGCGCATTCTGAACCGCACGCAGTTTTCCTATGAATACGACCTGGGCGAAGGCCCGCGCCGCGTCGAGGGCGGCCAGTTCGTCAGCGAAGACTGGCGGATGTTCTTCGGCGGGGTTGAGGTGACAACCCTGCCCAATGGCGAAACGCGCGAAAGTGACAACTCGCCCATGGATTTCGCAGAACCCGGCGAGCCCGGCTTTCTGAGCGCGACGCCGCTTTATGACTGCGGGGACATGATGTCATGAGGTTCCCCGCCAACCTGAATTCCGGACGGGCCGCGGCCCGATTCCCCGTAGAAGGAAAGCCCAAATGACCAAATTCGATCAAGACTGGGTCGCCGCCGAAGAGGCCAAGCGCAAGTGGATGGCCGAGAACGGCATGTATATCGAGGAGGAAGAGCATTCCTCCTGCGGTGTGGGCCTTGTCGTGTCGCTGGATGGCAAGCCGAGCCGTCAGGTGGTCGAGGCGGGGATTACCGCGCTGAAGGCGATCTGGCACCGGGGGGCTGTCGATGCCGACGGCAAGACCGGCGATGGCGCGGGCATCCATGTGCAGATCCCGGCCTCGTTCTTCTATGACCAGATCCGCCGCACGGGCCATGAACCGGATATGGATGCGCTGATGGCGGTCGGTCAGGTCTTTCTGCCGCGCAGCGATTTCGGGGCGCAGGAGACCTGCCGGACCATCGTGGAAAGCGAAGTTCTGCGGATGGGCTATTACATCTATGGCTGGCGCCACGTGCCGGTGGATGTGACCTGTCTGGGGGAAAAAGCCAACGCAACCCGGCCCGAGATCGAGCAGATCCTGATCTCAAACTCCAAGGGCGTGGACGAGGAAACCTTCGAGCGCGAGCTTTACGTTATCCGCCGCCGGATCGAGAAGGCGGCTGCCGCCGCCGGGATCAGCGGGTTGTACCTGTGTTCGCTGTCCTGCCGGTCGATCATCTACAAGGGCATGATGCTGGCCGAGCAGGTGAGCGAGTTCTACCCCGATCTTCAGGACGAGCGGTTCGAAAGCGCCTTTGCGATCTATCACCAGCGCTATTCCACCAACACCTTCCCGCAATGGTGGCTGGCGCAGCCCTTCCGCATGCTGGCCCATAACGGCGAAATCAACACGCTCAAGGGCAACCTGAACTGGATGAAGAGCCATGAGATCCGCATGGCGTCGTCCTATTTCGGGGAGCTTGCGGAGGATATCAAACCCATCGTGGCGGGCGGGTCGTCGGACTCGGCGGCGCTCGATTCCGTCTTCGAAGTGCTGGTCCGCGCGGGCCGCAATGCACCCATGGCCAAGACGATGCTGGTGCCCGAGGCCTGGTCCAAGACCTCGACCGAACTGCCCGAGGCGTGGCGCGATATGTACGCCTATTGCAACAGCGTGATGGAGCCGTGGGACGGCCCCGCCGCGCTGGCCATGACCGATGGCCGGTGGGTCTGCGCCGGGCTGGACCGGAACGGGCTGCGCCCGATGCGCTATGTGGTGACGGGCGAAGGTCTGCTGATCGCAGGGTCCGAGGCCGGGATGGTGCCGGTGAACGAGGCCGGTCTGGTCGAGAAGGGCGCGCTTGGTCCGGGGCAGATGATTGCCGTCGATATGGCCGAGGCGAAGCTTTATCACGACACCGAGATGAAAGATGCGCTGGCCGCAAGCCGTCCCTTCGGCGATTGGGTGGAGAAGGTCGTTGATCTTGGCGAGCAGACCGAGGGGCTGACGGAATCAGCGGCGTTCAACGGGCACGAGCTGCGCCAGCGCCAGATCGCGGCGGGCTACAGCATCGAAGAGCTTGAACAGATCCTTGCGCCGATGGCCGAGGATGGCAAGGAAACGCTGGCCTCGATGGGGGATGACACGCCCTCTGCCGTGCTGTCGAAACAGTATCGGCCACTGAGCCACTTCTTCCGCCAGAACTTCAGCCAGGTGACGAACCCACCGATCGACAGCTTGCGCGAATACCGGGTGATGAGTCTCAAGACCCGCTTCGGCAACCTCAAGAACGTGCTGGATGAAGACAGCAGCCAGACCGAGATTCTGGTGCTGGAAAGCCCCTTCGTGACCAACGCCCAGTTCGAGGAACTGCTAACCCAGTTCGGCGACAGTGTGGTCAGTATCGACTGCACTTTCCCCGCCGGTGGCGGCCAGGGTCTGCTGCGCGAGGAACTGGCGCGGATTCGGCTTGAGGCGGAAGATGCCGTGCGCTCTGGCGCGGGCCATCTGGTGCTGACCGACCGGGGCCAGAACGAAGACCGCATCGCGATGCCGATGATTCTGGCCACCTCCGCCGTGCATAGCTGGCTGACCAAACAGGGGCTGCGCACCTTCTGTTCGATCAACGTGCGGTCGGCAGAATGTATCGACCCGCATTACTTCGCCGTGTTGATCGGTGCGGGCGCGACCACTGTGAACGCCTATCTTGCGCAGGACAGCCTTGCCGACCGGATCGATCGCGGGTTGCTGGATTGCAGCCTCACCGAAGCCATGGCGCGGTATCGCAATGCGATTGATCAGGGGCTGCTGAAGATCATGGCGAAGATGGGAATCTCGGTGATCTCCTCCTATCGTGGCGGCCTGAACTTCGAGGCCGTGGGCCTTAGCCGCGCGATGGTGGCGGAATACTTCCCCGGCATGATTTCCCGTATCTCCGGCATTGGCGTCAGCGGTCTGCAGAAAAAGGCCGAAGAAGTGCACGCCAAGGGTTGGCTGTCCCAGACCGACATTCTGCCTATTGGCGGGTTCTACAAGGCGCGCCGGTCGGGCGAGAAGCACGCCTGGGAAGCGCAGACGATGCACATGATGCAGATGGCCTGCAACACCGCGTCTTACGAGATGTGGAAGCAGTACTCGGCCAAGATGCGGTCGAACCCGCCCATCCATCTGCGCGACCTTCTGGACATCAAGCCGCTCGGTAAGCCGATCCCGATTGAAGAGGTGGAAAGCATCACCTCGATCCGCAAGCGCTTCGTGACGCCGGGTATGTCCCTGGGGGCGCTCAGCCCAGAGGCGCACAAAACGCTGAACGTCGCCATGAACCGCATCGGTGCAAAGTCTGACAGTGGAGAAGGCGGTGAAGATCCGGCGCATTTCGTGCCGGAGCCCAATGGCGACAACCCGTCCGCCAAGATCAAGCAGGTGGCGTCGGGCCGCTTTGGCGTAACCGCCGAATACCTGAACCACTGCGAGGAACTGGAGATCAAAGTCGCGCAGGGTGCAAAGCCCGGCGAGGGCGGCCAGCTGCCCGGCATGAAGGTCACCGACCTGATCGCCCGGCTGCGCCATTCCACCAAGGGCGTCACGCTGATCAGCCCGCCGCCGCACCACGATATCTATTCCATCGAGGATCTGGCGCAGCTGATCTATGACCTCAAGCAGATCAACCCGCGCTGCAAGGTGACGGTAAAGCTGGTGGCGTCCTCGGGCGTTGGCACGATTGCCGCCGGTGTGGCCAAGGCCAAGGCCGATGTGATCCTGATCTCGGGTCATAACGGCGGCACCGGCGCGTCGCCTGCGACCTCGATCAAGTTCGCGGGCCTGCCCTGGGAAATGGGTCTGACCGAAGCGCATCAGGTGCTGGCGATGAACAACCTGCGGGGCCGCGTGACGCTGCGCACCGACGGGGGCCTGCGCACGGGGCGCGATATCGTCATGGCCGCGATGATGGGGGCCGAGGAATATGGCATCGGCACCGCCGCGCTGATTGCCATGGGCTGCATCATGGTGCGCCAGTGCCAGTCGAACACCTGCCCGGTCGGCGTGTGTACGCAGGATGAAAGCCTGCGCGCCAAATTCACCGGCAATGCCGACAAGGTGGTGAACCTGATCACCTTCTACGCGCAGGAAGTGCGGGAATTGCTGGCCAGCATCGGCGCACGGTCGCTGGACGAGGTTATTGGCCGGGCCGATCTGCTGAGCCAGGTCAGCCGTGGCTCCGCCCATCTGGACGATCTCGACCTGAACCCGCTGCTCATCACCGTCGATGGCTCGCAGAACATCGTCTACGACCGGCACAAGCCGCGCAACGCGGTGCCCGATACGCTGGACGCACAGATCGTCAAGGACGCGCACCGCTTCCTTGAGGATGGCGAGAAGATGCAGCTGTCTTACGCCGTGCAGAACACCCTGCGCACCATCGGCACGCGGACCAGTAGCCATATCGTCAAGAACTTCGGTATGCGCAACGCGTTGCAGCCCGACCATCTGACGGTGAAGCTGGAAGGCTCCGCCGGGCAGTCGCTCGGGGCCTTTGCCGCGCCGGGGCTGAAGCTGGAAGTGTCGGGCGATGCCAACGACTATGTCGGCAAGGGTCTGTCGGGGGGCACCATCGTGGTGCGGCCTGCACAAGTGAGCCCGCTGCAGGCGGATGAGAACGTGATCATCGGCAACACCGTTCTTTACGGCGCAACCGACGGCTACCTGTTCGCCGCTGGCCGCGCCGGGGAGCGGTTCGGGGTGCGGAACTCTGGCGCCAAGGTGGTGATCGAGGGCTGCGGGTCCAACGGGTGCGAGTACATGACCGGCGGTGTTGCCGTGATCCTCGGGTCCATCGGGGCCAATTTCGGGGCCGGAATGACGGGCGGCATGGCCTATCTCTACGATCCCGACGGCACGGCGCTGGAGAACATGAACCTTGAGACACTGGTGACCTGCCCGGTCACGGTCGATCACTGGGAAGACCAGCTGCACGGGCTGGTGGCGCGCCACGCCGCCGAGACCGGATCGCGCAAGGCGGCGGATATCCTGCAGCATTGGGACGAGGAGAAGGGCAACTTCCTCCAGGTCTGCCCGAAAGAGATGCTCAACAAGATCTCCCATCCCCTCGGGATCGAGGAAAAGGCCGTTCCGGCGGAGTGACCAGACGTCCGGCCAATGGCCGGGCAGTCCTCCATCTTGACCGGAGTTTTCCACCCGCCCCCCACTCAGGGGGCGGGCGGCATTGATCGCGTGCTGCACGTGCAGGCGCGAATTGTCCAATCTGGAATTTCCACCTCGTGACCGGCGCTGATCCGACCTGTACTGTACCATGATCGCACAGGGTCCAGTACGGGAGGGCCAGCAAAGTGACGAAAATGGAACTCACGGAACGGCCCGGGGTCCGCGCAGGCGGGTTCTTCAGCGACATGTCGGGCCACGAACTGGACCGCTTTCTCGATTTCGTCAGTCGTTTTCTGGATGAAACGCAAGATTGCCTCGGGCTCGACATGCCCGCCCGGGAAGTTCCGATCATGGTGCAGCTTGTCCGATCGCATCTGCGGGGGCGCATGGAAACTCCCTCGTCCCTGATCGACAGTTCCGGGCTGGCACGCGGAACCGCGCACCGGCTGATCGAGGACATGGTCGACCGTGGCCTGATTGCGAAACGTCCGCGCACGAAAAGCGGCAAGACCTTTTCGCTGCATCCTACGCCCTTGCTGATCGACGCTTGGCTGAATTATGTGCGCCGGATGAAGGCCCTGCTTGGCACCGTGTTCGGGCTGGAGGAGGATACCGACTATTTCTTCGGTGCCTCCTACCTGTCCTCTGCCGCTGTTGCCCCGTTGCCGGTTCTGTCTGAAAAGCTGGACCTCCCCGGCGGGTTGCGGGTGCTGCTGCATGCCGATGCCACCTTCATGGCGATGCAAAAGCTCAAACGCCAGTTCGAACTGCATTTCGGGGTGGAGCTTTCGGTGCGGGCGTTGTCGATCGACCGGCTGCACGAGGAAATCCTCGAAGACATGACCCGGCCGGTGTCGCGCTATGACATCGTCACCTGCGACCTGTGCTGGATGGAAGAGCTGATCCGCGCCGGAGCAATCCGGCCGATAGACCAGATGGGGCCGGGAAGCTCCCTCGAATACATGGATTTCCACCCCGAGGCGCTGTCCACCGCGCTGCGCGGGGAAACGCTCTACGGTCTTCCGGTGCAGACCACGCCAGAGCTGTTCATCTATCGCAGCGACCTGTTTGCAGAGGCCGATCTGACCCCACCCGCAACGCTGGCCGGAATGCTCGATTGTGCCCGCGCCCTTCACCGCCCCGAGATTGACCGCAGCGGCATTTGCTGGAACGGCGCGCGGGGGACGCCCGTGGGCACCACCTTCATGATGCTGATGGCCGATTTCGGCCAGCCGGTGCTGAACCTGCCGCCGATGGGGGACGGGTTTCGCGGGCAGGATCTGGGGCCGGAACACCTCGTCCCGATGCTGACCGCGCCCAAGGCGCTGGAGGCCGCGGAGTTTCTGGTGGAACTGTTGACCTATTCGCCCCCGAATGTGTTGCAGATGTCATGGTATGAACGTGCCAAGTGCTATGCGCAGGGACAGGCGGCCATGGGATATTGTTACACCCAGATCCTGCCGATCATCGAGAACGACCCGACCTCGCCCGCCTGTGGGCGAACCGGGTATCTGCCGCACCCCTCTGGCCCCGGCCAGCGTCCGATTGCGCCACTTGGGGGGTGGAATATCTGCCTGCCCGCGAACCTCAAGGACAGCCGGTTCGCGGCGGTCAAGCAGGCGGCGCAGACCCTGACATCCGCCGCCGCAACCAAGCTCTATATCGAGAATGGCAGCCTTGTCAGTTCGCGTTTCAGCGTCTGCAACGACCCCGCCGTCGCCCATGACCGCCCGGTCATTGCCACTGTCGACAAGCTGGCCCGTGCGGGCCAGTTGCAGACATGGCCGCGTCCTGCGGTCCCCCAGCTCAACACCTTGGTGCGTATTCTTGGCGAGGAGATTCACACGATGCTGCTGCGCAACAAGAAGCCGGGTGCCGCGTTGCGCGATGCGCAGGCCAGATGTGAAAGGACGATGGTGCGGGATCAGGTTGTCAGAGACTGACCCAACCCCGCATGCGGTCACTTTCCTGCATCGCCTCGATGGTGCGTTGCACCTCATAGGCTTCGCGGAAATCGGGGCCACATCTGCCTTGCCCGGCATGGGCGGCAATCAACTCCGCCACCTCGATCACCTTAAGGTCGTTGAAGCCCAGGTGATGGCCCGGCGCGGGACAGAAGGCGTCATAGGGCGGGTGCGCGGGGCCGGACTCTATGCGGGTGTAACCGCTGCGCCCCGCGGTGCCGGACCAGAGCAAAAGCTCGTTCATGTTTTCCTGGCTGAAGGCGAGCGCGCCTTTTGTGCCGGTGATTTCCCAGGACAGATCCATGGTGCGGGCAGTCGCGGCCCAGTTCGCCTCGATGCTGCCCGCCGCCCCGTTTTCGAAGCGCAGAAGGGCGTGGGTCATGTCATCGACCTTCACGGGCGCGCGTTCGGTGCTGCCCGGGGAAACGGGGCGCGTGGGGAAGATCGTGCGGCAATCGGCCTGCACCTGGGTTATCGGCCCGATCAGGAACCGCGCCATGGAGGTGATGTGGCTGCCGATATCGGCGAGCGCCCCGCCACCCGCCGGATCGGTGCGGAAGGAATGCGGCGCGTCGGGGCTTGCCATGTAGTTTTCGGCGTGCCGTCCGCGAAAGCCCGTGACCTCACCGATTTCGCCCGACGCGATGATCTCCCGCGCCAGCTTGATCATCGGGTTGCGCAGGAAGTTGAAGCCAACCAGCGTCGTGACGCCCGCAGCCTCTGCGGCCTCGGTCATCTCCAGTGCCGAAGCCGCCGTGGTCGACAGCGGCTTTTCGCAATATACGGTCTTGCCCGCCGCGATGGCCGCCAGCGCAATCGGCGCGTGCAGGACATTGGGCGCGGTGATGGCGACGATGCCAACCTCGGGGTCATCGACCAGCGCCTGCCAGTCAGCCGTGGACCGTGCGAACCCAAGCGCCGTCGCGCCCCGCTGCGCGAGGTCTTCGGTGGCGTCGGCCAGAATGCTCAGCTTCGGCTCCAACGGCAGGTCGAACAGCCCGCCAACAGCTCGAAAGGCATTGGCGTGGCACCGCCCCATGAAGCCCGACCCGACAAGGCCGATTCCGATTTCCTGCTTGCCCATGTCGTCCTCCTATTCCGCCGCTGGCCGTGCCAGATGATGCGACACCGCGTCGATCAGGTTTTCCTCGGTCATCGCCTCGCCCTCGAATTCGCCAACAAGCCGCCCCTCGGCCATGGCCAGCACCCGGTGGCTGACGCCCAGAACCTCGGGCATCTCGGATGAGATCACGATCACCGCCAGCCCTTGCTCGGCGAGGTTCGCAATCAGCGTATGGATGGCCGATTTCGATCCCACGTCGATCCCCCGCGTGGGTTCATCGAGAATGATCAGCTTCGGCCCGGCACATAGCCACTTGGCCAGAACGAATTTCTGCTGATTGCCGCCCGACAGCGTGGATACCGGCTGATCCGGCCCGGTCGTCTTGATCGACAGGGCGTCCTTGTACTCATCGAACGTGGCGCGTTCCCTGCCCCGGTCCATGACGCTGTTCCTGGCATAGCTGGCCAGATGCGGCAGGGTGGTGTTGTCCATCCCGCCCATCATCAGGACCAGCCCCTGTTCCTTGCGGCTCTCTGGCACAAGCGCCATGCCAAGGTCGATGGCCTGCCGGGGCGTGGGCAGCGGGATCTCCGCCCCTTCCCAATGCAGCGTGCCCCGGTCGGCCTTGCGGACACCGAAGAGCGTTTCCACAACATCGGACCGCCCCGCGCCGACAAGCCCGTAGAAGCCAAGCACCTCGCCCTGCCGGACGGAGAAGCTTACATCCTCGAACTGGCCTTGCAGGCTGAGACCATCAACGCGCAAAACCTCGTCCCCGAAACTGCTGTCGGCCTTGTGGAAATAGGCTTCCAGCGTGCGGCCGATCATCATGCGTGTGACGGCGGTGGCGTCGGTTTCTTTCGTGGTCACGGTGCCCTGCACCTGGCCGTCGCGCAGAACGGTGATGCGGTCGGTCAGCTCGAAGATTTCATCCATCTTGTGAGAGATATAGACGATCCCCACCCCTTGGCGCTGAAGCCCGCGGATGGTGGTGAAGAGCTGGTCCTTTTCCGTGTCGGTCAGCGAGGCCGTGGGTTCATCGAAGATCACCACATTGGCGCTGAACGCTTGGCTTCGGGCGATTTCCACCATCTGCTGCATGGCAACCGACAGCGTGCCGACCCGGTCATCGGGGCCGAAGCTGCATCCCATTGCATCGAGCGCTGCCAGTGCATCGCGGCGCAGCTTGCGCTTGTTCAGCACGCCAAACGCATTCGTCGGCCACGCGCCCAGATAGATGTTCTCGGCCACCGACAGTTCGGGCGACAGCGACAGTTCCTGGTGAATGAGCAGGATGCCCTTTTCGCGCGCGGCCAGAGGGTTGTCGATCTGGACGGGCTGGCCCTGGTAGATGATTTCGCCCGCATCGGGATGGTAGAGCCCGGCCAGCACTTTCATCAGCGTGGACTTGCCCGCGCCGTTTTCCCCCACAAGCGCGTGGACCTCGCCGGGGCGCACGTCAAAGCTGACCTTGTCCAGCGCGATCACGCCGGGGAAGGTTTTGGTAATGCCGGATAGGGTCAGGATGGGATCGGCCATGGTCATGCCTCCTGCCGGCTGAGCAGCTTGTCGATCAGCAGCGCGAGGACAAGGACCGTGCCCATCACCATCAGTTCGACGTAATTGGGGGTATTGAGCAAGCGCAGCCCGTTGCGCAGTACCGCCAGCGTCAGCACGCCGCCGATGGTCATCCACATGCTGCCGTATCCGCCCTGCAACCTTGTGCCGCCAAGCACCACGGCAATGATCGTCCAAAGCTCCCACACCTTGCCGGCATTGGGTTCAGCGGTGCCAAGGCGCATGGACAGCAGGATGCCCGCGATGGCGGCAAGCGCGCCGCAGAGGGTGAAATTGATGATTTTGTGACGCTTGATGTTGATACCTGCGTCATGGGCCGCGTCGATATTGTCGCCGATGGCGTAGGTCTCGCGCCCGTGGCGGGTGCTGGACAGGATCCACTGGAAGAACAAGGCCAGTGCGATGAAGATCATCGCGGTCAGGGACACCGGGCCAAGGTAGATCTCGGGGTAGTCGGTATAGCTGAAATCACTGACCATCAGGGCGTCTTCGCCGGTATAGATGAAGACCAGCCCCCGGATGCCGATCAGCCCGCCCAGCGTGACGATGAAGGAATGCATCCCCGACAGCGCCACCAGAGTCCCGTTGAGAAAGCCAAGCGCGGCACCCGACAGCAAGCCCACGAAGACCGCGGGCCAGATGCCGATATGGTCCTGCAACCCGATGGCCAGCGCCGAGGCCAGCGCAAGGATCGCGCCGACCGACAGGTCGATTTCCCCGTCGATCATCACCATGGTCATGCCGATGGCAAGAATGCCAATGAAGGCCGCCTGCGTCAGCACGTTACCAAGGTTGTTGACCGTCAGAAAATAGGGGCTGGAGGCGGAAAACACCACGACGGTCAGTGCCAGGAACACCCAGATGTGGTTGCGCATCAACAGGCGTGTGACGCTGCTGTGACCGCCTGTCTTGGTGATGGATGTGGTCGCGCTCATGCCAGGATCCTCCCGCGTTTGGCGCCCAGGTCGATCCAGACCGCCAGGATGATGACCGCCCAGGTGACGAGCCACTGCACGTAATAGGGAAAGCCGAGAAGCAGCAGTCCGTTCTGGATAAATCCGAGCATGGTGATGCCCAGAACAGTGCGCCAGATACTGCCTGACCCACCAAGCAGCGACGTACCCCCAAGGATCACGCCCGCCAGAACCGTCAGCTCATATCCCTGACCGATGGTGTTCTGCGCGCCCATCACGCGGCTGCCCATGATGACCGCTGCAATGGCTGTGGTCAGGCCGGAAAGCGCGTAGGCCCAGAAGACTGTCCACTTCGATGCGATGCCGGAAAAGCGGCTGGCGGTTTCATTGCCTCCCACCGCAAAGACCTGGCGGCCGAAAACCGTGCGGTTCAGGACAAAGGCCGCGATCACCGCCGTCACGAGGAAGATCAGCGCGGGCACCGGAACGCCGAGGAGGTCGTGCCGCCCAAATACCGCAAACCAAGTTGTCTGTGCATTCTGGACATTCACGTTCGAGCCGCCGGAATAGAAGAGGACAAGCCCTTGCAGGAAGGACAGCATCGCCAGCGTCACGATCAGGGCGTTCAGCCCGACAAGGCCGACTAGAACGCCGTTGAACATGCCAACCCCGATCCCCGCCGCAAGCGTGATCAGAATGGCCATGGCCGGGCCGGACGTGTTGTGTTGGTCGACCACGATCACCGTCAGCAGGGTCAGAAGCGATCCGACCGACAGATCCAGCCGCCCGGTGATCACCACGAAGGTGACGCCGACCGCCATGACGCCCGTGATCGACACCTGTCTCAGGACGTCGAAAATGTTGCCCGGCGTCAGGAACGCGTCGGCGCTGAGGGCGACCGAGATCAGGAACAGCCCGAACCCCGCCAAAAGCCCATGCCGACGCAGGAACGCCTTCACCTCTGTCTGCATTGTCACGATTCCTCCCTGTTTCGAACGGTAGGCGAAGGGCTCGGCCCGCAGACAGCGCCAATAAATCCAATCTGGTTATTCGGCCCTGATGCGCCATGCGATGAGGTCCCCGTGAAGTCCCCGTAGGGGCGGTCAAGAAAATCAGATTTGGACATGTCGCGCGTTGAACGGTTGCGCCCTCGGCTCATGATCAGGGGTGTTGAAAGGGCGCAGGCCGCGACGCCCCGTTGCCAATGGACAACCCGAGATGCGGCGCGAAAAGGGAGGAAAGAGATGACAAAACTGATGACAGGGGGCTTTGGCCTTGCGGTGGCAGCGGCGATGACCGCGGGCATGGCGATGGCGCAGGATGCACCGGACTGGCTGGGAGGCGACCTTCAGCAGCCGCTTTCGGAAACGCGGATCGGCATCACCGTGCTGTATCCGGGGTCCAACGCCTATCAGGCGATGTATGCCCAGGCAGCCGAGGAATACGCGGCAGAGCTTGGCATCCAGGCCACCGTGATGGACCCGCAGGGCGACCCGGCGGTGCAGTTCGACCAGATCCAGGACATGATTTCCCAGAACCCCCACGCGATCGTGGTCTGGCCCACCTCGCAGAATGCGCTGATTCCGGCGATCCGCTCTGCCTATCGCGCTGGTATCCCGGTGGTCACCTCGAACTCGCCCATTGGCGAAGCGGGGCGGCGCTACATCGTCGGTCACACCGGCCCCGATGACTGCCTGCAAGCTGAACAGTCCGCAGATATGCTGGCCGAAGCGCTTGGCGGCGAGGGCAATATCGTGGTCGTTGAAGGCACGCCGGGTTACACGGTGTCGATCCTGCGCGGCAACTGCTTCCTCGACCGGATCGCCGATGAATACCCGGGCATCACCGTGCTGGACAGCCAGACGGCAGAATGGAACCGCGAACGCGCCCAGACCGTGATGGAAACCTTCCTGACCCAGTATGGCGACCAGATCGACGGCGTCTACGCCTTCGACGACGGCATGGGTCTTGGCGTGATCAGCGCGCTGCAAGGCGCGGGCCTGGAGCCGGGCGAAGTGGCCGTCGTGACCTGTAATCAGTTCGGCGAAGGCTGGGACGCAATGCAGGAAGGCTGGCATCAGGGGTCGAACAAGCAGTCGCCCATTGATGATGCGATCCTTGCCATTCAGACGGCGATCCGCGTGGCCAATGGCATCGAGGTGCCTGTGCTTCAGGGGATCGAGACCCCGATGGTGACGCCCGAAAACGTGACCGAGTTCGAACGCCCGACCTGGTGATCTGACAGAAACGAAAGACGGGGCGCGCGGCGATCAGGCCGCGCGCCCCTCTTCTTTGCGGGTCAGTAGCGTCCGTTTTCGCGCATGATGGCGTCCACCCGATTCTGCGCGCGGGTCAGTGTTTCCTCTACGCCGCTGTCTCCGTGAAGCATCCGGTAGATCTCGTCCCCCAGAACGCTCAGCATGTCGCTGAATTCCGGGATCGGCGGGCGCGGCCAGGTCTGCAACTCACCGCGCCGCTCCATCGCGTCCACGCGACCCAGCAAGCTGCTTTTCGCCTGTACCTCGGGATCGGCACTGGTGGAAAACCGCGGACTGCTGAGATTGCCGTGCTGGACATACCACTTCAGCACTTCGGGCCGGGTCAGGTATTCCATCACCCGCCATGCCGCCCGTTCCCGTGCGGGAGGCAGACCTTGTGGCAGCGCCAGCGAGAATCCCCCAATCGGTGACACGGTGCGCGCGCCCGGACCATGCGGATGGGGGGCGAAGGCCACGTTCTGATGCGCGGGCGAGGTTTCGTCCAGCTCGAAGGCGCGGGCCCGGACGCTCCAGCCATAGCACATGGCGGCGTGCCCTTCGGTAAAGATTCGAATCCGTCGGTCCCAATCGCATTTCAGGCTATCGGGATGGGCATAACTGCGCAGTTCCAGCAGGAATTCGGCTGTTGCACGCGCCGCGTCGCTGGTCAGAAGCGGGCGATAGTTTTCGCCAGACAGCGCCCCGAAATCGAAATCCTCTCCCACCCGTGGCAAGTCAATCACGGGCTGGCCATAGCTGGCCAGGGTCTGAATGAAGGTATGCGCGACCGGCGTGCCGCGCTTGAAATTCATCACGATGCCCGACAGGTTCATCCGTGACCGGTGCAGCAATTTCGCGGCGAAAAGAACCTCCTCCGTCGTCTCGGGGATCGACAGGCCGGCATCGGCAAACAGGTCGGACCGGCAGAACAGAAGCTCTGCCGTGGGCTGGATCGGCAAGGCGTATTGGCTGCCCGCCCAGGACGATCCCTTGTAAGCCGCCGGATGGAAATCGGACGGGTTGAACCGGTTGCGGGTGATGATCTCGTCAAGCGGCTGAATCACGCGTTCTTCCGCGAGTTGCCCGATCCACGGCAGATCCACGGCCACCACGTCGTAATCCGAGGTCTCGCGACCCGCATTGGCCATGATCTCGGTGTGGAGGTCGTCCAGCGTGAGATTCACCACCTCCAGCTTGGTGCCCAGAAAGCCGCCAAGCTCCTGCGCGCGTTGGCGGATCGTCTCGAATGTGGGATCGACGGGCACCGCCAGCCGGATAGTGCGGTCATAACCCACCCCTTCGCGCATTGCGTTCGGATAGGGCAGGATGCGAGAGGCCATGTAGTAGCCGCCGAAATAGAAATCCTCCATCGCGCCGTCACCGTTGGCAAAGCCGAAGGTGTTGCCCACCATTGCCTTGAGCTGCATGGCGAAACTTTCGAATTCCTCGATCAGCTTGCGGGTGGGGTGAAGCGAAAAGGACTTGCCGGTCCTGGACCGGGGCCGCTTGAGCAGAAACCCGGTATCCAGCAGCTCGTTCACCCGTCGCATCGCCGTGCCATAGGGCACATCGGCGGCCATCGCGGCCGAGGTGATGGTCAGCAGCTTGCCTTCCAGATGTCGCCGCATGGCATAGGCAATGATGTTCCAGCGCGCATCCGTCGCCGAAAGCTCTGTCCGTTTTTCCGTGATCGCGCGGGTTTCGTCCATGAAGGACAGAATGCGCAGCATCTCCTGCCGGGTCACGCCTGGCCCCTCCTTGCGAAATATCCAATTCTGACAAAACACACTCCGCCCTCTCGCGGCACAGGAGTTTTGTCCAATCCTGACATTTGCGACGTTCCGGCCAGACCGGCCCCTGTGACACAGTTGGGCCAAGGGCCGTCAAATGCGCGGTCGGGGAGGACCGAATGACCGCTGAGAGCTATGATTTCATCGTTGTGGGCGCTGGCTCTGCCGGGTGTGCCGTTGCCGGGCGACTGGCAGAGGCGGGGCACAGCGTGTTGTTGCTGGAAGCGGGCGGCAAGGACCGCAATCCCTTCATTCACATCCCGCTTGGCTATTCTTTGCTTTATGCCAACCCGTCCGTGAACTGGTGCTACACCAGCGCGCCGGAGCCGCATCTGAACGGGCGGCAACTCTTCCAGCCGCGCGGCAAGGTTCTGGGCGGAACCGGTGCGATCAACGGCATGATCTACATGCGTGGACAGCCTCAGGATTTCGACGGATGGGAAGCGGCGGGCTGCACCGGTTGGGGCTGGGACGGGGTGCTGCCCTATTTCAAATCCTGCGAGGATCAGGAACGCGGTCCGGACGATTTCCACGGCGCTGGCGGCCCGGTCTCCGTCTCAGATATCCGTACCGAACATGCGCTTGGCGAGGCGTTCCACGCGGCGTCAGAGGCTTTGGGCGTGCCCCGCAACGATGATTTCAACGGCGCGCAACAGGAGGGCACCGGCTACGTCCAGACCACGACACGGAACGGCAGACGCTGGAGCACGGCAGCGGGCTACCTGCGCGGCCCAGCGAAACGCAATATCGACCTGCGCCTGCATGCTCTGGTGCAGCGGGTGGACCTCGACGGAAAACGCGCGACCGGCGTGACGTGGACGGACAGGTCCGGCGCCCACACGGCCAAAGCGCAGCACGAGATCATCCTGTCGGGCGGCACCTTCAATTCCCCGCAACTTCTGCAACTTTCGGGCATTGGACCCGGGTCGCTGTTGCAGGCGCATGGCGTTGAGACGCAGCACGACCTGCAAGGCGTGGGCGAGAACCTGCAGGACCATTTCGGCATCGGGGCGGAGTATCGGTCTTCCGTGCGGATGACGGTGAACGACCTTTACAACAACAAGCTGAAAGGCGGGCTGCAACTGCTGCGCTGGCTATTGTTCCGCACAGGGCCGTTCGCGGATAATGGAAATTATTCCAATACCTTCATCTGCTCCGGGCCGGAAATCGACCGCCCCGACATGATGGTGACTTTCATGGCATGGTGCACGGATGAGCAGTTGAAGCCGCACCCGTTCCCCGGCTTCACGATCCTGGCCGAACACATGCGCCCCAATTCGCGCGGGCATGTGCGGCTGACCGCGCCGGACCCTGCGAAAGCGCCAGAAATCCAGTTCAATTTCTTCGCGGATGAGGCCGACCACCGCGCGGCACTGGCGGGGCTGAAGTTCGGGCGCAGGATTGCGCAGACCGCGCCGATGTCGGATTGTGTGGAATACGAGCTGTCCCCCGGCAAGGACGTGCAGTCGGACGAAGACCTGCTAGCCTATTGCCGTCAGAACGGCCTGTCCCTGCTGCACCCCGTGGGCACCTGCAAGATGGGGGTGGACGACAGCGCCGTGGTTGATCCACGCCTGAAAGTGCATGGGATCGAGGGGCTGCGCGTCGCGGATGCCTCGATCATGCCGCGCATCGTGACGGGCAACACCAACGCGGCCTCGATCATGATCGGGGAAAAGGCGGCGGCGATCATTCTGGAAGACCTCAGGGGGCGCACATGACACGGGAACTTGGCATCGCGCTGATGGGTACGGGTCGCATGGCCCATGTCTACGGACCCAAGATCAATGCCCATCCCGGCCTGCGGCTGGAGGTGATCTTTAACCCGCGCATATCATCCGCCCAAAAGACCGCTACGCTTTATGGCGGGCGACCGATGGACGATCTCGACGCGGTACTGGCCGATCCGGGCGTTGACGCGGTGGTGATCGCGACCCCCACCGACACCCACGTGGAATACATTGAGCGTGTCGCGGCAGCGGGCAAACCGATCTACTGCGAGAAACCGCTCGATCAATCGCTGGAACGGGTGGACCGCGCCATGCAGGCGCTGAAATCGCACCCGGTGCCCTTCATGCTCGGATTCAACCGCCGGTTCGACCCGGACAACGCGATGCTGCAAAAGGCGGTGCGCGCGGGCGAGGTCGGCCCGCTCAACATGCTGATGAGCTGGAGCCGCGAGCCAAGCCCCCCGCCAATCGACTACGTGCGTGCCTCGGGCGGGTATTTCGTCGATGCCACGATCCATGACATCGACCTTCTGTGCTGGATCGCCGGCGAGAGGCCCGTGCAGGTCTATGCCGCCGGAAGCTGCAAGTTCGACCCCCGGATCGGGGCGGAGGGCGATTTTGACCTGACGATGACGACGCTGACGATGCCTTCGGGCGCGCTCGTGCATATCAACAACTCGCGCGCCTGTTCCTACGGGTTCGATCAGCGGTTGGAGGCGTTTGGCGAAAAGGGCATGGTTCAGACCCGCAATCACTGCGAAGACACGCTTGTTCGGTGGGATGGCACCGCGACCGAAGCGAGGAAGCCGCTGAAACACTTCTTCCTCGAACGCTATGACCAGTCCTTCTACAACGCGCTGGACGAGTTCCACGCGGCAGTGACCGAGAGGCGCGACCCCTCCAGCACTGCCGAGGACGGGCGTGCCGCGCTTGCCATCGCGCTGGCCTGTGCGCAGTCGGCGTGCGACGGCGTTGCGGTTCAGCCAATCTACGGCGGCTAACATCTGGCTGGCCGAGAGCGATGACTACCTGGCGACTGTCGCAGAGCACGACGCCGTTTCTGCGGAAGTGCAGGACCACCCCGCAAGGCGGCACTCCATCGGTGCCTACTTGGGCAGCCGCCTTGCGCCGGCGTTCATGCGGGCGGAGAATACCTCCGCTTCCCCTGTCGAGATCAGGCGGATGGCTGCACCGTCATCAATGGCATATCCCTCGGGCAGATCGCCCCGCGCGATGGCCTCGGGAAACGCGGTTTGTCGAAGGGGTTCCGTGGAATAATGCGGACAGCATGAACCCGGCACGATCCCCAAACCGTTCATCGGACGCAATCCGTTTCCGAGCGAATCCGTCAGCACCTTGTCGAACCAGCAGGCCGCCCCTGCACTGACCCCGGCCAGAACCGTGCCCTTTGCCGTAGCCTCCGCCAGCACGTCAGCAATACCCGTTGCCCGAAGATGGCTGACAAGGCGGGCGGTGTTTCCTCCGCCGACATAGATCAGATCCAGCGTTGCGGCCCATGCAGCGGCCTGTTCCGAACCAGCGCCCATAGGCAGATGCGACAGAGACCCCGCCAGATCCGAGAACCGCGTGTGGAACCGGGCAATCTTGACCGGGTCGTCCTGTGATGCGGCCCCGATGAAGCCGAGGCGTGGCCGGTCCGGCAGAGCCTTCAGGCAGAACAGATCGAGCTCTGGATCCTCGCCATGGGTGAAGCCTCCACCGCCTATTGCTATGACATGATAGCCGCCGTGCATGCTGCCTCTATCCGGTTGCAAGCCCCGGTTTAGCACGGCTTGGTCGGCGTATGTATTCGTTTGACACATACGTTCCCGAGAAAAACGAATTTGTCTGATCCCGCCCGGCCTTTGACACTTTCGGTCGGGACCACCGGCGATGACTTCGACGATAGATGAAGTTTTCTGTATCCATGACCGCTTTTCTTTCGGTTTGACGGAAAACAGCACTGACAAGAACAATCGCTTATTCGGCCTGGCGGCGCCGGACCCGATCAAATGCCGCACAAGGGAGGAAGACATGAAACGAATAATTGCACTAGCGACGGCGGCCGTGCTGCTTGCCAGCCCCATGGCAATGGCGCAAAGCGGAACCTTCCGTCAGGCGCATGAATATGGCTTCGGCGCACAATCCAGCCTCGACCCGATCTCGAACGGGCGGATTTTCCAGATCACCGAAAAGATCATGAGCCGTCTGGTGCGCCCCGGCCTTGATGGCCGCCCAAGCCCCGATCTGGCAACTGAATGGTCGGCGAACGAGGACGCCACGGTCTGGACGCTCAGCCTGCGCGACGGCGTGACGTTCCATGACGGCTCCACCTTTGAAGCGGCCGATGTCCTCTATTCGCTGAACCGTGTACTGGACCCCGAGCTGGACAGCCCCGCCCGGTCCGCCATCGCCATGATCGAAGCGGTCGAGGCGCTGGACGACATGACCGTTCAGATCACGCTCGACACGCCCTTCGCCGACCTTCCCTTGCAGCTGATGGACTACCGGCTGCGGATGATCCCCGAAGGTTCGGGCGATACGATCGCCACCACCGGCATCGGCACCGGCCCCTTCATGGTCGAAACCTTCGACGCGGAAGGCACAACCGTGCTTGTTGCCAACCCCGACTACTGGGAAGGTGCGCCCGGCGTCGCCCGGATGGAGATCATCGGCATCCCCGATGGTCAGGCCCGCCTACAGGCGCTGCTTGGCGGTCAGATCGACATGGAACGCGGGATCACCGCACAGCAAAGCGTGATGTTCCAGAACTCTGACCGGTTCACCATTCAGGAAATCCCGACCGGCAACTGGCGCGGTCTGGTGTTCCGCACCGATGTGGAACCCTTCAACGACCTGCGCGTGCGTCAGGCGGTGCGGATGGTTGCGGATCGTCAGGAACTGGTGGATCTGGTGCTTGGCGGCGGCGGCATCGTCGCCTGTGACACGCCGGTGGAACCCAACGACCAGTATCGCGCCGACCTGTCCTGCCCGCAGGATATCGAGGGCGCCCGTGCGTTGCTGGCCGAGGCGGGCTATCCCGACGGCATCGACATCGACGTGCATGTCGCCACGCTGGAGCCGACATGGCCGACATTGGCCGTCGCCTATCAGCAACAGGCTGCTGCTGCCGGTATTCGCGTGAACGTGGTGCAGGCCCCGACCGATGGCTACTGGTCCGAGGTCTGGATGCATGAAGATGTGTCGGCTACCCGCTGGAACGAACGGCCCGCGGATCAGGCCCTGCATGAAATCTACCTGTCCACGGCGCGCTGGAACGAGTCCTTCTATCAGGACGAAGCTTTCGACGCCCTACTGGCCGCCGCCCGCCGCGAGCTGGATTTCGAAGCCCGTCGCGCGCTCTATGTTCAGGCGCAGGAGCATCTTCAGGAAACCGCCGGCACGCTGATCCCCTATCACGTGACCCGTCTGGTCGGCGTGTCCTCGCGCGTTCACAATCTTGACGAGGTCAAGAACGACGCCGTGCGGTGGCACCTGATCACCGTCGACGAGTGATCGGCTGAAACCATGCCCTCCGCCCCGCAAGACAGGGGCGGAGGGATTTTTGCTTCAAAGGCGGGTGGCACAACGATGCTGCAGATGTTTCTTCGGCGCCTGTTCCTGGGTGCGATCACAGTGGCCATCGTGTCCATGATCATTTTTGCCGGGGTCGAGATCCTGCCCGGCGATGCCTGCACCGCCTTCCTCGAACGCGAAGCGCAGGGGCGGGTGCTGGAAAACTGCCGCGAGGAACTGGACCTGAACCGTCCCGCCGTCGTGCGATACCTCGATTGGGCGTCAGATGCGCTGCGTGGCGATCTGGGCGTGTCCGCCAATGGCCAGCGGTCCATCGCCGAAATGGTGGGCGCGCGGTTACAGAATTCGCTGCTGCTGGCGGCATGCGCGCTGATCGTTGGCGTGCCGACCGCCATCTTCCTTGGTGTTGTGTCGGGCCTGTGGCGCGACAGACCCGTCGACCTCGTGCTGTCGACCGGCGCGATCTTCGCCATGACGATCCCAGAATTCGTATCCGCCACCGTGCTGATCCTCGTCTTTTCGGTCTGGCTTGGCTGGCTGCCGGGGATCGTCCTGACCTCGGCCAATGCGCCCGCATCCGAATTCTTCCCCGAAATCATCCTGCCGGTGGTGGTGCTGGCCATGGTGATGACGGCCCATATCCTGCGCACCGTCCGCTCCTCGGTCATCGAGGTGATGAACAGCGATTACGTGCAGATGGCGACGTTGAAGGGCGTTCCCTACTGGCGCATCGTGTTCCGCCATGCCCTGCCCAATGCGCTGCTGCCCGCGATCAACGTGGTGGCGCTGACCATTGCCTGGCTTCTTGGGGGCGTCGTCGTGATCGAGGTGGTGTTCAACTATCCGGGCCTTGGCCGGATGATGATCGACGCGATCTCCGACCGTGATCTGCCGGTTGTGCAGGCCATCGCCCTGATCGTGGCCACGGTCTATGTGGGCGTGAACCTGACCGCCGATCTGCTGACCATGGTCGCCAATCCGCGCCTGCGCACCCTTTACACGAGGAAATGACGGACATGAGCCTTGCCTCGATCCCGCAGAATTCGCGTCTTGGCCGCACCCTGTCGGTGCTGCGCGATGTCATGTCCCGCCCCTCTGGCGCGGTCGGTCTCTGCCTGGTGGTGTTTCACCTGATCCTGGCGGTGATCAGCCCCTATATCGCCCCCTTCGACTATCGCACGATGAATGCGGCGATGATGCTGACCGGGCCGGACGGCGTGCATTTTCTGGGCACCGACCACCTGGGTCGCGACGTGTTCAGCCGCACCATCCAGGGCGGGCGCGAGGCGATTCTTGTCACCGGTATCGCCACGCCCATTGCCGTGGCCTGGGGGGGCATGGTGGGCATCTTCTTTGGCCTCATCGGCGGGCGGGTGGACGAGGTCATGATGCGCTTCGTCGATGCCTTTCTGTCGCTTCCGTGGATCCTGAAGATGCTGGTGCTGATCGTGACCTTCGGCACCGGGATCGAGGTGCTGATCCCCACGCTCGCCTTCTTCTACGGCATTCCGGTGATCCGCATCGCCCGGGCCGCGACCCATGACGTGGTGGCGCGCGATTTCGTCGCCGCCGCCCGCGCGCGCGGTCACAGCCGCATGACGATCATGCGCCGGGAATTGCTGCCCAATGTGCTGGACGCGCTGATGGTGGAAGGCGCGATGCGCTGGTCCTGGATGCTGCTGGCCTTCTCGTCTCTGTCGTTCCTCGGCTTCGGTGTCTCACCGCCGACACCCGACTGGGGCCTGATGATCGCCGATGCACGCGGTTTCATGTCCTTTGCGCCCTGGGGCGTTCTGGGGCCGGTCATCGCGCTGTCGACGCTGATCATCGGCATCAACCTCACGGCGGACGCGCTGGCCAAGGCGCTTGGCATCGACCGCGCACAGAAAGCCCCGGTGTGACATGACCGATACCCCCGTCATTCAATTGTCCGACCTGTCCATCGGATTTACCGGCCGCGCCGGGTACACGTTGCCGGTGCTGCGCAATATCGACCTGACCGTGCGACCCGGCGAAAGCATCGGCCTTGTCGGCGAAAGCGGATCGGGCAAGAGCACCGTGGCGCTGGCGGCCATGGGCTATCTCAAGCGCGGGCTTCGGGTGCTGAACGGCAGCGCCACGTTCGAAGGCCACGACATGTTCGCCCTGAATCGCAAAGAGCTGGAAAGCCTGCGCGGCGGGCATCTGGCGCTGATCCCGCAGAATTCGGGCCAGTCGCTGACGCCCACCCTGCGCATCGGGGCGCAGCTGACCGAGGCGCTGCGCCTGCACAGCCGCCTTGACCCGGCGAAGTTTCCCGCCCGTGTGCTGGAGCTTCTGGGGCAGGTGCGCCTGCCCGATCCGCAGGCGATCACCCGCCGCTATCCGCACGAACTGTCTGGCGGGCAACAGCAGCGCGTCGCCATTGCCATGGCGCTGGCGGGGGAGCCGCGCGCCCTACTGCTCGATGAGCCGACCACGGGGCTCGACGTGACGACGCAGGCCCATATTCTCGAACTTCTGCGCGATCTGGCGCGCGAAACCGGCATGGCGATGGTCTATGTCAGCCACGACCTTGGCGCGATTGCGCGGGTTTGTGACCGTGTGGTGGTCATGTATGCAGGCGAGGTGGTGATGGAGGGCAGCGCCCGGCAGGTGCTGACCGCACCGACCCATCCCTATGCACGCGGCCTTCTGGCCTCGATCCCGAAACTCAGCGATCCGCATCTGCCCATGGCCCTTGGCGGCCGTCCCCCGGCACCCGGCGGGGCAGGCGATGGTTGCGCCTTCGTGGACCGCTGCGCGCTGGCCAGCGACCTGTGCCGCACAAGCCGCCCCGCACTGGCGCCCGGACCAGGGGGCGCGCCGGTGCGTTGCCATCATGCGGATCGGGCAGACACCCTGCCGATGAGCTCTCAGGGCGACCATGCCGCGCGGGCCGAGGTGGGAACCGCCCCTGTCCTGTCCCTAAAGGATCTCGAAATCCGCTATTCCAAGCCGGGTATTCTGGACCGCTTGCGGGGCCTGCAAGACACCCGGCCTGCCACCGTCGATGACATCACGATCAGTATCGCGAAGGGCGAGACCCTGGGACTGGTGGGCGAGTCCGGCAGCGGCAAGTCGACGATCCTGAAAACAATCGCCGGTCTGCTGCCGCCCGCAGATGGCGAGGTCCGCTTCGACGGCGACGCGCCGCTGCCGCGATCCGTCGAACAGCGCGGCCCCGATCACCTGCGCCGCATCCAGCTGATCTTTCAGAACCCCGATGACAGCCTCAACCCGCGCCACACCATCGCGGAAATCCTCGAACAGCCGTTGAAGCTCTATTTCGGGCTCTCCGGTGCCGCGCTTCAGGAACGATGCGTCGAAATCCTCGAACGGGTCCGCCTTGGGGGGCACTACCTCGACCGGCTGCCAAGCCAGCTGTCTGGAGGCGAGAAGCAGCGCGTCGCCGTGGCCCGCGCCTTTGCCGCGAACCCCGATCTGGTGCTGTGTGACGAGGTGACCTCGGCGCTCGACGTGTCGGTTCAGGCTGCGGTGCTGGAACTTCTGAACGATCTCAAGGCTGCGCAGGGCACGACCTATGTCTTCGTCTCGCACGATCTGGCGGTGGTTCGGGCGCTGTCGGACCGGGTTGCCGTGCTCTATCAGGGGCGGCTGTGCGAGATCGGGCCGTCGGCTGAAGTCTACGCGCTGCCCTCGCATCCCTATACCGAGGTGCTGCTTGGTGCCGTGCTGGAGCCCGACCCCGACACCGCGCCCAAGCTGACCGCCGATGACGTGATCGAGCTGTCGCCGCCTGCGAAGGGTTGCCCGTTCCAGCGCCGTTGCCCGCGCAAGATCGGCGCAAAATGCGACACCGACACCCCCCCGTGGCAGACTCGCGACGATGGCCACGCAATCCGCTGCCACATCCCGCTGGACGACTTGCACCGCCAGCAACGGACCGATTCATAGCCTGCCTGAATAGGTGCCGGATCAATTTCGATTGGCCCGGATTTTTGCAGCCGGTCTAAGGTGTTGGCATGAAACCGCAGAGCTGACAGGGGGCCGCCATCGCCCGTCCGACCGACACCGACCGATCTCGCATCTTCTGCACCGAGGATGCCCGCAGGATCGCGCAGAAACGCCTGCCGCGCGTCATCTTCGATTTCATCGAAGGCGCCGCGGGGCGCGAGGTGGCGACCGCCCGCAACCAGACCCGGTTTGACGAGATCACCCTGCAGCCGCGTGTTCTTGAAGATGTCGGCGCGCGCCGTCTGGAAACCCGGTTTATAGGGCGGAGGCATGGCCTGCCCTTCGGGATCGCGCCCATGGGCATGTGCAACCTGACCCATCCCGACGCCGACCGGGCACTGGCCCGCGCGGCAAGCCGCTTCGACATTCCGCTCTGCCTGTCTTCTGCGGCATCAAGCTCTATCGAGGAGATGCGGGCCTGGGCCGGGGAGCATGCGTGGTTTCAACTCTATGTCGGCGCGTCGATGGAGCAATCGCTGGATATGGTCCATCGAGCGAAGGCGGCGGGTTATGACACGCTGATCCTGACCGTGGATGTCCCGCAGGTGGCACGCCGCACCCGCGACCTGCGTAACGGGTTCCAGATGCCGTTTCGCATGACGCCCCGGCTTTTGTGGGATTTTGCCAGCCATCCGAGTTGGTCCCTCTCGATGCTGCGGAACGGCGCACCAGAGCCACGCAATTTCTCGACCAGCGCGACGGCCACAAGGTTTGACCGCAGCGCCAGCCGCGCCGGGGCGGATTGGGCGTTTCTGGATCGTTTGCGCGACCTGTGGCCGGGCCGGCTGATCGTCAAGGGCGTCGGTTCCCCCCCGGATGCGCGGCGCATCCAGGCGGCGGGGGTTGATGCGATCCAGGTCTCGAACCATGGCGGGCGGCAGTTGGACAGCGTGCCTGCGGCCATCGACCTGCTGCCCCGCATTCGCGCCGCAGTCGGCCCGGATTATCCGCTGATTTTCGACAGCGGCCTGCGCAATGGCGAAGACATCGTCAAAGCCTTGGCGCTTGGGGCGGATTTCGTGATGCTTGGCCGCCCGCTGCTTTACGCGCTCGGGGCCGAGGGTGCGCGCGGCCTCAATGCCCTGATCCGCATACTGGCCGAGGAAACCAGCCTGACGCTGGCACAAGTGGGACTGACCGATATCGGTTCGGTCAATACCGCGATCCTCGCCGACGCTTCCGACATGCCCAAGCCAAAACCGGCGGCGCGGACCGCCCTGACAGCCTATTGAAAGACATGGAACAGAACATGACAGCCAAGCATCAGATCAGGGGCGGCGCATTGCTGGCCCGGGCATTCAAGGAAAAGGGGGTGGAGCATGCCTTTACCCTTGCGGGCGGGTTCTGCAACCCGGCGCTGGAAGGTTTCATGGAATGCCAGATGCCGGTGATCAACTGCCCGCATGAACAGATCGCCGGTCATCTTGCGGACGGGCACGCGCGGATCACCCGCAAACCGACGCTCTGCCTCGTGGGGCCGGAAGGCTTTGCCAACGCGGTTCCAGCGATGCTGGAGGCGTGGGGCGAGCGATCCCCGGTCATCTTTGTGACCGGGTCCTCGACGCTGAAGCGACAAGGCGCGGGCGGGTTCAAAGAAATCGACGATGTGGCGATTGCCGCGCCGCTGACCAAGTATTCCGAACAGATCGTCGACGGCAACCGCATCAGTGAATTCGTCGATCGCGCCTGGAAGGCCGCAACCACCGGCTATCCCGGCCCGGTCCATCTGAGTCTGCCGGTCGATATCATGTTCTCGTCTTTCGACGAGGATGCGGGGTGCGGCGAGCGCCCTTTCAATCGCACTGCGCAACCGGTGCCGCGCGCCTGGCCGGACCCTGCGGCGCTCGCGCCGGTGCTGGACAGGATCAAGCGCGCCGACCGCCCGGTGATCATCGCGGGACACGGCGTCTGGTGGTCGAAATCCGAAAGGAACCTGGCCGCAGCGGGCAACAAACTGCGCATACCGGTCTATAACGCGCCCTATCACACCAAGACCCTGGGTGAGGAAACCGAGTGCTATATCGGGCTGGCCGATTTCCACCAGTTTCACCCGTCAAAGCCCGCAATCCACGAGGCGGATGTGGTGGTCATGGTCGGCTGCCGGTTGGACAACCAGATGAATTTCGGAAACCCACCTTTCATTCCGGCGGGAACCACGCTGATCTGCGTGAATGGCAGCCATGAGGAGCTGGATTACAACCACGGCGCAGACATGCCGCTGCTCTCCGATCCCGGCGCGTTTCTCGACGCCCTGGCGGGGATTGATCAAAGCTGGGACAGCTGGTTTGCCCTGCAACAGCAGCGTCGCACGGACTGGGTGCAGGAATGGACCGACCATCTGGAGGAAGAGCACGCCCGCGACATTACTGAGGGTCGCAAGATGCACCCCCTGCAACTGGCCGTCGATGTGCAAGCCGAAATGCAGGATGGCGACTGGCTGGTCTTCGATGGCGGCAACACGCATTTCTGGAACGAGATCGCCACCAACATCGCCGCCAAGCGCGGCCGGAAACTGGGCGGCATCCTGCATCCGGGCAATTACAGCCTGCTCGGGGTCGGCGTGTCCTTTGCTATGTCGGCCAAAAGCGTGCATCCCGACAATACCGTGGTTCTGGTCTCTGGCGACGGTGCGTTCCTGTCGGGCGGCCTGTCCATCGAGGCCTGCTTTCAGGAAAACCACCCTATCGTGGTGGTGATCGACAACAATGGCGGCCTGGACTGCATTTCGCAGCAGCAGGAGCGTCTCTTTGCGAATGGCCGCCATTTCGCCACCGATTTCCGCGATATTCCGTTCCACGCGATGTTCGAGGGGTTGGGCGGGCATGGCGAACTGGTCAGGCGGCGTGAAGAACTGGCCCCGGCCCTGAGACGCGCCATCGCCAGCGGCAAGACGGCCTGTGTCAACGTGAAATGCCGGGGTGTGATCAGCCCGATCGTTGCCGCCACATCCGACAAACGCGACAAGGCGTCGATCGAATGAGCGCGACGGTGTCCACCCATACGCTCAGCGGTCTTGACGGCACCCATGCGGGCGGCGTTCGGGTGACGCTGACCCGGATCACCAGCATGCCAGAGCAGCTGTTCAGCGTCGAGACTGACGAGGGAGGGCGGCTGAGCCAGCAGGTTGATCTGGCGGGTGCCGATCCCGGCGATCTCTATGAACTGAGCTTCGCAACCGGCCCCTATTGGGCCGACAGGGGCGCATCGCCGCTTGTGCAGCAGATTGCCCTGCGCCTTCATATGCCCGACCCGGACGGGCGCTATCACCTTCCGGTCATCCTGTCCCCCAACAGCAGCGCCCATTGGTGGTCGCGCTGATCAACAAGGCCAATTCAATGTCCGACGGTCTGAACATGTCGCGCCGCATCCGGCGCACCCCTTATACCGATTGCGTCGAAGCCGCCGGGGTTCGCGGCTTTTCCGTGGTCAACCACATGCTGTTGCCCAAGGCGTTCCAACCGAGCGTCGAGGAGGATTACTGGCACCTGCGAAAGCACGTGCAGATCTGGGACGTGTCCTGCCAGCGACAGGTGCAGATCAGCGGCCCGGACGCCGCGCGGCTGGTGCAGTGGATGACCCCGCGCGATATCTCGAAGGCGAAGGTTGGCGATTGCCTCTATGTGCCGCTGGTCGATCACAAGGGCGGGCTGGTCAATGACCCGGTGCTGCTGAAACTGGCCGAGGACCGGTTCTGGCTGTCCATCGCCGATAGCGATGTGCTGCTTTACGCGCTCGGGCTGGCGCTTGGTGCGGGGATGCAGGTGGAAATCGAGGAACCCGACGTGTCACCGCTGGCGGTGCAGGGACCGAAGGCCGAAGACCTGATGGCCCGTATCTTCGGGGACAGCATCCGCGAGGTCGGGTTCTTCAGATTCGCCCTTTTCGACTTCGAAGGCACGTCTCAGATCATTGCCCGGTCCGGCTATTCCCGGCAGGGCGGCTTCGAGATCTACCTCGAAGGCGGACATCTTGGCCCGGCCCTGTGGGATCGGATTTGGCAGGCGGGTCAGGCGTTTAACATCGCCCCTGGCTGCCCCAATCTGATCGAGCGGATCGAGGGTGGGCTGTTTTCCTACGGCAACGAGATGACACGCGAGAATTCTCCGCTGGAGCTGGGGCTGGCCAAGTTCTGCAAGCTGGACGGGTCCGTGAATTGCCTGGGGTTGGTGGCATTGCAGGACCTTGCGCACAAGGGCGTTTCACGGGAAATTCGCGGGCTGCGCTTTGACGGCGGGCCGGTTCCCACCTGTTCCACACCTTGGCCGGTGATGGTGGGCGATACGCAGGTCGGGCAGATCACGTCGGGCATCTGGTCGCCGCGCTTTTGCCAGAATGTGGGCCTGTCCCTGATTGACAGAGGCTACTGGGACATCGGCCAGCCGGTGCGCGTGATCACACCTGACGGTATGGACCGCGAGGGCGAGATCGTTCCGCTGCCGATGGTCTAGGACCCGCTTGAAAAGCTGTTGGCCAGCTTGACACGCTGATCAAGCTGTTCGGCCAGAATCTCGGAGAACTCGGCGGCTTGGCGGGACAGCCTCGCGCGGCCCCCGCAGACAATCGAGACATAGTAGGTCAGGTTTTGCAGGATCGGGCGGAAGGCCACCCCGCCCATGCGCACCGCCTGTTCCGCCGAAAACGGATCGGCAATCGCCAGAACACCGGTTTCGCGTACCAGCGCCGCCGCCACGGGCATGTTGGTCGAAGACAGGCGGGATCGGGATTGCAGCCTCTGCGACAGGCTGCTGTCCATCGACATCATGGCATCGGGGAAGGCACCGCCGAAGGTCACGAAATCCTCCTGCTCGGCCAGGATTTCCAGGTCGACGGGACCGGCCAGGCCCACCAACGGGTGATCTTCTGGCATGAGGCAAACATAGGGTGCGGCCGTCTGGAAAAGGGTTTCCACACCGTCATAGGGCGGTTGCCGCCCGACCACGCCCAGATCGAACTGATGCAGCTGCACCGCGTCCAGAATGGCCGGGGTATTGCGGGCGTGGATCATCACACGAATATCTGGATATCTCTGGATCAGGCTGTTGACGGCGCGCGGCAGTTCAATCGTGGAAATCGATTGAATCGTACCTACCGAAACGACGCCCCCGCTTGTCGTGCGGATGCTGTCAGCCAGATCCTGTAGCCGGTCGACCCCCACGAACATGCCTTCCACGGCCTGATAGAACGTCCGCGCCTCTACCGTCGGGATCAGCCCGCGTCCGTTTCTCTGGAACAAGGCAAAGCCGACAGACCGTTCCAGATCCGCGATCAGCCGGCTGACGCTCGGTTGCGAGACATGCATCATCTCGGCGGCTCCGGTGATGGACCCGCAACGGATGGTGGCCCGAAAAGCCTCGAGTTGGCGCAGGTTCATGTCTTCGGTCCTGTATCTGGCGACAACGATTGCAAGGGACGCTGTCATGATCAAGTCATTTTGCGTATGCTTGCTGGCTTTTCATAGAAATACCAAATGCAATTTGTCAATAAAACAGAACAACCTTCCGGGGTGCGCGCCGCCACCGGAGGTGATGATGACCGTGCTCCGCGTTCGGGCTGCAAGACATGCTGGTGCGCCCGACTGTGCCCTTTGCGCAAATCCCGGCGTCGTAAAAGGTTTGGCGATTGCAGGGGCGCACGGAATTTCGCACCATCAGCCCGACAGGCAGAAGGGCATGGTATGGACCCCAAGATCATCATCTGTGGCACTGGTCGCGCGGGCACGACCCTTCTGGTGCGCATTCTGACCGTGGCGGGGATGGATACCGGCTTCAAACCGCGCCGTTTCAAAGGCGTGGAAGAGAACCTCGGTCGCGCCGGGCTTGAAAAGCCTGTCAGGCGGCACAACGTGGACAAGCTGCCGCTGGTGGTGAAATCGCCGCAGATCGTGGATGTGCTGCCGCAGCTTCTTTCCGAAAGCTGGTTTCCGGTCGGACTGGCCATCATCCCGATGCGAGAGCTTGGCTCTGCCGCCAACAGCCGCCGACAGGTGCGCGAGCGGGCAATCGCGGCGGGCGAAGACCCCGACTTGGCACCGGGCGGCCTCTGGAAGACCGATCAGGCTGAGAACCAGCACTGGGTTCTGGCCGAGCAATTCTATCGCACTCTTGAACCGCTGGTTGCGGCTGAGGTGCCGGTCGTGACGCTGTCCTTCCCGCGCTTTGCAAGGGATGTTGACTATTTCGACCGGGTGCTCGGCACAGAGCTGGAAAGGCGTTACGGCGTGGATCGCGACAGGCTGCGCACCGCCCATGCGCAGGAATGCAACCCGACGCTGATTACGGCTGAAGCAGCGGCCCCGAAAGACAGCCCGTCATGAGATGGGACAAGCTGGCCGAGCATCAGATCCGCAAGGCCGAGGCGGAGGGGCAGCTCAATGACCTGAAAGGGGCGGGCAAGCCCCTTAAGCCGGAGACGGGCGAGAGCGCCGATGCGGCAGGGTTTCGGATCATGCATGAGGCCGGTGTTGTCCCGCGCGAGATTGAGCTGCGCAAAAAGGTCGAGGCCCTGACAGCGAAGCTGAGGGAAACCCCGGAGGGCGCGGAGCGCGAAGCGATCGTCCGGGAACTGGCGGGTGTTCAACTGAGGCTCGACATCGAACAGGAAGCGCGGCGCAAATACATGCGCCATGACTAGCATCAGGAAAGAGGGCTGACATGGACCTGTCGGACGGAAGCGCGTTCAGCGCGGATGCCATTGTGGCGCTGTTCACAAACAGCTTTGCCGCCTCGGAAGGGGCGGAGGAAGGCGCGCTGATCGGGGGACTGGTGGAACAGTTGCTGAAGACACCGGCTCAGGAGTTGCGCGTCTACACCGCCGCTGACGCGGGTCAGCTGATCGGCTGCATCTGCTTGACCCGGCTGACCTACCCTGAAGACCCGCGCCATGTGATGCTGCTGTCCCCGGTCGCGGTTGCGACAGCGGCGCAGGGCAAGGGCGTGGGTCAGGCACTGATCACGCACGGGCTGAACGCGCTTCGGGCCGAGGGGATCGACATGGCCATCACCTATGGCGATCCGGCGTTTTACGGACGGGTCGGGTTTAAAGCCCTCACGGAAGAGACAGCCCCGCCGCCCCTGCCACTGAGCCACCCCGAAGGCTGGATCGGTCAGTCGCTGTCTGGTGCGGATCTCTCACCTCTGAAGGGGCCATCTTCCTGCGTGGCGGCCCTGAACAAGCCCGATTATTGGTGACAAATCTCAGAGCCGCCCGATCCGCCTGAGTTCCGCGACCGTATCTCGGATACTGTCCTCGGTGCTGACATTGGGCTGCCAGCCAAGCACATCCCGCGCCCGCTGGTTCGACGAAGCAAAATAGCGGCCCTTGTTCAACGCCACGAATTCCGGCGTGATCAGCGGCGGCGCACCGATCAGGCGGCTGGTCATGCGGTTGAGGGCCGGGGCGATCGGGTACATGAAGTAGGGCACCGTCATCAGGGGACGCCCCACGCGCATTCCCTGGCTGCGCAGGATGTCGATGATCTCATCGAATGTCGGAAAGCGGTCATTGCACAGGATGAACCGGCCCGACACGTCCTGTTCCGCCGCCCGGATATGGCCATCGACCACGTCGCGCACATCGACGAAGGGCATGACGCCCCTGAACGACCCCATGCGTAGGGCGCCCTTGGCAATGGCCTCGATGTAATCGGTTGATTGTGTGGGCTTGTGAAAGGTGCCGCCAAAGATGCCCGCAGGCAGGACCGCGACCATGTTCACGCCAAGCTCCTCCGCCAGTTCCCAGGCCCGTTTCTCGGCCAGGGTCTTGGCGCGGATGTAAGGGACGCTCAGGTCTTCGGTCCAGTCGGCCTCGGTTTTCTTGTCCTCGGGCGAGGTGCCGAGCGGCAGGGTGACGGTCGAGGAGGTTAGCACCACCTTGCGCAGGTTGTTGGCGGCAGCGGCCCGGATCGCAGCCGTTGCGCCCTCGACCGCGTCGCGGACCATCTGGTCATCGGCTGCCGCGCCGGAGGTAACATAGCGATAGGTCGCCGCGACATGATAGAGCAGGTCGATCCCCTCGGTCGCAGCGCGGAACCCGTCAGCATCCTGCACGTCGAGCGACACGATATCCTGAACCCCAAGCGCCCGGAGCGGGCCTGTCTTCGCGGGATCGTTTGCATCGCGGACCGAAACCCGCAAATCCGCCCCGCGCCGCACAAGCTCTGCCGTCAGATTGAAGCCGACATGACCATTCGCCCCCGTCACCAGAACCTTGCCCATGACACCCCCTTTTTCCGTGCAACCCTGAGTGGCAAGTCTAGGCGCAGGACAGAGTGCATGGCAAAGAAAAACCCCGGCGGGATCGAACCTGCCGGGGTTTTCTGTTTCTCAGCAATAGGCCAGCTTAGGCCAGCGCGCCTTTCGCCTGGTCGACGATGGCACCGAAGGCTTCGGGCTCGTGCACGGCGAGATCGGCCAGAACCTTGCGGTCCACCTCGATGCCGGCCAGCGCCAGACCGTTGATGAAGCGCGAATAGGTCAGCGATTCGTCATGGGCGCGGACGGCGGCGTTGATCCGCTGGATCCACAGGGCGCGGAACTGACGCTTGCGGGCCTTGCGGTCGCGGGTCGCGTACTGGTTGGCCTTGTCGACGGCCTGGGTCGCGGTGCGGAAGTTGCGGCTGCGGGCACCGTAGTAACCCTTGGCGGCCTTGACGATCTTGCGGTGACGGGCGTGGGTGGTGGTGCCGCCTTTAACTCGGGACATTGTCAGGCCTCCTTAGCGTGCGTAGGGCATGTAACCCTTGACGATCTTCTCGTCAGGGGCGGACAGAATCGTGGTTCCCCGCGCGGTGCGGATGAACTTGGTGGTCCGTTTGATCATGCCGTGGCGCTTACCCGCCTGGCCTGCTTTGACACGGCCGGAAGCCGTGACCTTGAAGCGCTTCTTGGCGCTCGACTTGGTCTTCATCTTGGGCATTTTCGTCTCCAGTTCATTGGCTACGTTCTGGCGCGACTCGGCATGCCTCTCGGCCGGCCGCACCGGTTGGAGCGCGTCTGTTACCGGCAATCCGGGGACAAGGCAAGGGGGTCAGTTCATCACCCGCGACAAGACCGAGATGAAGGCATCGGGCACCTCGCGCCAGCCCTGCGGGTCTTCGAGCGACCAGTAGGCATAGACGAACACGCCAACACCCGCCGCCAGCGCCCCGAGCGCGATGGTCGGAAACTCCCCGTCCGACCAGACCGACAGGGCCGAGGCGATCGAAAAGAGGATCACCAGGGTCGAGAGAGTCAGCAGGAGGTCGGGGCTCAGGATCATTCCATATCGGTCGACATGATCAACCGCTCGTCACAGGGGGCGACGCGGATGATATTCGTTGTTCCCTGAACATTGAAGGGCACACCGGCAGTGACGACGATAAAGTCGGTCTCGGTGGCAAATCCCGCATCGCGGGCGGCGCGGGCCGCCGAGGTGACTGCCATTTTAAAGCGGGTTAGCTCGCCCGTCAGATAGCAGTTCATGCCCCAGGTCAGGCACATGCGGCGGGCCACATCGACGATTGGTGTCATGGCGATGATCGGAACGCGCGGGCGTTCACGGGCCACCAGCGCAGCGGTGCCGCCGGACTGGGTGAAGCAGCAAATCGCCTTGATATCCGTGGTTTCCGCGATTTCGCGGGCCGAGGAAACGATTCCATCGGCCACGGTGGACCGGGCCACCTTGCGGCTCGATTCGATGATGTCGCGATAGGTCGGGTCGGCCTCAACCTCGATGGCGACATTGGTCATGGTGGTGACCGCCTCGATCGGGAAGCCCCCGGCGGCGCTTTCGGCAGACAACATCACCGCATCGGCGCCTTCATAGATGGCGTTGGCCACATCGGTCACTTCGGCGCGGGTGGGGACCGGGCTTTCAATCATCGATTCGAGCATCTGGGTCGCCACGATCACCGGTTTGGCGGCGGCACGACAGGCCCGGACCAGCCGTTTCTGGATCGGCGGCACCGCCTGCACGGGCAGCTCGACCCCCAGATCGCCCCGCGCCACCATGATCCCGTCAGAAGCGGCGAGGATTTCGTCAAACGCCTTCACCGCCGCCGGTTTCTCGATCTTCGACAGGATCGCGGCGCGGCCCTTGGCCAGCCCGCGAGCCTCCTCGACATCTGCGGCGCGCTGCACGAAGCTGAGCGCCAGCCAGTCGACTCCAAGCTGGCAAACGAATTCCAGGTCCTTCCGGTCCTTGTCGGACAGGGCTGCAAGCGGCAGCACCACATCGGGCACGTTCACCCCCTTGCGGTTGGAAATCGCGCCGCCCGCGATGACCTTGCAATTGGCGAAATCCGCGCCGCAATCTTCCACCTGCAACTTGATCTTGCCGTCATTGACCAGCAGCGTCGAACCCGCCTCCAGTGCCGCGAAGATTTCCGGGTGGGGCAGTTGCACACGGGTGTGGTCGCCCTCGGCCTCGTTCAGATCAAAGCGGAAGGGGGCACCGTCTTCCAGTTCATAGGGACCATTTGCGAAGGTGCCGCAGCGCAGTTTCGGCCCCTGAAGGTCGGCCAGGATCGCAATTGGACGACCGGTATCCTTCTCGACCTGACGGATGATCGTATGACGCGCGCGGATTTCCTCGTGGTCGCCATGGCTCATGTTCAGGCGGAACACATTGGCTCCGGCCTCGAACAGGGCGCGGATCATCTCATAGTCGTTCGATGCGGGCCCGAGGGTCGCCACGATCTTGACGTTACGCTGGCTTTTCATGGTCTGACCCTCGTTTCTCTACGGCTTATGTTAGCGCTAGCAATCCAGTTGCCGCCCTTATGTCCCAAATCGCGGAACAAGACAACTGGCACTCGCGTCTAACCTGTCATATGTCCCTTTTGTCTATGAAGGATAACACGGAAATGACAGCCCCTTTCCACATCGAAGGGCATGAACGCGCCTCTCGTTGGCTGATCACCTGCGATCACGCCTCGAACCGGGTGCCCGACTGTGTGAATGGCGGCAATCTGGGTCTGCCGGATGAGGATATGAACCGCCATATCGCCTATGATATCGGCGCGGCGGGGCTGTCCCGTGTATTGGCGCGCGAGATGGGCGCGCCGGTGATCCTGTCGGATTTCTCGCGTCTGGTGATCGACCCCAACCGGGGGGAGTATGACCCGACGGTGTTGATGAAGCTCTATGACGGGTCGATCATCCCCGCGAACCGGGGGGCCGATGCAGCGGAACAGGAACGGCGGCTAGACGCGTTTCACCGGCCCTATCACGACGCGCTGACAGAACTGGCCGCGCTGCGCGATGACACGGTCCTGCTGGCCGTCCACAGCTTTACCCCGCAATTCAAGGGGCGCGAGATGCGGCCCTGGCATGTGGGTGTGCTCTATGCAGAGGATGACCGGTTGGCGGCGCCCTTGCTGGAACGGCTAAGGGCTGAGGCCGACATCTATGTGGGCGATAACGAGCCCTATTCCGGCCACCTGCCGGGCGACAGCATGGACCGGCACGGGGTTGAACCCGGCCGCCCGCATGTGCTGATCGAGCTGCGGAATGATCTGATTGCCACGCCGGAGCAGCAGGAGCACTGGGGCCAGCGTCTGGCCCCGATTCTGGACGGTGCCCTGACCGATGCCGGTTGCTGAGAGGACCCCAAGTTGCCCCATCTGACCCTTCAACATTCTGCCAATGTCGCCGTGGATCAGGCACTGTGCGAGGCCCTGTTTCAGGCATTGGCCGCCCATGAGGCCATTCCCCATCCCGAAAGCCTGAAAATCCGCACCCTGCCCTGCCCCCATTGGCGGATCGGGACCGAGCCGCAGAACTTCGCCCATGCCGACCTGTCGGTGCTGCCGGGCAGGGATGAGCCGACAAAGGCCGCCCTTGCGCGCTGCGTGCTGACCGTGCTGGAATCGCACCTGCCCGAGGTCGGTTCGCTGTCGGTCGACGTGAAGGACCTGAGTGCCGCCTATTGCAAACGCGTGCTGTGAGAAGGAGAGACCGCATGGACGACCAGACCCGTATCGAGATCGAAGCCGCCGCCTTCCGCCGCCTGCGCCAGCACCTGATGGACGACCGCCCCGACGTGCAGAATATCGACCTGATGAACCTCGCCGGGTTTTGCCGCAACTGCCTGTCGCGCTGGTATCAGGAGGCTGCGAATGAGCGTGGCATCGAGATGTCCAAGGACGAGGGGCGCGAGGCCTATTACGGGATGCCCTATGACGACTGGAAGGCGCAGAACCAGTCTGAGGCGAGCCCTGAAAAACAGGCTGCGTTCGAGAAGGCCTTTGCCGAGAATGTGCTGAAGAAGGGCTGAGGCCCTCAGTCGAGCCATGCAAATGCACGGGACAGGAAGGCGTCCGTGTCCTCCGTTACCGGCGTGCCATGGGCCATGACGACCTGTTTCGGCTGCCACGTGCTGATCTGATCGAGAGCGACGCGGGCGGCGGTTTTGTCCCGCGTGGCCATACGGAACTTGCGCGGCACCTTTGGCTCAACCCCGGTCATCAGATCCAGCCACGCCACCAACCGCCGCCAGCCGCGATACCAGCCCTTCGGCATCTGCTGAAGAAGATCGGTAAAGAGGACCGTGCCGCTGTCGCGGTGAAAGAACACGACCTCATCGGCGATGGCATTGGGGAAGATCACCTGATCAATCTGATCTCGCCAGTCGGAAGGCGAGATGTCGCCAAGATCGCTGGAGAAGTGCAGATCCCCACGCTTTACCCGCAGCCCCGGCGCGGCATGCAGCCGGACCCCGGGACAGAAATGCACCCAATCCGAAAGTGCCATGTGATGCAGCTTATTGGGCGCGACAATGTGCCGGACGGGGCCAAGCGGCTCCAATTCTTCCAGCAGGGCGGGGGTCAGGCGCACGGGTGACCAGAGCCAGAGACCGCCATCCGCAAGCCGCGCGATGGCCATACGCGTGGGATAGTGAAACCCCGCCGCTGCCCGAATATCCGGTCCGTCGACCAGCCAGAGGCCAGGGCCAAATGGGATCAATGTCATCGTGTTCCTCTCGCTGGTCTCACGGGTGCAGAGCAGATCACAGGCGCTGCGACAATGCCACCTGGTCCGTGCGGTTGAAGACATCGCCCCCCAGGACTAAATGCGCCGCATTGACAGTCCTCATTGCACGAGACCCTCCATGGACAGACGCCTTTTCCTCGCCTTCGGGTCCGCCGCCGCCTTGGCCCTTGCCGCCGCAGGTTTCCTGTTCGGTCGTGGGCGAGAGCCGGAAAACCTGACCCTTGCAGCGCTGTCAGGCGATGCTCTGGCCCAGGACGACTCGGTTCTGCTGGTCGATATCCGCCGACCGGAGGAATGGCAGCAAACCGGTGTCGTCGAGGGTGCGCTGCTGATCACCTATGCGGATCGTGACAGCTTTCTTGCCGCTCTGCGTCCGCATTTGCAGGAAGGCCAGAGCCTGGCGCTGATCTGCCGGACGGGTAACCGCACGTCGCGCGCCACGCGGCAGATTGCGGAGGCAGTTGACGCGCCGGTCATCGACGTGGCGGGCGGCATGGTGCGGGTGCTGCGCGAGGGCTACAGCCCCGTGGCGCCCACGCGGGATATGGGCTGCACGGTCTGTTGAGGGCGCCAACGCGCTTGAAACGCGTTCAAGGGCCTTGCAAGGCCCTTCCAAGCGGTTTGCAAACCGCTTTCCCGCCCTACGCTTCCGCCATCGCGGGCCGGTAGAAGGCAGGCTTGTCGGGGGTGCTCAGATCCGGTGCGTACCGGTACCCACCGGTGTCGAAGTCGAGAATGCCTTCGGGATCGCGCAGCCGGTTCTGGATGATGAAGCGGGCCATCGCGCCGCGCGCCTTCTTGGCAAAGAAGCTGACCACCTTGGGGCCGCCGGGCTTTTCCTCCAGGAACTGGGGCGTGATCACGCGGGGGCGCAAAACATCCGGCTTCACGGCGGTGAAGTATTCGACCGAGGCGCAGTTGATCAGCGTATCGGTCTTCAGACGGTCCGCCTCGGCGTTCAGGGCCTCTGCGATCTGCCCACCCCAATAGTCGTAGAGCGACCGGCCCCGGTCTGTTTTCAACCGGCTTCCCATTTCCAGCCGGTATTCCTGCATCGCATCCAGCGGGCGCAACAGGCCATACAGGCCGGACAGAATCCGCAGGTGGTCCTGGGCATAGGCCAGTTCCTCGGCATCGAGGCTGCCCGCCTCCAGCCCCGTATAGGTGTCGCCGTCGAAGGCCAGAACGGCGGGCCGCTTTTCGGCATGGTCGTGAAAGCGCGCGAAGCGGTCTCGGTTCAGTTTGCCAAGGCTCTCGCTAATATGCATGAGCTTTTGCAACTCGGCCACGGACAGGCCCTGCGCGATCTCGGCCAGCCGGTCGGCATCCTCCTGAAACATGGGCGGGGTCATCTCGATCTCCCGCGCGGTCCAGTCCAGCTTCTTCGCCGGTGAAATCACGATCAGCATTCGCTTCCCCTTATGACGTCGAGGAACGCCGGTCCGAAGCGTTCCACCTTCAAATCCCCCATGCCCGGGACGCGCGCGAGGTCTTCCAGCGTATCCGGGCGGCGTTCGGCGATCTGGCGGATCGTGGAGTGGGTGCAGGAGAGGTATTTCTCGGTCCCCATCTCGCCCCGCGCCAGGCCCACCTGCGCCTGCATCAGTTGGTCAAATATAGGGCCCGCATCGCGCCCGGCCAGCTTGCGGCGCTGCGGATGGGCTGCCTGCGTCGTTTCGCCGGTGATCACCTCCAGGAAGGTCGCGCCGTAACGCTCCAGCTTGGTTGCGCCCACACCGCCCACTTTGGCCATCTGGTCGAGCGTCGCGGGCCGGGTTTCGGTCATCTCGATCAGGGTCTTGTCGGTGAAGATCACATAGGCGGGCACCCCGGCCTCTTCCGCCAGCGCCCGGCGCTTGGCCTTGAGGGCGGACAGCAGCGGCGCGTCTTCTTCGCTGACCAGCATCTTCACCGCCGGGCGGCGTTCGGTCTTGCGGATCGTGTCGCGCCTGAGCGTGATCCCTTCCTCGCCACGCAGGATGGGACGCGCCTTGTCGGTCATGAAAAGCGCGCCGTGCCGGTCGGGATCGGGGCGTACGAGGTCATGGGCCGCCATCTGCCGGAACACCGCCTGCCAGCCGCGCCGGTCGAACTCCGTGCCCACGCCAAAGGTGGGCAAGGCGTCGTGGCCCCGCTGGCGGACCTTGTCGGTATCGGCCCCGATCAGGATGTCGATCAGATGCCCCGCGCCGAAGCTTTCGCCGGTGCGCAGCATGGCCGAGAGCGCCTTTTGCACCGCCACGCCGCCTTCGAACAAGTCGGGCGGATCGTTGCACATATCGCAATTGCCACAAGGCGCGGGGTCTTCGCCAAAATAGCCAAGCAGCACCTGACGACGGCAGCCCGTGGCCTCCGCCAATCCAAGCAGCGCGTTCAACCGTGCGTGATCGGCGGATTTGCGGTCGGGCGGGGCGAGGCCCTCGTCGATCTGGCTGCGGCGAAAGCGGATGTCGTCGGGGCCGAAGAGGGTCAGCGTGTCGGCGGGCGCACCGTCGCGGCCAGCGCGGCCGATTTCCTGGTAATAGGCTTCAATGGATTTGGGCAGGTCCGCATGGGCCACCCACCGGATATCGGGCTTGTCCACGCCCATGCCGAAGGCGATGGTCGCCACCACGATCAGCCCGTCCTCCTGCGCGAAACGGGTTTCGACGTGGCGACGATCCCCGGCCTCCATCCCGCCGTGGTAGTGACAGGCTGTATGCCCCGCCTCGCGCAGCGCCTGCGCCAGCGTTTCGGTCTTGGCGCGCGTACCGCAATAGACAATCCCGGACTGTCCCTTGCGGGCGGCGGCGAAGGCAAGGATCTGCTGGCGCGGCTGGTTCTTGACGTCGAAGGCGAGGCTGAGGTTGGGCCGATCAAAGCCGCGCAGGAAGGTTTCGGGCGGGTTCGTTTCGGAAAAGAGCCGGGTGACAATCTCGGCCCGCGTTTCGGCATCCGCCGTCGCGGTGAAGGCGGCAAGCGGCACGTCCAGCGCCCGGCGCAGGTCCCCGATGCGCAGGTAGTCGGGGCGGAAATCGTGGCCCCACTGGCTGACGCAATGGGCCTCGTCCACGGCGATCAGGCTGACGCCAGCACGCGCAAGCATCCGCTCGGTGCCACCGGAGGCCAGCCGTTCCGGGGCGAGGTAGAGCAGTTTCAGCGTCCCGTCTTCCAGCCCTCGCCAGACCGCATCGGTTTCTTCCTCGGTGTTGCCGGAGGTCAGCGCCCCTGCCTCGACCCCGGCCTCGCGCAGGCCCCGCACCTGGTCGCGCATCAGCGCGATGAGGGGGGAGATGACGACAGTAAGCCCCGCGCGGCAGAGCGCGGGAAGCTGGAAACACAGCGACTTGCCGCCGCCCGTGGGCATGATTGCCAGCACGTCGCGGCCAGCGGTCACGGCCTCCACGATCTCCTCCTGCCCGGGACGGAAGGCGGAGAACCCGAAGACGGAAGATAGCAAATCGGAAGGGGCCGGCATGGGTTTGCGGTCGGGCTGCTCTGCTGTGTTCTGATTGTCCGGGACGGTCGCATATTGTGGCCCGGGGGACAAGGACCGCCAGGCGTGGTTGTTCAGGCTTTCCGTAGGTCAACCAGCCCGTGCAGATGGGCCAGCGGCAGTTCCGGCATCGGTTCGGCCACCACGCCGCCAAAACGAGCCTCATGCACCAGAACGGGACGGTCATGGATCAGGCACAGAACGCGGGTTGCATCGTGCCAGTCCTCCTGCCCGCTGATGCGCCAGACCAGCCCGCCGCTGAGCGAGGCATTGGCGAATTCGAGCGGCCGCCCATGGCCATCTCGCGCCAGCCCGAGACAGTCGGTGCAGAAATGCCAGGGGTATCTGGGGAAGGCCTTCTGAGCGGCCCCGCAGCCTGGGCAATGGTGATCGAGCAGGATCATTCCGCAGCCTCCCCCAACCCGATCAGCCCCGGAACGGCGAACATGCTGTCGAAAACCTCGGCCCCGACAGCCGACAGCCGCGCACCATCATCATTGGCAGCATAGCCCAGACAGCGCATACCCGCACGGGCGGCAGCGGTTGCCCCGGTGGCGCTGTCTTCCACCACGACGGCGCGGGACGGGTTCACGTCGAAATGGGCGGCGGCGGCGAGGTAGAGGTCTGGGTCGGGCTTGGCTGTCTTGAGCGTATGGGCCGAGAAGATGGCCCCCTTGAACCGCTCCAGCAGGCCATTCTGGCCAAGCGTGATTTCCATCTTCGCTTCACTGCCGTTTGATCCGACCGCGCAGGGAATGCCCTCGGCTTCGAGATGGTTCAAAAGCTCCGGGATGCCGGCGATCACGTCCACACCGAGGCGAAGGGCTGCATAGGTCTCGGCATAGATTTCATCGACCCAGTCGGATGGCAGATCCGCCCCCATCCGGCGCGCCTGTTCCCCAACCCCGCGCATGGTGCCGCCGACGAACAGTTCCATGCTGCGTTCCAGCGTCATGGGCAGGCCGTGCCGGGTCAGGTTCTCTACCAGAACCCGGTTCGACACGGTCTCACTGTCCACGAGCACCCCGTCGCAGTCGAAGATCACCAGATCGGGGCGGGTCATGTGGGCGTCCCTTCGTATCGCAGGATGGTGATCAGCGTGTCGCCATAGCGGCGCTGGTCGAGCTGTTCGCAGCTTTCGGGCGGATTGGGCGCGGTGTTTTCTTCCCACACGAACAGCGCGTCGGGGGCCAGCCAGCCGCCCGCGATCGCCGCTGACAGCGCCCTCTCGCCAAGGCCCTTGCCATAGGGCGGGTCGAGGAAGATCAGGTCGAACGGCGGTTGCTGCGCCTCCCCCAGTTTCGTTGCATCCCGGCGGAAGACCTTTGACGTGCCCTGCGCGGAACAGAGCCCGATATTTTCCCGCAGCAATGCCCGCGCGGTGGTGCCGTCATCGACGAAACAGCAGAAGGCCGCGCCACGCGACAAGGCCTCCAACCCTAGGGCACCGGTCCCGGCAAACAGGTCCAGCACGCGGGCGCCCGTCATGGGGTCGCCGTATCCGCCATTCACCAGCAGGTTGAAGAGGCTTTCGCGCACCCGGTCGGAGGTGGGGCGCAGATGCGCGCCCGCGTCGCCCTTGCCGACCGAGGCGAGCCGCTTGCCCTTGTTCTTGCCCGCGATGATCCTCACGCTTTCAGCAATGCCTTCAACTCGGTCGCCGGATCGGCCACTGCCGCCTTGTCAGGCGACTTGCCCATCGACAGAAGCCGCTTGCCCACCATGTAGCCGCGCGGGTCGTTGATGGCATCGACGGCAAGGAACTGGTCGCCCTTGTAGTACCAGAAGGACAGGGTGCCTTCGGCCTCTCGTGTCACGATGTCGTCGTAGCCGGTGTTGAGCCCGGCGATTTGCAGCTTGGTGTCATACTGGTCGGACCAGAACCACGGCTCTGGTACATAATCCTTGTCTGCCCCCATGATATTCGCCGCCACGCATTCGGCCTGATCAATGGCGTTCTGCACGCTTTCCAGCCGGATGCGCGCGCCCTTGTAGGGGAATGATGCACAGTCGCCTGCGGCCCAGATCGACGGGTCTGAGGTTCGGCCATGGGAATCAGTCCTGATGCCGTTATCCAGATCGACCCCGGCCATTTCGGCGGGGCCGGTGACGGGCACGATACCCACGCCGACGATCACCATGTCGAGGGTCAGTTCGGAACCGTCAGAAAGCACCGCGCCAGACACGCGCCCCTCGCCGGTTAGGCGAGTCAGGCCCACGCCCTCGCGGATGTCGACGCCGTGCCCCTTATGAAGCGCGCGGAAATAGTCGGAGGTCTGGGGGCTGGCCACGCGCTGAAGGATACGCTCGGCCATTTCCACCAGCGTGACCTGCATCCCCTTCTTGGCGCAGACCGCCGCCGCCTCCAGCCCGATATAACCGCCGCCGACGATCAGAACCCGGCGACCTTCGGTCACTTCGGGGGCCATGGCGTCCACATCCTTGAGGTCGCGGACGGTAAAGACGCCCCCCAGATCGCCGCCGATGCTCGCTGGCAAACGGCGCGGAATGGACCCGGTGGTCAGCGCCAGATGGTCATAGGACAGGGTTTCACCGCCCAAGGTCACGGTCTTGGCTGCCGCGTCAATCGCCGTCACTGGCTGGCCGAGTTTCAGCGTGATCCCGTTGTCGCCATAAAAAGCCTCCGGCCGCAGGAACAGCCGTTCCTTGTCCATTTCGCCCAACAGATAGGCCTTGGACAGCGGCGGGCGCTGATAGGGCGGCGCGTTTTCTTCGCCGATCAGGGTGATTTGACCCTCGAACCCCGAGGACCGCAGCTTCGCCACCAGCGACGATCCGGCCTGACCGGCCCCGATCACGACGACATGTGACATGAATTTCCTCCCGCGCTCTGGCACCTGCCAGCCATTGATCTATATCGCTTGCGTAAACCAATCAGCCAACGAGGAAAACCATGGCGATTAGTGTCGGTGACAAACTGCCGGAAACCACCTTCTTGATCTTCGGTGAAAACGGCCCCGAGGCCGTCGAACTGGCCCCGAAACTGAAGGGCCGCAAAGTGGTGATCTTCGGGCTTCCCGGTGCCTTTACCCGCGCTTGCGATGCCACCCACCTGCCCAGCTTCATCCGCACCCGCGCGGGCTTTGCCGAAAAGGGCGTGGACGAGGTGATCTGTGTGTCGGTCAACGATCCCTTCGTCATGGCCGCCTGGGGCGAATCGAGCGGCGCGACGGCGGCTGGCATCACCATGCTGGGCGATCCGGCGGCAGAATTCACCAAGGCCATCGGGCTTGACTTCAGCGTGCCCGCAATCGGCCTGCTGGACCGCTGCCAGCGCTTCGCGCTGATGGCCGAGGACGGGGTCGTCAAGGTCCTGAACCTCGAAGAGGAAGGCGGCGCTTGCAAGCTGACCGTCGGCGAAGAGCTTCTGGAAAAGATCTGAGGATCGGAAGGGCGCCCGTCGGGCGCCTTTCCCTTATCCGACCAGCGCGTCCATTTTCCGGGCCAGCTTCACATCGCGCGCGCTCAGCCCCTCCACGTCATGGCTGGTCAGCGTGACCTCCACCGTCTTGTAGACATTGGACCATTCCGGGTGGTGGTTCCATTTCTCGGCCCAGAGCGCGGCGCGGGTCATGAAGCCAAAGGCCTCGATAAAGTTGCGAAAGGCAAAGGTCTTGGCGATGGCATCGCGGCCCTCGACCATGTGCCAGCCGCTGTCCAGCAGCGGGGCAAGGGCGGCGTCACGGTCTTCTTCAGTCAGTTTGTCGGTCATTCCTGTTCCTCCACCTTTGCCTTTCGGAAGGGGCCGAAAGCCGTAAGAATCTCGATATCCTCCTCCACCGCTGCGCGTTCGGCCTCCAGATAATCCTCCACTGCGTTCGAAAAGCCGGGGTCGGCGATCCAGTGCAGGGAATGGGTCGGCACCGGCAGATAGCCGCGCGCCAGCTTATGTTCGCCCTGTGCGCCTGCCTCGACACGGGCCAGACCCCGCCCGATGGCCGCGTCGATGGCCTGATAATAGCACAGCTCGAAATGCAGGCAGGGGTGATGTTCCATGCAGCCCCAGTAGCGGCCAAAAAGCACCTCGCGCCCGATGAAGTTGAGCGCACCCGCCACAGGCATCCCGTCGCGCATCGCCAGAACCAGCAGTACGTCGTCGCGCATGGTCTCTTGCACTAGATCGAAGAACCTGCGCGTCAGATAGGGCGAGCCCCACTTGCGCGCGCCGGTATCCTGATAGAAGCGCCAGAAGGCATCCCAGTGCTCGGGCCGCAGATCATCCCCGGTCAGCGAAACGATATCCCCCCCGAACCCCTGCGCCTGCGCGCGTTCCTTGCGGATCGTCTTGCGCTTACGCGAGGAAAGCGAGCCAAGGAAATCGTCGAAACTGCCATAGCCCGCGTTTTCCCAATGGAACTGCTGCGTGGTCCGGCGCAGAAGGCCAATCCGCGCACCAGCCTCGGCCTCCTCGCCCGTGCAAAAGGTGATGTGTAGCGAGGACAGCCCGTTATCCTCGGCCACCTGCACCGCCCCCTGCACCAGCGCGGCGCGGCCCACATCGTCCCACCCCGGCCGGGTCAGAAAGCGCCGACCGGTCGCGGGCGTGAAGGGCACCGCCATTTGCAGCTTGGGGTAGTACCGCCCGCCAGCCCGTTCATAGGCATGGGCCCAGTTGTGGTCGAAGATATACTCGCCCTGGCTGTGCCCCTTGGCGTAAAGCGGCGCAGCGGCAATCACCTGCCCCGCTGCCCGCGCCATCAGATATCGCGGCTGCCAGCCAGTTCCCGGCCCGACAGACCCGCTGTCCTCCAGCGCCTTCAGGAACCGGTGCGTGGTGAACGGGTCCAAAGGTGGGCCACCATCGGCAGCTTCAGGGCAGGCGCAGGAATCCCACTCCCCTGCCGGGATATCCGACAGGCTGGCAAAGGCCGTGATCTCGATTGCGGTATCGCCGTCCATGATTGCCCCGTCTGCGTCCCTTCACAAGATGGGCCTTGGCGCGAGAAGATCAATCATCCGGATCGGGGGACATCCGGATCAGGCCAAGGCACAGACCTGCCATGCTCACCAGACCAACGGCCCCGGCCAGAGGCAGGGCGCTGATACCGTCCTCCGCCATGTAAAGGCCAAGCAGGATCAACCCCGCCATATCCAGCGTCAGGGCGGTGGCTGCAGAGCTCAGCGCCGTGACAAGCGCTGCGAAGGCCAGAACCGGGATCACCAGCGCGAGGGACGGCCCATCCACAGCATTCAGGGCAACCCGCAACTCCCCCCGGAACGCCGATAGCAGCAGCACAAAGGTCAGTACCGCAACAAGGCTGTGGGTCGTGCGCAGGATGGTCATGGAAGATACCCCTCAAATGTCACATTATCTGCGATCCGCCGTGCCTCGGCCTCCGCCTCTGGCGAGCGGATCGTCCAGCACAGAACCGGGATGCCACGCGCCTTCAGTGCGGTCACCGCCGGGTCGGACAAGTCCTTGTGATAATGGCTTATGAAAGAACAGCCTGTCGCGTCAAATCCGTCCAGGGCGCGAAACCGGTCCAGAATCGCCGGCCCCAGTGGGGTCCATTCCGGGTCGCCATAGCTGCCACTGGTCAAGCCACGCGGGACATCGGGGGCGGCTTTCGCCAAGGCCGCAACCGAGGCGGGGTTGAAGCTCATGACCGCCACTGGGCCCTCGTAGTCGACCAGATCGGCGGCCACGGCCCGCTCCAGCGCACCATCCACCGGCCCCATGATCCGCGACTGTTCTTTGATCTCCAGCAGGATCGGCACCCGTCCAGCCACAAGGTCCAGAACCTCGGGCAGCCGGGGAATACGGTCCTCGCTGCTGGCAAGCGTAATCCGCCCCAGATCCTCCGCGCTGCGCAGCTTCACCTGCCCGGTTTCGCCAGTGACGCGGTCCAGTTCATAGTCGTGAAAGACCATGGCCACGCCGTCCGACGAAATCTGCAGGTCAAGCTCCAGCCCATAGCCCGCATCGAGCGCCGCCCGCACCGCGGAAAGCCCGTTTTCAGGGCGCCCCTTGGTCACGTCATGCAGCCCCCGATGCGCAATCGGCGCAGCCAGGAAGGCAGGATGCAGGCTCATGCGATCTGGAAGATCCCCTCGATCTCCACCGCCACGCCAAGCGGCAGGGACGCGGCGGAAACGGCGGATCGACTATGACGACCGGCATCCCCCAAGGCCTCCACAAGGAAGTCGGAGGCCCCGTTCACCACCTTGGGCTGGTCGGTGTAGTCGGCGGTGGAATTGACGAAGCCGGTCAGCTTGATCACCCGCACCAACCGGTCCAGATCGCCGCCACAGGCCGCCTTGACCTGCGCCAGCAGGCTGATCGCGCAACGCCGCGCGGCGGCCGCCCCTTCTTCGGTTGCCATGTCATCACCGACCTTGCCAGTGATCAACCCGTTCTCGTCGGTGGAAATCTGCCCCGAAACATAGACGATGTCGCCCACCACCACGAAGGGCACGTAATTGGCCGCCGGGGCCGGGGCATCGGGCAGGGTGATCCCCATCTCGGCCAGTCTGGCCTCAAAATTGCTCATCTCGCACCTCTTCGCGCTGAGTTTCCGTCGCGCCGCACCCTAGGGGTCTCCCGCAGCCCCGGCAAGCATCCGAACACGCCGCAAAGGGCCTGAATCCGACCTTCTCTTTCATCTTGGCTCAAATACCTCCGCCGGAGGCGTCCAGCCGCAGCCATGCCGAGCAGCCCCCGCAACAATGAACCGCCCGGTCCACGCCTCCGCGGCAGCACGCGCCGAGGAGGTCCCCGCGCAAGCGGGGGGTGACGAGGCGCGTTCGCGGGGCGACGCGCGATGCGCGGCGAAACAGCTTATCCTTCGCGGAAGGCCCGGTTGAAGTAATCCGAGAGCGGACGCAGGAGGTAGGCCATTGGCGTGCGGTCCTCGGTGCGGATGAAGGCCTCGACAGGCATCCCCGGCAGCAGCGTCTCACCCTCCAGCCGCGTGGCCTCACCCTCGTTCAGCACGATCTCGGCCGCGTAGTAGCTGACGCCGGTATTCTCATCCACGAAGGCATCCGCAGACACCTGCCGCACCTGACCGAACAGTTCGGGCGTGGTGCGCGCATTGAAGGCGGGGAAACGCAGGACAACCTCCTGGCCGACGAAGACCTCGTCGACATTCGTCGGCGCGATCCGGGTCGAAATGATCAGTGGCCGGTCCTGCGGCACGAGAAAGAGAACCGGCTGTGCCGCCTGCACGACCGACCGGGCGCCGAACACGGCAAGCCCGTAGACCACCCCGTCAACCGGTGCGCGGATCTCCGTTTGTGCCAGTTGCCGGCTCAGGGCACGGGCCCGCTCGGCCAGTTCCGCCTGCTCCACCCGCACTTCGCGCAGTTGCGCGATGGCCTCCTCCCGGCGTTCGGTTTCCAGCTGCAGGATCTGCAGATCGATCTCCGTGATCCGGCCCGCCGCTTCCGCTGCGCTGGCCTCCAGCTCCCCGATCGTGCCAAGCAGGCGCGCGCTTTCCCGCCGCAAGGCCAACCCGCGAGAGGCCTCGGCCAGCCCCCGGTCGATCAGGTCCTGCACGCTGACCAGTTCCAGCTCTACCAGCTCGCGCTGATCGGTCAGGGCGGCCCTCTGGGCCGCGATGCCGTCCAGCTGCGCACCGATCTGCTCGGCGCGCCGGTTCAGCTGGTCGGTAGACTGGGTCAGGGTTGCAACGCGCGCGGCAAAGAGGTTGCGCTGGCCCTCCAGAAGCTCCGCCAGATCCGCATTTTCGGCGGCGGCCTCCAGCAGGTCGGGCGGAAAGGCGATCTCGGTCGCGAGATCGCGCTCCGCCTCCAGCCGGGCCTGCCGGGCACGCCATTCGTTCAGTTGCGCATTGGCCACGGACAGGCCCGATTGCAGATCGGACGGATCGAGGCGCAACAACACATCGCCTTCCGCCACGCGCTGCCCCTCGATCACGTCGAGCGTCAGAACCACGCCGCCGTCGGGATGCTGCACCGCCTGCCGGTTTCGATCGACCTCGATCTGGCCCGAGGCAACGACAGCCCCCGCGATATTCGACAGGGCCGCCCAGGCCCCGAAGCCACCGACCAGGGCGATAAGCGCCAGCATACCCAAGGCGATCGGCCCCCGGACGGACCATGCTTTGCTTGCAGTATCGTCGGACATCAGCTGATCCCCCCCTGCACTACCGGCATTTTCGCAGCCCCGAGCACCTGATCGGCGTTGCGCAGCACCTTCTGAAGGATCTCGTCGCGCGGACCGAAGGCCCGTGCGCCGCCATTGTCCAGAACCAGCAACATGTCGCATTCGCGGATGGCGGCCGGGCGGTGCGCCATGATCAGTACGCCGTTTCCTGCAGCCTTCATCGCCTTGATCGCCCGGTTCAGCGCCTCTGCCCCGTCATTGTCGAGGTTGGAGTTGGGTTCATCCAGCACCATCAGCACCGGGTCGCCATACAGCGCCCGCGCGAGACCGATCCGCTGGATCTGCCCGCCCGACAACCGGTTGGCACCGCTGATCATCCGCGTGTCATAGCCTTCGCTCTGGCGTCGGATCAGCGCATCGGCATCCGCGCGCCTGGCCGCCTCCACCACCTTGGCTGGATCCGGCTCCGCCTCAAGCCTTGCGATGTTTTCCGCCAGCGTGCCGTCAAACAGCGTCACCGTTTGCGGCAGGTAGCCGATCAGCTGGCCGAGCGTGTCGGGGTCGTACTGGTCCAGCGTCGCGCCATCCAGGCGGATCTGTCCGCCCGCCGGTTTCCAGACACCGGTCAGGGCCTTTGCGAGCGTTGATTTTCCTGCCCCCGAAGGCCCGATGATCCCGACGGCCTGCCCCGGCTCCACCTTGAAGGTCACGCCTCGCAGCGTCGCCTGCGCATGCCCCGGCGGCACGACCGAAAGCTGGTTGACTTCAAGCAGGGCCTTGGGCCGCGGCAGCGGCAGGCGCACGGGGTCCGGCCGTTCCTCGGTCAGCAATTCCTGTAGGCGCTGACGCCCCTCGCGGGCGCGGGCGATGACCTGCCATTGGCCAATGACCAGTTCAATCGGGGCCAAGGCCCGGCCCATCAGGATCGATCCCGCAATCATCGCCCCAGCGGTCAGTTCCTCCTGCAGCACCAGATAGGCCCCAAGCCCCAGCATGGCTGATTGCAGGAACAGGCGCAGGGTCTTGGTCAGAGTGGCAAAGCCGCCCACCTTGTCAGAGGCAGACATCCCTTGCCCAAGCGCCTGTTCACGCACAATCTTCCAGCGCGCCAATGCCCGCCCCTGCATGCCAAGGCTGCGCACAAGCTCCGACTCGGTCTGCAACTGCCCGGCCATCCGGTCCGCCATCAGCGACGCCCCTCCGGCCTGGCTGAGGGGCCCCGATGACCGCGCCTTGTTGAGAAGCGTGATCAGCACAAGCGTCGCCCCACCCGCCAGGGCCAGCCAGCCAAGCCACGGGTGAAACACGAAAATCGCAAGCACGAAAAGCGGCGTCCATGGCATGTCGAACACTGCGAGGAACACGGGCGAGGACAAGAACCGCTGGATCGCCTCCAGATCCGTCAGGCCGGTATGCTGCTGCCCTGTGCGCCCGGCCCGAGCCAGCGTGGCCCTGAACACGCGTTCATCCAGCCGATCCTGCAACCGCGCGCCAACGCGCGCCGCGACCCGGCCACGGGCGTAGTCGAGAATACCCATGATCAGGAACAGGAACGTCACCAGAATGGACAGCGCCAGCAGGGTTTCCTCCGACCGGCTGCCAAGGACACGGTCATAGACCTGCAGCATGTAAAGCGGGCCGGTCAGCATCAGCACATTGGTAAACATGCTGAACAGGAAGACCGCCCCTATCAGCCGCCCATTGCCGCCACTGGCAAGCCGCAGCTCATCCGCGGAGGCGTTTCGGCTGGATTGTGCCTGTCTCGTCATCTTGGTGTCTGCCTCGCTGGTGAATCCGCTTTTCCGGTTCCACTAATTGTTGACTGCCTTGCCACATAATCCATCAAAAACGGGAAATCTGCCATTGCCCTCTGGCCCCCACCTTTGATTTGAGGTGAGAGACCTTATTATCATGTATAGCCTATGAAAGCCTTGACGAGAATCCCATTGACCGCTGCCGCACCCACATACCGAATTCGTGCTGCCCTGTGTGCAGTACCGCTGCTCGCCATGATGGCCTGCGGGCCAGCGGTGCTGCCCGGCGCATCTGAAATCAACGACCCGACCGAGGCGTCGAATCGGGCGATGCACGACCTGAACGTTGCGGTCGACCGGGCCGTGCTGCGCCCCGTGGCGCTAGGCTATGGCACCGCCGTCCCGGAACCGGTGCGCACCGGACTTGGCAATTTCTCGTCCAATCTCAATCAGCCGCTCTATGTCGTGAACGACATCCTGCAACTGCGTCTGGACGATGCCCTTCGCAACACGTTCCGCTTCCTGATGAACAGCACCTTCGGCCTCGGCGGCCTGCTGGACCCGGCGTCGGAAGGTGGGCTTTACGCGGAAGAAACCGATTTCGGTGAAACCCTGCATGTCTGGGGCGTGTCGGAAGGGGCTTATGTGGTGCTGCCGCTGCTTGGCCCCTCGACCAGCCGCGACACCGCCGGGCTGATCGTTGACACGGTCATGAACCCCACGCGCCTGGCCTTTAGCCCGCCGGAAAGCGACTATATCACCGGGGCCAATGTGGCGGACGCTCTGAACACCCGCCATGAACTTGGGGATGAAATCGACCGGCTCTATTACGAAAGTGCCGATGGCTATGCGCAGGCGCGGCTGATCTACCTGCAAAACCGCCGCTACGAATTGCGAGGCAATCAGCCGACGGATTACGCTGACCCGTATGCAGATCCCTATGACGATTCCTATTTTGACCCTTACGAGGACCCATATGCCCAGTAAGTTCAGCCTCTCCCGGCGGGCCTTCCTTGGACTGACCGGCGCCAGCGCCGCCGCCTTTGCCCTGCCCGGACGTGCCTGGGCGCTGACCGTCGGGGCCGCTCAGACGCTGGTAGAGCGCTTGGTAAGCGACCTGTACGACGCCATCAATTCCGGCGGCAGCGAAGCGCGCATGTTCAGCGATTTCGAGGGCCTGCTGGACCGCTATGCAGATATGCCGATCATCGCGCAATCGGTTCTTGGCGTCGATTGGCGGCGCGCTTCAACGGCACAACGCAACGCATTCGTGGACGCCTTCAGCGGATATATCTCGCGAAAATATGGCAGCCGCTTCCGAGAGTTGATCGGCGGACAGATCGAAGTGACGGGCGCGCGTGCGATCCGCAATTTCTTCGAGGTGACATCGGTCGCGCGCCTGCGCGGCGAAGCGCCCTTCGACGTGATCTGGCTGGTCTCGGATGGCTCCGGCCAGGCGCGCGTGTTCAACCTGATCATCGAGGGCATCAACCTGCGCACCACCGAAGCGGAAGAGGTCGGCGCGATGCTGGACCGAAACCGCGGCGACCTTGACGCGATGATCGCCGATCTGCGCAACGCGAGCTGATCGAAAGCCGGGGCTGCCGTTTGGGCGGCAACCCCGTTCAGGTCGGTCAGTTCCGGTTCGCGCCTAGCAGCCCCAGAACCTCCATCAGGATCTGTTCGGCAATATCCGGTCTGCGACCTGGTGCCTCCTCGATCGGTTCGGGACGCGCCTCTTCTGCCGGGTCGATCATCGGCAGCGGACGCGGCGGGATGCCGTCATGAATGGCTTCCATGGTCTGCCGCCAGATCTCTGCCGGCAAGCCACCGCCCGTCACCCCCGACATGGGTGAGTTATCGTCATAGCCCATCCAGACCCCCGCCACATAATCCGCCGTGAACCCGATAAACCATGCGTCGCGGGCCGATGTGGTGGTGCCGGTTTTTCCCGCGACTGGACGGTCTGGCAGTTGCGCCCGCTGGCCGGTGCCATTGGCCACAACCTGCGCCATCATGTAGGTCAGCTGCCGCGCTGCGAATTCCGAGATCACCCGTTCGCGGATACCGCCGCCCTGCCCCATCATCGGTTCCGTGTCACCCACCAACCGCAGATCGACAAGGCCATAGGGCGTCACGGCAGAGCCGCCGTTCAGAATGCCCGCATAGGCACCTGTCATCTCGATGAGTGTGCTTTCGGACGCGCCAAGCGCCAAGGCCGGGCCAAGCGCCAGATCGCTTTCGATGCCAAACTCGGCGGCCACAGTGCGCACCAGGTCGCGGCCCACCTCCTCTGACAATCGCACGGCGGGCGTGTTCAGCGAGGCCCGCAGCGCCTCGGTCAGCGTCACCGTGCCATAAAACTCGCCGGTATAGTTGCGGGGGGAATACGGCCCCGACCCCGGCACGTTGATCGTCAGTGGCGCATCCTCGACCAGATCGTCGAAACGCCATCCCAGATCGAGCGCGGTGGCATAGACAAAGGGCTTGAAGGCGGACCCGGTCTGCCGCATCGCCATCGTGGCGCGGTTGAACAGGCCGGTGCCCTCCTGTCTGCCGCCCACCATGGCGCGCACGGCCCCATCTGCCGACATGACGATAATCGCGGCCTCGGCCTCGGACCCTTCGCGCACCTGGTTTGCGAACACATCCACCAAGGCGGCCTCTGCGGCCTCCTGCATGCGTGGGTCAAATGTGGTGCGGATGATCACGTCTTCCGTCGTTTCCCGCAGCAGGAAATCCGGGCCTTGCGTCATCACCCAATCGGCGAAATAGCCGCCGGCGCGCGCCTCTGCCGCCTCTGACAAGGTGGCGGGATTGGCGCGGGCTTCGGCGGCCTCTGCGGCGGTCAGATATCCCTGTTCCTCCATCAGTCCCAGCACCACGGCCGCCCGATCCTGCGAGCGTTGCAGGCTGGATGTCGGCGCATAGCGCGAGGGTGCGGTCAGAAGACCAGCGATCATCGCGCCTTCCTGTGGCGTGATCTCGGCGGCGGAATGCCCGAAATAGCGCTGAGAGGCCGCTTCAACCCCGAAGGCTCCAGCGCCCATATAGGCACGGTTCAAATAGATCGTCAGGATTTCCTGCTTGGTATAGCGCAGCTCCATCGCCAGAGAGAACGGCAGTTCCTGGATCTTGCGCCAGAGGCTGCCACGGCGGCAATCGGCCTCGTATTCCGCCTCGCTTTCCCATTCATCCGGGTCAAAGGCCACGCCAAGGCATAGCAGCTTGGCCACCTGCTGCGTGATCGTGGACCCGCCATGGCCCTCCAGCGGGCCGCGCCCTTCGCGCAGGTTGATGCGGATGGCCGAGGCGATGCCGCGCGGGGAAATGCCCCAGTGGCGGAAAAAGCGCCGGTCCTCTGTCGCCACGATGGCGTTGACCACATGTTCCGACACCGTTTCCGTGTCGATCAGCCCGCCATATTGCTCGCCCCGCCAGGCAAAGACATTGCCGTCGCGGTCGAGCATCGTCACCGATCCGCGCGCCCGCCCGTCCACCAGCTCGGTCATCGGCGGCAGGGTGGAGTAGATATAGGCCGTCGCGCCCGCAAGGATCAGCACAAGGGCCAGCGTCGCGCGCCAGACGATCCCGAAAACGATCCGCCAGATGAACCGGAAGAAGGCCCCAATAGCGCCCCGTATCCCGCCCCGTCGCCGTTGCGGCGTGCGGCGGCGCGATCTGCCTGATTTTCGACCAGAGCCGCCGGATCCAGACGACCGTGAAGATTTCGCAGGTGCAGCATTCCTGCGCTCCGCGACAAGCCTGCGGCCCGAACGGGCGTTCCGCCCGCCTCTGTTTCCTGATGCGCTCATGCCTGATCCTGCTCTTTTGATCGCAACATAGGGGATTTCGAGTCGTTTGTGGAGGGTTCTCGCCGCACTGCCGAAATTCCATTGCGCCCAATTATTAACCGTTTGCCCGATTTCATGCAAAAATTTTGCGACCCCCCTCGAATGCGGCCCTCCAACTCCCCTCCCTTCGTTGCTCTTCCTGCCTCTGAGGTCTGCATTGGCAACGTCCGGGTCGCAGAACCCAAAACGACGGAAGGGTAAAACCGTGAAACTCATCATTGCAGCAATCAAGCCGTTCAAGCTGGAGGAGGTCCGCGAAGCTCTGACCTCTATCGGCGTGCGGGGCATGATGGTGACCGAGATCAAGGGCTTCGGCTCTCAGTCCGGGCACACCGAAATCTATCGCGGCGCGGAATATGCCGTGAACTTCGTTCCCAAAGTCAAGCTGGAGATCGTGGTGGCCGATGCCATGGCCGATCAGGTTGTCGAAACCATCCAGACCACAGCCAAGACCGACAAGATCGGCGACGGCAAGATCTTCGTCCTCGACGTATCCGCCGCCGTGCGCGTCCGCACCGGCGAGACCAATGACGACGCCCTCTAAGCAACTGTCAGAACCAGGGATAAATACCATGCAAGTCAGAAAGTTTCTTCCGGCAGTTGCCCTAGCGGCAGTCCTGCTGCCCACCATGGGCCTCGCCCAAGAGGCCGACGCCGTGCCGACCTTTGACGAGATCGGCCCCTACATCATGACCACCCTGCTGTTCTGCATGGCAGGTTTCCTCGTCTTCTTCATGGCGGCTGGCTTTGCCATGCTGGAAGGCGGGCTTGTCCGTTCCAAGAACGTTACGATGCAGATGACCAAGAACATCGCGCTGTTTTCCATCGCCGCAATCATGTACTGGCTGATGGGCTTCAACCTGATGTATCCGGCCGAATGGACCATCGCCAACTGGGTCGGCCCTTTCTTCAGCCAGACCGTGCTTGACCCTGTGGGCGTTGCCGCGGCCGATGCCAATCTTGGCTATGCCTCTGTCGGGTCGGACTTCTTCTTCCAGCTGGTCTTCGTCGCCGCCACCGCCTCGATCGTGTCGGGTGCCCTGGCCGAGCGGATCAAGCTGTGGCCCTTCCTGCTCTTCGTCGTGCTGCTGACCGGCGTGATGTACCCGATTTCCGGGTCCTGGCAGTGGGGCGGCGGCTGGCTGTCCGAAGCGGGCTTCTCCGACTTCGCCGGGTCGACCATCGTGCACTCCGTGGGTGGTTGGGCCGCTCTGGCCGGTGCCCTGATCCTCGGGCCACGCCTTGGCAAATATGGCAAGGATGGCCGCGTGAACCCGATCCCCGGGTCCAACCTTGCCCTTGCCACGCTTGGCACGTTCATCCTGTGGCTTGGCTGGTTCGGTTTCAATGGCGGCTCGCAGCTGGCCATGGGCACTGTCGGCGACATCTCTGACGTCAGCCGCATCTTCGCCAACACCAACATGGCCGCTGCAGCCGGTGCCGTTGCCGCAATGATCCTGACGCAGGTGATGTTCGGCAAGGTCGACCTGACCATGGTGCTGAACGGTGCCCTCGCTGGCCTCGTGTCGATCACCGCAGAGCCTCTCGCCCCCACCCTGTTCGGCGCGCTCTGGATCGGTGCAGTGGGCGGTGTCATCGTGGTCTTCGCAGTACCCTTCCTCGACAAGCTCAAGATCGACGACGTGGTCGGCGCCATTCCGGTGCACCTCTTCGCCGGGATCTGGGGCACCATCGCCGTGGTCTTCTACAATGACGGCGCCAGCCTTGCGACGCAGCTGATGGGCATTGCCGCCTATGGCGTGTTCACCTTCGTCGGCAGCGCGGTCATCTGGTACGTTCTGAAAATGACCGTTGGTATCCGTGTCAGCGAAGAGGACGAGATGATGGGGCTCGACATGTCGGAACTCGGGATGGAAGCCTACCCGGAATTCTCCAAGGGCTGAGCCGGTAACATAGCTGGTCCGGGCTCTCCCTCTTTCCCGGGCCGGCAGAGCGGAAAGCGGCGTCCCATGCGGGCGCCGCTTTTCTTTTAAGGTCCTATCAGAACATAAAAAAACCCCACCACGCCCGGGCGTGGCAGGGTTGGTTGGAAAACCGGAAAGCGCTTAGATTTCGCCTTCGATCCAGCTTTGCAGGGCGGCTTTCGGGGCTGCGCCGATCTTGTTCGACACAACTTCACCACCCTTGAAGAGAAACAGGGCAGGAATCCCTCGAACTCCAAGCTGCATGGGGGAATTCGGGTTCTCGTCTACGTTGATCTTGACGATTTTCACCTTGCCGGCCATCTCTTCCGAGATTTCTTCCAGCGCGGGGCCGATCTGGCGGCAGGGGCCGCACCATTCGGCCCAGAAATCCACCACGACGGGGATATCGGATTGTTTGACTTCAGCGTCAAATGTTGCGTCGGTGACGGCGGTGGTGGCCATATCTAGCCCTCCTGGAGAGAATTTTCACGAGTCAGGGGCGAAACCTATGGGCGGCGATGGACAAGGTCAAGCGACTGAAACACCCAAGCGCAATCATGTGATCGGCGCGGCACATCCCGCCCGGAAAGAGGGGGGTGCCCCCCGTACACCCCCTGTACACCCCCCGTACACCGGGCGTGCATATGACTCGCGGTTTCGCCGCGCATCGCGCGTCGACCGGGGAGCGGCCCTCCTCAACCCCCCGCTTTCGCGGGAGGCCTCGTCGGTCCGCGTTGCCACGGGATATCGGAGAGGACTGTGAGCCGGACCGAGCGGATCTGTGGTCGAGAGTGCGGGATGCCTCCGGCGGAGGTATTTTTTGCCAAGATGAAAGGGGCGTTGCTTTGGAAGCGGTCCGCGCGCGGGCAGTTTCACTTCAGATCGTCACGGGCGCGGATCAGCGCCGGGGTGATGAGGTCGGCGGGGAGCGGCATGAGTAGCGCGGGGCGAGTCCAGAGGATGGCGGTGTCGATGCGTTTGTCGGGGTAGATGGCGGAGAGCATTTCGGCATAGGCGCCCATCTGGCGGAGGATGCCGTCGGGGGTGTCCTCGGGCCGGTCGGGGGCGGTGGCGTTGGATTTGAAATCGACAGCGAGCACGTGATCCGGGGCGAGAATCAGCCGGTCGATCTGGCCCAGGAGGGTGCGGTTCAGGGTCGGGCTGGGGGCCGTCAATGTAACCTCGGCCAGCGCGTCGGGGGTGAAGAGCGGCGCGAGCGACGGGGTGGTGAGGCAGGTTGTGGCCTCCTCAAAGAGTTCCGCGAGGTCGGTGTCGGGCAGGTCTCCCTCCACCGCGAGGATGCCGGGCGCGGCGGCGTACCAGCCCGATTGCGGCAGGTCCGGCAGATGTTCCAACAGCAGGTGCAGGCGGCGGCCACGCAGCTTGGCGGCGTCTTCATCAAGGCCCGCGCCGTCGCCGGGCAGCGCCTTGGCCCCGCCGAGGTCAGACGGTGACAGGGGTTTCGTGTCGCGTGGGCGGGTCGTCGAGCGGGAGGCGATCCAGTCGGGCAGCGCTGAGGGCACGCGCGAGGGCTGCGCGCTGTGGTCCATCGCCGTCCAGTCGCCGGTTTCCAGACGCCACCCCTGCCCGGTGGGCGTTGCGAATGGCGCGGCGTTGCAGGCCTGCGCGGCGGCGAGGATATAGGGATACCAGCCTTCGTTTTCGCCCTTGGCGATCTCGCCTGCCGCCGCCACGATCAGCCAGCTTTCGGCGCGGGTCATGGCGACATAGAGCAGGCGGTTGCGTTCCTCGACCTCTCGCGCGGCGGCCTCATCAAAAAGGTCGCGCATCCCGGCGGGGCTGTCATCCTTGCGCCCGGCCCAACAGACGGGGCCGCTTTCGGGCGCAAACAGTTTGGGTGCGCTGTGGTTGCTTTGCCGATAGGCGGTGTCAGGCAGGATGACGACGGGGGCCTCCAGCCCCTTGGCGCCGTGGACCGACATCACGCGGATCTGGTCGCCGGCGCTACCCGGATCACGCTTGATCTGCACGTCATCGGCCTGAAGCCAGCCGGTGAAGCCGGTGAGGCTGGGCACCTCCATCCGTTCATAGGCCAGCGCCTGCGCCAGCATCGCGTCGATACCATCTTCGGCTTCGTTCCCCATCCGGGCCAGCAGGTTGCGGCGACCGTGATGGCGGATCAGGATGCGTTCCAGCAGGTCATAGGGGCGCAGGAAATCGGCGTGGTTGCGCAGATCCTCCAGCATCGCGACGCTGTCGGGGTCCATCTCTCGGCGCTGTTGCAGGGCGCGCCAGAGGAAGGTTTTGCCGCGCCCATGGGCCAGATCATGCAGGGCCGGTTCCGACCAGCCGCAGAGGGGCGAGCGCAGGACGGCGGCCAGCGACAGATCATCCTCTGGCGTGGCGAGGAAAGAGAGGAGCGCTGTCAGATCCTTGACCGCCAGTTCGGCGGCCAGCCGCATCCGGTCGGCCCCGGCAATCGGCAGGCCCTGTTCCTTGATCGCGGCGATAAGCTCGTGAAACAGGTCGGACCGACGTTGGACGAGGATCAGGATATCGCCCGCCGTGAGCGGGCGGCGCGTGCCGTCGACCGAAATCGGGGTGCCCGCATGGATCATGCGCTTGATCTCGCCTGCAATGGCGCGGGCCAGCCGGACGGTGTGGTGATCATCGGCCAGTTGATCGACGGGGTCATCCCAGTCGGGTTTCTCCTCGCTATCGGCCTTTTCCACCACGGGCCAGATATCGACGCGGCCCGGCAGATCCTGCTTGAAGGCGATATGTTCGACGTCCTGTCCCACCCCGGCGCTCGCCGCACCTTTGAACACCTCGTCCACAAGTTGCAGGATCGGCGGGGCGGAACGGAAGGAATGGGCCAGCACGCGGGACTGAAACAGCGCCTCGGCATCGTGCAGGCGGGCGGCGAAATGCTCGCGCATCCGGTCGAACCCGTCCGGGTCCGCGCCCTGGAAGGAATAGATCGACTGTTTCTTGTCGCCGACCACGAAAATGGTCCGGTCCACGTCGTCGCGCGCGCCCGACCCGGCAGCGAATTCCTCGGCCAGTTGGGCAACGATATCCCATTGGGCGGGCGAGGTATCCTGCGCCTCGTCCACGAGGATGTGGTCGATGCCGCCATCGAGCCGGAAGAGCACCCATTGCGCCACGCCGCTATCGGCCAGAAGGCGGCGGGTGGAGAGGATCAGGTCGTCGAAATCGAGCCAGCCACGGGCGGATTTGGCCGCGTCATAGGCGGGCAGGAAGCCACGGGCGAAGCGGTGAAGGGCGCGGGTTTTTTCGGCGGCGAGGAGGGCGCGGCGGATCGGGCGGGCCTCGGCCAGACGCAGCATCAGCGCCTCCAGCGGTTCATGGATCGCGGCCATCTGCGCCCAGATGGGTTTGGTGGGAAAGCTGCCGATCTTGGGGCTGTCTGGGGTTTTGGTCTTGGAGCCGGTCAGGAAGACTTCTTCCAGCGTGGCGATATCGGACAGCCCCGGTGTGTCCCAGTTGACCGCTGACAGCCGCCGATGATTGGCACCCTGATTGCGGTTGTCAGGGTCGAGGTTCTGGCGGACGATCTGGCAAATGTCGCGTTCGTCGCCATGGAAGACATGGGCGATCAGGTCGGTGGCGGTGTAGCCTTTGGGCAGGTCGAACCACGCCATGATGTCGGCGTCGGGCCAGTCCTGTTCGAACGCCAGACGCTTGCCCAGAAGCGCACGGATGAGCGGCATGGGATCGTCACCCGAGACATGGGCGGCAAGCGCATCGACGGCACCCTGCCCCTCGCCCTCGGCCAGGCCGTCCAGCACATCGGCACAGAGCATCGCCTGCGCGCGTTCGTCCATTTCGGTGAAGTTGGGGGCGACCCCGGCCTCCAGCGGGAAGCGGCGCAGGACGGCGGAGCAGAAGGAGTGGATGGTCTGAATCTTGAGGCCGCCCGGCGTCTCGATCGCGCGGGCAAAGAGCGTGCGGGCATGGGACAGGAGCGCCGGGGTCAACGTGCCCGCGTCCATGCCCAGATGCAGCAGATCGCGGCGCAGGTCGGCATCAGGCTTCATCGCCCATTCGCCAAGCCGCTTGAACAGGCGGTTCTGCATCTCGGACGCCGCGGCCTTGGTGTAGGTCAGGCAAAGGATGCGTTCGGGCGGAACATCTTGTAGAAGAAGGCGCGCAACGCGGTCGGTCAGCACCCGGGTTTTACCACTGCCGGCATTGGCCGACAGCCAGGTGGACGCAGCCGGGTTTGCGGCGGTGATCTGGGCGGTGGTGGCTTCGTCGAACTGGATACTCATTGGCCCACCTTCACGGTCACGGCAGCCATGGTTTCATCCCACTCCCCAAAGCGGGCGAGGTGATCATAGTCGCCTTCGAACAATACCTTTTCCATCGCGCGGCGGGAGGTGAAGCCATTGGTTTCATTCATATAATGGTCAAGCAGTTTGCCAAAGCCTTCGGTGATCTCAGCCACTTCACCGGGCGTCACGGGATGGTCGCGCACATTGCCCCCCGATCCAAGCGCCACATAGGCAATGAGCGCGGTTTCCATCGGCTCGCCAAATGCGCCTTTCGCGGCCATAGCGGCCTCCAGCCAGAGCTGTTTGTTGAACGCTTTTTCCTGCGCCTCGGTGGGTGCGCTGCCAGTCTTGTAATCATATATAAGAATGCGCCCATCCGGGGCCTTGTCGATCCGGTCGGCGGTGCCGGTCAGGGTGAAGCCCGGCGCGCCCAGTTCCGCCTTGCCTTCAGCCTCCAGCCGCCACGGGGTGCCCAGGGCACGGCGCTCCTGCTCGGTTGCAATGAACCAAGGCGCGATCTTCTCGATCCTTGCGCGCCAGAGGCGGCGGGCGGCGGGCCATGGGGCCGCGTCCTCCAGCACCTCGTCGGCAATTCGCAACAGCAGCGCCTCGGGCTGGTCGGGCAACCCGCCCCATGTGGCCTTGATGAAATCGTGCAGCACGTCATGCAGAATGGTGCCGCGCAGGGGGGCGTCCGGCGATTGGCGAAGGGGGTCGAGCGGCCGCAGGTCCAGCACCTTGCGCGCATAGACCCAATAGGGATCGCGGATCAGCTTTTCGACCTGCGTGACGGACAGGCCATCGGGGCGCTGCGCGGCGGGCGGGGCGGGCGCGGGCCGTGTGGCGGGGGCGATGCGCGCGGCGGGCTCGTCCAGCCGTTCGGCGATAGCAAGCCAGTCGTTCCCCCGCGCGGTCATTGCCGCCAGCGCCGCCGCGCTTTCCGCGCTTGCGCCCTTCATCAGGTTCACGATCCGATTGAGCCAACGCGACGGCACGGTTTCGGTTTCCGCATCGCGTTTGGCACGGCAGAGCCAGACCTCGGCCCCCGTCACCGATTGCTGGAAGTCATGGGCCGAGAGACCGATCACCCGGTCGGGCAGCCGCAGCCCCGCCTTGGCCCGCATCCAGCGATTGAGCCACGGATCGGCGCCGGGGGCCGACGGCCACGATCCTTCGTTGAGCCCCGCAAGAATGACCAGATCGGTGCCCATCACCCGTGCCTCCAACGTGCCCCAGATCATGATGTCGGGATGCGGGGCCAGCGGGTCGCGCGCCTCTTCCTCGCGCAGCACCGCGCCCACGAAATCGCGGTATTCGGCGGCGGTCATGGTGCCGCCTGCAACGGCCTCGCGTTCCAGCGCCTGCATCTGGGCAAGGGCCTTTTCGCCTTCATCCTTCTGCCAAAGCGCCCCTGCACCCTCAGCCCCCGGTCCAGCGGCCAGAAGCTGAGCCGCCGCCAGATGCCGGGCGACGTGGTCGGCCAGCGGCTGCGGCCCCGGCGCATGCAGGTTCAGCGCGGCCTCGGCGACCCAGGCGGCCCAGTCCATCGCGCCCGGATCGGTCTCGCGCCTTGCCGCCCAGTCCACCAGATCGGCACGGGTCGGGAAGGGCAGCTTGCCACGCAGCAATTGCAGTTCCAGATCGCGGGTGCGGCGCAGATGCTCGCCCCGGTCGTCGCGGCCCGAATGGGTCAAAGGGTGTTTCAGCAGGACCAGCAGATCCTCCGCCGTCATCCGCTCGGCCAGCCCTTCAGCCACATGCAGCAAGAGCCGCCCCGGCGCGGTCTGCGACAGGGGTTCACCAGCGGAATCATCCGGTTCGATCCTCCAACGGTCCAGCGCCGCTGTCACCTGCCGGGTCAGCGCCCGGTCGGGGCTGATCAGCGCAGCGCGCTTGCCCTCGTCGATGGCGCGGCGCAGGCGTAGGGCGATGACGGCGGCCTCCAGTTGTGGGCTGGAGGCCTCGATGAGGGTGAGCTGTTCGGCGGCCTGCGTAACCTCTGTCAGCTTCGGCCCTTCCTCCAGCCATTGATCGGTGACCGGTGCGGGACGCATGGCCAGTGAAATCAGCCGGTTGCGGGCGGGATTCGCGGGCGCATCGCTACCCCATACCTGCACATCGCACGGGTGCATCCCCACCCGCGCGGCGAAGCTTGCAAACCGAAACTGAGGGTGATCCTCGCCACCGCTGAGGCTATCGCCCATCTGTTCGGTCAACCGGTCCCACACCGCGCGCGGCTGGTCGAAGTCGAAGCCCGGCAGAATCACCGCACCTTGCGGCAGCCCTGCGACCAGTTCCATGAACCGCGCCGTGGGCCCGCGAGACCCGGTAGAGCCTGCCACGATGATCGGATGATCGGGCGGCGCCAGGGACCACAGCGACACAAGCCGGGCGACCACGGCGGCCTGCCGCGCCTCGACCGACATATGATCTTCGCTGCCCGCGAAATAGGGCGCGACGATGCCGAGAAACTTTTGCGAGCGCTGCCAATGGGCGGAATGATTGCCGACGTCGAGCCCCGCCACGGCCTCTGGTGTCACCATCTCCTCCTGCATCTCACCCATGAGATCGGCGAGGCTGTCGGACAGGCCATAGAGCGAGGATCGCGGCGCGAGGTCCGGTTCGCGGTCGAGCAGGGCCGAGACGGTCTGCGACAATTGCAACCGCAACCGCAAGGGAGAGATCGCGGGTGGCAGGCCGGTCATGTCGGGGCGGCGGGCGAGGTCCGTCACCAGCTTGATCTGCGGCAGGAAGCCTGCGCCCTTTTCCGCATAGATCGCGCGCAGGCGGCGTTGCGTGCGGGCGGTGTTGACGTAGATTTCCACCCGCGCCAGGGCATGGGGGGGCTGGTCTTTCAGCCGCTCTGCCACGCCTTTGACCAGCGCGGCGGTGAAATCGACGCCAAGGGGCGTTGCGAAGACGCGGGGGGTGGGGGTGGCTTCAAACATGGGTCACCATTTCCTCGGCCAGTCCGATCCCCTCGGGGTGGCCCACATCGGCCCAGTGACCCGTGTGAACCGTGCCAAACATCCGGCCCTGCGCCATGGCCGCGTTCCATATCTCGTGAAGCGAAAACGGCCCCTCGGGATAGCCCTGTAACAGCACCGTCTTCAGGATTTGCGCGCCGGTATAGACCTCTCCCACCTTGTCCCAGCCAAGCCGCCCGTCCGCATCGCGGGCGAAATCGCCGCCCGCCTGCCGCCCCACGGCGCGGGATTGCGGCACCATCAGGGCCAGTACGTCCATCTGGTCAGGGTCCCAAGCGGCGGCCAGCGTGGCCAGCGCATTGGGGCCGGTCCAGACCGCATCGGCGTTGAGGGTAAAGACGGAGTCAGCCTGCAACAGCGGCAGGGCGTGGCGGATGCCCCCCGCGCTGTCGAGAATGATCGGTTGCTCCTCGGAAAACGCCACATCCGCCATGCCGTGCAGATGGGCGCGCATCTGGTCGGCGTGGTGGTGGCCATTGACCACGATCCGCCCCACACCCGCACCGCGCGCCTGCTCTAGAGCGTGGTCGATCAGGGGCCGCCCCGCGACCGGGATCAGCGGTTTTGGCCGGGTTTTCGTGAGCACCCCCATGCGGGTGCCGAACCCGGCGGCGAGGATCATGCAGGCGGTCGGCATCATGGCCTGAGCCCTCGCAATAGCGGCTCCATCGCCCCGGCAAGATCCGTCAGCGCCGGGTGCGCCAGCGCGTCGGTGACATGGGCAAAAACGCGCGGCAGGTGGGTCAGGTACACGGGTTTGCCCCGGTCCCGCGCCAGACGACGGAAGACGCCGAGAATACGCAGGTTTCTCTGGAAGCTGAGCAGCGCGCTTTGCTCGGCAAAACCACCTTCGTCGATTGCCAGCGCGTCCGTGTACCGGGCGGTCATGGCAGCGGCGATATCGTCAGGGATATCGCGGCGGGCGTCCTTGATGAAGGACACGAGATCATAGCCCGGCGGGGCCAGCACCGCGTCCTGGAAATCCAGCAGGCCAACGCGGGTCAGCCCGAGCCGGTCGGGCAACCACAGCAGGTTTTCCGCATGAACGTCGCGCAGTGCGGGCACCAGCGGCGCGGTGAAGACGCGGGCGAATTGCGCCTTCATTTCCGCCAGAGCCGCCTCCGCATCGGTGCCATCCGGCAGCGCGATACGGGTCATCTCGGCCATCACATGCGGGGTCAGGGCGGGCAGGCTCCACCCCTCTGGGTGGCGGGCCAGATGGATCAGCACATCCGCGGCGGCAAGGCTCGCCTCCATCAGATCCGGCCCCAGGGTGGCAAAGCTTCGGTCGCCAAAATCCTCCAGCAACATCAGGCCCCTGTCCTTGTCGGACCCGATGATCAGCGGCGTGGACAGCGCCATGGCCCGCAGCTTGGCAGCAATGCTGAGGAACGCGTCAAAAGCGGCACGGTCCTCGGGGGGGGCCAGCATCAGAACCGCGCGCGCATCGCCCAGGCTCAGGCGTTCATAGCGCCGGGCAGAGGCATCGCCCGCCAGCGGCACGCGCGTCGCGTTGCCCCAGCCAATGGCGTCGAGAAACTCCTGAACGGGGGCACTCATGCGGGCACCACCAGGCTGAGCCGGTCGGCCCAAAGATCGGGGCGGGCGGAGGAGATCGTCAGCGCCCGCGCATCGTCTTGCCCCGGCACCATCCGCAGCGACAGCCAAAGGGCGCGGTCGGGCATTTCATCGCCCAACCGGTCGGGCCATTCCACAAGGCAGATGGCCGTATCAAAGGCGTCGGTCAGGCCCAGTTCATCGACCTCTTGCGGATCGCTCAGGCGATACAGGTCGGCATGCCAGATCTCGGAGCCACCAGCCTCATAGGTCTGGACAAGCGTGAAGGTGGGCGACGGCACGTCCTCCACCCGGCCCTCGGCCGCTTGCAGGTGCTGGATCAGCGATCGGGCGAAATGGGTCTTCCCGGCCCCGAGATCACCATCGAGACAAAGGATATCTCCCGGCGCAAGCCGGTCCGCCAGATGCCGCGCCAGCCGCGACGTGGCCTCTGGCGAGGTCAGGGTTGTGCCGGCGATCACGGGGCGGACGGGGTTCGACATGGTGCGAGTTTATCAAGGCCCCGCCGGGCCGCAACCGCGCCCGCACGCTCAGCCCGAGGAAATCAGCGCCGTCTCTGTTTCGGCCTCCGGGTCCGGGCCGGGCAAAGGCAACGGCGCGGCGCCTGTCTGGAAGGCCACAAGGCTCGCCCCGCCTTTCAAGGGGGCCAACCGGCAGACAAGGCATCCGCCATTCTTCAGCACCACCCGTTCGGTCCAGGCGCTGCGGTCGGCATAGCCGCCGACGAAGTCGCGAATCTCGCCCCATAGGGGTGTGGGCGCGCAGGCCGCCTGCCAATGGCCCGTTGCCTCCGATACTGTTGCGGGTTCACCCTGCCATAGCGCCCCATAGGCACGGTTTCCCATGACAAAGCGGCCATCGCGGGAAAACACCGCCATCGCCTCGGTATTGTCGTCGAGGACCGATTGATAGAGGTCCAAATCGCCGCGAAACTTGCGGGTCAGGGTCATTTCCTGGCTAATATCCTCGAAAAGGAAGGCCACCGCCCCATCCGCATGGGGCCGCCCGATGACCCGGAAGGTCTGACCGTTGGGCAGGTTCCACATCTCCTGGTAGGTGCCATCGCGCGCGGCCTGTTCCAGCTCTCCCAGCCCGGCGCGCCAGGCCTGGTAATTCTTCGGCTCCGGCATCCTCTGCTTTTCGCGCAGCTTGTCGAGGAAGGCGAACAGATCGGGCCGGGCCGACAGCCAGTCCACGGGCAGCGTCGACAGCGACACGAGCGCCGGGTTGAACAGCACCAGCTGCCGCTGCTTGTCGAAGATCGCCAGCCCGATGGGCAGATGGGCAAAGGTGCGCGACAGGGTCTGCACGAAGTCGCGCAGCGCGATTTCAGCGGCGACGACCCGATCGATGGGCTGCGCCGAAAAGAGCTGACCATTGCGATAGCCGCGGCATGTCAGATCGAACCAGAGCAGATCGTCCGCGTCCAGCGACATCCGCCGGGTCTGGCCTTCGGTCAGAGGATCGTCCGGGTCGAACAGGTTACGAATCGGCCAAACCAGCCCCCCATCGCTGCCTTCGACCCTTTGAAGCATGTCGAAATACGCTTTGTTGGCCCAGATGATCTGACCCGCCGAATCCTGTTGCCATAGCAGCATCTGCCCGGCGTCCAGACCGTGGCGCAGCAGGTCCAGTTCCGATTCCAGCGCGTCCAGCCCGGCCTGGTCGATCATCTTGCGGTCCTGCCCCGGCTCCAGCGAGGCGACGGTGATCAGGCATCGCCCCTCGGAAACGCGGCCACTGATCGACAGCTCATCCCCGCCGATCCGGCCAATCAGCACGAACCCGTCACCCCGGTCGCGCAGCGCCTCCATCTTCGCGGCCACATCGGGGTTCAGTGCAGACAGGCTTTCGCGCAGCTCCGCCCAGGCACCCACCCGGTCGCCCGGGTCGGTCAGCATCGCGTCGGTGTCGTCGAGATCCGACAGCAGATAGCCATCGCGGAAGGCATAGCTTCGGGGCAGGTCCAGCCCGCGCAGCATGACGTGGCGAAATCCGCCCCCGCCGCGAGTCAGCGACATGCCCAGCACGGCGGAAAATCCACCCGCGGCCAGGCTTATCCCCACCAGAAACAGAATCGTCGTCGGATCGGTCAATGTCATTTCGCCCCCAACACCGCATGGCCTGTGGATAACAACAGATGAATGGTTAAGACGGGGTTAAGCCTGAATCGGACGGTTCTCGCCCAGCGGCGCGTGGGCCACGCCCTCGGCCAGTTGGATCGCGGCGGCGGGCCAGGTCACCTCGACCATCGCGCCGCGCCTCTCGCCGCTTTCCTCGGCCAGCAGGAACGGATCGGTGGCGTTGCGGAAAGCGACGCGTGCGCCGGACCGCTCCAGCAGCGTCTTGGCGATGAACAGCCCCAGACCCATGCCCTCATATCCCGGACGCTGTTGCTCATCGCGCGGAGTTTTGCGTCGCCTCAGAAACGGATCGCCCAGCCGCCCGATCAGATCCGGGGGGAAGCCCGCCCCGTCATCGGTCAGCCGCAGATAGATGTTCTGCCCGTCCCACAACCCATCGACCCAGACATCGTCATTGGCGAAATCCACCGCGTTCTGCACAAGATTGCGGATGCCATGGATGATCTCGGGGCGACGATAGATCGCCGGTTGAGCCTCATCGGCCCCGGGCATCGGGGCGAACTCGAAATGCACCGCGACCCCCCGGTCCACATGCGGCTCCGCAGCCTCGCGCACCACGGCCCCGAACGGGGCGGAATGCATATGCAGGTCATCCTTCCCGGCGCGTCCCATATCGCGCAGGATATCGCGGCACCGGTCAGCCTGTTCGCGGATCAGCCGGGCATCCGCGGCCAGATCGGGGTTGTCCTCCAGCTCTTCCGCCAGTTCGGTGGACACCAGCTTGATCGTGGCCAGCGGCGTGCCCAGCTCATGCGCGGCGGCGGCCACCACGCCCCCCAGATCGGTCAGCTTCTGTTCGCGCGCCAGCGCCTCCTGCGTGGCCAGCAAAGCCTGGCTCATGGAGTGGATCTCCAACGTCACGCGGCGGGCGTAGCCCGACAGGAAGACGATGCCGATGACAATGGCCGCCCAGAACCCGGCCAAAAACAGGGCGGGCAGTTCGATCACCTCGCCCGCGCGGGTCGTCAGCGGCACATGATAGAACGCAACAAGCGTGATCAGCACGATGGCGGCCAGCCCCAGAATCACCGTCGACCGCATGGTCAGGGCCGTGGCCGAGATCGTCACCGGCGCAAGGATCAGCAGCGCGAAGGGGTTGTTCAGCCCGCCGGTCAGAAACAGCAGGAAAGACAACTGCGTCAGGTCAAACAGCAGCGTCAGCATCGCGTCCCAATCCGCCAGCCGCTGGTTTGGTGGAAACACCGTCATCGCGATCATGTTGGACAGGACCGACGTTCCAATGGCCAGGAAGCACAGGCCAAGTTCCACCCTGAGGCCCAGAAACAGGCTGGCCACCACAACCGTCGCGGTCTGGCCCAGTACCGCCAGCCAGCGCAGCACCAGCAACGTCCGCAGACGGACCCAGCCGCTGCGCAAGTCGCGCGTCAACAAGGTGCGGGTCGGGTCGGTCGTCTGGGCCATGCGGGGCATCCTGTTCCGGCGGGGGCGTTCTGTCACAGTTGCGCAGACGTGAATTGATAGACAGGTCGTTTTCAACGATCAACGCTGCACAGCATTCGAGGACCTTGCCATGAACCGCATCTATGCCGCCAGCGCCCTTGCCCTGACCGCCGCCCTTCTGGGCGGCATTGGCCTGTCGATCCTCTGGGGCCGCGCCAATCAGGACGAGGATATCTTCGCCCAGTGCCGCGCCACGCGGGTGGCGGGCGGTCCCGGCGATATCGGCGGCCCGTTCGAATTGGTGTCGGAAACCGGCGACACCGTGACCGATGCCGATGTCATCACCGCACCGACGCTGATCTATTTCGGCTATACCTTCTGCCCCGATGTCTGCCCGCTGGACAATGCGCGCAATGCCATCGCCGTGGAGATCCTGGAAGAAGAAGGCCGCATGGTGACGCCGGTCTTCATCTCGATCGACCCGGAACGCGATACGCCCGAGATCCTCGCCGATTTCACCGACAACATGCACCCGCGCATGATCGGCCTAACCGGGTCGCTGGACCAGACCACCGCCGCGTCTGAGGCCTACCGCACCTATTTCAACCATCAGGAGGCGGGCGAGGACGGGTTCTACCTCGTCGACCATTCGACCTTCACTTATCTGGTCTTCCCGGAACACGGGTTCGTGGAGTTCTTCCGCCGCGACGACACCCCCGAGGAGATGGCCACCCGCGTCTCCTGTTTCATGGACGCCGCGTCCTGACCCGATCTGTTTGACCATTGCGCAGATTTCCTCATATATGAAAGAAACTTGCGAAGAGGATTGCTTGAATGGCCACGGAACGCTCGTTGCGCGATATCGGACCGGATAAATCCCTGCTGCTCGTCGATGATGACGAACCGTTCCTGAGGCGCCTGCAACGGGCCATGGAAAAGCGCGGGTTCGAGGTCGAGGCCGCCGACTCCGTCGCAGGCGGCAAGGCTATCGCAACCGCCCGTCCCCCCGCCTATGCCGTGATTGATCTGCGGCTGGAGGATGGCAACGGGCTCGACGTCGTGGAACTGCTGCGCGAAAAACGCCCCGATGCCCGCATCGTTGTGCTGACGGGCTATGGTGCGATTGCCACCGCCGTCGCCGCCGTCAAGATCGGGGCCACCGACTATCTGTCGAAACCCGCTGACGCCAATGACATCACCGCCGCCCTCTTGGCCGAAGAAGATGACATGCCGCCGCCGCCGGAAAACCCGATGAGCGCCGATCGCGTCCGGTGGGAACATATCCAGCGCGTCTATGAGCTGTGCGACCGCAACGTCAGCGAAACCGCAAGGCGGCTGAACATGCACCGGCGCACGCTGCAACGCATCCTTGCCAAGCGCAGCCCGCGTTAAGATGCGTGCAGCGCTTTTGCTGGTGGCCGCCCTGACGGCCTGCACCCCATTGCCCGTTCCCAGCTCTGCACCCGCTGGTGGCGTCACCCCCGATTCCGCTGGCCTGCAGCCGGGCGGCACCGACCTGCGCATCGACTTCGGTCGCGCCCAGGCTGGCGTGATCGAAACCGTGTCGCGGCTTGTCGGATCACAACCCGCCGACGTGACCCTGATCGAGGAATGCGGCGCGGGGCCTGTAACGGCGGCCTACTGGCGCAACGGGCTGACGGCGAATTTCCTCGACGGCGATTTCGTCGGCTGGACGGTGACCGAACCCGGCCTTCCCGTCGCGGGCGGCCTGAGCGTCGGCATGGCACCGCCGCCGGTGCAAATGGCCGAAACCACCCTGGGGCGGGAATTCGAACAGAACGGCGTCTGGGCGCTGATCGGGGAAGACAGCACGGACATCACGGTGCTTTGGTCCGGGACCACCTGCTTCTTCCGCTAAACCACGCCGTGTAGCCATGTCAGGAACACCCGCGCCTGCGGGCTGATCGTGGCCGGGTTGTGAACGCTGTAATAGGCGATGTCCGATTCCGGTTCCTCCAGCAGTGCCACCAGCCGCCCGTCATCCAGATCGCGCTGCACCACCGCCAGCGGCTGGCGGGTGATCCCCGCCCCTGACCGAACAGCGGCCAGAACCAGCCCGTTGGCCTCCAGCCGGGTGATCTGCATCGTCTCCGGGTCCGCGCCCAGCGCCCTGAGCCAGGTGAACATCTCCATATCCGTGGGTTCGGGCAGCCAGGCGAACTCCGTCAGCGCATGGATCGCGTCAGGCGAGGTGGCGGAGTATTCAACCGGCAGCCGCGCCGCTACGTCCGGGTGCGCCACAACGATGCGATGCGCGCGGGTCAGCAGCCGCGCCTTCAGCCCCGGCCATCTGCCCTGCCCATAGCGGATCGCCAGATCGAACCCGTCGCGGCGCAGGTCCACCACCGCATTGTCGGGCGCGATGGTCACCGGCAAATCGGGATGCGCCTTCCAGAACCCGGCCAGCCGGGGGGCCAGCCAGTTCTCCGCGAAATTGAGCGTCGTCGTGACCGCGACAGGCCGATCCGCCCGCGCCTGCGACAAGGCCCTGACGCCCGCCGCGATGATCCCGAACCCCTCCCCCAGATCCTGCGCCAGCCTGCGGCCCGCCGCCGTGGTCGCCATCTTGCGGCCCGACCGTTCCATCAGGGCCTGCCCGAAATGGTCCTCCAGCGCCCGCACATGCTGCGCAATGGCGGCATGGGTCACGTTCAGTTCTCGCGCGGCGGCAGAAAAGCTTTCCAGCCGGGCAGCAGCTTCAAACGCCCGCAAAGCGGACAGCGAGGGGATGTCGCGCCAATCCATATATGTTAGCTCCGCTTACATATGGAAGATATTGCTGATTCGATCCTGCATCGCAAGCCCGCTATGTCTGAGACATCAGCAAACAGGAGCTTTCCCGATGATTTCTCTCCTCTCTCGCACCATGAAAACCGCAACGCGCCTTGACACATGGGATGCGCCCGACCATTGGCGCGCCCAGCACGAAGATTATCGCATCCGCCGTCACCGCGCGGATACCGAGCGGGCGCGGATGCGCCGCGCCCTTCGCCAAACCGGGCTAGAGTAAGTCAGGGTAACAATGGAACCAGCCAATCCGGGCGGTGGCACCCCATCGCCCGGATCACGCCGCGCCGCGCAGATCCAGCAGCTTTGTCACCCGATCCACCGGCGTCCCATCGCTCAGCGGAACGCCCGGCGTCACGTGATGATCGACGAACCCCATGCGCCCATAATAATTCAACCCGCCGGTGTTATCCGCCCGGATCGTCGCGTCGATATCGCGAAAGCCAAAGCCGATCGCCGCCTGTCTCGTCGCCCCGAACAAGGCCCCACCAATGCCTTTCTGCGTGCTGCCCAGCCTGGCGAAGGTCGCAATCGTGGCGCGGTCCTGTGGCCCGCCTTCCAGCGGAAAGATATACTGGAACCCCAGCAGCTCTCCATCCTGCTCCGCCACATGACAGATGCCGCGCGGCACGGCTCCGGCCAGAACCGGGGCCAGGAAATCCGCCGGAACCTCGCCCTGAAAGGCGGTTGTGCCGCCCTTGTCCACGATGGCTTGCAAGATGGACACGATGCCCGGCGCGTCCTCCGGGGTGGCCTGACGAACGATCATAGCTTCTCCAACAAAGCATGATGCCGATTGGTGAAATCCGCCCGAACCTCTGCCGGGGGACGCAGATGCAGGTGCAGCCCTTCTGTCAGCGCCGGGGTGGGGCGGCCAAAGAACCGATCCGCCTCAGCCTCGGAAAACCCGGCCAATTGGGTCGCCTCCAGCCAGGCGGACACCTTGTCGGCCCGCTTGATCCGCGCCTTCACCGTCTTGGGGATCGCGGCAGGCAGCCCGAAACGCAGATGGATCGCCGCCGCCAGTCGGTCGTCCAGCGCGCCGTATCCCGGCCCGACCGCCGCCTTGACCGGGCTGATCATGTCCCCGATCACATATTCCGGCGCATCATGCAGCAGCGCCGCCAGCCGCCATTTCACCGGGGCCTTGGGGTCGATCCGGGCAAAGATCTGCTCCACCAGCAGCGAGTGCTCTGCGACCGAATAGGCATAATCCCCGCGCGTCTGCCCGTTCCAGCGCGCAACGAAGGCCAGACCGTGGGCGATGTCCTCGATCTCGATATCCACCGGCGTCGGGTCCAGCAGGTCCAGCCTGCGCCCCGACAGCATCCTTTGCCATGCTCGTGCGGTTGATTTTGCCATCTCTCTCCGCCCCATCGCGCCCCTTTGGCCCGGACCCTCTAGAAACCAAGACACGGCCCGAAATTCAACGCCTGCCTGCCCCGGTGGGCCAACATTTTCCCGCCCGGATGGAACCGGTTTCAGATTCCCCTTGGTGAAAAGGCCCTTCGGCGCGTAGGCTCATGATGTTAACCTATTTTGGAGGACCGATTATGAGCAAAGAAGACACCCCCGAGAACGCCCCCGCCCGTAAGGACCAGAGCGCCAAGGGCCCGGCGGCCCAGCAGGGCAGCATGTCCGACAAGGGCGGCAGCGCGTCTGGCTCGTCGCAAAGCGGCGTGGCCCCCAAGGGCGGCAGCAAGTAACCGCTTGCTCTTTTCATCACGATCAGAACGGGGCCGCACCGCTCGCGGCCCCGTTTTCCGTTCGCGGCAATCCACGCCCATTGCCCCGCTCGACCCCTCCTGCTATGTCGCGCCAAACCCGTTTGACGCCCTTTCAGGAGCCCCGACATGACCGACTATATCGTCAAGGATATCGCGCTGGCCGATTTTGGCCGCAAGGAACTCGACATCGCCGAAACCGAGATGCCCGGCCTGATGGCCCTGCGCGAGGAATATGGCGACAGCAAACCGCTGAAAGGCGCGCGCATCGCGGGCAGCCTGCACATGACGATCCAGACCGCCGTGCTGATCGAAACCCTCGTGCATCTGGGGGCCGAAGTCCGTTGGGCGTCCTGCAACATCTTCTCCACCCAGGACCACGCCGCCGCCGCCATTGCCGCCGCCGGTATCCCCGTCTTCGCCATCAAGGGCGAAACGCTGGAGGAATACTGGGACTACGCCGACCGCATCTTCATGTTCGAAGAGGGCGGCTGCAACATGATCCTCGACGACGGTGGCGACGCCACGCTCTACATCCTGCTTGGCGCGCGGGTGGAGGAAGGCGAAACCGACCTCATCGAAATGCCCACCAGTGAAGAGGAAGTCGCCCTCTTCGCCCAGATCAAGAAGCGCATCGCCGAGACCCCCGGCTGGTTCGTGCGTCAGCGCCACATGATCCAGGGCGTGACCGAGGAAACCACCACCGGCGTCCACCGCCTCTATCAGATGATGGAAAAAGGCCACCTGCCCTTCCCCGCCATCAACGTGAACGACTCCGTCACCAAGTCGAAATTCGACAACAAGTACGGCTGCAAGGAAAGCCTCGTCGACGGCATCCGCCGTGCCACCGATACCATGATGGCCGGCAAGGTCGCCGTGGTCTGCGGCTATGGCGATGTGGGCAAAGGCTCCGCCGCCAGCCTCCGCGGTGCTGGCGCGCGCGTAAAGGTGACGGAAGTGGACCCGATCTGCGCGCTGCAAGCGGCCATGGACGGGTTCGAAGTCACCACGCTGGAAGATGAGGTCGCCACGGCCGACATTTTCATCACCACCACCGGCAACAAGGACGTGATCCGCATCGAGCATATGCGCGAGATGAAGGACATGGCCATCGTCGGCAATATCGGCCATTTCGACAACGAGATTCAGGTCGCGGCGCTGAAGAACCACAAATGGACCAACATCAAGGACCAGGTGGACATGATCGAGATGCCCTCGGGCAGCCGCCTGATCCTGCTGTCCGAAGGCCGTCTGCTGAACCTCGGCAACGCCACCGGCCACCCGTCCTTCGTGATGTCCGCGTCCTTCACCAACCAGACGCTGGCGCAGATCGAGCTCTGGACCAAGGGCGACCAGTACGAAAACAAGGTCTACGTGCTGCCCAAAGTGCTGGACGAAAAAGTCGCTCGCCTGCACCTCGCCAAGATCGGCGCGAAGCTGTCCACGCTCGCCAAGGACCAGGCCGACTATATCGGCGTGGCGCAAGACGGCCCGTTCAAGCCGGAACATTACCGCTACTGAGGGCGATTGTTGCAGGAATTTCGGAGCACCGGCCAGCGCGAGTTGGCCGGTTTATTTTTTGTTGTTAGGTGGGAAGCAGCAATCCGCTGTGATCATGAGACTAGACTTTTTCGCATGAAGAAGCAGACCTTCGGCAACACGCGACGCTTTCGGCGGAGCAGACTGGCAGTAACCCGCACGGTTGCTCAGCGCTCCGATGTTTCACGTCTTTGCCAAGCCATGCTGCCATCATCCTAAGTTGAACATTTCTACTTGGCGCGAAGACGGGTATTTCATCTTGGTTGCAGCAGAAGAAGTCCAGATGCTTAAGTGGGGTTGCTACGGCTGGAGGTAGGGTGTCTATTCAGGGCGTAAATTCTTGGCAACACATCAAAAAGGTTAAGTATGTCCGGGAAAGAGCAAGAAAAATCCGAAAGTTGGCTCTCGACAATTTTCGAAGGAGGCTTGCCGCAAATTATTGCTGGTCCTGCGGGCAAAGCATTTAGTCGGCTCATTGGTGCGACAATAGAAATCCCTGCCTCGTACGTCGATGGTATCGCTCAGGGCGTGAAAGACAAAACTGCAGCAAAAAGTCTTGTCGCCAATGCTATTGCTGAAAGGGCCGCGATAATGGCTGTTGAAGACTCAGAAATCATGGGTCGTGCTGTTGATAGCCTTCTTGCAAGCCAATATCGGAAGCAGGAAAACAAGGAAGAAATTGTTAAGCTGGCGATTGAGGATTTGAACGAAACGCCTCCGTCTAGTGACAGCCAAGGGCCATCAGATGATTGGATGAACAAGTTCGAACGCTATGCAGAAGATGCCTCTAGCGATGAACTTCGGTTGATGTATGCGAAGCTACTAGCGGGCGAGATACGGAAAGAAAAAAGCGTGTCCGCTGCTACACTGCACTTCGTGTCCCTCCTAGATAATGATGTAACAAACCTTATTGAGCGAGTTTTGCCATACGCGTCAAATGAAGGTTTTGTTTTTCAAGAACTGGTTAAACCTGAACTGACTTATCTTGAACGAACCGTTTTGGAACAATCTGGCTTTTGGACAATGGATAAGAGAATTACGCTAACACATGATGATGATGGGAAGTTAATTTATGAATTTCGTGATGGTCTAGGCTTCTATACGGAAGCAGCACCTAGCCATAAAACAATATTTATCGGTTCTGTTCTGTCAAAGGCAGGGCGTGATCTTGCACAAACCATCAATCGTGGCTTTGAGATAACTGCGTTATGCAAACTTCTCTACACTAAAGGGGCAACAAGGGCCGCCTTCGGAGAATATTCTAAGAATGGTAATCGTGTTGCCCTGAGTAACATGTTTGATGTGCCCGCTGACGCTCCTTAGTTTTAGCAAGCGTAGGGTGGGCAGTTCTGCCCACCCCCCCACCAAAGCTGCGCAGGGGTCATGACCAACCATCCCCCCCTCACTCCTCCCCCCGTCGCGTCTTGAGCCACGCATCGCCTTCCTCCATCATCTGGTCCGTCCAGCCCCATTTCGGTCGCTTGCGCGGCCCGCTCTTCTCCTGTTCCTTGAACTGGTCGATGGTCTCATCCCCGTGCAGCAGCCCCATCAGCCGCGCCCGCATGAAGGCTTTCAGCACGTCGTTCATTCGGGGGCCATAGTCGGGCCCCATGGAACGGAAGAATTTCAGCACGTCATCATCCACCCGGATCGTCACCCGCTTCTTCGCGGGGCTGGGCGAGGTCGCAATACGCACCCAGTCGCTCGGCACGCGCTGGTTGATGAAGATGCGGTTGTGCAGGTCGTAGTCAATGCGCGCCATCGCGTCGATCAGGTAGTGGTGATGTTCCCGCTGCTTCGCGGTCAGCGGTTTGCCATCCAGGTTCATGGCCGGTCCTCGATTTGGGAAAGTGCCGGGCAGTCTGGCAGGATTTTCCTAAAATCCCGTCAATGGCGCGGTTTTGTCTGCACGGGGGGTGTACGGGGGGTGTACGCCCGGTGCACGGGTGGCGACAGGCCGCCTGCGCCCGCCTTGGGGCGTTTCCGAATCGAGCGGGGGCGTGCTATCCCTTGTGGCATGGCTTTTCCCGACCCCAAGATAGGCGTCTCCGCGCGCCCCGTGATCCGTCAGCTGGATGAAACGGTGGTGAACCGCATCGCGGCGGGCGAGGTGGTGGAACGCCCCGCCTCCGCCGTCAAGGAACTTGTTGAAAACGCAATAGATTCCGGCGCCGACCGCATCACCATAGAGGTCGCCAACGGCGGTAAATCCCTGATCCGCGTCACCGATAACGGCTGCGGAATGAGTCCCGAAGACCTCCCCCTCGCCCTCGCCCGCCATGCGACGTCCAAGATCGACGGGAAAGATCTGTTGAATATCAACAGCTTCGGCTTTCGTGGCGAGGCTTTGCCTTCGCTCGGATCGGTGGGGCGACTGGTTATCACCAGCCGGTCAGAGACCGGAGGAGATGCCCATACCATCGCCGTAACTGGTGGAAGACATTCGGTTATTCGCCCTGCGGCCCTGTCGGGCGGAACCGTGGTGGAGCTTCGGGATCTGTTCTTCGCCACCCCCGCGCGGCTCAAGTTCCTGCGCACGGATCGGGCCGAGATGCAGGCGATCGGCGACGTGGTGAAACGGCTGGCGATGGCGGAACCTGGCGTCGGCTTTTCCCTGCGCGACATGACCGATGGTCAGAACCGGGTGATCTTTCGCGCCGACCCGGAACAAGGCGATCTTTTCAATGCGTTAGGGGCCAGGCTCGGGCAGGTGATGGGGCGCGATTTCATCGAGAACGCGCTGCCGATAGAGGCCGAGCGCGAAGGCGTCCGCCTGGTGGGCTATGCCGCTCTGCCGACTTATTCGCGCGGCTCGGCGACTGCGCAGTATCTGTTTGTTAACGGTCGTCCGGTAAAAGACAGGTTGCTGGTCGGGGCCTTACGCGGGGCCTATGCGGATTTCCTCAGCCGGGACCGGCACCCGGCGGTGGCACTTTTCGTTGACTGCCCGCCGGAGCGGGTCGACGTGAACGTGCACCCGGCCAAGGCAGAGGTGCGGTTCCGCGAACCGGGTGTGGTACGCGGGCTTATCGTCTCGGCCCTGCGCCATGCGCTTGCAGAGGCCGGACATCGGGCGTCCTCGACCGTGGCCGAGGCAACGCTTGGCGCGTTTCGGCCGGAACAAGGGCCTGCGCGGGTCTACCAGATGGACCGGCCCTCTCAGGGGTCGCTCCGCGCCGCGCGGGACTGGCAGGCACCCAACACGGGGTTTGCCGAGGCACCGTCGGATTTCACCTCGACCTCGGCGCGGGTTGAGCCAGTCACAGATACGCCCGAGGCGGCGCAGCACCCGCTCGGCGCGGCCCGGGCGCAGGTGCACGAAAACTACATCATCGCCCAGACCGAGACCGGCATGGTGATCGTCGATCAGCACGCAGCGCATGAGCGGCTGGTCTATGAAAAACTGAAACGCCAGATGGCGGAGAACGGGGTAGCGTCACAGGCGCTGTTGATCCCCGAGATCGTGACGCTTGGTGCGAATGACGCTGCCACGCTGCTGGAACTGGCCGACGATCTGGCAAGGCTCGGCCTGGTGCTGGAACCCTTCGGGCCGGGTACCATTGCGGTGCAGGCGACGCCCGCGATCCTTGGGCCCGTGAACGCCGAAGCGATGCTGCGCGATATCCTCGATGAACTGGACGATCTGGGCGAAAGCCTGACCGTGCAGGCGCAGATCGAGGCGATCCTCAGCCGCGTGGCTTGCCATGGGTCGATCCGATCCGGTCGGCAGATGCGGGCCGAGGAGATGAACGCCCTTCTGCGCGAGATGGAGGCGACCCCCCATTCCGGCCAGTGCAACCACGGGCGGCCCACCTATGTGGAGCTGAAGCTCTCTGACATCGAAAGGCTTTTTGGCCGCACATGATCCAGCTTGGTGAGACCCAGATCGACCTGACCGATCCCCTGATCCTGTTGGCGCTTGGCGGGCTGCTGGTGCTTGTTGTCGTGTTGGTGCTGGTTTTGCGATCCGTCTCTGCTGCCACCCGCACGGCCCGCGCGATGGAACCGCTGGCCCACCAGATGGGCGCGCTCGGGCAGCGGGTGCAGTCGCTGTCGGACGGGCAACACCAGCTATCGGGCGGCATCAGCCATGTAAGCGAATTGCAGGCCCGCAGCCAGGCGCAGATGCTGGAGGTGATGGAACGGCGGCTGGAAGAGGTGCAGCGCAGCATGGGCGAGACCCTGCACGGCACCTCGACCCGCACCGCGCGTAGCCTTGGGGAACTGCAACAGCGGCTGGAACAGATCGACAAGGCGCAGGCCAAGATCGAGAAGCTGTCGGGCGATGTTCTGGGCTTGCAGGATATCCTCTCCAACAAGCAGACGCGCGGAGCATTCGGGGAGATCCAGCTCAACGACATCGTGCACAAGGCGCTGCCGCCGGACAGCTATGCCTTTCAGGCGACGCTGTCGAATGGGCGGCGGGCCGATTGCCTGATCCACCTGCCGAAACCTCCCGGTCCCATCGTGATCGACAGCAAGTTCCCGCTGGAACCCTACGAGGCGCTTCGCCGGGCAAAGACGCAACGCGACACGGATGACGCCGCGCGCGCCCTGCGCACGGCGGTGCGCGGGCATATCAAGGCGATCTCGGAGCGCTACATCATCGAGGGAGAAACCGCCGACGGGGCGCTGATGTTCCTGCCCTCCGAGGCCGTCTATGCGGAGCTGCATGCCAACTTCCCCGAGCTGGTGCGAGAGGGGTTTGCGGCACGGGTGTGGATCGTCTCGCCCACCACCTGCATGGCCACGCTGAACACCATGCGCGCGGTGCTGAAGGATGCGCGAATGCGCGAACAGGCGGGTGCGATCCGCAAGCAACTGGCGATGCTGCACCGGGATGTGGAACTGGTGGTGGAACGCGTGGGCAAGCTGACCACCCATTTCGGGCAGGCCCGCAAGGATCTGGACGACATCACCACCGCCGCCGAGCGCGCAGGAAAACGGGCGACACGACTGGACAGCTTCGATTTCGAGGAACTGGGCGGCAAGGACGAGGCCGAGGTTGTGCCACTTCCTCATCGCTAAGCCGGGATGAATTCGGGCTGAATAGATTGGGAGGTCATACGGCTTCCCTTTGCTGATTCACCGCCGCCAACCACAAGCTAGAGGATCGCGCAGCGGGACGGGTGATGTCATTGGACTTGCGTGCACGGGTGGCCAACCTCCGCGCAAGATCGCAGATATCCGCCAGACCTGGTTGCGGGGCCGGCTAAGGACGTCCCTTACCTGGCGAGGACTGGTGGCGGTGCTGGCGGATCGCGAACTACGGGTCGAGCCGTGCTGTCCCGACTTTCGTGCGCGGCACCGGGCACTCGTTCGAATAATCACGCTCGCAGAGGTGCAAAACCGCCCCGTCGGGGCCGCCGGTCGCCCTTGGCGGGTTGCAGGTGATGCTATGACGACCGGGGGCTCTGGTTTGAACGCCTGCCCGCCCTATCTTCCCGGCCATGGCCCACAAGAAACCTAACCTGCCGACAAAGACCTGCGCCACCTGCGGGCGCCCGTTTTCGTGGCGGAAGAAATGGGCGAAGGTCTGGGACGAGGTGCGATATTGCTCGGATCGGTGCAGGCGCGGGCGGGGTTAGCCCAGTTCCAGCGTGGCGATCGAGCGGATGCCGGGGCCGGGCTCTGGCGCCGGGCCGCGATACATGCGGGCGGTGTTGAAACTTGCCTGCATCCCCCAGCCTTTGCAGAGCGCGGTCAGTTCTGGCTGATCGTCGGGCACGTCGATGATGAACGGATCGGCGGGGAAGGCCGCCGCGATGGCCATGAGCAGCGCGCTCGCATCGTCGATGCTGTCGGCCACGAGCGGTCCGATCTTGGCCCCGCGCCCGCAGCGGCGGACTGTGGCAAAGGCGGTGCCGAGCACGAAGGTCCGGCGGCTGTCGGTGTCTTGCGTTCAGGCCGTCGTGAAAGCCGGTTTGGCATAGCCGTTGGCGCGGGCCTCGGCCTGGCAGATATGGTCTCTGTCACCTGCGGATGCGGGGCGCAGTCCCGCCCCCGGATCCGCCGGAATGCGCCCTTCGAAGCGAAAGGTCTGCCCGGCCAGCCCGAAGCCCGATTTGCGGTAGTTGTCCTGCTGCGCGGGGACCCCGTCGAGCCCGACGCAGCGCACCCCGGCATGGGCCAGCGCGTGATGCCAGAGACCGAAGCCGATCCCCTTGCCACGATGCTCGGGCAGGCAGAGATAGAGGCCGAGGAAGGCGAAATCGTTGGAGTGGTTCACGACCGAGATCGCGGCGATGGGGCCAGTGCCTGATTCGGCTACGAAGAAGCCCTCAGGGTCGCTGGCGAAGAAGGCCGCCGCATCGTCCGGCCCGGGGTTCCACCCCTCGGCTTCCGCCCAGGACAGGACAAGCGGCACCTCGTCCGCGCGGGCGGTGCGGAAACTCACACTCATGCCAGGGTCACGCCCGCTTTCGCCATGCATTCCAGCGCTGCGGCAAGCGACCCGTCGAAATCAATCGCGCGGCAGAGATCCTGGCGAACGGTGACGGTGAACCCCAATCGGGCAGCGTCGACGGCGGAGTAGTTCACGCAGAAATCGGTTGCGAGGCCGACCACGGTAAGCGTGTCGATGCCGCGAGTACGCAGGTAGCCCTCCAGCCCGGTTGGCGTGGTCTTGTCGTTCTCGAAGAAGGCCGAATAGCTGTCGATCGCGGGGTTGTAGCCCTTGCGGATGATCAGATCGGCCCGGTCGGTCATCAGGTCCTTGTGGAAACCCGCGCCTTGGGTGCCCTGCACGCAATGGTCGGGCCACAGGACCTGCGGGCCGTAGGGCATGTCGGTCAGGGTCATCGGCGCAGCCCCGTGGTGCGAGGCGAAGGAGGAATGGCCCGCCGGGTGCCAGTCCTGCGTCAGGATCACGGCGTCGAAATCCCCCATCAGGGCGTTGATGCCGGGGACGATCCGGTCGCCCTCTGGCACCGCCAGCGCGCCGCCGGGGCAGAAATCGTTCTGGACGTCGATGACGATGAGGGCATGCATGGGCGGGCTCCTTTCCGGGTTCCTTCAAGGGGTAGTCAGGCAGGCGCTGCCCGTCAATGCACGTGCGGGGCTGCACCGGGGTGAACAGCGGTTGTGCGCAGGTGCGTCTATGTCGGGAAAGTCGGTCGCCATAGGCTGACGAGCAGACGCACGCAGGAGGCCCCATGACCGAAACACCCATCATCGCCGCGAAAAGCCCGGCCAAGGTCGAGTTGACCGAAGGCGAGAGTTATACTTGGTGCCGCTGTGGGCGGTCGAAAAACCAACCCTTCTGTGACGGTTCGCATCGCGGCACGGGGATCACTCCCGTATCGTTCAAGGCCGAGGAAGCTGGCACGGCGTTTCTGTGCCGCTGCAAGGCCACAGGGAACGCACCGTTCTGCGACGGGACCCATTCCAGGCTGGAGGGGCTGGAGCCCGGCGACGCCTCACCCCCGCCGAAGAGCGATGCGCCCAAGGCGGAACCCACACCAGAGGAGCCGACCGTGGCGCGTATCCACGCGCTGGCGCGCGATGGCCTGAACCAGCTTGGGCATCACGGTGAGATGGGGGCCATGGGCGTGCCGCGAAAGGACCTGCCACATTGGGATGACCTGCAGATCCTGCCCGCTCAGATGGCGCGCAAGCCGCTGCTGGATGACGCGCCGGTATCGACCAAAGTGGTGATCGGGCCGCGGGCGGCGAGGCCGCTGGAGCTGGATATTCCGCTATTCGTGTCCGATATGAGCTTTGGCGCGCTGTCGCTAGAGGCCAAGGTGGCGCTGTCGCGCGGGGCAGAACTGGCGGGGACCGGGATATGTTCGGGCGAGGGCGGGATGCTGCCAGAAGAGCAGGCCGAAAATTTGCGCTACTTCTATGAACTCGCCTCGGCCCGCTTTGGCTGGCGGCCTGACCTGGTGGAACGGGTGCAGGCGTTTCACTTCAAGGGCGGTCAAGGGGCCAAGACCGGCACCGGCGGGCACCTTCCGGGCAACAAGGTGACCGAAAAGATCGCCGAGGTGCGGGGGCTGAAGAAGGGACAGGACGCGATTTCCCCCGCGACCTTCCCCGACCTGACCACGCCTGCCGATTTTGCAAAGCTGGCCGAAGAGGTACGGGAGAGGTCCGGGGGCATTCCCATCGGTTTCAAACTGTCCGCCAACCATATCGAGGCCGATATCGACTTCGCGCTGGAGGCGGGGGCCGACTACATCATCCTCGACGGTCGGGGCGGGGGAACGGGCGCTGCGCCGCTGATCTTCCGGGACCACATCTCGGTGCCGACCATCCCGGCGCTGGCCCGCGCAAGGCGGCATCTGGATGCACGCACGGGGCGCGAGGTGACGCTGGTCATCACCGGCGGGCTGCGGGTGGCGGAGGATTTCGCCAAGGCGATGGCGCTCGGGGCCGATGCGGTGGCGGTGTCGAACTCGGCCATTCAGGCCGTGGGCTGTGTGGCCGCGCGCATGTGCAACACCAACAATTGCCCCACCGGGATCGCCACGCAGAAGCCAGAGCTTCGCAGGCGGCTGGATGTACAGGTCAGCGCCGAGCGGCTCGCGCGGTTCTTCGGGGCTTCGGTGGAGCTGATGCAGGTGCTGGCACGGGCCTGTGGGCATGACAGCCTGTCGGGGTTCCGCGAGGACGATCTGACCAGCTGGAAGAAAGAGATGGCGGAGCTGAGCGGCGTGCGTTTCGCGGGCGTGGGCGTGTAACGGCGATTGACCGGCGGCGCGCACGCGTGTTCGGTGTCGGGCAGAGAGGTGCCCGACATGATCGCCAACGAACGCCCCGTCATCGCCGACAGCCTGTGGACCGCCACGGCCAACCCCGCGCCAGACTGCCCGCCTCTGGTGGGCGAGGTGGAGGCGGATGTGGCCATCGTCGGGGGCGGGTTCACCGGATTGTCGGCTGCGCTCCACGCCGCTGAGGCGGGGCTTCGCGCCGTGGTGCTGGAGGCTGAAAGCCCCGGTTGGGGTGCATCGGGGCGAAATGGCGGGCAGGTCGATCCGGGACTTTATGTCGACCCGGATGAGGTCGACGCGCGGTTTGGCCCAGACATTGGCGCGCGAATGGTGGATTACATGGGGCGGTCGGGGCAGATGGTGTTCGACCTGATCGAGCGGCACGGCATCCAATGCGACGCGCGGCCCGTGGGTTGGATCAGAGCGGCGCATAACGCGGCAACGCTGAAGGATATTCACGGCAAGGTGGATCAATGGCAAAGGCGCGGGGCCGATCTTCGGTTTCTGGACCGGGATGCGCTGACCGGGATGCTTGGGACCGGGGTCTATGCTGGCGGGCTGATCGACATGCGGGGCGGCAACCTGCATCCTCTGAACTACACGCTCGGGCTGGCGGATGCGGCCATGCGGGCCGGGGCGGCGGTGCATGGGCAGTCACGTGTTGTCAGTGCCAGGCGGGAGGGCGCCACTCATGTGCTGCGCTCATCGCGTGGCGCTGTCCGGGCGGGCAAGGTCCTGCTTTGCACCAACGGCTATACCGACGGGCTGGCTCCACCCCTTGCGCAGGAGGTCGTGCCGGTCCGGTCCGTTCAGGTTGCGACCGACCCGCTGCCCCCAGATGTGGCGGCGAGCATCCTTCCGGGGCGGCAGGCGCCCTCTGACCTGCGGCGCCTGTTGCTCTATTTCCGCATGGATGCGGCGGGGCGGTTCATCATGGGCGGGCGCGGGGCCTATGCTGACCGGGCAACGCTGGCGCGGATGGAGTCGCTGCGAAAGGTCAGCGTGAAGATGTACCCGCAGCTTGCGCCCTATGGCTGGCGGCATGCCTGGGGCGGGTTCATCGCGGTCACGCCCGACCATTACCCGCGTCTGGTGCGGATGGGGCCGGGGATGATGGCAGGGCTTGGCTATAACGGGCGCGGCGTGGCGCAGGCCACGGCCATGGGCAAACTGATGGCCCAGTGGGCAGCGGGGCGCCCCGAAGCAGAGCTGGATTTCCCCGTGACCGACCCGCAGCCGATCCCGTTCCACGGGCTGCGGCGGCTTGGCGTGGCGGCGACGGTGGCGAAGTATCGAATGCTGGATGCCTTGGGGCTGTGATAGCCTGACCGGGCAATTCTCTTGCTAAATGGCGGGAAACCTTCAATCCTTTAGAGGAAAAGGAGATCGCCCCCATCCATGCGATATGAATTCGCCGATTGCCTGCTGGATACGGAGAGCTTCAAGCTCTTTCGCAACGGTGCGGCGCAGCCGGTTGAGCCGCAGGTGTTCGACCTGTTGCGGGTGCTGGCGGAAAACGCGGGCAAGCTGGTGTCGCGGGATCACCTGATCGAAGAGGTCTGGGACGGGCGTATCGTGTCGGAGGCGACGATCAGCGCCCGGATCAATGCGGCCAGAACCGCTGTCGGGGATGATGGCAAGGCGCAGGCGATCATCCGCACCGTTCCGCGACGGGGGATCGAGCTTGTGGTGCCAGTGCGCAGCGGTGCGGACCCGGTTGACGCCGCTCCTTCGCCGGTTTCCAGGACAAAGATGAATCAAACGATCCGCTACACGACCTCTGCCGATGGCACGCAGCTGGCCTATGCGATCTCGGGGAATGTGGATGGGATGCCGCTGTTGCGGGCCTCGCACCACGTGTCTCATCTGGAGCTTGAGTGGAACAGTTCGTTCTACCGGCCAACCTTCGACGCGCTTGGCGAGAGGCACAAGCTGATCCGTTTTGACATCCGGGGCGCGGGGTTGTCTGACCGTGCGGGCGATGATCATGACATTCAGCGCCACGTGGAGGATCTGGTTGCCGTGGCCGATTCCGCGGGGCTGGAACGGTTCGCGATCCTCGCCAATCTCAACAGCGCGCCGGTGTCGATCCGCTTTGCCTCTGAAAATCCGGATCGGATCAGCCGCCTCGTCATTCAGGGCGGCTATGCCCGCGGGCGCGCTCTGCGGGGCGGCAAGCAAAGCCAACCCGGCGAAGATCCTTTCATTTCATTGCTTCATGGCAGTGGCTGGGGTGATCCGCAGAACGGATACATGCGGGCATGGGCGACGATGGCCGTGCCGACACTCAGCTACGAAGATGCCACGCGGTTTATCGAACTGATTGCCGGGGCCTGTTCAGGCGAGGATGCGCTGCATAGCAGGGTGGCGATTGACCGGTTCGACGCGCGTGACAGGATGGCGGAGGTCAAGACGCCTACTCTTGTTATCCATCCCCGCAACGACAGCCTGCATCCGCTTGCGGAGGCGCGGATGATCGCAGCGGGTATTCCGGGGGCAGAGTTCCACGTGGTCGAAAGCGCGAACACGATCTGCCTTGCACCTGATCCCACCTGGGCCGAACAGATCGGGGCAATTCTGGAGTTCCTGGCCCGCGACTAGGCTTCGTTAGCCATAGATATGACCGCCTAGGTATTTCGCGCCGGTATCGCAGGAGATTGTGACGACGCGTTTGCCGGGGCCGAGTTCCCGCGCCAGATCAATCGCCGCGACGACATTCAACCCGGTCGAGCCGCCACCGAAGACGCCTGCCTCTGCGGCCAACCTGCGGCACATGGCGAAGGCAGCGTCCTGATCGACGGTTCGGATATCGGTCAGGCGCGTCCGGTCGAGGAAGGGCGGCTCAAAGCCGACGCCGATGCCTTCAACCTTATGCGGTCCGCCTTTGCCCGTGGTCAGAAGCGGTGATTGCGCCGGTTCCAATGCGATCACGTCAGGGGTCTGGCCAGCCTTGGCAAGCCCGTCCGCCGTGCCCATAAGCGCGGCCCCCGTCCCAACGGCAGACACCAGCATATCCACGCGCCCCAGACGGGCGGCAATCTCTTGCCCCATCGGGATGTAGCCTGCGCGCACATCGGGGGAGCCGAACTGGTCGGCATAGAAACTGCCGGGTTCCGCAGCCAGCGCATAGGCGCGGGATTTCATCCGCTGGATCAGCTCGGGCGTTATCGTGCTGTCAGAGGGTTCGACCAGCACCTCGGCCCCGAAGGCATCCATCGCCTGTTGCTTGCTGCGTGAGAAGGCATCGGAAAAGACCGCCGTAAAGCGCAGACCTAGAACCGCCGAAACAAAGGCCAGCGCCGTGCCGGTGCTGCCACCGGTATATTCCACCACGCGGTCACCTTGGGTCAGGTCGCCCCGTTCCATCGCGCGGGTCAGGACAGACACGGCCATGCGGTCCTTCATGGACCCGGTCGGGTTGCCACCTTCCATCTTAATCCAGATCTCTGCTCCGCCCTCAGGCTCGAACCCCTGAAGCCGGACCATGGGCGTCCCGCCAATCGCGCCTAATGCCGTGTCAGTCTGCATGCTGCATTCCCCCATTGCCCGGATCTACCAACTGTGACTCCTTGGCCCGATACGATCAAGCTGGCCCATCTTGAAGCCCCCTGTGTGGCGGGTGTATGGAAACCGCATGTATACTGTTGCTGCGCTCTACCATTTCACCCGGTTCGAGGACCCTAACGCCCTGCGCGCGCCCCTGCGCGTCCTGTGCGAGGCGGAAGATGTGCGCGGCTCGCTGCTGATCGCGTCAGAGGGGATCAACGGCACCATCGCAGGGCCGCGCAAGGGCATTGACGCGGTGCTGGCGCATATTCGCGCCCTGCCCGGCTGTGCCGATCTGGAATGGAAGGAAAGTACCGCAACCGAGGCACCGTTCGCGCGGATGAAGGTGCGGCTGAAGAAAGAGATCGTCACCATGGGCGTACCCGGCGTCGATCCCAAGGCGAAGGTGGGCCATTACGTCAGGCCCGAGGACTGGAACGCGCTGATTTCCGCGCCGGATGTAGCGGTGATCGACACCCGCAACGACTACGAGATTGCCATTGGCACATTCGAGGGCGCGGTGGACCCGGAAACCGCGACGTTCCGGGAATTCCCGGCATGGTGGGAAGAGAACAAGGACCGCTTCCACAACAAGCGGATTGCGATGTTCTGCACCGGCGGCATCCGCTGCGAGAAATCCACCAACTACCTGATCGAACAGGGGGTGGACGAGGTTTATCACCTCAAGGGCGGGATCCTTCAGTATCTGGAGGATGTGCCGGAGGAAGAGAGCCTGTGGCACGGGGAATGCTTCGTCTTCGATGAACGGGTTTCTGTCGGACACGGGCTGAAAGAGGGGCCGCATCTGCTGTGCCGGGCCTGCCGCCGCCCGCTGCTGCCAGAGGACACGAAGCGCGCCGAGTATGAACATGGCGTGTCCTGCCATCAGTGTCTGGAAGAGCATAGCGACGCGGATCGTGCCCGGTTCCGCGAACGGCAGAAGCAGATCGAACTGGCGAAGGCACGCGGTGAACGTCACCTAGCCGGTGGCCCGGTTTGAGTTCCGACGCGACCCTGTTTCAAACGACATCCGCGCGCACCGCGCTTGCCCTGCTGATCGGGATTGGATCGGGCGTCTTCGCCTATCTGATCGGCATGCCGCTGCCCTGGATGCTGGGGCCGATGATTGGCAACACCATCGCCGCGATTCTGCATGCCCCGATTGCGCCGCCCGCCCGGCTGCGCCCTATCGTGATCCCGATTATCGGGGTCATGCTCGGGTCTGGCATCACACCAGAGGTAATGGACGCGCTTGGTGATTGGGCGATCAGTTTTCTTGTGCTGCCCCCCTTTCTGATCGTGGCCGCCGGGGCGTCGTTTCTGTTTTACAGGCTGATCGGAAAGTACGACCCCATCACCGCCTATTTCAGTGCCATGCCCGGCGGGTTGAACGAGATGCTGATCCTAGGGGCCGAACAGGGCGGCGATGAAAAGCGCATCGCGCTGGCACATGCCAGCCGGATTCTGCTGGTCATCGGTTTCGTGGCGCTGTTCTTCGGATTGATCCTCGGCGTGACGTCTGGCGGGCAAGGTGGGGCCGTCTGGGTCGGGCTATGGGAACTGGACCTGACCGATTACGCGGTGCTAGCGGCCTGCGCGGTTGCGGGGGTATATCTGGGCAAAGTGTTGCGGTTACCCGCCGCGGCGGTTCTGGGGCCTATGCTGCTGTCGGGGATCGCGCATTTCTTCCACATCGTCGAAGTGCCTCCGCCCACGGTGCTGGTGATCGCGGCGCAGGTCGTCATGGGTACCGTCATAGGCTGCCGCTTCATCGGGGCGAGTGCGCGCGAGGTGGGACATGACCTGTTCCTGGGCTTCTTTTCGACCGTCGGGATGCTGATCACCGGGGTGGGGTTTGCCGCCGTGGTTGCGGCACTGACCGATACCGACCTGAGCCAGGCCTTTCTGGCCTATTCCCCCGGCGGCCTGACCGAGATGAGCCTGCTGGCCTTCGCCATGGGCGGCGACATCGCCTATGTCTCGCTGACGCATATCGTGCGGATCGTGATCGTGATCTTCTCCGCCCCGCTGGTCTTTCGCTGGCTCGGGCGCGGTGGCTGATCCCTTCTTCATTTCCTGAGTTTTCCAAAAACGACGCTCAAGGCGTCGCTTTTTTCCTTATTTTCAAGGGAGATGAAAAAACCTTTGACAATTTCACGGGCGCATTGTGAATGTTTCAAGCGAAATTTCACGGACGTCGACTGAACCATGCAACATCCCTCCCTCGGAGCTGACCTCAGATCCCTGCGCAAGCTGCGCGGGTTGACGCTGGAGGATATGGCCGAGCGGTTGGGCAAATCGGTCGGTTGGATCAGCCAGGTGGAACGCGATATCTCCACCCCCCGCGTCAGCGACCTGCGCGAGATTGCGAAGATCTACGAAGTGCCCCTGTCGCTGTTCTTCGGCAAGGCCACAGGCCCGGAAAACGAGATGGGCCGCGTGGTGCGCGCCGCCAATCGCCGGAAGGTGGGCGAGCAGGATGGCGGGCTGGTCGAGGCGCTGCTGTCGCCCGATCTGACAGATTCCTTCGAAGTGGTGCACTCGACATTTCAACCCGGATCGTCGCGCATGGAGCGGACCTCCCGCCCCACTCAGGAACTGGCCTTCGTCATGTCGGGCAAGCTGGACATCTGGCTCGATGACGACGCTTTCACCATTCGCGCGGGCGACAGTTTTCGCGTGCGCGACCAGTCTTACCGTTGGGCCAATCCCTATGATGAGCCCGCCGTCGCAATCTGGGTGATCTCACCCCCCGTCTATTGAAAGGATCCGCCATGGCTGATTTCCCCACATCCGCAAAGGTCGTCATCATCGGGGGCGGTGCCGTTGGTGCGTCGAGCCTCTATCACCTTGCCAAGAAGGGTTGGACCGACTGCGTTCTGCTGGAAAAAAACGAGCTGACGGCCGGATCGACCTGGCACGCGGCGGGGAACGTGCCGACCTTCTCGACATCCTGGGCCGTCATGAACATGCAGCGCTATTCGACCGAGCTTTATGCGCGCTTGGGCGAAGAGGTGGATTACCCGATGAACTATCACCAGACCGGCTCGATCCGGCTGGCGCATTCGAAAGAGCGGATGCAGGAGTTCGAACGCGCCAAGGGGATGGGCCTGCAACAGGGCATGAACCTTGAGATCCTGACGCCTGAGGAGGTGAAGGAGCGCTATCCGTTCATTGAGACGCATGACATCAAGGGCGCGCTCTATGATCCGAACGATGGCGATATCGACCCGGCGCAGCTGACGCAGGCGCTGGCCAAGGGCGCGCGCGACATGGGGGCAAAGATCATCCGCTTCTGCCCCGCGACGGGTGTGACGCAGAAAGAGGATGGCAGCTGGATCGTCCACACCGACAAGGGCGATATCGCCTGCGACTACGTTGTGAACGCCGCGGGTTATTACGCGCAGCAGGTGGGCGAATGGTTCAAGCCCTATGGCGGGCGCACCGTGCCGATGATGGTGATGAGCCATCAATACGTGCTGACCGAAGAAATCCCCGAGGTCGAGGCATGGAGCAAGGAAAACGGCCGCAAGCTGCCGCTTCTGCGCGATGTGGACGTGTCCTACTACTTCCGGCAGGAAAAGCACGGGTTCAACATCGGCCCGTATGAACCGAATTGTAAGGCGGAATGGGCTGGATCGCCCGATGAGGTGCCGAACGATTTCAGCTTCCAGCTTTGGACGGATGATCTTGAGCGCATCGAGGACATCGTTGCGGATTCGATGGAGCGTGTACCGCTGGCCGCAACCGCCGGGATCAGCCGCATCATCAACGGCCCGATCCCCTACGCGCCGGACGGGATGCCGCTGCTCGGGCCGATGCCCGGCGTGAAAAACGCCTTCGAGGCCTGCGTGTTTACCTTCGGGATCGCGCAGGGTGGCGGGGCCGGCAAGGTTCTGGCGGAATGGATCGTCGATGGCGCGACCGAATGGGACATGTGGGCCTGCGATCCGCGCCGCTACACCGACTACACCGACCACGAGTACTGCGTCGCCAAGGGGATGGAGGTATACGGCAACGAATACGCCATGCATTTCCCCTGGCACCGCTGGCCCGCCGCGCCGGACCGCAAGCTGTCGCCAGTGCATGACAAAGTGAAAGCGCTCGGCGGCGTGATGGGCGACTATAACGGGTGGGAACGGGCCAACTGGATCGCGCAGCCCGGTGACGACACCAGCGAGGACAGCACACACACCTGGGGCCGCTCTGGTCCTTGGGAGCAGCGGATCAAGGAAGAATGCGAGGCGGTGCGCGATGCCTGTGGCGTGCTCGATCTTCCCGGCTTCTCTCGCTTCTGGGTGAAGGGCGAAGGCGCAGACGAATGGCTGCGCGGCTTCTGCACCGGGGGCATTCCCAAGGTAGGGAGGATCGGCCTGATCTATGTCTCTGACCATCGGGGCCGCATCCTGACCGAGATGAGCTGTATCCGGCTGGAGGAAAACAGCTTCGTCCTGATCACGGCGGCAACGGCCCAGTGGCATGACGGGGAATTGGTGAAACGGTCGGTGCCCGAGGGCGTCACCGTGACCGAGACCACCCGCGACCGGGACTGTCTGATTGTGGCGGGGCCGACCTCGCGCGATGTGCTGGCCGGGTTGACCGATGCGGACCTGACGCAAGGCTGGCTGACCCATCAGCATGCAACCGTCGCCGGAAAACCCGCCTTCCTGATCCGGGTCTCCTTTACCGGGGAACTGGGCTGGGAGGTCCATGCCGCGAACGAAGACATGCCCGCGATCTACGAGGCGATCATCGACGCGGGCGCCAAGCCCTTCGGCATGTGGGCGCTGAATTCCCTGCGGATCGAAAAGGGCTATCGCGCGTGGAAGGGCGACCTTTCGACTGATTATTCCCTCTTCGAAGGCGGGCTCGACCGGTTCGTGAAGCTCGACAAGCCGCAGGATTTCACTGGCAAGGCCGCGCTGATGGCCGAGAAACAGCAGGGATCGAAGAAGCGCTTCGTCACGCTGATCGTGGACGCGGGCGATTGCGACGCACCTTACATGTCCTGCCTCTGGCATGACGGGCAGATCGTGGGCGAAACCACGTCCGGGGCCTGGGGCTACCGCGTGGGGGCGTCGGTCGCGCTTGGCATGGTGCGGGCCGATCTGGCCGTTCCGGGTACGGAACTGGAGGTGGAGATATATGGCGAACGGTTCCGTGCGGTGGTGCAGGAAGACCGCCCGCTATGGGACCCGGAAAACGAAAGGCTGCGTGCGTGACGGCGGTCACCCTTCTGGACGGGTCTATCGGGCAGGAACTGGTGCACCGCGCCGGGGATCGTCCGACGCCGCTGTGGTCCACTTCGGTGATGCTGGACCGGCCAAAGCTGGTGCGCGCAGTCCATGGCGACTACTTCGACGTGGGCGCGACCATTGCCACCACCAACACCTATTCAGTGTTGCGCGACCGGCTGCGCCCTGAAGGTCTGGAAGATTGCTTTGCCGATCTGATCGAAACGGCTCTGGCCGAGGTGGAAGCTGCGCGCGATGCCCATGGCGGTGGCCGGATTGCCGGGTCGCTTGGGCCGCTGCGCGCCTCCTACCGGCCCGACCTCTGCCCGCCTGAGGACGAGGCTGCGACCGCCTATGCGGAACTGGTGCGCCTGATGGAAGGGCGGGTTGACCTGTTCCTGATCGAAACCGTGTCGTCGCTCCTGCAGGCGCGCGGTGCACTGGCAGGCTGCGCCGGGACCAAGCTGCCGGTCTGGCTGTCTGTGTCGGTCGATGATGAGAACGGCACGCTGTTGCGGTCTGGCGAGACGTTAACGCAGCTTGCAGCAGTGGTGGAAGCGTTCCACCCCGACGCAGTGCTGGTCAACTGCTCCCGCCCCGAAGCCATATGTACGGCATTGACACTCCTCAGGCCGCTTGGGCTGCCCATTGGGGCCTATGCCAACGGGTTCACGAGGATCTCCGATGGCTTTCTTCAGGATCGCCCGACCGTGGATGCGCTGAGCGCCCGCAAGGATCTCGGCCCTGCCGAGTACGCTGACTTTGCCATGGGCTGGGTCGATGCAGGCGCCACGATTGTCGGGGGCTGCTGCGAGGTTAGCCCCGCCCATATTGCTGAACTTGCCCGGCGGCTGACCGCCGCAGGCCACAAGATCGTCTGAGGAACAAGTAGATGTCCAAGATCCCCTCCCACGCGCGTGTTGTCATTATCGGTGGCGGCGTGTCCGGCTGTTCGGTTGCCTATCATCTGGCGAAACTGGGCTGGAAAGACATTGTGCTGCTGGAACGCAAGGTTCTGACCTGCGGCACGACCTGGCACGCGGCGGGCCTGATCGGTCAGCTGCGCGGCAGCCAGAACGCCACCCGTCTGGCGAAGTATTCCGCCGATCTTTACGTGAAACTGGAGGAAGAGACCGGCGTTGCCACGGGGATGCGGCAGAACGGGTCCATCACCGTCGCGCTGACCGAGCACCGGTATGAAGAAATTCTTCGGCAGGCCACTCTGGCCCGCGCATTTGACGTGGATGTGGCCGAGATCTCGCCCGAGCAGGTGAAGGAGATGTATCCGCATCTCAATGTCTCTGACGTCGTGGGCGCGGTGCATCTGCCACTCGATGGTCAGTGTGATCCCGCGAATATCGCCATGGCCCTGGCCAAGGGCGCCCGGATGCGCGGTGCGCAGGTGATCGAGGGCGTGAAGGTCACGGGCGTGACCCAGGCAAATGGCGCGGTCACGGGCGTCGATTGGGAAAGCGGCGGCGATGCCGGGCATATCGCCGCTGATCTGGTGGTGAATTGCGGCGGTATGTGGGGCCGAAACCTGGCAGCGGCGTCTGGCGTGACCCTGCCGCTTCATGCCTGCGAGCATTTCTACCTTGTGACCGAAGCCATCGAGGGGCTGAACCGCCTGCCGGTGCTGCGGGTGCCCGACGAATGCGCTTACTACAAGGAAGACGCGGGCAAGATGATGCTGGGGGCCTTTGAGCCTAAGGCCAAGCCCTGGGGCATGAACGGCATCCCCGAGGATTTCGAGTTCGACAGCCTGCCAGAGGATTTCGACCATTTCGAGCCCATTCTGGGAATGGCCATGAACCGGATGCCAATGTTCGAAACAGCGGGCATCCACACCTTCTTCAACGGGCCGGAAAGCTTCACCCCCGATGACCGTTACTATCTGGGCGAAGCGCCTGAGCTGCGCGGGTATTGGGTCGCCGCCGGGTACAACTCCATTGGCATCGTGTCCTCCGGCGGGGCAGGCATGGCGCTGGCGCAGTGGATGGAGGATGGCGAACCACCCTTCGACCTGTGGGAATCCGACATCCGCCGGGCGCAGCCATTCCAGAAAAACCGCAAGTATCTGAAGGAACGGGTCAGCGAAACGCTCGGCCTGCTCTACGCTGATCACTATCCTTACCTGCAGGTCACAACCTCGCGCGGGGTGCGCCGGTCGCCGTTGCATGAGCACCTGAAAGCGCGCGGTGCGGTCTTTGGCGAGATGGCCGGGTGGGAACGCGCCAACTGGTTCGCCTTCGACGGTCAGGAACGTGAATACCGCTACGACTGGAAGGGCCAGAACTGGTTCGAGAACCACAAGGCCGAGCATATGGCGGTGCGTGAGGGTGTGGGCCTCTTTGACATGACCAGCTTCGGCAAGATCCGGGTCGAGGGGCGCGATGCTCTGGCCTTCCTTCAGCGGCTTTGCGCGGCTGACATGGACGTGGCACCGGGCAAGATCGTCTACACCCAGATGCTGAATAATCGCGGCGGCATCGAGTGCGATCTGACCGTGACGCGCCTGTCCGAGACGGCCTTCTTCCTCGTGGTGCCGGGGGCGACCCTGCAACGCGATCTCGCTTGGCTGCGGCGGCATCTGGGGGATGAGTTCGTCGTGATCACCGATGTGACCGCGTCTGAGGCGGTGCTTTGTGTGATGGGCCCGAAATCGCGTGAGTTGATGCAGGCGGTCAGCCCCGATGATTTCTCGAACGAGGCGCATCCCTTTGGTATGGCGCGCGAGATCGAGATCGGCATGGGACTGGCCCGCGCGCATCGCGTGACCTATGTGGGCGAGCTCGGGTGGGAGATTTACGTCTCCTCCGACATGGCATGCCACGTGTTCGAGGCACTGGAAGAGGCGGGCGCCGGGATGGGCCTGAAGCTGTGCGGTCTGCACACGCTGGACAGCTGCCGGACGGAAAAGGCCTTCCGCCACTTTGGCCATGACATCACCGATGAGGATCACGTGCTGGAGGCGGGGCTCGGCTTTGCGGTCAAGGCAGACAAGGGCGATTTCATCGGCCGCGATGCGGTGTTGAAGAAGCGTGAGGAAGGATTGCAACGGCGGCTGGTGCAGTTCCTGCTGGAAGACCCGGAACCGATGCTCTTCCACAACGAGGCGATTGTGCGTGATGGAAAAATGGTCGGCTATCTGACCTCTGGCAATTACGGTCATTTCCTCGGGGCGGCTGTGGGGCTTGGCTATGTGCCCTGCGAAGGCGAAAGCGCGGCGGATGTGCTGGCATCCAGCTACGAGATCGAGATCGCCGGAAAACGGCACAAGGCGATTGCCAGCCTGAAACCGATGTATGACCCCAAGGCCGAACGGGTGAAGGCATGAGGCTGACTGCCCGCCACGACAGGTTTGCAGAGCTGCATAGCGCGGGTTGTTTCGTGATCCCGAACCCGTGGGATATCGGATCGGCCCGGATGATGGCGGCCATGGGCGCGCAGGCCTTGGCCACCTCCTCGGCGGCGCAGGCGTTCACCCTTGGGCGGCCTGACATGGGCACCATCACGCGGGACGAGGCACTGGCCCACGCGGAAGATATCGTCGCGGCGACCGGCCTGCCGGTATCGGGCGACTTTGAGAACGGCTTTGCCGATGACCCTGACGGTGTGGCCGAGACCATCCGGTTGGCGGCAGAGGCGGGTCTTTCGGGCTGCGGGATCGAAGACACGCAAATGGTGGCAGACAACCCGGCCTATGAATTCGATCTGGCGTTGGAGCGGATCCGCGCCGCAGCATCAGCCGCCCGCGGTCTTGGCCGGCCCTTCGTGCTGGTGGCCCGCGCCGATGGCGTGATGAACGGCACCTATGACCTGGCCGAGGGCATCCACCGTTTGCAGGCATTCGAGGCGGCAGGGGCCGATTGCCTCTATCTGCCTGGTCCGCCGGGAAAGTCAGAACTGGCGCAGGTGCTGGCCTCGGTTTCGGCCCCGGTCAACGCGCTGGCCGCCGGACCCTTGAAAGACATGACGGTGGCCGAAATGGCCGCCATGGGCGTGCGTCGAATTTCAACCGGCAGCCAGATCGCCCGCGTGACCCATGCCGCGATCCGCGATTGCATGGGCGCGATGCTGAACGACGGACATTTCGAGCCGCTGAAACAATCGGCCTCGGGTGACGATATCGACATTCTGCTGAATGGAGGAATGGCAGATGACTGAGGCAACAGAACCCCAAGCGCGTAGCCGCCGATCCGGTGGCCGCGCCGCCCGCAAGGCCCTTCGCTCGGCACCGCCCGCGGAACACACCCGGTCCATCCGGCCTGGCATGCCCGGCGGCACTTTGAAACCCCTGACGGATGCGAGTATCGAGCGCATCCACAAGGCCGCGCTTCAAGCTTTGGAAACCATCGGCCTGTCGGGGGCACCGGAGTCGGGCATCGAGATCCTGACCGGGGCCGGGGCGATCCTTGGCGATGACGGGCGTATCAGGTTCCCCGCTGCCCTGGTTGAGGACACGCTGGCCATGGCGGCGCGCGATATCACCCTGTGTGGGCGCGATCCGCGATATGACATGCACCTGTCCGGCACCAACACCCATTTTGGAACAGCAGGCGCGGCGGTGCATCTGGTCGATTTGGAAACCAACAGCTACCGCGAATCCACCGCGCAGGATCTGCATGACGCGGCCCGGATCACGCAGGCGCTGGACAATATCCATTTCTTCCAGCGGCCCATGGTGTGCCGGGATATTCCCGATAACCTCGATATGGATCTGAACACCATCTACGGCGCAGTTGCAGGCACCACCAAGCATATCGGCACCTCCTTCTCGGACCCGTCCCATGTCGAGAAGTGTTTCGAGCTGATCTATATGCTGGCGGGTGGCGAGGCGGCCTATCGGGAACGGCCCTTCATCTCGAACTCCAACTGCTTTGTTGTGCCGCCGATGACCTTCGCAACCGAAAGCTGCGAAACAATGGAGGCCTGCATTCGCGGCGGAATGCCGATCCTTCTGCTGTCGGCTGGCATGGCTGGGGCCACGGCGCCCTCGACCATCGCAGGGGCGATCACGCAGGGGGTTGCCGAGTGTCTGGCTGGGCTCGTCTATGTCAACGCCATCGCGCCAGGGCATCCGGCGATCATGGGCACCTGGCCCTTCGGGCTGGACCTGCGCACAGGGGCCATGTCGATCGGGTCCGGTGAACAGGCGCTTCTGACGGCGGGCTGCGCGCAGATGCACCAGTTCTATGGTCTGCCGGGCGGGGCTGCCGCAGGCGCTTCGGATAGCAAGCTGCCAGACATGCAGGCTGGATGGGAACAGATGTGTTCCAACGTCATGGCCGGGCTGTCGGGGGTGAACATGGTTTACGAGGCGGCGGGGATGCATGCCTCGCTGCTCGGCTTCTGCCATGAGTCGCTGATCCTGGGTGATGACCTGATCGGCCAGGCCCTGCGCTGCGTGCGCGGGATCGAGGTGGATGACGAGACGCTGGCCCTCGATCAGATGGCCGAGGTCTGCCTTGGCGGGCCGGGCCACTACCTCGGCACCGACCGGACGCTGGCGCGGATGGAATCGGACTTCGTCTATCCGAAATACGGCAACCGGATGAGCCCCAAGGAATGGGCAGAAGCCGGCAAACCGATGCTGCTGGACGCCGCGACGGCCAGGAAACAGGCGATCCTTTCCAGCGCGCCGAACCTGATCTCGCCCGAGATCGACGTCGCGGTGCGTCAGACGTTCAATATCGTGATCTGATCAGTGGCGCGGCCCACGTCCTCAGGGATGATAGGCCGCGTCCCTCTGCCAGCCCTCAAAGCCCGATTGCATGACGACCACGTTGGTTCGCCCCGCCACGCGCAACGCGAATGTGGCCTGCGAAGAGCGCGCGCCGGTGTTGCAGAACAGGATGGTCATCCGGGTCTCGGGGATCTCGTCAATCCGGTCCAGCACCTCGCGCCATTCGATATGAATCGCTCCGGGGATGGTCGCCTCGGCATGTTGCGCCGCGCTGCGGGTGTCGACGAAGAGCGCGGCATCGAACACGGTCTGGTCAATCTGCTGTGGCAAGATGATGCCCGCCGTTTCCTCGGCGAACATCAGGTAATCCTGCATCGCTTCGATCGCCGCGTCCTGCTGTGCAAGCGCCGGGGATGTAAGAGCTAAACAAAGCGTGCCAGCAGCCAGCGCGGATTTGAGTGACATCCGAATCTCCTTTCAAGGCGGGTCGGCACCGGGCCGAAACGCATGCAGGCCGCCGACCTCCAAACCGGCGGCTAGCGGGTTTGCTAGCGCTCCAGCCGCTCGACCAGCGCATAGTGGTCATAGGGATTGCCGCCGTAGTCATAGCGGATATCGGCCCGCAACCCCGAAACATCCTGCAGATAGCAGGTGTTGTTCCCCCGTTGAAAATCGACGGTAATGCACCAAGGCAATTCCCTGCATCGTGCCAGGCATTGCGGCAGGGGCAACGTCGGATTTTGGACATTGTGGCCCGGAATGCCTGCATTGGGGATCATGACAAAGCCCTCAACCACTGCAAGCGTGTCATAGGGATTGTTCGGGTCGTCCATGACCGGGTTGAGGTCCATCAGAGCCTGCTCGAACTCGGCGCGCGCCTGACCTATGGCGCTGTCGAACCGCTGCAAGAGGGACGCACGCTGAACGGGTGCCTGTTCCAGCACCGTGGTCATAACCGCGTCGACAATTTCATCGGGACGGACGGAGGGAGACGTGTTGTCGATCATGCTGACAATGAGCAAGGCTGCGTGCGTCAGCCGGTTTTCATTGTATCGCGCGATTTCAGGGGCAAGGGCGATCGTCCTCAGAATGTCCCGGAACTGGGCTTCCGAATAGATCTGGACGTCGGTGACATCCGAGCCGATCCAGATCGGATTGACGACCGACGCCTCAAGCGCCAGAAGGCGCGCTCTTTCTTGTGTAAGAATGTGCTCTAATGCGCTTGCCGCGTTCATCCGCGCCTGAGCTGTGTCATTGCCTTGCGCCATGGCCGGAACGGGCGAGATCGCAAGGAGTGAGCATATGGCGAGAACCAGGCAAAAGGTTCGCTTCATCATCTGTATTTCTCCAATGAATGGAGTTCTATCAGGTGCTCACAATGCAAAAAACACAAAGGCTTGATCGGGGAACGTTATGATGAACCCCGCAGGTTGTAGCGATCCGGACACAACACGCAGTTCGGGAAGTTGAGCCGGGCATGGCATCAACCAACGCCCGGCTTCAAATCGCAAGACCTCTTGCAGCGCTAGAAGTCGAGGTTCTCGACGCTCAGCGCGTTCTGCTGGATGAACTCGCGGCGCGGTTCCACCACATCGCCCATCAGCTTGGTAAAGATATCGTCGGCCTCGACCATATCGTCCACCTTCACCTGCAGAAGCGTCCGTGCTTCTGGGTCCAGCGTGGTCTCCCACAGTTGATCGGGGTTCATTTCCCCCAGACCCTTGTAGCGTTGCAGGGTCAGGCCCTTTTCGCCTTCGGTCAGGATCGCCTCCAGCAGGTCCATTGGCCCGTGGACGATGGTTTCCCGGTCCTTGCGGGACAGTCGTGTCGGGTCGCGATAGACATCGCGGGTCTGTTTCGACACTTCCGACAGCTTGCGCGCCTCGCCTGAGCGCAGGACAGCGCCATCGAGCGTGCGGATCTCCTCCACCCCGCGCAGCACGCGGGACAGGCGAATGCCGTGGTCCTGGGTGATCCGGCCTTGCCAGCCGCGTTCATATTCCAGCGCCACCTTGTCCAGCCGCGCGGCCACATCGTCGGCAACGCGCTGCAGGTCGGCATCGGCACGGCCCGGGTCGAAGGCCCCCGCAATGGCGGCCTGTTCCAGAATGCGGCGGGGGTAATGGGTCGGGAAGGCCTCCAGCACGCGCTTGAAGCTGCGCGCGCCCTCGACCACGCGGGCCAGATCCTGACCGGCGATCTCCTCGCCTGAGACAAGCCGCAGGACGGTCCCCTCGATCCCCATCTGGATCAGGTAATCCTCCAGCGCCGACTGGTCCTTGAGATAGACTTCGGACCGGCCCCGCGCGACTTTGTAAAGCGGCGGTTGTGCAATGTAGAGATAGCCGCCCTCAATGATCTCCGGCATCTGCCGAAAGAAGAAGGTCAGCAGCAGCGTGCGGATATGCGCGCCGTCCACGTCGGCATCGGTCATGATGACGATCTTGTGGTAACGCAGCTTGTCGATGTTGAACTCGTCCCGGCCAATGCCAGTGCCAAGCGCGGTAATAAGCGTGCCGATTTCCTGACTGCCGAGCATCCGGTCGAACCGCGCCCGTTCAACGTTCAGGATTTTGCCGCGCAGGGGCAGCACCGCCTGATTGTGGCGCGAGCGGCCTTGCTTGGCGGAGCCACCGGCAGAGTCCCCCTCGACCAAGAAGATCTCGGATTTCGACGGATCCTTTTCCTGACAGTCGGCCAGCTTGCCGGGCAGGCTGGCCACGTCCATTGCCGTCTTGCGGCGGGTCAGCTCGCGGGCCTTGCGGGCAGCTTCGCGCGCCAGGGCGGCCTCGATGATCTTGCTGACGATGGTCTTGGCTTCGTTCGGGTGTTCCTCGAACCATTCCTGCAGCTTTTCGTTCATCAGCCCTTCAACCGCGGGGCGCACCTCGGACGAAACCAGCTTGTCTTTGGTCTGGCTGCTGAACTTGGGGTCTGGCACCTTCACGGACAGCACGCAGGTCAGACCTTCGCGCGCATCGTCGCCGGTGAAGTTGACCTTCTCTTTCTTGGCGATGCCGGTCGAGTTGGCATAGAGGTTGATCGTCCGCGTCAACGCCCCCCGGAAACCCGCCAGATGGGTGCCGCCATCGCGCTGCGGGATGTTGTTGGTGAAGGGCAGAACCGTCTCGTGATAGCTGTCATTCCACCAAAGCGCCGCCTCAATCTCGATATCGTCGCGGATGCCGGTAATGAAGATTGGCTCTTCCATCGCAGAATGCTTGGAGCGGTCCAGATAGCGGACGAATTCCTTCACGCCGCCTTCGTAATACAGCTCTGATTCCAGCGGTTCAGCGGGACGAAGGTCGCGCAGGATGATGCGCACACCGGAGTTCAGGAACGCCAATTCGCGCAGCCGGTTTTCCAGCGTCTTGAAGCTGTATTCGAGGTTCGAGAAGGTGGTGGTCGAGGACATGAAGCGCACCTCGGTGCCCTTCTCTCCATTCGCGTTGCCCACAACCTCCAGATGCTTCACCGTCTCGCCGCGTTCGAACCGCGCGTGATGTTCCTTGCCGTCGCGCCAGATGCGCAGGTCGAGCCAATCCGACAGCGCGTTCACCACCGAAACGCCGACGCCGTGCAAACCGCCCGAAACCTTGTAGGCGTTGTCGTCGAACTTCCCGCCCGCGTGAAGCTGGGTCATGATGACCTCTGCAGCAGAAACGCCTTCCTCTTCGTGAATACCCACCGGAATCCCGCGCCCATTGTCGCGGACCGAGACGGAACTGTCGGCGTGAATCGTGACGGTGACGGCGTCTGCGTGGCCCGCCAGAGCCTCGTCAATGCCGTTGTCCACGACCTCATACACCATGTGGTGCAGGCCCGAGCCATCGTCCGTATCCCCGATATACATACCGGGGCGTTTGCGGACTGCCTCCAACCCTTTGAGAACTTTAATGGAATCCGCACCGTATTCGGTGGGTGCCTGCGCGTTTTCGGCCATGTAAGACCCCTGTTTTTCTTGTCGGTTTCTTATACGTGGCGCGGCAGGCAATGTCACGGGTCACACACAATATTTAGGGGGTGGTGGTGATGTTGCGGCAGAGGCGCCAATGCCTTATACCGACATGTGTCGGTAGAATCACGGAGACCCGCCATGCGCGTTCGGAAATCATCCAAAGACAGGGTTGACCAGATTCTGGATGTGGCGCTGAAGCTGTTTCTCAACCATGGCTATGCCGAAGTGCAGATAGAGCATATTCGCGCTGAAACAGGCCTGTCGCGCGGCGGATTCTATCATCATTTCGGATCGAAATCGGCGGTCATGCAAGCTTTGGTGGAGCGTGAACAGAAAGCCCTTGCCCAGGCTACCGGACCGGATCTTTGTGCCCTGCTGACGAAAGGCTCGGCCTATCTGGACGCGACTGCCGGAGTTGAGGATAGCCTGAGCGCACCGGACGATATCACGATCTATCTTGGCTATCTGGAAAAGGCACAGGACCAGTTTCTCGCACCGCTGATTGAAGAGGCCCTGTCTCAATCCGGCAATCTGCCGATGCCCGCAGAGCACGCCGCGCAGATCATTCTATCCGTCAATCACCGCATTACCCGGCAAGTTCTGACCGGGCAATGGGCGCAGGACACGGCAGTATTCTTTGCCCGCAACGCCCTGATCGGATGTGAAGCCATGCTCGAAAAGCCCGGACTGTTCGCCCCGGTCCTGACGGCATTGGACGGAGCGGCATGATGGTGCTGGCCCCGTTCATCCTGCTGACCTTCCTGATCTCGCTTGTCGCTTTCGCGGGTATCTACTGGGTTCCGGGGGCGCAGTCGCCAGAGTCCGCGCGGGGTCTGCCGGTCTGGCTGCTCGCGGTCTGGGGACCATCCCTTGCCGCGATCATTCTTGCAGCCCGATCCGGAGAGCTTGCAGGGCTCTTGCAGCGGACAGTGATGCTGAGAGATGTGCCGCTGCCTGTCTGGATCATGTCCCTGACGCCGATCATGGCCCTGCTGATCGCCGCCTATCGGCATGGGGGCCTGCCCGACGCGCATCTGCTGACAATCGCAATGGCCACCAAGCTGGTGCTGTTCAACCTGATCCTCGGCCCATTGGGCGAGGAACTGGGCTGGCGTGGCGTGATGCAACCCATGCTGGCAGGCCAAATTGGGTGGTTCGCGGCCTCGCTGGTCGTTGGGGCGGTCTGGTTCATGTGGCACCTGCCGCTATGGCTGGTGGAGTCTCCCCAATCAGAACTGCCCATCCCGCTTTTCGCGGCGCATGTCATGGCCTACGCGGTGATCCTCGGGGGCATGACCCATCTCAGCCCCTCCATCGCGCCCGCGATCCTGTTCCATCTAGCCGTGAACGTCATGGCGGGGGTGGCGCTGATTGGCGGTCTCGGCGACTCCGTCAGTTACTTCCGCGCGACGCTGCTGCCCTATTGGGGGATTGCGATTGCCGTCAGCGCATGGGTGACAATCCGCGCCTAGGTCAGCGCGATCACGACCGCCACGCAGATCAGCAGGCCGCCCGCGATCTGGTTGGTCCGCTTCAACGCGCCGGGTGAGGTGATCAGCCGCCGCGCCCGGTCCACGAAACCGGCGAACATCAGATTGCCCATCACCGGGACGACCATGGAGATCGCGGCGATGATCGCGATGTCGATCCGGGTCAGTTGAGAGATATCGAAGAACCCGGGCAACATCCCCATGTAGAACAGGATCGCCTTGGGGTTGGCCAGAATGGCCGCCAGCCCCGCAACGAACCCTGCCCAGGCCCCCTTGCGGTTCAGGCGGCTGTTGGCCTCGATGCCCTGGTCCGCATGCCGGATGATCAACAGCCCCATCAGCGCAAAGACCGCGACGGCCAGCCAGCGCAGGACGACCATGATGCCCGCATAGCTCTGCACGACCCAGCTCAGGCCCAGAATGGCCACAAGGCTCCACGCCACATCGCCAAGGGCAACACCCAGGATCAACGGCAGCGCCGCGCCGACCCCATGCGCCAGGGTTCGCGCGGCCAGTGCCAGCCAGACCGGGCCGGGTGTCAGGAACAGCACGAACAGCGCCCCGGCATAGAGCGCCATGTCAAACGCGGTAATGCTCATCAGGCGCCCCTAGAAACTCGGGCCAAGCAGGTCGATCACGGCCGCATCATCCCATTCGATGTCCCCGAGCTGAAGAACCTTCAATTTTGTGTCTTTCCCCTCGAGGAGACCGGTACTGTGATCATCTTCGATTCCCATGTGGCGCACGATGTTGTCCTTCGCGGCGAATCCCGTTCCCTCGTATAGCGGGCGCACACCGAACAGCACGAGGAAATCGGCAAGAGTGGCGCTGGCACGCTCCTTGCTGGCTGTCATCAAAGCCGTGGCGATGCCCTTGCCCCGATGGTCGGGATCCGTCGCCACTTCACCAATACCGACGATCTGCACGCGTTCATCGCCCATCCGTATCCACCGATAGGCAAGCGCAAAGCGGCCCACCAGCACCCCGTCGAGTCGTGCCAAAAGCCGCAGGTGGTGTCGCTGGTTGTAGAAGGACATGGAGCCATAGCCAGCATCCTCGCCAAAAGCACGGGTGAGCAGCGCGGCGATTTCCGTGTCCTGCCCTCGTGTCAGGTCGATCTCGTGGATGGCTTCAATCTGCATCGCTTGGCCCCGGCAAGGTCAGGCTGCCATCGGCGTTCAGCGGCCAGTAAGGGTTCATCGCCAGTTCCCAGACATGGCCGTCGGGGTCGGCGAAATAGCCCGAATAGCCGCCCCAGAAGACTTTCTCCGGTGCCTTCATCGGCGCGGCCCCTGCGGCCAGCGCGCGGGCATAGGCCGCATCAACCTCGGCCTCGGTCGCAAAGTTCTGGGCCAGGGTCGATCCGCCGATACCGAGCGCCGCACCGGGCCGCCCCTGATCCTTTGCCAGATCCTCCAGCCCGAACAGCCCGAAGGCAAACCCGTTGGCCTGATAGAACGTCACCGCCTTCTGGCTTTCAGGGTGCCTTTCCCAGCCAAGCGCCTCATAAAATGCCCGGGACCGCGCCATATCGGCAACGCCAAGGGTGACGAGGGTGATGCGTTGCGGTGTCATTGGTTATTCTCCCATTCCCGGACGGCGGAGTATCCGTCCGCTTCCGTGATCTCGAATGCCTGCGCCCGGTCGCCCAGTTCCGCGAACAGCTCTGGCCCCGTGCCGGTCATCCAGGCCTGCCCGCCAAGCGCGCAGATCTCATCAAACAGCGCCGCCCGCCTGCCCGCGTCCAGATGCGCCGCGACCTCATCCAGCAGCACCAGCGGCGCAACACCGGTCTCGGCCTTCAATGCGCGGGCGTTGGCGAGGATAAGCGAGATCAATAGCGCTTTCTGTTCGCCCGTCGAACAGAGCCGCGCCTCGGTCTGTTTCACCGCATAGACCGCGCCAAGATCGCTGCGATGCGGGCCAATCAGGCTGCGGCCAGCTGCCATGTCGCGGGGGCGGGATTGCATATGCGCCGTGGCGAAGTCATCGGCTGTCACCAACCCCTCGCTGCCGTCGCCCTCGATCAGCGACAGCGCCGCCACCGGAAAGGCGGTTTCGGCCCCGTCCTGCGCCGCCGTCAGCCGCGCCACAGCCTCGGCCCGGTGCCGTGTGATCCTTGCGGCGGCGTCGGACATCTGTGCCTCGACCGCCTCGTACCACATGGCGTCGCGCACCATGTCCTTCAGCATTCGGTTGCGCTCGCGCATGGCCTTTTCATGGGTCAGCACCGCCTCGCCATGATCGGGGAAGAAGCTCATGGTCATCCGGTCGAGAAAGCGCCGCCGCCCCTCGGCCCCTTCGATCCACAGCCGGTCCTGCGCCGGAATCAGCCAGACGATCCGAGCAAGCCCCGCTAGCGCCAGTTGCGGCTCGGGCTTGCCGTCGATCTTCAGGCTGCGCGATTGCCCCGCCTCGGCCCCCATCTCCAGCTCATGGAACCGCCCGCCGGTGACCAGCTCGGCCTTGATCTTCCAGCCAAGCGCCTCGGGTCTGCGGGCCATTTCCTCTGCCGCCGCCCTGCGCAGCCCACGACCGGGCGAGAGCAGCGACACCGCTTCAAGGATATTGGTCTTGCCGGCCCCGTTCGGGCCGAAAAGCGCCACGGGCCGCCCGTCCAGCGCCATGGACGCCCGCTTATGCGACCGGAAATGCGAGAGGCTCAGCGCCCGCACGTAAGTGCCCGCCATGCCCCTCTCCTTCTTCTTGGTTCAAAAACTCCCGCCGGAGGCACGATTTTTGCAAAAATCGTTTTGCCTCAGACGCGCATCGGCATCACGACATAGACCGCGCTCGTGTCATTGCCCTCGCGCATCAGCGTCGGGTCGCCGGAGGAGTTGAACAGGAACACGGCGTTTTCGCGGTCCACCTGGCTGGCAATCTCCAGCAGGTATTTCGCGTTGAACCCGATCTCCAGCTTCTCATCGCCATAGGCCACGGCCAGCTCTTCCTCTGCCGCGCCGCTGTCGGGGGCGTTCACGGACAGGATCAGCCGGTCTTCGTCGAGCGACAGTTTCACCGCGCGGGAGCGTTCGGAAGACACCGTTGCCACCCGGTCCACCGCCTTGGCGAACTCGCTAGCATCGACTTCCATCCGGCGGGTGTTGCCCATTGGGATGACGCGCGTGTAGTCGGGGAAAGTACCGTCGATGACTTTCGACGTCAGGGTGATATCCGGCGTAGCGAAGCGCACCTTGGTTTCCGAGACCGAGACAGCTATCGACATCTCGTCATCATCCAGCAGCTTGCGCAACTCTCCCACTGTCTTGCGGGGCACGATCACGCCGGGCATGTTTTCTGCGCCCTGAGGCAGCGGCATGTCCACGCGGGCCAGCCGGTGGCCATCGGTCGCCACGCAGCGCAGCGCCGGGCCGTCCTCGCCTTGCGCCACATGCATGTAGACGCCATTGAGGTAATAGCGGGTTTCCTCGGTCGAGATCGCGAATTTCGACTTGTCAAAGAGCCTGCGCAAATCGGGCGCCTTGGCCGAGAAATTGGCGCTGTATTCCGAGGAAGTCATCACCGGGAAATCTTCGCGCGGCAGCGTCGCCAGCTGGAAGGCGGAGCGGCCCGCATTGACCTCGAGCCGTCCGGAGGTGCCGTCGTCAGAGAGCTGCACAAGCGCGCCGTCAGGAAGCTTGCGCACAATTTCATGCAAGGTGACGGCGGACACCGTCGTGGCGCCGGGGCGTTCGACCACGGCATTGGTCTTGTCCACCACCTCGATATCGAGGTCGGTCGCGCGGAAACTGGCGGTGTCGCCCTCGGCCTCGATCAGCACATTCGCAAGGATCGGAATGGTGTTGCGGCGTTCCACAACGGACTGGGCCTGCGATACGGCCTTGAGCAATGCCGCGCGTTCGATACTGATTTTCATGTCCCTGGCTCCGACGGTATGCGGGGCGGCGAGGGTAGCCTGTCTGCCCGCAAGCACAAGTGTTTTTTCGAGTGTCCCCAATGCCGGGCCAAGGTCAATGGGGCGGGTGGAAAAAACCGGGGAAATGAGGCGAGATGCCGGGTTTCGCCGCGCATCTCGCGTCGACCCGTGCGGGGGCGCTGCCCCCGCACCCCCGGAGGATTTTCGCCAAGAAGAAGGGCGATCAGGCTTCCAGCATCCGCCGCAGGAGTTCCGCGTCCTCGGCGATCTGGCTGTCGACCGAGATCAGTTCCTCGATCTTGCGCACGCCATGCAGAATCGTGGTGTGATCGCGCCCGCCGAATTTGCGCCCGATCTCGGGCAGGCTGCGGGTGGTCAGCTTCTTGCACAGATACATAGCCATCTGCCGGGGCCGCGCGATGTTGCGGGCGCGGGATGGGCTCATCAGGTCGGACTGGCGCAGGTGGTAGTGTTCGCAGGTCTTCTTGATGATCTCATCCATGGTGACCTTGCGGTCAGACGCGCGCAGGATGTCGGACAGGCATTCCTGCGTCAGGTCCATGGTGATCTCGCAGCCGATCAGGTCGGCGAAGGCGAAGAGCCGGGTTAGCGCACCCTCCAGAACTCGCACGTTGGACGAAATGCGATGCGCGATGAATTCCAGCACGCCCGGTGCGATCTTGAGATCGGGGGTACGTTCGCGCTGTGCCTCGACCTTCTGTTGCAGGATGCCGAGCCGCAGCTCGTAATCCGTGGGGTGCAGGTCGACGACAAGGCCGCATTGCAGGCGGGAGGCGATGCGATTGTCCAGCTCTTCCATATCCACGGGCGCGCGGTCGCCGGAAATGATGATCTGCTTGCCCAGTTCCACCAGCGCATTGAAGGTGTGGAAGAATTCCTCCTGCGTGGAGTTCTTGCCGGCGATGAACTGCACGTCATCGACCATAAGCACGTCGATCGAGCGGAAGACTTCCTTGAACGACAGCGTGTCCTGATCGCGCAGGGCGCGGATGAAGCGGTACATGAACTGTTCCGCCGACAGGTAGATGACCTTGAGATCGGGCTTGTTGTTGCGCAGCTCCCACGCGATGGCGTGCATCAGGTGCGTTTTGCCAAGGCCGACGCCGCCATAGAGGAACAGCGGATTGAACGAGACCGGGCCGCCCTCGGCCACACGGCGCGCGGCGGCATGGGCCAGCTCATTGGGCTTGCCGACGACGAAATCGGCAAAGGTGAAATTGGCGTTCAGGGTCGATTCCGGCAGCTCCTGCGCAGGGGGGGTGGCAGGCGCGGAGCGCGTGCCATTCACGGACGGTTTGGGGGCCGGCTTGGCCAGGGGTTCAACCTTGGTCACGCCATTGGCCCGGCCTTGCGCATCGACGGAAAACTCGATCCGGTCGACCTCGGCGCCTGCCGACATCATGTGCCGCAGGATCACGTCACCGAAATGCTGGGACACCCAGGTGCCGATAAAGCTGGTCGGAACGACAAGCTGCGCGGTGCGGTCTTCGATACCGTCAAATGCGATCGGCTCTATCCAGGCCGAGAAATTGTTCTTTCCGACTGATTTCAGCAGTTCGCCCCGAACGTGTCCCCATTCGTCTTGTGTCATCCTGTTCCCGTCATTCTTAGAACACGGCCCTTTGCGGACCTGTGCGGGCGATCCGTTTGTCGCCCTAACCCTTTGCCTTCACGATCCCCGCAGTCCGTGTCACCCTGCGCATGACTGATGCGGAACCCGCACCTTGCCCCGCCATGCGCAAGAAAGGGAGGCGGCCGAAATCGGCCGATCAGATACCCCGGACCTGGCAAACACATCCGCTCACCCGGCTCTGACGGCCGTGTGGTGATTCGTGCGAATATTCCCAGGTTGGAGGTCTCCGGAAGTGCGCTTTGGCGTCGGTTTGGTCCCGACTGGCCACAGACACACCCTGAAAATCGTGATACAGTGCCAACTGAACCAGATCTTCAGGCCTCAGGCGCGGCGATAGGGTAAATCCGTCCCCAAGAGAGTTTCCCCTCAGCCTATCCGCGCCCGATGTCCCCCCAGACTATGTGAATCGCTGAAACCCAAGCTAGCGGGACTCACACGGCCCTTTCAACGAAACTTCGCGCTTGACTCTGAGCTATCTGGAAACGAATCCGCCGGGCCCATTCTAAGGGTGCCGAGAACAAGGAAATTTCGCCAAACAAAAAGGCGCCCCCAATGGGACGCCTTATTTTCAAGGTGTTGCAGCCTTGCCTCAGGCGCCAAGCGCTTTCACGCGGGCCGACAGGCGCGACATCTTGCGGGCAACGGTGTTCTTGTGCAGGACGCCCTTGGTGACGCCACGCATCAGTTCGGGCTGAGCTTCGCGCAGGGCAGCAGTGGCAGCAGCCTGATCGCCGGATGCGATGGCTTCTTCCACTTTGCGCAGGTAGGTGCGGATGCGAGAGCGGCGGGCTTTGTTGACGGCGTAGCGACGCTCGTTCTGGCGGGCGCGTTTCTTGGCCTGAGGCGAATTTGCCATGTGTCGGTTCCCTTCGTGGGTTCAATGTCTAACGAATAGCGCTGAAGGCCCACGACCAAGGGTTCGATACCGGTCGAATCCGGCCAAAGCGGGCCTCACGCGCATGTCTGGCGGCGCTATTAGGCCAAACCTGTCGGAAAGGGAAGACCTAAAGCGGTCAAGCAAGCTAGGGTGGCACAAGTTAATCAGCCGAGGGGATACCGTGCAGCATCTTTCCAATCCGTTCCGTGGCCAGGGCCTGACAAATCTCTCCGGTGCCCCGGCACCCTCCACCGATGCAGGGGCGGTGGCAAAGTTGTTGGCCCAATGCCCGGCCCATGCAACCACGCCGTTGACATCTGCCCCGGTTTTGGCGGCGCGGGCCGGAATCGGCGCGCTTTGGGTCAAGGATGAACGGGGCCGGATGGGGCTTGGCAGTTTCAAGGCGCTTGGCGCTGCCTATGTCATTGCCTGCGATGCGGTAGCAACGGGGGCAGAGGATCTGTCAACCGCATTGGCAGGCCGCACCTACATCACCGCAAGCGCGGGCAATCACGGCATGTCCGTTGCCGCAGGGGCTCGGATCTTCGGGGCGCGGGCCATTGTACATATCGCCGAAACCGTACCGGAAAGCTTCGCGGAGCGGCTGCGCGCCAAGGGCGCCGAGGTTGTGCGGGCCGGGGCGGAATATGAGGCGTCCATGGCACTGGCCGCCGAATCGGCCGAGGCCAACGGCCACATCCTACTGTCCGACAGTTCCTGGCCCGGCTACATGGACCGCCCGCATCGACTGATGGAGGGCTATCTGCAAATGGCTGCCGAGGCACTGGATGACTGCCCCGAGCCGCCCACCCATGTTTTCCTTCAAGCGGGTGTTGGCGGGCTTGCGGGCGCAGTCGCAGCCTTGGTGCGCAAGCGTTTGGGCGACGCCCCGCGTATCGTGGTTGTGGAACCGGACGCCGCGCCTGCAATCTTCAATTCGATCAAGGCCGGAGGATTCGTCACCACGACCGGTCCGGTGTCCGCCATGGGGCGGCTCGACTGCAAGGAGGCCTCGCTGATCGCACTGACGGGTCTGTCGCGGGATGCCGATGACTTTCTGCTGATCACGGAAGAGGAGGCCGCAGACGCTTTGGCCCCGATGGCTGCGGAAGGATTGGAAGGCTCCGAGTCCGGAGTCGCGGGTGTTGCGGGGGTATTGGCTGCGGACGCGGCTTTGCTTGGCCTTGGCCCGGATTCCCGAGTGCTGTGTTTCCTGTCGGAGGGGCCTGCATGACGCGCGGTTTTCCCGAGGCGGAGTTCGCCGCCCGCGTCGCCCGCGCGCAGGCTTTGATCACCGGCCATGGCCTGGCGGCGCTGCTGCTGACGACGGAACCGGAGGTGCGGTATTTCACCGGCTACCTCACCCGCTTCTGGGAAAGCCCGACGCGGCCCTGGTTCGTGGTGCTGCCCGCCAGCGGCAAGCCGATTGCGGTGATCCCCGCCATTGGGGCGCCCGTGATGGCCCGCACCTGGGTCGATGACATCCGCACATGGCGCGCACCCGATCTAAGCGACGACGGCGTCAGCCTGCTGGCGGAGACGCTGCGCGAGGTTGCGGGCGACGGGCCGATTGGACTGCCCATGGGCCATGAGACCCATCTGCGGATGCCGCTTGCGGATTATGCGCGGCTTGGGGAATCAGTAAATCTGGTGTCCGACCAAGGGATTATGCGGTCCCTGCGGCTGGTAAAATCTGAAGCGGAAATCGACAAGATCCGCACCGCCTGCACGGTGGCGGGCCGGGCATTTGACCGGGTGGGAGAGATCGCTGCGGCGGGCGTGCCGCTGTCGCAGGTCTTCCGCCGGTTCCAGATGCTGTGTCTGGAGGAAGGCGCGGATTGGGTGCCTTACCTTGCGGGCGGCGCGGGGCCATTGGGATATGACGATGTGATCTCGCCTGCCTCTGACACGCCGCTTGCGGCGGGGGATGTGCTGATGCTGGATACCGGGCTGGTCGTGGACGGGTATTTCTGCGACTACGACCGGAATTTCGGGATCGGGGAGGTCGATCCGCGTTGCCTTGACGGGCACCGGACACTGATCGAAGCCGTTGATCACGCAATGGAAATCGCACGTCCCGGTGCCACGGCAGCGGATCTGTTTCATGCGATGGACACGGTTCTGACCGGCGGCGCGGGCGGGTCAGAGGCGGGGCGATATGGCCATGGGCTGGGAATGCAGCTGACGGAATGGCCCTCTCTCATCCCCGATGACCGCACGGTTTTGCAACCCGGAATGGTGCTGACACTGGAGCCGGGTGTTGAGATTTCGGGTGGGCAAGTCCTTGTTCACGAAGAGAATATTGTCATTCGAGAGGCAGGGCCAGAGCGGCTTTCCCCCTTCTCGGTCCCAGAGTTGAGGATCCTGTGATGCAGTTCACCTACGACCTTGCCCCGCAACTGGGCACACGCGCGACGATCGGGCTGATCAGCCTGCAATCGGATGAGACACTTGAACATGACATGCGCCGGATTTTCCCTTTGGATGGAGTGGCTTGCTATGTCACTCGGGTGCCGAGCGGGCAGGAAGTGACCAATGACACATTGGCCGAGATGGAAGGAAAGCTGACCGGCGCGGCGCAGCTGTTTCCGGTGCCTGCGCAATTCGATGTCGTGGGCTATGGCTGCACCTCGGGCACCTCTGTCATCGGTGCAGATGTAGTCGCCGGAATGGTGAAAAAAGGCTGCAAAACCAACGCCGTAACAGATCCGCTAACAGGGCTGATCGCGGCGTGCCGGCACCTTGATGTCAAGCGTCTGGTGGTCCTGTCACCCTATGTGGCAGCGGTGAATTCCTCGCTGATCACGGCGCTAGCGCGCGCCGAAATCGAGGTGGCCCTGTTGGGCACCTTCAACGAGGAACGCGAGGAATTCGCCGCCCGGATCGCACCAGATTCCATCGCGGACGCGGCACAAACCCTTGCAAAACAAGGGGATTTTGACGCGCTCTTCCTGTCCTGCACCAATCTGCGCACGCTTGATGTGATTGACCGGATCGAGGCTGCGACGGGCCTGCCGGTGCTGTCATCCAATCAGGTCATGGGCTGGCACATGGCACAACTGGCCGGGGTGGAGCCACTGGCGCGGTTCGGGCGTCTGATGCGCTGAGAACCGGCAAAAACAGGGGGGTGCCCCCCGTACACCGGGCGTACACCCCCCGTACACCCCCCGTACATACGAAACCGCTATTCGAAGCGGCAGGCGCAGGCCGTCCGGTGAAGGGTGCGGAAGTCAGTGCGGATGCGGGTGAGATCGGCCTCCAGCCCCTCGTAGCGGTCGCGCAGCTGTCGCAGATAGGCCGCGACCTCGACCCACCCAAGGGCCGCGCCCATCTGGATGCGGACGGTCTGATAGCTCTGGATCTCGCTGCCGGTATTCCAGATCGAGGTGGCGATGCTGACCGGGCCGAGGAGCGACCGGGCCGCCTGTGCCCGCGCGGCATGGCTGCTGATAGACAGAAGGCCGTAGAAGCCCGCGTTGTAGAGCGCGCGGTAGATCGGGACGAAGAGCCGTTCGCCGGGATAAAGCTCTTCGCCAAACCGGTTCGGGTCTTCGGGCATGTCGATATGCCGAAGCAGGCCGCCCTCCTCTGCCCCGGACTGAGCCAGCGCCTCATAAAAGGAGCGCGATTGCTGGTCGCGTTCACGCGCGGCGGCGTCATAGAGCGCCTCGATCTCGGCGCGGGCTTCGGACACGGCGCGGTGAAGCCGGTCCAGCTCTGACAGTTGCACGGTGACGACGGGGATATCCTCGGAGGAAGCGGGACAGGCGCGGTCAAAGCCGCGCAGCCCCTCCAGCGCCGGGCTGTTGGCGGCGATCATCTGGCCGATCTCCAGCAGGCGGTTGTCGGCCCCCCGGTTGGTGGCGGCCTGCCGGGCGATCAACGCGGCCTGTTCCCTCGGTCCAAGGTCTTCAAATTCGGGCGGCGGCGTGGGGGAGGGCCAGCCGTTTTGCAGGATCTCGGCCAGCGACGGCCCGGCCCTTTGCGGCACTGGCGCGCGGTAGGTCAGCCGCCCCGGAAGGTCGGGGCGCGGCGCGACATGGGCCAGCACCGCCAGCCGGCGAGACCAATTGGCCGGCGGGGTCGGATTTTCGAAGAAACTGGCCAGCCCCTCGGCCAGCGCCGCGTTGCAGGACCGGAAGGGCAGCGCAATCGAGGCGGGCGGCAGGTCGATCCGGGTTTCGCCGGGGGCGATGGCGGTGCCGGTGACGGAGATTGTGACATCCCGGTCATAAGGCGCAGGCAGGGTTTCGGGCACGGTGGCGGGACGCAACGGGGTGATCAGGCGCAGCGGCGCCCCGGCAGGAAGGTCTGCGTCGCACTCCATGCGATCCGCGTGCGGGACGCAGCGGGTGGTGGCCGCGGCGTCGGGAACCGGTTCAAACACCGCGCCGGGGGCGGAGAGCTGAAGCGATACGTTCATCCCTTCGCTGCCCGAGGCATTGCCGATTTCCAGCATCACCGATGGCGCGGCGGCAGACTCGGGCCAGGACCAGGCCAGAGGCAGGGACAGGTCCGGCGGATGGTGCAGGGTCAGCGCCACGGTGGCCTGCAAGCCGGGCAGGCGGAAGGGTTCTGGCCGATCCTCGACCATGATCTGCACGACATACCCGGCGGGATCGAGCCCGGATGCATCCACCGCCTGCTGCGTGGGTTGATGAAGCTCGAACGGGAACGGAAACAACGGCGCCCCCTGCCAGTTCGCCTCGGCCTGAAGATGGGCCAGAATCTCGGTCGCTTCGCGGATGCGCGCGACCATTGGGGCTTGGGTCTGATCGTAGTCTGCATAGGCCGGACCGGGAAGGCTGTCGCGCGAGGCGTAGAGCAAGGCATTTGCGTCGATCATCTCGCGCCAGGCGGCAAGATAGGCGTCGGCGGTGGCCGGATCCGGGAAGGCGGCGCGGAAGCTTTCCAGATGGTCGAGCGCCTGCGACAGGCCGTCGAGCCGGTAAAGCAGCCGGTCCGTTTGAACGCCTCCGGACGGGATCTCGTCCGCGACGGTCGGGGCTGCAAGCCAGAGGGTCAGAAGAAGCGCGCGCCACAGCATAGGGTGGGTCCGCCGGTCATCAGCATCGGCGAGATGCATATCACAGCCAGCGGAGATCATCAAAACCCGGCATGGCGCGGCCGCCCGGCTCCGGGCCGGATGTCAGCGGGCGCGGGCCTGCGCGAAGGACAGCAGGCGGCGGCTTTGTTCGTCCCACAGATGCAGTCGGGCATTGGCCAGGCTCTCGCGGATCGTCATCCGGTTGCGGCCCGCCAGTTCGGCATGATCGCGCAGCACCTCTGGCAGCCGGTAGAACGGGATGCGGCTGTAAAGGTGATGAACGTGGTGAATGCCGATATTGGCGCTGAGCCATTGCAGCAGGGCGGGCATGACGTAATGCGAGCTGCCGTTCAGGGCGGCGTCATGGACCTGCCAGTCTTCCTCGGCATCCCATTGGGTGGTTTCGAACTGGTGCTGGACATAGAACAGCCACATGCCTGCCGTCGCCGCCAGCAGGGTCGAGGGCAGGAAGATCAGCAGGATGGGCATCACCCCGCCGAAATAGAGCATCAGCCCCAGACCGATCAGAATCGCCGCATTGGTGCCCATGGCGCTGATCCAGTATCTGGCGCTGGCCATCAGACCGAGCGGCAGGCGGTTTTGCAGGAAGAACAGGTATCCCGGCCCAAGGCCGAACAGCACAACCGGGTTGCGGTATAGCCGGTACAGCAGCCGACCCATGGGCGGCAGCGCGCGATATTCGGCAACGGTCAGCGTGTGCACATCGCCGATGCCGCGCCGTCCCAGATTGCCGGAATTGCTGTGATGGATCGAATGGGTGCGCCGCCAGACGTCATAGGGCGTCAGCGTCAGAACCCCCAGAACCCGTCCCAGCCAGTCGCTGACCGTGCGGTTATTGAAGAACGCGCCATGGCCGCAATCGTGCTGGATGCAGAAGAGCCGCAGCAGGAAGGCGGCGTTGATCGAGGATATGGCAAGGGTCAGCCAGTAGCTGACAGATAGCGACCACCAGGCCAGAACCCAGAGCGATAGGAACGGGCCGATCGTGATCGCAAGTTCATAGGTACTGCGTGATGTGTTCGGTTCCCGGTATTTCGCCAGAACCTTGATCCAGTCGCGCGCCGCGCGCGGTTCAGGCTGATGCCCGGTAAGTTCAGTGTGATCGGACATGAGCCTGCATATTTTATCTGTGTCTGATGACCCCATACACCAGGAATAGGGGTTCGCCTATGACACATTGCGACCGGAGCGCAAAAACACCTGCGCAAACCGTCGCGCAGGCGGGATGCGGTCCCCGCTTGCGCGGGGATGACAGGGGTCAGCGGTCGCGGAACTGCGCTTCGCGCTTTTCCAGGAAGGCGGCCATGCCCTCCTTCTGGTCTTCGCTGGCGAACATGGAATGGAACAGGCGGCGTTCGAATTTCAGACCTTCGGCCAGCGTGGTCTCATAGCTGCGGTTCACCGCCTCTTTCGCGGCCATCGACGAGATCAGCGATTTTTCCGCGATCTTGGCGGCGGCGCCCATGGCTTCGTCCATCAGCTTCTTGGCAGGGACGACGCGGCTGACGAGGCCAGAGCGTTCGGCTTCTTCCGCATCCATGAACCGGCCGGTCAGGTTCATGTCCATGGCCTTCGACTTGCCGACAAAGCGGGTCAGGCGCTGGCTGCCGCCCATGCCTGCGATGACGCCGAGGTTGATTTCGGGCTGGCCGAACTTGGCCGTGTCGCTGGCAATGATGAAATCACAGGCCATGGCCAGTTCGCAACCGCCACCAAGAGCGTAACCGGACACGGCGGCGATGATCGGCTTGCGGATGCGGATCATCCGGTCGGAGGCATCTGCGAACAGGTCCTCGGTGAAGACCTCGGTAAAGCTCTTGTCCGACATTTCCTTGATGTCGGCCCCGGCGGCGAAGGCTTTTTCCGACCCGGTGATGACCACGCAGCGGACCTTGTCGTTTCCATCGGCGCTTTCCAGCGCATCGCAAAGTTCGGCCAGAAGCTTGGTGTTCAGCGCATTCAGCGCATCCGGCCGGTTCAGCTTGATAAGGCAGATATGCTCTTCGATCTCGACGATCAGGGTCTCGTAGGCCATTCGGTGCGTCCCGGTATTGTTGTCCCTCGGATGCGAAGGGTTATCAGCCCCGGCGCGCGGTTCAAGCTATCTTTGACAGGTGGGGCAATAGAAGCTGGACCGACCGGACTGCACGATCCGGCGGATGGTCGCCGAACAGCCGGGGGTGGCACAAGGCGCGCCCTCGCGGCCATAGACCTGAAAATTATGTTGAAAATAGCCCAGTTCCCCATCGGTCTGGCGATGATCGCGCAGGGAGGAGCCACCCGCCTCGATCGCCTCTGACAGCACATCGCGGATGATCGGAACCAGCGCCTCGCAACGTTGCGTCGCGATGCGGCCTGCGGCGCGTTTGGGGGAGATGCGGGCGCGATACAGCACTTCGCAGACGTAGATATTGCCCAGACCGGCCACGATTCGCTGGTCCAGCAGGGCGGATTTGATCGGCATCTTTCGGTCTTTGAGGCGCGCGGCGAGATAGGGGCCGTCGAAGGCGTTGCCGAAGGGTTCGGGGCCGAGAACCGCCAGCAGGGGGTGCGCGTCCTGCGAGGCCGTCTGCATCAGGTCCATCGCACCGAAGCGGCGGGCGTCGTTGAAGGTGATCCGCGCGCCGCCTTCCATGTCGAGCACGACGTGATCGTGTTTCTCCGGCGCAGGGTGGTCGTGGTGGAACTGGCCGGGCATGTCCCTGCCCTGCGCGCCAGAGACCAGCATGCGACCCGACATGCCCAGATGGATCAGCAGCGTTTCGCCCGTGGACAGATCGGCGAGGATGTATTTCGACCGCCGCCTAAGCTGCTGAACCGTTGCGCCTGTCAGCCGTGCACCCATGTCGGATGGGAAGGGCCAGCGCAGATCAGGGCGGCGCACATCCGCTTTCACAATGCGTTTACCCTCCATCACAGGGGCAAGCCCGCGACGGACTGTCTCGACTTCGGGCAGTTCGGGCATGGCGGGCCTTTCAATGGGGGGCGGCGCATTGTAACGCCACGGACAAGCCCTATAAGAAGGGAGAGTTTCTGGCGAGGGCAAGACCCCCGGAAAGGATGACAGGATGAGCGACGCAGACGGACGCACCACGCATTTCGGGTTTCAGACCGTGGCCGAGGACGAAAAGGCCGGAAAGGTCCACGGGGTCTTCACCAATGTCGCCTCCAAATACGATGTGATGAACGACGTGATGTCGGTCGGCATCCACCGGGTCTGGAAAGACGCGATGATGGACTGGCTCGCGCCGCGCGACGGGGTGAAGCTGCTGGATGTGGCGGGGGGGACCGGGGATATTTCCTTCCGGTTTCTGAAACGTGCGCCAGGGGCGCATGCCACGGTTCTGGACATGACGGAATCGATGCTGATCGAGGGGCAGAAGCGGGCCGAGGCCGAAAGCATGGCCGAAAAGCTCGACTGGATCGTTGGGGACGCGATGGCGCTGCCGTTTGAGGATAACAGCTTTGACGTCTACACGATCAGCTTTGGTATCCGGAACGTGACGCGGATTGGCGATGCGCTGTCGGAGGCTTATCGGGTGCTGAAACCCGGCGGGCGGTTGATGGTGCTGGAGTTCAGCCAGTTGCCGAATGAGGGGATGCAGAAACTTTATGACCTTTATTCCTTCAACGTGATCCCGAAGATGGGCAAGGTCATCGCCAATGATGCGGACAGCTATCAGTACCTTGTCGAGAGCATCCGCAAGTTTCCGGATCAGGAGATGTTTGCCAGCATGATCCGCGAGGCGGGGTTCGACATGGTCAAATATCGCAACCTGTCCATGGGCATCGCGGCGCTGCATTCGGGCTGGAAGATCTGAGATGCGGGGCCCCCACAACATCTGGCGTCTGATCCGCACCGGCGCGACCTTTGAACGGACCGGCGCCATGGCCGAGGCGCTGGAGGCGATGGACGCGCCGCGTAGCGTTCGGCTGGGGCTGCGTATTCTGGCCTGGCCGTTCAAATGGCTGGGGTTGAGAGGCGATACCAGCCTGCCGCCGCTGGTGCGGGCGCTGACCGCCCTTGGCCCGGCCTATATCAAGTTCGGGCAGATCCTGTCGACGCGCCCCGATGTGGTGGGGCCGGAGCTGGCGACGGAACTCAGGGTTCTTCAGGACAAGCTGCCACCCTTTGACAGCGCCATCGCCAAACGCACCATCGCGCATGAGCTGGAGACGCCGGTTGAGGAGCTTTTCACCGAGTTCTCGGAGCCCGTCGCCGCGGCCTCCATCGCGCAGGTTCATCGCGCGCGCTTGCGGGAAACCGGGCAGGAGGTGGCCGTCAAGGTACTGCGCCCCGGGATCGAGCGCGCCTTCCGCAAGGATATCGACGCCTTTTACCTGATGGCGAACTGGATCGAGACGCTGTCGCCCGCGTCGCGCCGGTTGCGCCCGCAGGATGTGATCGAGCATTTCGAGGGCGTGGTGATGCGGGAGTTGGACCTGCGCATCGAAAGTTCCGCCGCCGGGGAGTTTGCCGCGCGCACCGAGGGCGATGAGGGCTTTACCGTTCCGGCGGTCAACTGGTTCCTCTGTTCGCGCCGGGTGATGATGCTGGATTGGGCCGAGGGCGTGTCTTTCAGCGATATCGAGGCCATCGACGCGGCGGGCCATGACCGCACGGCGCTGGCTGAACGGGTCCTTCAGATGTTCCTGCGCCACGCGCTGCGTGACGGGTTCTTCCACGCCGATATGCACCAGGGCAACCTGAAGGTCGCGCCGAACGGCGATATCGTGGCGCTGGATTTCGGGATCATGGGGCGGCTCGATGAATATACCCGCCGGGTCTATGCCGAGATCCTGATGGGCTTCATCCGCCGCGACTACCGCCGCGTGGCCGAGGTGCATTTCGAGGCGGGATACGTGCCTGCTGACCGCGATATCGACGAGTTCGCGCAGGCGCTGCGGTCTGTGGGCGAGCCGATCTTCGGCATGGATGCCAGCCGCATTTCCATGGCGCGGCTGCTGTCCTACCTCTTCGAGGTAACGGAACAATTCGGAATGGAGACCCGGACCGAGCTGATCCTTCTGCAACGCACCATGGTGGTTGTCGAAGGCGTCGCCCGATCGCTGGATGAAAACATCAATATCTGGAGCACCGCACGCCCGGTGGTGGAACAGTACATCACCGAAAATCTTGGCCCCAAGGCGATGCTGCGTGACCTTGTGCGCACGGCACAGGTGCTGTCCCGCTTTGGCCCGCGCCTGCCGCAGATGGCGCAGGATGCGCTGCTGTCCCATGCCAATACGCTGCCGCCGCCGCGCCGGTCGCGGGTGGCAGAGCGGCTGGCCTATCTGGTGGGCGGCGTGCTGCTGGCCTTCGCCTCGGTCGCGGTCTGGGAATTCTGGTTCTGAGGCCCTCGCGGGTTACGGGATGGACAGGGGGACGGGGCTTTGGGATGGTTCTGCCAACCTTTCCGCTTGAGTGATCCCCATGGCGCATGACGCGATCCGATCCGAACTGACCGAGCTTTTCATGGCCGGTGTCGCCTCCGCTGACCCGGCGCGGGCCGTGGCTGAGGCCCTGAAGGCACGCCCGGTCGAGGTGCCTGAGGGCGGAACGCTGATCCTGTTGGCCGTGGGCAAGGCCGCGAACGGTATGATGCAGGCGGCGCGGTCTGCGGTGCCGGAGGGTGTGCCGACCCGCTGCCTGATCGTCACGAATTACGAGAACCACCGCGATATCGCGGGCGTGGCCTGCTACGGGGCCGGGCATCCTGTGCCGGATGGCAATGGGGTGATTGCGGGGCTGGCGGTGGAGAAGCTGCTGCGCGAGGCCGGGGGACGGGACGTGGTGTTGGCGCTGATTTCCGGTGGGGGATCGGCGTTGCTGCCGGGGCCGGTCAAGGGCCTGACACTGGCGGACAAGGCCGAGGTGAACCGGCTGCTTCTGGCCTCTGGTGCCGATATCGAGGAAACCAACATCGTTCGGCAGGCCCTGTCGCGGTTCAAGGGTGGCGGGCTGTTGCGGCTCGCCGCGCCTGCGCCGGTGCGCAGCCTGATCCTGTCGGATGTGGTGGGCGACGATCTGCGGGTGATTGCCAGCGGACCGACGGTGGGGCCGATTGCCGATCTGGCGACCGCGCGGCGCGTCGCGGACAAGCTTGGCATTTGGGAGCGGATGCCAGAGGCCGCGCGTGTGGCGATGGCGCGGGCAGAGGCGCGCGATTCGCTGCCCGACCCGGACGCGGCGCTTGTCGGATCGAACGCGATCAGCGTCGCCGCAATGGCGGTTGCGGCGGGACGCCCCGTTCGGGTGGTTGAGCCCCCCCTTATCGGCCCGGTGACGACGGTTGCTGAACAGGTGCTGGACCTTGCCGCGACCACCCCCCCAGGCACCGCGCTGCTGTTCGGGGGGGAAACCACGGTCGTCTTGCGGGGCGACGGGCGCGGCGGGCGCAATCAGGAACTGGCATTGCGCGTGGCGCTGCTGGCCGAGGAACGGGGCCTGCCCGGTGACTGGCTTTTTCTGTCCGGCGGTACGGACGGTCGAGACGGGCCGACCGACGCCGCAGGGGCCATTGTGGATCAGGGCAGTCTTGGCCGAATGTGCGCGGCGGGGGCCGACCCGAGGGCGCTGCTGGCCAACAGCGACAGCTATGCGGCGCTGGCGGCGTCAGGCGATCTGTTGATGACCGGGGCAACGGGAACCAACGTGGCAGACCTTCAGATTTTCCTGACGCTTTGAACCTTTGCCTTGGCCGAACCGACAAAAAAGAGTCGGCGGATCGGAAATTTCCGGTCATACTATGCCGCATTAGGTTTGTGATTTTGGGAGACTGGACGTGGTGCGCCCCCGCGGGTTTCTGGCTCATAGTCTGCTGGTTGTCCTAACGGCTCTGATCGGGCTGGCCCTGCCCGGGCAGTCGCGGGCCGAGCGCGTGGCGCTGATTATCGGCAATTCCGCCTATTCCTCCAGCCCGCTGATCAACCCCGTCAATGACGCCACCGATATGGCCGAGCGTCTGACCGAGATCGGGTTTCGCGTGCATGGCGACGGGCCGATGCTGGATCAGGACCTGCACGGCATGCAGGTTGCGATCCGCGATTTCACCCGCAGCCTGAACCCCGGCGATCTGGCGGTGTTCTACTTCGCGGGGCATGGAGTGGAATACAAGGGCACCAATTACCTGATCCCAACCGATGACGAAGAGATTGCCTTTGCCGAGGATGTGCCGGACTGGGCCTATCCCGCGCCACGCCTTCTGGAACGGCTGGCGGCGACCGGGGCAACCGGGGTGATCATTCTTGATGCCTGCCGCAACAACCCGCTGCCAGAGCGCGGCGGCGGGCGTGATCTGGGGATCGGCCTGTCGGCGATGGATACGCCTGCGGGCGCTTCCGCCTTCATCCTTTATGCCGCCGCACCCGGCCAGACCTCGTCCGATGGCGAGGGGCGCAACGGGCTCTTTACCGGGGCGCTGTTGCAGGCGCTGGAACGGCCCACGCGGCGTATTGATGATATCATGTATGAAGTGTCCTTCGCCGTGCGCAACGCCACGCAGGGCCGTCAGGTGCCGTGGCTGGAATTTGCCTTTGCCGGAGAGATCCCCCCGCAATTCCAGATCGGCGACGGGCGCGCCGACACAAACGAGGTGCCGGTGCAGGTAGAGGAGGCCGGTCTGCCCAGTGCGGGCAAGCCCGGCCGGGGGATAGAGGACGAGGGCGACCCGCTTTACGGCACGATTGAGTTGGCCGCCGGTCCGCCGGAGACCGCCATGGCGCTGGATATGCTGGCAGGCGGGTACGAGGATGCCTCGCAGCTTGGCGGCAATTGTTATGGCTTCGTGGCCAGCAGCCCGGATTTCCAGCTCGACTGGCAAGAGGCGATTGGCCCGCTCAGGATCACGACGCTCAGCGATGAGGATACGGTGCTGGTGATGCGCCGCCCCGATGGCACATGGCAATGCCGGGGCACATCCTCGGATGGATCGGCGCCGGTGCTGGCCCTGTCAGACCTGAGCGCGGGAAGCTACCGCATCTGGGTCGGCACGGAACGGGAGCTGCCGGTTGCGCCGGATGCCGAACTGATCGTCGAAGCGCTGCTGCCGGAGCCGGTGGCCATCGCGCCGGTCGTTCAGGATGACGCAGGTGCGGGCCTCGGGTTCATCGTCACCTCGCCCTCGGAAACGCCGCCCGCCGTTGCATTGAACCCCGAGGCAACGATCGAGCGGGCAATAGACTAGGTCATTTCGCGGCCCGCATTGGACCACGGGCCGGACAAACAGGGTAAGAAAGGATGAGCCATATGAGATCTTTGACCCTTAGTGCCGCCCTTCTGACGGCCGGTTTCTTCGCAGCCCCCGACGCTGCCGAGGCGCAGGAGTTTTGCTCGGGCGACCGGGTGATGGGCGGCTGTGCCGTGTCGATCAGCGATTTTCCCTGGATGGTGTCGCTGAACCAGGCCAATGCCCGCAGCCGGTTCGACGGGCATTTCTGCGGCGGTACCGTGATTGCGGACAGGTGGGTGCTGACCGCGGCCCATTGCGTCGATACCGTCGCCCCCAACAATCCGAGCGGGCTGGAAATCTACGCCAATACCTCCAGCCTGCAGGGCGGGGGCACGGCCTTCGACGTGTCTCGTGTCTATCTGCATTCCGGGTATCAGGGGGTTGGCGTCAACGACATTGCCCTGCTGGAACTTGCCCGCCCCACGGGCATCACCCCAGTGCGCCTCTCGGATGCGGCGCTGGCCCCGGTGGTGGAACAGATTGGCGATCAGACCGTGATCATCGGCTGGGGCCTGACGCCGCCACCGCATATCTCCCGCGGCCGCGGACCCCTGACCCAGGCAGAGCGCGCGACCTCTTCACCGCCGTCGATGTGGGACACGTCACAGGTGCTGCTCGGCGCGGCGGTGCCGATTGTGCATAACCAACTGTGTTCGTCGAACGCGGGTGCCGGTGTCATCTGCGCCGGTTTCCAGGAGGCCGTGGCCGATGCCTGCCGGGGCGACAGCGGCGGGCCGCTGCTGGCCGCTGACACGCAGGGATATGTGCAAGTCGGGCTGGTGTCGGGCGGCAATTACTGCCACCAGGATGGCGACCATTACGGCACCTACACCCGTGTGTCAGCCTATCAGGACTGGATCGCGGCGACCATGGCGGGCGAAACCCCGCAGGTCGATCTGCGCCCGAGCGAGCCCAACTACAACCTGCCGCCGACCTTCGGCAATGTAACCCTGTCGAGCGGCTTCTCGCCTGATCCCTACCTTCAGCATCTGTTGGCCGGCGGTCTGTTGGAGGCCTCCAGCGCCGGGCAGGGCTGTGCCGGTCACGTGGCCGAGGCCCCGGATTTCCAGGTCTATTACCAGGGCGTCGGCGCGCCCTTGTCGTTCACGGTCGAGTCGCAGAGCGACACCAGCCTGCTGATCAACGGACCGGACGGGCAGTGGTATTGCGACGACAATGGCGCAGGCGGGATCAACCCGAGCCTTGTCTGGGGCGCCCCGCCGCAGGGTCGCTACGACATCTATGTGGGCACGATCCAGACATATGACGAGGTAGGCTACCCCGAGGCGCAGCTGATCATCGGGGGCGGCGGTGGCGCCGGGTCCGGTGGCGGCACAGAGCCGGTGGAAGACGGCAAGTGAGATGAAATAGTGGGCGGGCCTGTTGCACGGGCCTGCCCATCAGATCGGATCGCGCACCGCCTGGATCAGCGCGGCATTGACCTGCACGCCACCGGGCATCGACAGCCAGATATCGCCATTCACGATCTGCGCCTCCTCGATCCTTGCGTAACCCTGTGCCGGTTGCGTGTCGATCGGTTCGTCATCGCGGAAGTATTCCACGTGGAAGCCATATACGCCGCTTGGCAGCGGGTCGCCATCGGTGGTCACACCTGCCCAGGCAAAGGCGGTTTCGGTGGCCGGAATGGCCACTCGCTGCAATGTCTGCCCGTCGGCATCCGTCACCACGAGTTCCATCCGGTCGGCCAGTGCGTTGTCACTGGCATAGAGCGTCAGCGGCTCTCCGTCGAAGGCCATCGGCATCTCGGCCCGCGCATCCATGCCGATCCAGCCCGCGATCTGGCCCATGCTGGACAGCGCCATGCTGTCTTGGAGGCTGCCAAGCAGTTCATTCGTGCGAACCTGTTGTTCGACACCCGAGAAGGTGGCCAGCTGCGTGGCGAATTCGGTCGATTCCATCGGGTTCAGCGGATCTTGATTCTGCATCTGGGTGGTCAGCATCGTCAGGAAGGTCTGGAAGTCGGAATTGATCATGGTGCGATCTTCCGACGCCGACGCTGTGCCGGCGGTCTGGCTGGTCTGGGGTATGGTAGCGACGTCCATGTCTGTCCTCCGTTAAAGGCGAATATCCAAGCCCGATTGCCCAGTCCGTGCAGAGGTGACCGGCGATCGGTCCGAAATGTGGGACGGGTTAATGTGCGCATCGTCTTCGCGCACCCCAGGGGGCGGCGCATCGGGCCTGTGCTGCTGGCCACCCGGATCGCGGCCCGAAAAGCTGAACCCGGCATGATCGAGGCCCTGACGCTGGAGTTCCTGCATCAGGGCGGCGCCGTTGCGACGGAGCAGATCCAGTGTTTCGGGCAGATCGGCCTGAAGATGCAGGACCATGCCTTCGGCTCCCCGGCTGACAGACACACGAATGGCCCCAAGCTCTGGCGGGTCGAGCGTCAGTTCCAGCGGGGCATCGCGATCGGTCATCATCGGTACGGCGGCGATCCGTTGCGCAAGCTGCGTCGGCACCGGATCGGGGCGCGGGATGGTTGCGGGCTCCGTCGGTCGGATATCGGCATGGGCAGGGGCGGGCAATGGGGCGTCCGGGGTGCTGACCGGATCGGCCAGAATCGGGGCGAAATCCCCTCTGGCGGTCATGTCCGGCATCGCTTGACGCGGCACGGTGGCGGTGACTGTCACCTCAGATAGAGGCCGGGGGACCTGTGGGACTGACGGATCCGGCGCTGCCGTCGGGATCGGTTGCTGGGGAAGCACTTCAATGGGGCGCGGTTGCGGGGAGGGCACCACAGCGGGGCGCGGTTGCGGGGAGGGCACCGCAATGGGTCGCGGTTGCGGGGAGGGCACCGCAATGGGTTTCAGTTGGGGGGAGGGCACCGCAATGTGACGCGGTTGAACGGGCTGTTGGGTCATTGCCGACGCGTCTGCCTCCGGACCTGAGGGCATGGAGACGGACACAGGTGAAACAAGGGGCTGCGACTGCCGGGAGGGTCGGAGTTGCGCTGGAATCACGTCCGCGCGGGCCGATTGGAGGGAAGTGTCAGCCATTCGGGTCAGGTTGTGCGGCACGGGCCGTTCGGCTGACTTGGATGGTTCCGCGAATTCGGACCCGGCCGCGGGTTCGCCGAGAGCTGGGGTCACCAACGCTCGCGGGGCCAGCCAATGAGATCTGCCTGGCGTCTCTTCTCCTTGCCTGGTGAAAGGCGGGGGGAACGATCGGCCAGCCGCCTGACCCATGGTTTCATACTGCACCGGGGCGACGGGAGGGAAACCCTGGCGCGGTGTCGGATCAATGGGGGGACGGAAGACAGGCGCGACACTGGCTTGAGTCTCCCCAATGTCTCGGGGCGCTGGTGCCTGCGTCATTGGCGGCGCTGCATTCCCCGACGAAGGGTCGTCGCGGGACCGGAGCACCGTGGCGGGATTCGGGAATGATTTGCCCTCGAGCGAGGGACTTGCGCTGTCCGGTGAGGCAATCGGATGCGGTTGGACCGGGGAGGACGACGTCTCGGCACTGCGCAGGGGTGATGGAAGGTCCGGTTGGTGGGTGGCCGTGCCGCGGTCATTTTCTGAACCGGAAGGTGCCGAAATGCCCTGTTGCAGCGTGGCAGCCGGATTGCCTGCGGGACTGGGGGGTGTTGCCGCAAGGATGGCCTTCGTGGTGCTCTGGGCGGATTTCCGAACTGAAACTGGCGTGTCGTCTCCGGACTTCGGCATGGCCTCTTGGGCGGCATTCGGTGGCAGGGCCGTTGATCCTGCCCCGTGGGACGGCACAGGCAGCGCCGGGGCAAAATGGCCTTCCGCAATGCTGTTATCCACGCTGCTCGGGCGATGTCCGGCGCCCACATCCTGCGCCGATCGGGGGAGCATTGCGTCCGGCGGGGGCGCCGGGGTGTTCTCCGAGCGCGGCATGGATGGTGCCTGGCCGTTTTCGTTCGGGTCGCGTGCGACGGGCGGCAGGACGGGTGGGGCGATTTCAGATCCCAGGCCGCGGACCGGCCCGCCTTGCGCGGGCACTTCCTGCTCCGGGACGGGGGGGATTCCCTGCGTGGTCGCCCGATTGTTGGCGGTTTGCCCGGCTGCCGGCGGGAGTGAATGCGCCACCGGGTCCGACATGAGCCGAATCGGCGGCAGGGGTGCCTCGCCTGACGGGAAATGACCGCTGAACGCGGGCGTAGGCGTTTCAGGAGACACGACAGAGGGTGTCACAGGCTCGGTCGGGACCACGACTTGCAGTTGCAGGGAAGGCGCGGGTTGGGGAGTGTCACCGAGTGGTTCGGGCACCAGCGTTTGGAGGGCAACAAGCTGATCTGCCACTTCACGATCCGATGAATCACCAGACAAGTCATGATCGGTCATCACGACCGGCGCGGGTGGTATCGCGCCGTCAGCTGGCGTGAGATCCTCTGACCAGACCACACGCCACGGACCCAGGCCTGGACCGGGCAGCCCGGATACGGGAAGTTCGTTATCCTGCCATTGAAATTCCGCGGCAAACTCCACCCCGGTCAGATCTTCGGGCCGCCCCGCGCCACGGGAGGCGGCGGGGGGTGCAAGCGGCTGCGCGATCTGCACTATTGAATGCATGGAACCTTCCAGATTTCTTCCGGGTCGATCCGCAGTTTCCGCGCCAGAGCTTACCAATTCTTTACTCCCACGCGCGATAGTCTCTCCGAATACGGAGAATTGGAAATGTCTGACCTCACCCTCTCGCCTGTCACCCAAAGCTCCCTGACACCCCGCCGCGAGGCGGAACTGCGGGAGGCTGCGCAGGAACTGGAGGCGGCGTTTCTGTCCGAAATGCTGCGCCATGGCGGGCTTGGCACCCCTCGCGACAGTTTCGGTGGCGGATATGGGGAGGATCAATTCGCTTCGTTCCTGAGGACCGAACAGGCCCGCGCAATGGCGGCGGGTGGGGGAATCGGTTTGGCCGAATCGTTGTTCAATGCGCTGGCCGCGCGTGAGGGACCGGCCCGATGATCTGGCGGTCAGGCGATTCTCTGGCCGCTGCCGACCGGGCGCTGTCCGGGGTGGAGTCGCTCTTGCGCAGCCGGCGATTCTCCGATCTGCCCGCGGCAATGGCTGCGCTGGAACGGGCGATGAACTCGCTTCAAGGCGGCAGCATCGACACATCCGCCGCCACCCGCCTGGCCGATATGCGCAGGCGCGCGGGACAGGTAAGCACGCTTTTGCGCGCGGTCATGGCAGGGATGCGGGATGCGCGCAGCAGCCTGTCCGGCCCATCGGGTTTTTCCAGCTATGACGCCCAGGGGCGCAGCGGCCATATCGGGCAGGCGCAGACCCGGTTCGAACGCCGCCGCTGACCTGCCGAATTTCACTAAAAATCAGCAGAAAAGCCCTGTGATCTTAGGAGCTTGTTAGAGCTTTCGGGCAATGGTTCCCCTGCACCGTACTGGGTGGCGTGTCGGGCCCGAAACGGCCCGCCGCAGGCGTCAGAAGGACGTTTTGGGCTGACCTGCGAAGGCAGGTCTGAAACGGGCGCGGAATCCAGGCGCCGATCTAACTGAGGAAGGACAAGACATGTCCAGCATTCTGACGAACACCAGCGCCATGGTCGCGCTGCAGACCCTTAAATCCGTCAATACCAACCTGAACAAGACGCAGGAGGAAATCTCGACCGGCAAATCCGTGGCCACGGCCAAGGACAATTCCGCGGTCTGGGCCATTTCCAAGGTGATGGAATCGGATGTGAAGGGCTTCAAAGGCATCTCGGAGAGCCTGTCTCTCGGCGAATCCACCGTCGCCGTGGCGCGCAACGCGTCGGAAACCGTGACCGACCTGCTGACCGAAATCAAAGGCAAGATCGTGGCCGCGCAGGAAGAGAACGTCGACAGGGCCAAAATCCAGACCGATATCAGCGCCCTGCGCGACCAGATCACCTCGGTCGTCAGTGCGGCGCAATTCAACGGGCTGAATCTGGTGCAGGGCACCGATGACGTGAACATCCTGTCGTCGCTCGACCGGGCGTCGAACGGGACCGTGACGGCCAGCAACATCACCGTGGCGCGGCAGGATCTGACGACAAGCTCCGGGGTTTATGGAAGCGGCGCATCGTTGGCCACCAACATAACCGCAGGGGCGGCATCCATCGACAGCACCGGGGCGGCGAACTCTGTCGCGCTGACCTACGCCAACACGTCGGGGGCCGATTCGCTGGAACTGACGATCAACGGATCGACCATCACCGTGGCCTTCGACACCGATGCGGCCACGATGATCGACAATGCTGAGGGGCAGATCAACGCGCTCGGGATGACCGGAATCACTGCCTCGTCCAACGGGTCGGGTGTGCTGACCCTGACGAACACCAATTCCTTCGACGAGTTCACCGTCGCCTGGAATTCGGGCGGCACCGACACCATCGCCATGACCAACAACGGCACGGGTGACAGCGCCGTTGCGGCGACCGGGTCTGACAGCACCACGCTGACCTACCGGGCCGAGGAAGTGGCCCTGTCGACCAGTGCCACGGTGAACGAGGGCGACAGCTATCGCATCTCGGTCAACGGCAATGACTATGACTATGTCGCTGGCAAGGGTGAAACCATGGAGGATGTCGCGCGCGGCCTGAAGACGGCCGTGGATGCGGGCGGGGAAACCGGGGTGACCACCCAGGTGACCGGCAATGCCACCGATGGCTGGAAGGTTCTGGTCGACTATGACGGCACCGATGCCACCGCAGGCGCCACGATGACGCTGGCGGATAATGGCCAGGCAGGCGGTACGGCCTCCGGCGGGCTCTTCGGGCTGGACAATATCGACGTGACCACGGACGCCGGGGCTGATTCCGCGCTCGATAATGTGGAAACGCTGATCCAGAATTCGATTGATGCGGCGGCCAGCTTCGGCTCGGCCCAGGGCCGGATCGAGACGCAGTCGAACTTCATCGACAGCCTGGTCGACTCGCTCAAGGCCGGGATCGGCACGCTGGTGGATGCCAATATGGAAGAGGCCTCTGCCAAGCTGCAGGCGCTTCAGGTGCAGCAGCAGCTGGCGACGCAATCGCTGTCCATCGCCAACCAGGCGCCGCAGTCGATCCTGTCGCTGTTCCGGTAAGACTGGACCGGGCCGGGGGGAACGCCCCGGCCCACCCGTCACCAGACCCCCTGCCCTGACATTCCGGAAGGAACATCACCGTGACGTCATCCTACCTGGCGCAAAGCGCCTACAACCCGGTCCGATCCGCCGTGAAAACCGAGCGTGGCACCGAACATGCCGCCTTTGAACGGGTTACTGTGCAGCTATCGCGCGCCGACCGCCCCGAGGCCAGCGTTGCCCAAAGGGCCAGCGCATTGCATGAAAACCGCCGCCTCTGGACGCTGATGGCCGCCAACGTGGCCGATTCCGCCAACGCCTTGCCCCAATCGCTGCGCGCGCAGATCTTCTACCTCGCCGAATTCACCCTTCAGCACAGCCGCAAGGCCCTGTCCGGGGACGCGTCCCTCACGCCCCTTATCGACATAAACACCGCCGTGATGCGCGGATTGCGGGGGGAGGCGCAGGCAGCATGAGCGGTCTTGTTCTCAAACTGTCCCCCAAGGAGCGTGTGCTGATCAACGGTGCCGTCATTGAAAACGGCGACCGCCGGTCGCGACTGTCGATCGTGACACCCAATGCCAACATTCTGCGCCTGCGCGATGCCATTCATCCGGAAGAGGTGACCACGCCTGTTCGTCGGGTCTGCTATATCGCGCAGCTCGTTCTGTCGGGAGATGCGGAGGAAGAGGAAGCGAGACTGCAGATCCTACGCGGTGTCGAGCAGCTGAGCCAGGTCTTCACCGATCCCGACAGTCGCGCGCAGCTTACCATCGCAACGGATCAAATCGTGGCGGGCAACGCCTATCAGGCGCTGAAGGCGCTGCGCACCCTTCTGCCGCGAGAAGAGCGGCTGATGGCGGCGCGTCCGCAATGAGCTTTACCCCCGTCATCCCGATGGGGGGATATGCCGGCTGGCGTTTCCTGAACCGCACCATGGAGCAGCAAAGCGCCAGCCTGGCCGCCAGCCCGTCATTGCAGCGGGATATGGCGTATTTCCGGGAGAACATCGGCAGCGTGTCCAGTGCCGAAGACCTGGTCAAGGATTACCGGCTGCTGCGTGTGTCGCTGACTGCCTTCGGGCTGCAGGACGACCTGCCGAACAAGTACTTTATCCAGCGCATTCTAAGCGATGGCGTGGTCGAAGACGATGCGCTGTCAAACCGACTGGCAGACAAGCGGTATAGGGAGTTTTCCGAAGCGTTCGGTTTCGGCACCGGCCTGCCGCCCCTGTCACGGCTGCCGGGCTTTGCAGACAGGATTCTCGGCCGGTTTCAGGCCAAGAGTTTCGAGCAGGCCGTGGGCGAGGTGGATGGCGACATGCGCCTCGCCCTCAACGCGGCGCGGGAACTGCCCGAGCTGGCTGCCGAGGGTGGCAAGAACTCCACGCTCTGGTTCCGCATCATGGGAAACACGCCGTTGCGGGAGGTTTTCGAGACGGCGTTTGGCCTGCCGTCTTCGGTTGGTACGCTCGATCTCGACCGGCAGCTCGGCATATTTCAGGAACGGGCAGAGGACATGCTGGGATCTTCCGATATTGCCCAGTTCACGGATCCCGAACGCATGGACGAGTTGATGCGGCAGTTCCTCGCCCGCTCGCAACTCAGTCAATTGCCGACAACCACCACATCGGCCTCCATCGCCCTTGTCCTGCTTCAGGGTGGCGGCTGATCCGCCGGAGCGCCGGATTCCAGCACCTCTGCCAGGCGTTGAAACGCATCCACCGCGCCGGAGCTGTCGCTGGCCAGGAAATCATCCAGGCCCGGCCAGACCGAAATCGCCGCGTCGATGGCCGGGTCCGACCCCGCCGAATAAAGGCCCGCCTGCAACATCAGCTCGGCCCGATCATGAACGCCAAGATGACGGCGGGCGGTGGCGATCAGGCGGTTTTCCTCGGCGCTGGCGGCGCGTGGCAGGCTGCGAGAGACGGAGCGCAGAAGATCCACCGCCGGGAAGCGCCCACGCTCGGCGATTTCACGATCCAGCACAACATGACCGTCGAGCACGCCGCGCAACGTGTCGGCTACGGGTTCTTCCATATCCGACCCGGCGACCAGCACCGACAGAACGCCCGTGATGTCCCCCTGCCCCGGCCCGCCCGGCCCCGCCCGTTCGCAAAGCGACATGACCGCCTGTGCCATGGACGCGGGATAGCCATTCAGCGTGGCAGATTCACCAGAGGCGACGGCGACTTCCCGGTGTGCTTGTGCAAACCGGGTTACGGAATCGGCCAGCAACAGCACATGCGCGCCCTGATCGCGGAAGAACTCCGCCACGGCCATCGTCGTCCAGGCCGCGCGCTGGCGGACCAGTGCCGACCGATCCGAGGTCGCGGCAATGACCACGGATCGCGCCAACCCGTCTGGTCCCAGAGTGTCTTGCACGAAATCGCGCACCTCGCGCCCGCGCTCGCCGATCAGGCCGATCACGATCACATCCGCCGCAACCCCGCGCGCGAGGCGGGAGAGCAGCGTCGATTTTCCCACGCCGCTGCCCGCAAACAGCCCGATCCGCTGGCCCCGCACGATCGGCAGAAGCGTGTCGAACACCGATAGACCGGTCGGCAATCGGGCCCCCATGGCGCGGCGGACGGTTGCCGCGGGGGGATGCGCGCGCAAGGGGCGCGCAGCGGGGCCGGGGAAAAGCGGGCGGCCATCCAAGGGGGCTCCATCGGGGTCGATCACCCGCCCGATCCAGTGCATCCCCGGCGCCACGGTCACCGGCCCCAGATGACGCACCGGGGCGCCAAGGCGCAGCCCGTCAACCCGCCCCTCGGGCAGAGCCTGGCACCGGCCCTCGACCATGCGCACGATTTCAGCTCTCAGGCCATGACCAAGGTCCACCGCATCGCCTAGCGCGGCGATCCGATTTAGCCCCTCCAACCAGATGGAATCCGCCTGAAGCTCGCAGATGCGGCCAAGCGTGTGCACAGGCGACATCTGGTCGATCCGGGACAGGAGCGGTGACAGAAATGTGGTCATGGTCCCTAGCCTTCCTTTTCGAAACGGGGCGGCACTTACGGTTTCTAAAGGAATCATCGTTAAGCCTTGGTGTAGCCATTCGAGGGAGAAGCCCCGATGTTCGAGAATTTGGAAATCTTCGGCCTGGCTCAGGCCCGTGCCCGCCACGCCGCCGCCCGGCAGACGCAGGTGGCGATGAATGTCGCCAATGCCGATACGCCAGGCTACCGCGCCCGCGATGTCGTCGCGTTCGAAGAGGTCTTCCGCGCCGCCGGCGCCGGACAGGACCCCACCCGCCTGCCCATCCGCACCATGGATGCAGGCGGCCCCGAATCCCCCAATGGAAACACCGTTTCACTGGAGCTTGAGATGGTTCGCGCCGTCGAGGCACAGCGCGACCACAGCCGCGCGCTGAACGTCTACCGGTCGGCGATGAACGTGCTGCGCACCAGCCTCGGCCGATAAGGAACGTTTGAGATGAGCTTTTCCACCGCGCTTTCAATTGCCGCAAGCGGCATGCGCAGCCAGGCCAGCCGCATCACCCATGTATCGGAAAACATCGCCAATGCCGACACGCCCGGATATCGGCGCAAGCTGGTCAGTTTCGAACCGGACCGTGCGCCAGACGCCACGCCGGGCAGCGTCACCACGGGCCGGGTGCGGCTCGACCAGACGCCCCTGCCGCAGGTCTACGACCCCTCGCATCCGCTGGCGGATGAGGCCGGGCATTATTCGGGGTCCAACGTGGACATGGTTGTTGAGATCGCCGACGCGCGACAGGCGCAGCGCAGCTACGAGGCCAATCTGCGGGTCTTCGACCAGATCCGGCAGATGTCGTCATCGCTCAGCGATCTGTTGCGCCGGTAAGGAGGGCACGGGATGGATATCAGAACCTCACTCGCCGCTCAGGGATACGGGCAGGCCCGCACCGCCGCTCGCCCGACCCCGCAGGATGGCGAGAGCCAGACCGGCGCGGCGGACGTGTTTTCGCAGGCCGTCCGCAGCTTTACCCAGACCGTTCAGCAGGGCGAGGAAACCGCCCGCGCGGCGCTGACCACCGGGGCCGATCCACACGCGTTGGTGACGGCGCTGGCCCAGACCGAGCTGGCCGTGGAAACCGCCGTGACCGTCCGTGACAAGGTGGTCGAGGCCTATCAGGAAATCCTGAGGATGCCGGTCTGATGGATGAGATGATCTTCTTCGACACGCTCCGGCAGGGGCTTTGGGTGGCGGTGGCGATCTCCACCCCGATCCTGACCGTGGCGCTTGTGGCGGGCCTGATCGTGGGCCTCTTTCAGGCGCTGACCTCGATCCAGGAAATGACGCTGACCTTCGTGCCGAAACTGGCGGCGATCCTCGCGGTCTTCTGGGTGTCGATGAGCTTCATGACCCAGACCCTGACGACCTATTTCACCGACCGGCTGATCCCGCTGATGGAGGGCATGTAATGGACAGTGCCATGGTGGCCGCCCTGACCCGGCAATCGGGTTTGATGCGCGAGATGCAGGTGGTGGCGAATAATATCGCAAATATCTCCACCTCCGGGTTCCGGGCCGAGGGCGTTGTCTTCGCCGAACATGTGGCCCGGTTGGAGGGTATCTCGGGGGGCGGGCTGTCGATGGCCAATGCGTCGGGCCGGAACATCCGGCTGATGCAAGGCGATATCGAGCCCACGGGCGGGCAGTTCGACTTCGCCATCGAGGGCGACGGGTTCTTCCTACTGCAATCGGCAGAGGGGGAAAGCCTGACCCGCGCCGGTCACTTCACCCCGAATGACGCGGGCGAACTGGTGAATGCCGACGGGCACCTGCTGCTCGATGCCGGTGGCGCGCCCATCTTCATCCCGCCCGACGCGCGTAACGTGGTGCTGGCCCGCGACGGGACGCTCTCTGCCGATGGCCGCCCGATCACCCAGCTTGGCCTGTGGCAGCCTGACGACCCCAACGATCTGCTCCATCTCGACGGGGTGCGGTTCCGCACGGAAGGCCCGGTTCAGCCGATGCTGGAGGCTACGATCCTGCAAGGCTTCGTCGAAAGCTCCAATGTCGATCCCGTGCCCCAGATCGCCCGCATGATCGAGGTGCAGCGCGCCTACGAGATGGGGCAGGGCTTCCTTGAGAAAGAGGATGAACGGATCCGCAACTTCCTGCGCACCGCCGGTGCCCAGGTCTAACGAAAAGGAGGCCCGCCCATGCGCGCCCTGATGATCGCCGCCACGGGCATGAGTGCCCAACAGATGCGGGTCGAGGTGATTTCCAACAACCTCGCGAACATGAATACCACCGGCTACAATGCCCGCCGGGCCGATTTCGCAGACCTGCATTACCAGCAGCAGATGCGCGCCGGAACGATCTCGGCGGCGGACGGGTCGATTGTGCCCGCGGGGGTGCAGCTTGGTCTGGGCGTGCGCCCTGCGGCCGTGTCGGTGACGCTTTCGCAGGGCAGTCTCAGCCAGACCGGCGGCGATCTGGATATCGCCATCGAAGGGGAGGGGTTTCTGGAGGTGGAACTGCCCTCTGGCCAGTCCGCCTATACCCGCGACGGCAGCCTCAACCGCACCGGCGACGGGCAGATCGTGACGGCAGAGGGCTTTACCGTCGCGCCGGGCATCACCATCCCCGACGACGCACGCAGCATCTCGATCAATGCGCAGGGCGAGGTCTATGCCTATTTCGCCGACCGGGTGGAGCCGGAGCTGTTGGGTCAGTTCAATCTGGTGGATTTCTCTAACGCCCGCGGGCTGGAGGCCATGGGCGCGAACCTGTTCCTTGAAACCGCCGCCTCCGGGGCCCCCATCGTGGGTCAGCCGGGCGAGGACGGGTTGGGAACGCTCCGGCAGGGCTATCTGGAGGATAGCTCCGTTGATGCAGTGCGCGAGATCACCGATCTCATTGAGGCGCAGCGCGGCTATGAGCTCAACGCCAAGGTCATCACCGCCGCCGACCAGATGCTCGGCGCAACGACCCAGATCCGCTGATATGCGCTGGCTTGCCCTGCTCCTGTCGCTAGCCGCACCCGCCGGGGCCGATACGGTCGTGGCCGCTGGCACGATCCGGTCGATGTCGCTGATCGGCCCGGCCGATGTGGTGCTGCTCGAGGGCGACACGCCCGGCGCGCTGTCTGATCCGGGTGAGGCGATCGGCATGGAGGCGCGGGTGAATCTCTACCCCGGCCGGCCGATCCGCGCCATCGACCTGCAACCGCCCGCCGTCGTTAACCGCAATGAAATCATCACCCTGCAATACAATCAGGGTGGCCTGCTGATCGTCACCGAAGGCCGGGCAATGGATCGGGCCGGTATCGGGGAACGGCTGCGGGTGCTCAACCTTGCCTCGCGCACCACCGTCACGGCCACCGTGGTTTCTGCCGGTCTGGCCGAGGTCTCCTCGGGTTTTTGAAGGAATGCACATGACACTGCCCCGCCTGATCCTGATGGTTTCCGTCCTTGTCCCCATGACCCTGACAGGTTGCGGTCGCATGGCTGAAGTGGGGCGCCGGCCTGACTTCCAGCCTACGACCGATGGCAACCAGTACTACGCCATGAGCACCGAGCCCTTGCCGGCCATGCTGGAAGAGGAAGGCCCGGTGCGCGCCGCCTCGCTCTGGTCCGGCGGGCGACAATCGCTGCTTGGCGACCGGCGGGCCGGGCAGCGCGGGGATATCCTCACTGTGGTGATCGAGATCGACGAAAGCGCCGAGATTTCCAACGCCACCAACCGCTCCCGCAGCGGGTCCGAACAGATGGGCGTGCCGCAGCTGTTCGGCATTCCGCAGCGCATCGACGGGGATTTGCCGGAAGGGGCTTCGATGGCCAACGCGGTCGAGCTGAGTTCTGGCGGACAATCCGCCGGGCAGGGCAGTGTGCGCCGCAATGAGGCGCTGGCCCTGCGCATCGCTGCGACGGTGGTCGAGGTACTGCCCAATGGGGTGCTGCGCATCGAGGGCGCGCAGGAGGTGCGGGTGAATTTCGAACTGCGCGAGCTGCTGGTGACCGGCTATGTCCGGCCTGCCGATATCTCGCGCCAGAATGAAATCACCTATGACCGGATCGCCAATGCCCGCATTTCCTATGGCGGGCGCGGGCAGATCACCGATGTGCAGCAGCCGCGCTATGGCCAGCAGATCGCCGATATAGTCCTTCCCTTCTGAGGCCCTGCCATGATCCGCCTTCTGCTTCCCGTCATCCTGTTGCTTGCTGGCCTCGGCGGCGGCGTCGTGGCTGGCAAGATGATGTCCGGTGACGGAGAGGAGACGGCCGCTGACAGTTCTGCAGAGGATGACGGGCATGGTGGCGATGAGGGGCACGGCGCGGAAGAAGATGACGATCATGGATCCTCCGACGGGCATGGGGAAGAGGCCGACCCGAACAGCCCCTATGAATATGTGCGGCTCAACAACCAGTTCGTCGTGCCCCTGATCCGTCACGGCAGCGTGCGGTCGCTGGTGGTTCTGACCCTGACGATCGAGGTGGAAAGCGGCGAGAACGAGCTGGTCTATGACCGCGAACCGCGTCTGCGCGATGCGCTGCTACGGGTCATGTTCTCCCATGCCAATGTGGGCGGGTTCGACGGCAGCTTCACGGCGGTGGAATCCATGGCCCCGCTGCGCGAAGGTCTGCGAGAGGCCGCGCGGCAGGTTCTTGGCGCGGTCGCCCATGACGTTCTGATCATGGATATCGTCCGTCAGGACGCCTGAGATTTCAGTTTCTCCAACACCTGCCGCCGTCCTTCCTCATACCGGGCGCGATCAAGCTTGCCTTCCAGCAGCGTCCGCGCCCGCGCCTCTTCCCCCCGCAGATCCCGCAACGCGCCATCGCAGTGACGCAGCCAAGCGGCATGGGTGCGGGCGGTTGCCGGGTCCGGCGGTTCAGAGGCCATGGTACGGCGCTCGGACTGCAGGTGGCGGATCTTCATTGCCAGCCCTTCCGTTGTGGCCCCCGCCCGGGCGGCCTCACCCTTGGCAAGGGTCGCCTTCAGTTCTGCGATCTGCGACAGCCGCTCCAGCTTTTTGTCCCGGCTCACTTGCGGGCCCTCGCCAGGCCGCGCATCCGGTCCGCAAAACGGATCGCGGCGGCAACGGCGCGGTAGTGGTCGGGGGCGATGCCCTGGCCGATCTCCAGCGTGGCAAAAAGTGCCCGTGCCGTCGGCGGGTCGCTATAGACCGGAACGCCGTGTTCAGCCGCGACCTCGCGGATACGCGCGGCCACCTCATCCACGCCCTTAGCCACGCAGACCGGTACTTCGCCAGCGTCACGATCCCATTTGAGCGCCACGGCGTAGTGGGTCGGGTTCACCACGATCACATCGGCGGCGGGCACGTCCTTCAGCATCTTGTTCATTGCGATCTGCGTGCCCCGTTCGCGCCGCTGCTGTTTGACATGCGGGTCGCCCTCGCGGGTTTTGGTCTCATCCACGAGTTCCTGCCGGCTCATCCGGTGTTTCTTGTGATGGGCTGCGGCCTGCCAAATATAGTCGGCCAGCGCGATCACCAGGGCCAGCCCGAAAACCGCCATCAGGAAATCCATCATCAGCTGCCCAAGCTCGGACAGGATCTGCCCGCTATCTGCGAATAGCGCCGCCAGAATCCGGTCGCGCCGCGACCACAGAAGCCAGGCCAGCAGCCCGGAATAGATGGTCAGCTTCGCGGCGGCCTTGGCGAATTCGAACAGCCCGTTCGCGCCGAATTTGTTTTTCGCGTTCGACAGGATCGAGATGCGCGACAGTTTGGGTTGCAGGCGCGAGGGCGTGAAAAGAATGGCCCGCTGCGCGAAAAGCGACAGGATCAGGAGCGCCCCGGGCAGCACGATAACCGCCGCGACCGGTGGTGCGACCGAAGACAGGATGCCCCCGGCGGCGGCCTGCCCCTCGGCGGTCAGCAGGGCATGGGCGATCTCGGGCGACTGATCGAGCAGCACCGCCAGAGATTGCCCCACCTGTGCCCCAAGCGACGGGCCAAGCAGCGCGAGCGCCAGCAGGAACCCGCCATAGACCACGGCGGTGTTGAGATCGGACGACCGCACGATCTCGCCCTTCTTGCGGGCCTCCTCCAGCCGCGCCGGTGTCGGGTCATACGGTTTGTCGTCGGGGCTGGTCGTATCGCTCATGGCAGCGGCCCCATGGGGCTGGCCAGGGTGGCCTGCATGGCCCGCATCCAGACGGGCAGCAGAAACGGCGTGGTCAGCAACAACAGTACCAGCCCGCCGAGGGTGATCGCAGGGGCGCCCACGAAGGCCACCATCAGTTGCGGCATCGCCTTGTTGATCACCCCGAGTGCTAGATTGTAGAGCACGGACGCGATCAGGAAGGGCGCGGCCATTGAAAAGGCGAGCGAAAACGCTTGGCCAGCACGATCCACCCCCCAGGCCCCGACATCGCGGGCAAGGGGCAGGTGGCCAGCGGGCAGGATGTCATAGCTTTCGATCAACATCCGGGCGACCATCACATGCAGCCCCGACATGATCGCCAGCGTCAGCCCGGCGAGCAGCAGGAAGCCTGCAATGGCCGGTTGCGGTTCCGGCGTGGCGCCGCCCGCGATCTGCGACAGGGACGTGGCCTGCGCCGCCATAGACCCCGCAATCTGCAAGACAATGGCGATGATGCGCACCGACAGACCGATCAGCAACCCGGCGAGAGTTTCGGTCATGATGTACCCCGCATAGTCAGCGGTTTGTGCGTCGGCCGGGACCAAATCACGCGCAAGCGCCGGGGTCAGCAGCACCGTCATCGCCAGCGCTGCGCCAAGGCGAACGCGGATGGGGATGTAATGTTCCCCAATGGCGGGCAGCACCAGGAAAGCCGCGCCGACCCTTAGGAAGACCAGCCCCCCCGCCAGCAACCAGGCCTGGGTGATGCCGAGGATTTGGGCCAGCAGCTCGGTCATGGGGCGGCGACACCGACAAGGGCGGGTTTGGCCTCCAGCCCAATCTCCTCGAAGGACAGGACAGGGTTCAGGATGCCCCGCGACAGCAGCACCGTGCGCAGAAACCGGCGGCGCAGCGAGGATGTGACGACGGCGGGGTAAGTCCCCTTCTCGCCCGCCGCGGCGATCTTGTCGCCGACGGCCTTGGCCAGAGAATTGAACAGGTCGGGGGTGAGCGCAATCTCGGGCAGGCCGCCTTCTGATTTCACCTCGTGGCGTGCAAAGATATCCTCCCACTGTCCGGCAAGCTGCACCAGCGGCAGGGTTCCGTCATCGCGTTTGAGTTCCGAGATCAGTTGGAACCCGAGCCGCTGGCGCACATGTTCGCAGATCAGATCGGGCTGCGGGGTGGCAGGACGGATCTCGGCGATGGCCTCCAGGATCAGCGGCAGGTTGCGGATCGAGACCTGTTCGGCCAGCAACAGCCGCAAAACCGCGTGCAGCACATCCATTGGCACCTTGTCGGGCACCAGCTCGTTCAGCAGCCGGCGGTTGGCCTCGGACCGGGTCGGGTCAGATAGCTCCACGAAGGCATCGAGATGGCGTTGCAGGGCCTTGAAGCTGAGCAGCCGAGAGAGGTTTTTCTTCAGTGTTTCCAGCAGATGCGTGGCCAGCACCTCTCCGGGAGCAACGACGGTTGCGCCCTGAAGGGTCGCAGCCTCCCGGTCGCGCGGGGAAATCCACCGGGCTGGCGCGCCATAGACCGGTTCGGCCACGTCCTGACCGGCGGGCAGGTCGCTTTCGTCGCCCGCTTTCAGCAGCAAAAGCGCCTCCATCTCCAGCCTCGCGCGGGCGTGTTCGACCCCGTGAATGCGGATCGAGTAGGTGCCCGGTGGCAGGTCATCGCGATCGGTCAGACGGATTTCCGGCAGGATCAGGCCAAAGCCACGCGCGATGTGTTCGCGCATCGACAATATGCGGGCGTCGAGCCCGGTGGCCGGGTCAAGCGCCATCGACACCAGGTCGGGCGCGAACTGGACGTGGATTTCATCCAGCTCCAACAGATCTCCGATCCGGTCGACTGCGGCGGCGGTTTCGGCTGTGTCTTGCAGGGCCTTTGCCTCGGCCTCGACCCGCATCGCGCGCGCGCGGAAGACAGCCGCTGTTGCCAGCGCGATGGCCCCCATGACGAAGGGCAGGAAGGGCAGGCCCGGCACGATGGCGAATAACGCCATGAGCCCAGCCACCGTCGCAAGCGCCGTGGGGTGGCGGCCGAGCTGGGTCAGAAGCGCCACATCGGTGGCCCCGGTGGTCCCGCCCCGAGCCAGCAGCAGGGCCGAGGCGATGGCGATGATCACGGCGGGGATCTGCGACACCAGCCCGTCACCCACGGTCAGGATCGAGTAGGTTTCAAAGGCCTGACTGAGCGGCATTCCATGAATCGCGACCCCGAAGACCAGTCCCATGCACAGGTTAAGAAGGGTGATGAGCAGACCCGCAATCGCGTCGCCCTTGACGAATTTCGAGGCCCCGTCGAGCGAGCCGAAAAACGTCGTCTCGGCCTGCTCCCTTTCACGTCGCGCCTTTGCCTCGGCATGGTCGATGGCGCCTGCCGACATGTCGCTGTCGATGGCCAGTTGCCGGCCCGGCATCCCATCCAGCGCAAAGCGCGCGCCGACCTCTGCCATGCGGGCCGCGCCCTTGTTGATCACAATGAAATTGACGATGAGCAGCACACCGAAGACCACGAGCCCCATCACCACATTGCCGCCCATGACGAACATGGCGAAGCCTTCGATCACTTCGCCCGCCGCGCCGGTGCCGGTATGGCCGTGGCCGATGATCAGTTTGGTGGACGAGACGTTGAGGGACAGACGCAGCATCAGGGATGCAAGCAGCACCGTCGGGAAGGCCGAAAAATCGAGCGGGCGTTCGATGAACAGCGTCGTGGTGAAGATCAGGATGGCCAGCCCGAAAGACATGGCAAGGCCGATGTCCAGCACCCAGGAGGGCACAGGCAGGATCATCATGACGATGATCGCCATCAAAGCGAAGGCGAACAGGATCGTCGGCTGAAACAGGTCTCGAATGCTCATCTCTGGGCCTTTCTGGCCGGATCGGACCCGTATGGATCCCGGACTCCTTGACCCCAACAGCTTTAGGCAGCGAGGGTTACCAAAGCGTTAGTCCGTTGGCCCCCGTGGGTTGATCTCCAACAGAGCGAGGGCCTCTTGACGAAGCGCGCGGCTTTCCCTCAACAGGGCCACCACGGCCTCGGGCGTGTCAGCGGGGGCTATGGGCGCGACCGCAACGGGATCGGCGGGATCGGCTGGCAGCGCACCGGGGTGGTCCTGCGCCAGCCGGTCATAGGCGAGGCTGAGTAACTCACGGTCGCGGGCATGGTCGCTGCCACCCGCAAGGATCAGATCGCGTGCCATCTCGGGTAGCCCGTGATCCAGAAGATACCGCGCCACGCGGCGCCGGAATGCGGGGTTGGGAAAATATCCGAACTGGCCGAACTCCTCGGAGGTGAGCAGCAGCAAAAGCGGTGCGGTGCGGTCCAGGTCCATCAGGGCCGCGAGAATGTCTCCAAAGACGGGCCGGATCGCCTCGGCATCGCGCTGACCGTTGAGGGCCAGGTGCGACAGCGCCGCGTCGATATTGCCTGCCAGCGCGTGGCCAAGCGCCGCAGCATGGCGCAGCCCGTCCTCTGACAATGTGGGCGCGGTTTCGAGGATCAGTGCATCGGCGGCCACAAGGTCTGTGGACCGGGCCGCGCCGCGCGCCTCGATCTGGGACATCAGCCGCAGCGTCAGCGCCGGATCGGCGCGGGTGCTGCCGGCATTGGCGGGGATCAGCGCAGCCGCGGGTGGGGCGGGGCTGCCGGGCAGAGCGGCATCGAGAAAGGCCATGTCCTGTGCGGACACGCGCCCCCCCCGAACCAGCGCCTCGCGGATCTCCAGCGCCGCGCCTTCGTCATCGGCGGCCAGAAAAGCGCGGGCGAGGTCCGGGCCGACGATATCGCGCAGCGGTGTGGGCAGTTCGAAATAACTGGCCAATATCTCCAGACGGGTCTCGACATCGGGGCGGGGCGCGTCCGAGTCGGTCAGGAACAACCACAAAGTCAGTGCCTCGGGGCAAAGCTCGTGTCCAGCAAAGCTGCCGAACTGCCCCGCCGCGCCATGTTCGAGATACTGCGCCAGGGCACGCTGAAATCCGGGCGCTGCGCCCCGTTCATTCAGCCAAAACAGCGCCTCGGCCCCGAAGCCGTGCACAAGATAGAGCTCGGCCAGTTCAAGGGCCGCATCTTCCTGCAGGCTGCCCCGATCGTCGTACAGAAACGGCCGCACCCGTCCGAGCGCATTGAGGAAACTCAACTCACCCCGCCAGTCAGCGATTGGACGGGCCGGGGCGGCGAGGCAATCGACCGGCGCGCTGGCGATCAACCGGTCCGGCCAGATGCCGGTATTGAGATCATAAGCGGTGGCCGCAAGGATCGGCGGCGTGGCCTGCGGTGCCGGTTCGGGATGGGGATCTGGGGTTTCCGACCGATCTTCGGGCTCGGCACCTTGTGGGGCCGCAGATTCCGGCTCCGGGTCGGCAACCATCGGCCTCGGTTGAGGGCGCGACACAGGGTCGGCGGCAGACAGGGGTTCTGCCGGGGCGGCGTCGAGCAGGCCGGCGGCGGCGGCCCGGGCCAGTTGTTCGGCCATGATCGCCGCGGCTTCCTCCAAGTCGAAGGTCGGGGCAAGCGGGTCAGGCTCTGCCACTGGCTCGGCCAGCGGGGTCAGGGCCGGGGGCGGGTCATGGGCGGTGTTAGGGACGGGCAGATCGACGGGAGGCTCCGGCTCGACTGGTGGCTGGTAGGGCGTATCGGTGATGTCGATGACCGCGTAGCGCCCCTGAAAGCGGGATATTTCAACAGTGCAATCGCAGCCAAGTTCCAGCATCAGCCCGTCTTCGACCCGCAGACCGGCCACCCGGTCGCGCGTGATCAGCGTGTAGACGCCCGAGAGGTCGAAACCCGGAACGGCGGGGGAAAACGCGATATGCAGGTCGCGCCCTTCGCGGGTGATCTGCCAGTCCCGGTCCGGGCCGATGGCGGCGACAAGCCGGGTGAACCCGTCATGGTCGCCTGATTGCACCCGAATGCCCTGTGCTCCTGCGGCACCTGTCCAGATCAGACAGCAGAGGGTAAGCGCCAGCCGGATCATGCTGCCGCCTGCCTCAGCCCCTTCAGCGCTTCCTCCAGATCGTTGAAGGAGGGGCGGATATGCGAAGGCGTGTTCTGGCGGCCGACTTCGATGCAGATATTGGTGGCGTGGTTGTGCAGGTTCGCAACCAGCACCTCGCGTATCAGGCCATAGAAATGCATGTCCTCTTCAACCACCGCCTTCACCTTGGCAGCAAAGGGTCCAACCAGACCATAGGCCAGAAACACGCCCAGAAACGTACCGACCAGGGCGCCGCCGATCAGCTTGCCGAGGATTTCCGGCGGCTGGTCGATCGAACCCATGGTCTTGATCACCCCCAGAACCGCCGCGACGATGCCAAGCGCGGGCAGCCCGTCGGCGACGGTTTGCAGAGCATGGCTGGAATGCAGCGCATGGTGCAGATTGGCCTCCATCCGCTTTTCCAGCACGTCCTCCACCTGGTGGGGGTCGTCATAGTTGAGCGACGCCGACCGCAACGTATCGCAGATCAGGTCGACGGCCTCGCGATCCTTCAGGATCTTGGGGTAGTTTCCGAAAATCGAGGACTCGGCGGGGTTCTCGGTATGCTCCTCCAGCGCAACGGCGTTTTCGCGGCCAAGGCGGATCAGTTCGTAAAGCAGGCAGAGAAGATCCTGGTAGTCCGCGTGTTTCCATTTCGGTCCCTTGAAGACCTTACCGAGATCCTTGAGCGTGCGTTTCACACCTGCAAAATCGTTCGAGATAATAAACGCACCCACGGCCGCGCCGCCGATCATGGTCATCTCGTAGGGTAGCGAATACAGGATGATGTCGAGATGCCCGCCAGAGGCGAGATAGCCGCCGAAGACCATGGCGAAGATGACAACGATACCTAGGATACCAACCATTCCAGACCTCTATGACTTCAAGGGGTGCCCGGCACTGCCGAGGCAGAGACCGGGGCCGAGGCGTTGCGCGTGGCAATGAGGACCGAGATCGTGTAGGCGACGCCCGGGTCCAGTTCCGCCATCACGCCAGCGGCGGCATCGGCCTGCATCCGGCCCAGAAACCCGGCGGCAAAGCCCGGATCCATCTGCGAAAACAGGGCGGCGGCATCGGCGGCATCCATTGTCTCATAGACCTGGGTCAGTCGGGCCAGATCGGATTCCGCCGCCGTGTCGGACAGGGCCAGAAGGGATTCCAGCCGCTCTTCCGTCGCCTCCAGGGCGGCAAGTTGTGCAGCGACCGAGGCTTCCATCTCGCTTAGTGCACGGGCCCGTTCGGCAAGGCTTTCCTCGCGGGCATCGAGCCGTTCCGCCCGCCCCTCGACCCGCGACAGCGCCTGTTCCAGCGCCGTATTGGCTACGCACTGCCCCTCGGGCTCGTTCATCCCGCCTGCATGCAGGTCCGGTTCCGCATGATCCGGGGCAGGATCATCCGCCGATACGGAGGCGCTGGCAAAGCCGATGGCCCCGAGCCTGAAGAGACCCGACAGGATGAACAGCGCGATCACGCCAAACAGGCTGAAACGGTGCCAGATGCGGCGGGGTTTTCTCTTGCTGCGTGCCATGGATCAGCCCGCCCCGGTCAGTCGTGAGCGATTTTTCAGGAAGAAGGGAACCGGCGGGTTTTCATCCTCGCCTTGCGCATGCCGCCGCCGCGTTCCGAAAACCGGTGTGTCGTCATCGGGTCCGCTGTCGCTCCCGGTCATCGCCGGTGTCGTGTCACCCGTTCCGGGCGTCGCGTGATCGAGGTCATGGCAGGCTGACAGCATCAGCTCCAGCTCCTCCGTCAGTTGCCGCGCTTCGCGGTTCAGGGCGTCAAGCCGCCCGGCGGAGCTTTCCGTCCCCGTCTTCATCTCCGCCAGGGCCTTGTTCATGTCGTCGACCTGGGCCGACAGAACGGCAATCGCGCCACCCAGACCGTTGTCGATACTGGACAGTCGCGTCAGCCTGCGTGACAGAACAAGGCAGAAAACGGACGCGCCGAGCGAGGCTAGGATCAGCAGCGCATCTGCCGCGTAGGCCATGATCTGGGGCAAAGTCTCCATTCAGTTCACCACGAATTGGGTTACGAGAAGATCGCGGACCAGCACATCGCCAGTCACGATCTGAATGCGGCGCAGAAGCTGCGCGCGGATCCGTACCAAGGTGCGCGGATCGCTCAGTTCCTGCATGTCGAGCACGCGAAGATAGCTGTTCATCACGTCCATGACTCGGGGCATCAGATGGGTCACTTCCTCGGTGTCGCCGGGGGCGACCTCCAGCTCTGCCTCGAAGAGCAGGTGGCGCTGATTGGTGTCGGATCCGATATTGACCACCAACTGATCCAGTGGAACGAAAGCCACATGATCCAGCTCTGGCCGCGGACGTTCCGACGGGCTGTCGTCGTCGTCCTCATCCTCATCGCCATGGCTGTCATCTGCCGCCGCTGCATGGTCCGAATCGCTGGTGCCGTCAGAGGCGAGCGGCCCGCTGGTCACCGCCCAGTACCCCCCCGCGCCACCGGCACCGGCCAGCACGAGCCCCACCAGAAGCGGCAGCAGAAGGCCCTTTTTCTTCTGGGGCGCGTCTTCGCTTTCCGGGTCGTCGCTGGCCACGTTCTGTACCTCATGCCGTCTTGGGACAGGAGGAACATAAACCGAACAGCACTAACCAAATCTTAAGCGAGCTGCGCTTTGATCAGCGCTGTCAGGTCAGAACGACCAGAAGGAGAAAACACAGGTGCAGCAGCTCTTTGATCTATGGGGTGCGATGGATGCCCGGCGGCGCGGGGTGCTGATCGGCGGGTTTGCGGGGCTGGTCACGATCCTGTTTTTGCTGACCCGGATGGCGGGAACGCCAAGTTATGCGTTGCTCTATTCCGGGCTCGATCCCTCTGCCGCGGGCGAGGTGATAGCCGCGTTGGAGGCGCGCGGAATCGCCTATCAGGTGCGCGGCGATTCGATCCACGTGAACGAAACCGAGCGCGACGCCCTGCGCATGAGCCTTGCCGGCGAGGGCCTGCCAGCACTTGGTGCCGCGGGATATGAACTGCTTGATTCGCTGTCCGGTTTCGGCACCACCTCGCAGATGTTCGACGCCGCCTATTGGCGCGCCAAGGAAGGTGAACTGGCCCGCACCATCGCCGCAAGCCCCCGTATCCGATCCGCCCGCGTGCACCTGGCCGCCCCGACCAGCGACCCCTTCGCCCCGGCGCGCGACCCGTCCGCTTCGGTCAGCATCCAGCCGGTTTCAGGGGGCATATCGTCGGGCCACGCGCAGGCGTTGCGCTATCTGGTGGCCTCCGCCGTGCCGGGACTGCTGCCGGAAAACGTGACGATCATCGATTCGGATACCGGCCGGGTTCTGGCCAATGACAATGCGCAATCCCCGGCGGGTGACAGCAATGCCCTGTCAGAAACCCTGCGCCGTAACGTGGAACGTCTGCTGAATGCCCGCGTCGGCCCCGGAAACGCCGTGGTGGAGGTCAGCGTGGAGCTGGAAACCGCCCGCCAGACGGTGTTCGAGCGGATCATCGACCCCGATAGCCGCGTGGTGATCGGCACGGATTCAGAGGAAAGCGCCAACACCTCGCGCAATGCCGGGGACGCCGCCGTGACCGTCGCCTCGAACCTGCCTGAAGGCGATGCGGCGACGGGTGGTGGCGGGTCTTCGGCGCAGACCAGCGAAACCCGCGAGAGAGTGACCTACGACATTTCCGAAACGCAACGGGAAACCGAAAGCGGGCCGGGAACGGTGCGGCGGATCACGGTGGCGGTGCTGGTGAATGCGGTTCCGGTCGTGGGGCCCGACGGCGTGGTCCAGCAGCAGCCGCGCGACGCGGCAGAACTGCAATCTCTGCGCGACCTTGTGCAATCCGCTGTGGGCTTTGACGAAGCACGCGGCGACGTGGTGACCCTGCAATCCATGGTGTTTGAGCCGCAGGGCGAGGCTCTTGGAACAGAAGACGGCGGCGCCTCTCTTCTGTCGCGGCTTGATCCGATGCGGATCCTGCAACTGGTTGCGCTTGTTGGTGTGGCGCTGGCCGTGGCCTTCGGCGTCCTGCGCCCGGCGATGCGGACAGCACCAGCAATGGAGGGGCCGCCACCATTGGCCGAACTGCCGGCGGTCAGCCCTCAAGCGGCTGGCCCCCGGTCCGTCCCTGGCATTCTGCCGCCCTCAGATCCTGCCACTCGCCCCGTGGAAGACAACCCGGATTCAGATGCAGCGACCCTGTCCAATAGAACAGAGGGCGACGCGCCCGACACGCTCCCCTCACCTGAAGTGCTCGCGATGGAAGAGGCCCCCGACCCGGTCGCGCGCCTTCGCCGCCTGATCGAGGAGCGGGAGGAGGAGACGGTTCAGATCCTGCGGTCCTGGATGGAAGAAGATGAGGAACTGACATGACATATCACGCCCTGTCGCTGGAAGATTTCACGGCCTCCTCCCGGACGAGCGATGCCGCATTGTCGGATACTGATGCGGAATCCATCCGGTTGGACGCCTACGAGGCCGGATACAAATCCGGCTGGGACGATGCCAATTCCGAAACGGCGGCCTCCGACCACAGGATCGCCGCCGATCTGGAACGCAACCTGACCGATCTGCGGTTCACCTACGAAGAAGCGCGCGCGGAGGTTTTGCAGGGCATGTCCGGGCTGATGAGCTCGATCCTGTCCAGCTTTCTGCCGAAGCTGGCCGCCGATGCCGTGCTGCCGCGCGTGTCCGATCAGATTGACGCGATGATCGCCGCGACCGGGTCGGGCAACTGCCGGCTGCAAGCGGCGCCCGCAACCTGCAAGCAGCTCGACTGGCTGGCGGAAAAATACATGGAAACAGAGCTGCAGATCGTCCCTGAGCCCGCATATCCCGATGGCCGGGTGACACTGCATTTTGCCAGCGAAGTCAGCGAAATAGACCTTACGGACCTGCTGGCCAGCATGTCGGAGGCAATTCGAGATTTCACCATGTCCCCACCCCCCGAACAGGAGCGTCGCCATGGCTGATACCAACCCCCAGAATCAGGGTCTTCAGGGGTCTGGCATATCCGGCAAGCTGCGCAGCGTACCGGTCGAAGTCCGGGTTACGGTCGGCCGTGCCCGGCCGTCGGTTTCCGAACTCCTTGCGCTCGGACAAGAGGATGTGCTGCCGCTGGACCGCCGCATCGAAGATCCGGTGGAGCTGTTCATCGGCGACCGGCTGGTCGCCTTCGGCGAACTGGTCGAGGCGGGGGATGGCGGGCTTGGCGTGCGCATCACCGAACTGGTCGATGGCGGCAATGGCTGAGCTCTTGCGCCGACGTCTGGTGCTGGCCGGAATCCTGGCGGTGGTGCTGGCCGTCCCCGCGGCGGCCCAGGACATAACCATCGACATGGGCGATGCCGACACGCTGACCGCGCGCACGTTGCAGATCATTGCACTGGTCACGGTGCTCAGCCTCGCGCCGGGCCTTGCGGTGATGATCACCTGCTTTCCCTTCGTGGTGACCGTCCTGTCGATCCTGCGGCAGGCCATCGGATTGCAGCAATCGCCCCCCAATATGCTGATTGTGAGCCTTGCGCTGTTCCTGACCTATTTCGTGATGGCCCCCACGTTCGAGGCTGCCTATCAGGCCGGGATCGGGCCCGTGATGGACGGCCAGCTGGAGCTGATGGAGGGATTGGCCCGCGCCTATGAGCCGTTTCGCAGTTTCATGATGCTGCGCGTGGACCTCGAGACGCTGCAAAGCCTGTCCTCTTTGCGCGAAATTCCCGAGGGCGATGATCCGGGCGCCTCAGTGCTGATTCCGTCCTTCATGCTGAGCGAGGTGGAACGCGCCTTTCAGATCGGGTTTCTCGTGTTCCTGCCCTTCCTGATCATCGATCTCGTCGTGGCCGCAATCCTCATGTCGATGGGGATGATGATGGTCCCGCCCGCAATCGTCTCGCTGCCCTTCAAGCTGGCCTTCTTCGTGGTGGCAGATGGGTGGGCGCTGGTGACTGGCGCCCTTGTGCGCAGCTATTTCTGAAGGAGCAACCCCATGCCCAACCCGGCCCAATCCGATCCCGCCCCTCTCCGCGATGAAAGCTTTGCCCGCAAGGCCCGAATCCTGCTGGACCTCTTTGGCCCCTCCGGGGTGGAGCGGTTGCGCAAGGCTGGTCTGGCGACAGAGGTGGACGGGCTTGAAACGCAGGCAAACGCCAAAGGAGAGGCCGATCGCCTCGCATTGCTGGAGCGGTTTCGCAAGCAGGGTCTGTTCGATGAAGACCCGTCCCGGAAAGTGACGCCGCCGCCGAGCCCGGCGATGCGCATGCCCCCCTTGACTGCGCGTATTGCCGATCATCTGGATGAGGCGGCGCTGGAAAAAGAGCATCCGGCGATCATCGCCATGGTGCTTCGGGATCAACCCAAGGGCCTTCAGTTGCGGGCGCTGCACGCCTTGCCGGGGCCGGTTGCGCGCGCGACAATCCGCTATCTGCGTGGCTGACCCGGCTGCCGTTATCTGACAACCAGTTCCGCATGCAGCGCCCCGGCGGCGTTGATCGCGTTCAGGATGTCGATCATGTCGCCCGGCGAAACCCCAAGCGCGTTCAGCCCGGCGATTACCTCGGATAGCGAGGCCCCACCCGACACTTCTGCCAGACCGGTGCCAGGCTCTTCCTCGATATCGGCCTGGGTGCGGGGCACCACGACGGTTTCCCCCTCTGCAAAGGGGTTCGGTTGCACGGCAATCGGGGTTTCCTGAATGCGCAGGGTCAGATTGCCCTGCGCCACGGCGACATGAGAGATGCGCACATCTTCCCCCATCACGATAGTGCCTGAACGTTGATCGACAACCACGCGGGCGCGGCTTTCGGGCTCTACCAGCAGGTTTTCGATGCGGAACATGGCATGGGCGGCGGACGGTTCGCGCGTGGCCGCAAGATCCAGCGCGACTGTGCCGGAATCGAGCATCACCGCCACTGGGCGGCCATAGGCGGTGTTGATCACGCCCTCGATCCGGGCGGCGGTGGTGAAATCGGGGGAGCGGAGGGCCAGGCGGATCGTCTCAAGGCTCGACAGTTCGAAATCCACTTCGCGTTCGATCCGTGCGCCGGAGGGGACGGTCCCCGCGGTTGGCACGCCCTCTGTCACGCTGGCCGCATCGCCTTCCACGACCGCCCCGCCCGCGATGACGGTGCCTTGCGCCACGGCGTAGATTTCCCCGTCAGCAGCCGTCAGCGGGGTCATGACCAATGTGCCCCCCATCAGGCTGTCGGCGTCCCCGATGGCCGAGACGTTGATGTCGATCTGCGACCCGGCCCGAGAAAACGGGGGAAGCGTGGCCGTGACGATCACCGCCGCCACGTTCTGGGGGCGGAACTGCTCGCCCGAGATATTTACGCCAAGCCGTTCGAGGATGTTGGTCATGATCTCTTCGGTGAAGGGGGAATTGCGGATGCCGTCACCGGTGCCATTCAGCCCCACGACCAGCCCATAGCCGATCAGGTCGTTGCCGCGCACCCCGTCGAATTCCACCAGGTCCTTGATGCGGATCGGGGTGGCCTGCGCCACTAGCGGCGCGAAGAACAGGATGAGCGAAAACAGGAAGCGGATCATCTGAGGTACTCCGTCAGGTTGAGGCGGGACAGGCGGGTGGTCAGCAGGTAGAGCGCTTCGAGCCGGGTCTCCGCCTCCTGCAATTCAGTGGCGGTGGTATAGGGGTCGGCGCCGGTCAGGCGGCTGCGTTCCAGCTCCAGCAACCCACGGGTGGTGTCGCCGCGCAACTGGGCGGCCTCAATCCGGCCCTCCACATGGCCCACGCGGGCGCGCAGATCGGTGACGCCGTCATTGCCCGATGCCATGTCAAGCGCGGCGCGTTCCAGAAGCTGGCGTCTTTCATCATCGCTGAAACTGCCAGTTTCATTGGACACCAGAGTGGCCAGCGCCATCCCCATCAGCCCGCGCCGCAAACCGGGATCGAGTGCGGAAATCGGGTTCTGGATCGTCTCGCCTTCAGCCACGGTGAAGCCCGGCGCGGGATCGGGGCTGCCCTGATAAGCCAGTGTTTCGAACCCGCCGCCCGAATCCATGAACCAGCTGTCCAGCGTCGTGATCAGGTCCGCCGCATCCGTGGCACCGGTGGCCAGAGGTTCCAGCGCGGTCAGCAGGTCCCCCACCGGGATCAGCGCATCCTCATCGGTATTGGCGCCGGAAAACAGCGCCCGGCCCGCGACCGTCTGGTTGAGCGAGCCGAGCATGGCGCTCAGCCGGTCGGGGGCGCTGGCGGCCATCAGTTCCATCTGTTGCAGAGTATCGGTGCCGCTGGCCGCCAACAGCGCCGGGGCAAGTTCTGACAGGTTGCCCTGCAAAGCCTCCAATGCCGATTGCACGGCGGAGGTCATCAGTGCGGCCTCGGCCGCGGCATTGCGATAGGCGGCAACCATGCGCAACCCGCGTTCTATCCCCGATAGCGCAGAAAAGTCCCCGCCGAGTGCCTTGCCCGCGTCGGAGTGCTGCCCGCTGGCCAGTTCCTGCGTCAACCGCGAAAGGTCGGTCCTGACCTGATGGTGATGCTGACGAAGATGAAAACTGCGGGCCATGTCGCCCGTGGAAATGATGCTCATCGCTACAGCCCCAGCAATCGATCAAGCATATCGTCGAGTGTCGAGATCACCCGCGCATTGGCGGCATAGGCATTCTCGATTTCCAGAAGGCGTTGCATCTGCCGGTCAGTATCGACTCCGCGCGACAGTTCGGCCTCGCGCAGCGCGGTGAACTTGCCCGATGTTTCGGCGGCGCGGGCCTCTGCGAACTGCCGGTCCATGGAGGTGAGCGACAGGAGGTCTGCGCCAAGCTCGGCCATGCTGCGACTGGTGGTGGAGAAGGCCGAAGAGGCTGTCGGGCGTTCGGTTTGCAACGCATCGAGGATGCCCTGTAGCAGCGCTGGATCGCCGGGTGCGCCTTCGCTCGTCGCGCCAACCCCGTCGCGCAGCCTCCAGAGCGCGCCGCCCCGGTCGGGATCGACAGCGGCGTTCACCCTGATGCGCGCGGCAAGACCTTCTTCATAGGCTGCAGAGGCCAGCAGGCCATCGTCGCTGAAGAGACCCGGGTCCGTTGCGGCCTGTGTCGGATCGAGGCCAGGATCGTCCAGCCGCGCGGTCAGGTCGAGCGCCAGCCCGTCGAGCTGTGCCTGGGCTTGCGGGGCGATCTCGTCGCGGACGGCAAACAGGGCCGCCAGTCGCCCGCCGGAGAGCGACGCGTAGCTGCCCGAGGTGCTGATCGGACGGCCATTCACGGTAAGGCCCGACAGGTCATTGTTCTGCAGGGACATCAGCGGCGTAATGGCCGGCGTGGCGGAAAAGCCGAATTCTGCCGGGCGTCCCTCGACCAGTGTCAGCCCGTCGGTAGTGTAGAGACTGACCATCCCCGCGTCGTTGCGGGTCTCGCGGATGGGAACCAGATCGGCGAGGCCGTCGATCAGCGCCTGTTGCCGGTCGATCAGCCCGAGCGCGTTCTCTCCCCGGCTGATGGATGTTCGAATGGTGCCGTTCAGGTCGTGGATCGCCGCGAGCGTACGATTGAGATGGGTGATCTCCGTGGCGATCTGCGCATCGGCCTGCTGGCGGATGTTCTGGATGCCGTCCGAGATGCTGTTCAGCGTGCCTGCCAGTTGCTGCGCCGCGTTCAGGACGGACTCCAACCGCGCTTGACTATCTGGGCGGCTGGCGGCGGAAACAAGGCTGGTCTCGAACGCATCGAGCCGGGCGGGCAGGCTGGCGTCGCTGTCGGGTGTGCCAATAAGCGTCTCGATTCGCAGTAAGAAGCTGGCGCGGGTCTCTGCCTCGCCCTGCGCGGCCCCGGCGGAACGACGCTCGCCTAGAATGACCGGATCCGAACTGCGGGTAACGCCCAAAACCTGCACCCCGCGCCCTGCACCATGGGCGATGGATGAGAGGGTCAGGCTGCGCTCGCCGAAGCCTTCGGTCTGGGCATTGGCGATGTTGTCCGACACCACCGACGCCGCCCGGCTGGACGCGGTCAGCCCGGTCAGGGCCGCGGAGAGAGCGCTGGAAATGGTCATGACCTGGCCTCAGTGCCCGGATCAGCGCTTGATATTGGTGGTTTCCTGCAACATCTCGTCCACCGTCTGAATGACCTTGGCGTTGGAGGAGTAGGCGCGCTGCGTCTGGATCAGCTGGGTCAGCTCTCCCGCGACATCGGTTGTGGATTCCTCGCGAGAGAAGCCCACGATGTCGCCGGTCGGCCCGTCGCCCGCATCCCATAGGAAGAATGATCCGCTGTCCGGCGAGATCTGATAGGCTTGGTTCGACATGGCGATCAGCCCGTTGGGATTGGGCACGTCGATCAGCGGCACCTGGTAGATCACGCGGGTAAAGCCGCTGTCATAGATCGCGTGGACCATGCCTTCGCCATCGACCTCAACCGAAGACAGGTTGCCGACAGGGGAGCCGTCCTTGACCACGGGGGCATTCGAGAAACTGTCGGACAGTTGCGTGAAACCGCCGGGTTCGCCGATGATGCCGATATTAAGCTCCATCGGGCCGCCATTCACATTGACCTCGATCGTGCCATCGGTGCCGTTATAGGCGCCGCCGGTGACTGCGGTGACGGACAAAAGGTTGCCGCCGCTGCCACGCGCATCGTCGAAGGTCAGGGTGTATTCCCCGATCACCGCCCCGCCAGATGCGGAATCGCGGATCTCCATGGTCCATTCATTCGACGATCCGGTGGCGGGAACGGTCGGGGTGAAATTGATCTCCAGCACCTCGGACGTGCCGAGATTGTCGAAATACTCGGTCGACATGGTTACGGTGTCACCCGATGCGCCCGCCTCGGTCGCGGTGGCGGGCAGGTTCAGCGTCAGCTCCATCTGGGTGGTGGGATCGCCAGCGAACTGGTTGGTGTGGACGCGCACAGGTTCCAGCCCGTCCGTGGTGTCGCGCGGGAAGGTGGGGATGGTGCCATCGCCGTCGGCGGGCCAGCCAAGCAGAACCAGCCCAGTTTCCGTGCGTAGCACACCATCGGCATCGGGCCGGAAGGACCCGGTGGTGGCCAGCATCACCGGTTGATTGCCGGACTGGGATTCCAGGGAAGCAGCCGTGGTGACTGGCAGCATGCCGCGCCCGCCAATGGCCAGGTCCGTGGGATTGTCCGTGGTGATTAGCGTGCCCCGCTGTTCGATCATGCGCCCGGTGATGACCCGGACGCCCCCGGCGGAATAGCTGCCATGGCCCTGAGAGATCACCATCGATTGGAAGTTGGTCACGGCGCGCTTGTAGCCGTAAGTTCCCGAATTCGCGATATTGTCGGAAATCGTGGCGAGGCGGCTGGCGTTCACGTTGAGCCCGGCAACCCCGGAATTGAGCGAGGAGGAAATCGTCATTGGAATGCGCCTTTCTGCTGCATCTCGTCCTTTGGGGCAGACAAGCACGGTCGGATTTAACAAGGGCCTAACAGATAAAAATCGAACTGTTTTCCCTCAGGGCAGGCTGCGCAGGAGGGTGATTTCGACCCTGTCATTGCGTATTGCCATACTGTCGGCGACCGCCGGGCTTCGGTCTGCGTGCCCGGTGATGCGCTGAAACCTCTCCGCATTCAGCCCGACGCGTTGCAGCGCGGTGCGAAGCGCCTGAGCCTGCGCGGTGGACCGGTCCCAGGTTGTGTCCTCCGCCACCACGATCGGGTCGGACCGGACATGCGCCGCAACCGCGACGCCATTGGTGACGGTCCCGAAAAGCTCTGCCATCACCGAAAGCAGGTCTTCCAGCCAGGGTTCGGGCGTGATGCCATCCAAGCCAAAGAGCGGTATGCCGGGGCGGGCGAAAATCTCGACCACCAGTCCCTGATCGGTCAGGCGCGTCTGGACGTGATCGAGCGTCTCATCCGACACCCGCGCATCGCCGCCGCCATCCATGAGCGAATCCTCGATATCCTCCATCAGCGCCTGTTCCAATTCTTCGGCGCTGTGATCGGTGCCTTCCATTCCCATGGCCTGCCGCCCCTCGGTCGGGCGGCGGTCAGAGGCGCCGGTGCCGTTCTGGGCGACGACGGTTTCCGAAAAAGGGCTGTCGCCGCCGAAAGACCCGTCACCGCCGCCCGAGATCCGGGCAATGGGCACCGTGGGGCTGAAGTAGTCGGCGATCCCCTTGCGTTGCTGTTCCGTGGTGGCGTTCAGCAGCCACATCAGCATGAAGAACGCCATCATGGCGGTCACGAAATCCGCATAGGCCACCTTCCACGCACCACCATGGTGGCCATCGCCGCCGCTGACCTTTTTCTTCTTGATGATGATCGGGCGCAATTCGTTCTGCGCGGCCATGGCATGTCTCACCCAACGGGACTGTCAGCGGGCAGCCTAGAGGCGGGCGGTGAAGGAAGGCTTAATGCAGGCTCTGACTGGCTTCGTTGATCAGCCAATCGCAGGTTTTCCCTGCTTCGGGAGACAGGGCCGCACCGCTTCGTGTTAGCAGGTGAAAGGCCCGGCTTGGACGCAGCATCTGCGCGAACGGCTGGACAAGCGCGCCGCTTTCGATCTCGGACGCGACGAGGGGAAAGACGCCAAGCGCCACACCCAGGCCGTCCTTGACCGCCTGAAGCACAACGTTGGAATCGGTGATGACGGTTTCCTCGGCGAAACCCGGATCAGGCAATTCGGCCAATGCCAGCCATGCCGCCCATTCCGACCGGTCCTGCTGATGAATGATCGGGAAACGGCCGAGGTCGGCGGGGGTCGTCAACCCGCCCAACTGTTCGATCAGGGCGGGGCTGATCACCGGGCTGTAGCTGATCTCCATCAGCTTGCGCGCATCCAGTCCCGACCAGTTCCCGATGCCCCAATCCACCGCGATCTGCGTTACCATCGCGGCCTCGTTGGTGATCCGGGGACTGTGGTGCAGCACGAGTTCGATATCGGGGTGCTGCTGACGGAACCGCCCAAGCCGGGGAATCAGCCAGCGGGACCCGAAGATCGGGCCGACCGCAAGGGTGACGGTCTTGCGCGGTGTGCTGATATGGGATTCGGCCTCGGCCCGGATGTCATCGAAGGCGCGGCTGACCACGCGGGCCAGTGACCGGCCCGCATCGGTCAGCACCACGGCGCGGGTCTTGCGAACGAACAGCTGACAGCCCCAGTCCTGTTCCAATTGGCGGATCTGGTTGCTGATGGTGGTGGGGCTGACACAAAGCTCGGCCGCGGCATCCTTGAAGCTGAGCAGACGGGCTGCGGCCTCGAAGCTGCGCAAGGCGGTCAGGGGCAGGCGCCTGTTGGGAAGTTTCATGACGCGATCCGCAGATGGGCTATGGATGAGGTTTTCTTTATGCATAGAGCCTGCAATAGTCGCTTGTCCAACTGTTCCGGTTTGGAAACTATCCGGAAGACAGCAGGACAGGAGAGACCGCCGGAATGGCACAGACGGGAACACGACGCAGAGGGCGGCGGCGAGGCGGCAGCGATGATGCGGATGACGCAATAAAACCCGTGCCCCGCAACAGGCTGTCCGGGGGGCGGCTGGACCCGCTGGACGCGGACGCCATCGCGCAGATCGACGCGGCCGCTCGCGCCATCCTGTCCGAGATCGGCATGGCGGAACCGCCGCAAGCCGTGGTGGAGCTGGTCAGCGCCGCCGGGGGCAGCCTGACCGGGGAAGGCCGGCTGATCTTCCCGCGTGATCTGCAAGACCGGGCGCTCAAGGGCATTGGGCGGGACGTCACTCTATACGGGCGGGCAGCGGGGCTGGATATGCAGCTGACCGGTCAGCAGGTGCATGTGGGCACCGGTGGGGCGTCGCCGCAGATGGTGGATCTCGACAGCGGCATCTACAGACCGTCGACTCTGGCCGACCTCTATGATGCCGCGCGCGTTGTGGATGTGCTGGACAACATCCACTTTTTCGCCCGCCCGGTCGTGGCGCGTGACATGGATGACGACCTGTCGCTTGACGTCAACACCGCCTATGCGGCTTTGGCGGGTACGGCGAAACACGTCGTCGTCAGCGCATCCAGCGCTGAGGCGGTGCGGGCAATCGCCGAGATATGCTTTGCCATCACGGGCAGCGCCAAGGCGTTTCGGGACCGGCCCTTTCTGTCGCTGACGATCAACCATGTCGTGCCGCCGCTGCGCTTCTCGGAAGAGGCCTGCGAGGTGATGGTCGAGGCTGCCCGTCTTGGCATTCCCATGCAATGCAACACCTTCGGTCAGCTTGGGGCCTCCAGCCCTGTCACCATCGCCGGATGCGTGGCGCAGACCATTGCCGAAACACTGGCGGGGGTGATCGTTGCATGGCTGGCAAACCCGAAGGCGCGGATCATCTTTGGTCCGCGTCCCATGGTGACCGACCTTCGTACCGGCGGTATGGCGGGCGGCTGTGGCGAACAGGCTTTGCTGACGTCCGCCGCCGTGCGCATGGCGCGCCACTACGGCCTGCCGAATTCCACCATCGCGGGCGCGACGGACAGCAAACTGCCGGACGCGCAGGCGGGGTTCGAGAAATCGCTCAGCGTGTCCATGGCGGCACAGACGGGGTCCAACATGATCACCCAGGCCTGCGGGGCCTTGGCCGGGCTGATGGCCTGTTCGCTTGAGGCCTATATCATCGACAACGATATGCTCGGGGTGATCCTGCGGTCGCTGGCTCCGATCGAAATGGACGAAAGCGCGCTGTCCGTGACTGCGATTGCGGAGGTGGCGCATGGCGAGGGCCATTTCCTGGGCCGCCCCGAAACCTACCAGCGGATGCAGAGCGATTTCCTTTATCCCGACGTATCCGACCGGCGTAGCCCGGATGACTGGGCCGCCGCCGGATCGCCCGATATCCGCGGCACCGCCAACGCCCGTGCGCGCGAGATCCTCGCATCGCATTTTCCCTGCCACATCCCTGCCGGGATCGACGAGGCGCTGCGCGCGCGCTTCGATATCCGTCTGCCGCAAACCAGAATGAGGCCCGCATGAAGATCGCCGTTTTCGGAGTTGGGGCCATGGGCTCTGTCTATGCCGGTCTGCTGGCAGATGCCGGTCACGAGCTTTGGGCCGTGGATCCGTGGCGGGCGCATCTTGACGCCATCGCCACGACCGGACTGCGGGTCGAAGGGGCCAGCGGCGATCGGGTGGTCAGGACAATCCGCACCGCCGCTGATCCTGCCGATCTGCCGATGGTCGATCTGGTGATCATTGCCACCAAGGCCTCTGCCGTCGGGGAGGCGGCGCGGGCGCTGACCGGGTGCGTGGGGCCGGATACGCTGATCCTGACCATCCAGAACGGGCTTGGCGCGGGCGAGCGGATCGGCCAGCACATGAGCACCGCCAATGTGATCCTTGGCGTGGCGGATGGGTTCGGCGCCTCGATGAAAGGCCCCGGCCACGTGCATCACAACGCCATGAAGCTGATCCGCATCGGCGAAATGGGCGGCGGCATGACCGAGCGGTTGGAACGGCTGGCAGAGCTCTGGCAAGGAGCCGGGTTCAACGTGAAGGCCTTCGCCGACATCAATCAGCTGATCTGGGAGAAATTCCTGTGTAACGTGACCCTGTCGGCCCCCTGCACCGTGATCGGCTGTACCGTGGGTGAGGTGATGGACAACGCCGAAACCCGTGCCCTAGCGCTCAGTTGCATGCGCGAGGCCTATGCCATCGGCCAACACAAGGGCATCGCCTTTTCCTTCGATGACCCGGAGGCCTATGTCACCGCTTTCGCCGCGCAGATGCCCCGTGCGCGGCCCTCGATGCTACTCGACCACATGGCTGGCCGCCCGTCAGAGATCGACGCGATCAACGGGATGGTGCCGGTTCTGGGCGCCGAGATCGGCCTGCCTACACCCTACAACCAGACGCTCAGCACCATCGTGCGCGCCCGCGAGGCGGCATTCGGAAAGGACAAGGAATGAAACTGGCACGCTGGCAGCAGCATGGGGATGAGGCCTACGGCCTGATCGATGGGAACAATGCGCACCCGGTCAGCGACGGGTTTCGCATGCGCTTTCCCGATCTGAACGATGTCCTGGCCGCTGCGGCCCTCTCGGATCTGCGCGCCGATGCAATGGCCCAACCGCCCGCTCCGGTGGCGGTCATCACCTGGCGATTGCCGATCCATCCTGCGGCGCGGGTGATCTGCGTGGGCATCAACTACCCGAAGCGCTACCCGCTGGATCAAAGCGTGACCCGTCCGGAAAACATCATCCTCTTCGCCAAGCTGGATGGCACGCTTGTCCCTCATGACACGCCGCTGGAAATCCCGGTGGGAGAGGCCGCCGAGAGCTTTGACTATGAAGGCGAGATCGGTGTCGTCATTGGCCGGACCACGCGCCATATCAGCCCCGATCAGGCCCATGCCCATATCGCCGGATTTACCGTGGTCAATGACGGATCCGTGCGCGAATGGCAGAAGCATTCGGTGCATGCGGGCAAGAATTTCGCCGCGTCGGGTGGCTGTGGGCCATGGATCACCACCGCCAATGAAATCGACGTGCCCGAGGCGCTGAAGCTAACCACGCGGCTGAACGGCCAGATCGTGCAGCATGCAAGCGCCAGCGAGATGTTCTTCTCGATCCCGCAGGTGATTTCCTACATCTCTCAAATGATCCCGTTGCATCCCGGCGACCTGATCGCCATGGGCTCGCCCGATGGCACCGGAGGCAGCCGCAGCCCGCAACGCTTCCTCAAGCAGGGTGACGTTCTGGAAATTGACGTGCCCGGTGTGGGTGTCCTGTGCAACCGGGTTGGCGCGGGGTGAGCGGGGTTATCCCTCGGCCTGCTCGCAGAACGCCGCATACTCCTCTGACAGGGCCGCCAGTTCCGCCCTGATCCGGCTGCGTTGCGTGGTCAGCTTGCTGGCTCTGCGAGAGTTGCCGCTGAGCAGGATACGCGCCCGTGTCTCCGCCCAGATCGAGGCGGCATTGTCGAGAAATGTCAGGGTTGGCCGCCCCGTGGCCGGGGCCAGCAGCAGCGTCACACCCCCGAAGATCCAGCCGGTCGCCGCATCCCCGTAGGCCGCAGCGACAAGGCCCATGGCCAGTGCCGTGACCAGCCAGAAGAATGGAAACACGAAGAACCCGGCAAAAATCGACCAGGTGGATCGCTTGTCCAGATCCTTGCGGCGGCTCAGCACGCGCAGCACGAAGAAGGGCAGCAGGTTCAGCGCCAGGCCAAGCAGGGCAACGGGGGCCAGCAGGACGGTCTTCAGCGCGGTCCGCTTTCTGCCAGTGGCAAAGGCCCCACCGGCTGCAACCCCATGCGCGATCTGATCGTCGCGCAGTCCGGAACTGCGCAGGGCGCGGTCATATTCCGCGATCTGTTGGCGCAGCACAGCGGTTCGGCCTGGCTGGGTTTGCTGGACCCAGAGGTATCCGTCATGGATGCCGCGCCGGGTCTCGGCGATGCTGTACAGCCCGGTTCCGGTCAGGTCCGGGTCCGCATTGCCGATCATCTCGGCTGCCCGCGCGACAAGCCGCGCCTCTTCCCAGCTTTCGTGGCCGGGCGTCATGGCGTCCAGACGATCATGAAGACGACAGGTCAGGGCCTTCACCGCTGCGGCCTGCTCTTTCCGGCTTTCCGAACCGAAGGCCTCGACATCTTCGCAGGCCAGATCGACAGGGTCGCCGATTTCCAGCAAGGCCCGCGATCGAACCCGGTATTTCGCCTCGAATGTCAGGCAGACAGGCACGATTGCCAACCGGGTCGGGCCGTGGCGGGATTCGGTCTCCAGCGCGATGCGGGCCGCCCCGGATTTGAGAGGCAGCACGCGCGGGTTGTTGTGGCTGATCCCCTCTGGAAAGATCGCCAGAACGCCACCGGCTTCAAGCAACTGACACGCGCTGCTGAAACTGTCAGCAAGCTTGCCCCGATCGGCTCGGCCATCCTGACGGCGGTAAAGCGGCACCACCCCTGCGGCATTCAAAATCGGGCGGAGCGGGCGGTAGTCCCAGACGGTACTGGCCCCGAGAAACCGGGGCATGCGTGGCAGAAAAGAGGTGATGACAGCGCCATCCACAAGGCTGTTGGAATGGTTCGCCAGAACGATCACCGGCCGATCCATCGGGAAGCGCTCGCCCCCGACGACTTCGATGCGGCGATAGAAAGCATCGAGGGTCAATCGCCCGAGCCACCGCAAGAAGCGGTCGGTCAGCGGGCGTGGGCGGTCCCCGCCAGGTCGGGGTTCAGTGGTCATTTCGGTATTCTTGGCTCAAAGTCGCGCGGCATGTCAGGCCGCAGGTCGCTAGTATCGGTGGATGAAAATGGGTTCTCGAAAACCAGCGTATCCTGTCTTGCGCCGGTTGCAAGGGGAAGGCCGCCCGCCGGGCCTGAAACGGGCCGCGTGGCCAGAATCGGGCCCACGGCATCGGTTTCAAAGCCGGGGTCCGTCTGCCGGTGAAGCCCGGAATACATCCGATGAATTTCAGGGCGTGCGCTTTTCCGCTTTGCGCGATATGACCGCGAGACAGTTCCGAACCCTCTGCCCACAGGACCCGTGCCCATGCCCTTTACGCTTGCCACCTGGAACATCAACTCTGTCCGGCTGCGCGCCGATCTGGTGGCCAAGCTGCTGCGCGAGGAGGGGCCGGATATCCTCTGCCTTCAGGAATGTAAAAGCCCGGTCGACAAGATCCCGGTCGAGATCTTCCAGAACCTCGGCTACGGCCACATGGTGGCGCGGGGGCAGAAGGGCTATAACGGCGTGGCGATACTTTCCAAACTGCCGATGGAGGAGGCCGGAAGTCACGATTTTGCGGGGCTCGGCCATGCACGTCACATCGCCGGGCGGCTGGAAAACGGGGTGACCATCCACAATTTCTATGTGCCAGCCGGGGGCGATGTGCCTGACCGCGAGGTGAATGAGAAATTCGGCCAGAAGCTCGACTACCTCGCAGACATGCGGGACTGGGGCAAGTTCGATGCGCCGGAGAAGTCGATTCTGGTGGGGGACCTGAACATCGCTCCGCGTGAGGATGATGTGTGGAGCCACAAGCAGCTTCTGAAAGTGGTCAGCCACACGCCGGTGGAGGTCGATACGCTCGGCACCGTGATGGAGGCGGGCAAATGGGTGGACGTGACCCGCGCGGATATCCCCGAAGGTCAGCTCTACAGCTGGTGGTCCTACCGCGCGCGGGACTGGGACGCGGCGGATAAAGGCCGCAGGCTGGACCATGTCTGGGCAACGCCCGATATCTCCAACGCCGCACATTCCAGCCGCATCCTGCGAGAGGCGCGGGGGTGGGAGAAGCCGTCGGACCACGCGCCCGTTTTTGCGACGTTTGATCTGTGACGCGTCAAAGCGCGAAAATAGCCTCCGCCAGCGCCGCACCCAGCGCCCGGTGCGCGTCGGGTTCATAATGGATGCCGTCCTGCGCGCTGACCTTGATCACCGATCCGGCGTCGAAGAAACCCACGCCCCGCGCTGCGGCAAGGGCGCGGAAATTGGCGGCCAGATGCGGCCCCACGGTCTCTGCCCCCCAGAACTGGTCGCGGATCGGGCCGGTTTCCACAACCGGTGGCGGGCAGATCAGCAGGACCTTGAAGCCGCCATGGCGGGTCTGCATCGGCTCTGACAATGCGATGTCCAGCAGCCCCGCTGCGCCGGCGGTGATCCTGGCGACCGAGGGCGCGAACCGGGTCTTGAGGTCATTCGTCCCCAGCATGATCGTCAGCACATCAATCGGTCCGTGGCTTTCCAGCGCAATGCGCAACCCCGCCTGCCCGTTCATATGCGCGCCCATAATGGGGTCTTCCAGCCCAGTGGTGCGGCCCGGCAACCCTTCCTCGACCAGCAACCAGTCAGAGCCGAGCACTGCCGCCGCCACCTTGGGCCAGCGATCTTCCGGCCCGAAGCGCCCGTAAAGGCCGGGGGTCACGATCGGGGGTGTGCCATGAGTGTTGCTATCACCGAAGGTCAAAAGGGTCTTGGTCATGGGACGCTCCGCATTGTCTGACTGCAACGCTATGTCCCGGCCTTGCCCCCGTCAAAGCCCATCTGACCCCCTTGGCCTTTCGGTTCTCGCGGCCCATATAGGGAGCGACCAATTTGAAGGGGGCACCTATGCTCGAACTCGATGGACTCCAGCCCGGACCTGCCGCCGGGGATCTGATCGTTGACGGAACCGAAGAAAACTTCATGGCCGTGGTCGTCGAGGCCAGCCAGGAGGTGCCGGTTGTCGTGGATTTCTGGGCCACCTGGTGTGGGCCGTGCAAGACGCTCGGCCCGCAGTTGGAGGCCGCTGTCACCGCCGCCAAGGGCAAGGTGAAGATGGTCAAGATCGACGTCGATCAGAACCAGCGGCTTGCGCAGGCTTTGGCGCAACAGGGGTTGCCGCTGCAATCCATCCCGACGGTCGTGGCCTTCTTCCAGGGTCGTCCGGTGGACATGTTCCAGGGCGCGGTTCCGCAATCCGAGATCAAGGCCTTTATCGACAAGCTGACCGGTCTGGCCGGGGACGGTGGACTTGGCGAAGCCGTGGAGGCCGCCGAGCAGATGCTGGCAGACGGCGAGGCCGCTGATGCGGCCCAAACCTTCGCCGCGATCCTTGGCGAAGAGCCGGAGCATGCCGGGGCCTATGGCGGGCTGGTGCGCGCCCATCTGGCGATTGGCGAAGTTGATCAGGCTGAGGCCCTGCTGACGAATGCACCCGACGCGATTGCAAACTCGCCCGAACTGGAAGCCGCCCGTGCGCAGCTGGAACTGGCCCGTCAGGCCGCCGATGCCGGCCCTCTGGCAGAGCTGTCGGCAGCGGTCGAGGCCGATCCTACCAATCATCAGGCCCGGTTCGACTATGCGCAGGCTCTGCACGCCTCGGGCGATGTGGAAGCGGCGGTCGATCAGCTGCTCGACCTGTTCCGCCGCGATCGGGAATGGAATGACGGGGCGGCCAAGGCGCAGCTCTTCACCATTTTCGAGGCACTGAAGCCAAATGACCCGGTGGCATTGAAGGGGCGGCGCAAGTTGTCGTCGCTTCTGTTTGCCTGATCGGCCTTCCTGCCTACATAGTAAGGCATGATGTCCCCGGCTGATCTGCCCGAAACGATTCCGCTTTTCCCGCTGCCCGGTGCGCTGCTGTTGCCCCGGGCGCGGCTGCCTCTGCATATCTTCGAACCGCGCTACCTTGCGATGCTGGAGGACAGTCTGAAGACGCCGCACCGCCTGATAGGCATGGTGCAGCCGCTGGAAGGCGGCATGCCCGGCCAGTCGCGCCTGCACGAGATCGGCTGCGCGGGGCGGGTGACGCAGTTCTCTGAAACCGAGGATGGGCGCTACATGATCACCCTGTCGGGCATGTCGCGCTTTCGGATCAAGCGGGAGGTGACAGGGTTCTCTCCCTATGTGAAAGCCGAACTGCACTGGTCCGACTTCACCCGCGATCTGGGTCGGGAAGAGGAAGATCCGAATTTCGACCGGGAACAGTTCCTGAAGCTTCTGTCGCGCTATTTCGAGGCGGCAGCACTGCAAACCGACTGGGGCAGCCTGGAGGAGGCGGATGACGAGTTGCTGATCAATTCCCTGTCGATGCTGTGCCCGTTCAGCGTCGAGGAGAAACAGGCGCTTCTGGAGGCTCCGCACCTGACGGACCGGCGCGAAACGCTCACCGCGCTGATGGAATTCACCTGCCGGGGTGGCGCAAGCGATGAGGTGATCCAATGAGTCGGCCTTCGGTAATCGACCGCAAGATGCTGGAGGCCCTTGTCTGCCCGGTGACACAAGGCACCCTCTCCTACGATGCCGATGCAGGGGAGCTGATTTCGCGCGCTGCGGGGCTGGCCTTTCCGATCCGCAATGGCATTCCGATCATGCTGGAAGACGAGGCACGAAAGCTGGATTAAGCGCCTTTATGCGTCGAAGGCGCCCGCCTTGCGCATTCCCTCCAGCACCATCTCGACATGTTCGGGGCGAACATAGGGATATGTTTCACGCATATACGCTTCATCGAATCCGGGCTGTGCCTCTCGCAGCAGGTCCAGCGACCGGGCTGCAAGATCGGTTTCGTCAAAATAGCCGAAGGTCACCACGCAGCGCTGCAAACCCCTTGCATAGCCCGGCGCAATGTCGAAAAGGCGTTTTGCAGCGTCAATGGCACGATCCCGGTTGCCGCGAAACAATTCACAAGTCGTGATATCGCCGAGGGCCGCGGCGCGGTTGGGGTGATTGGGGTTCAGCCGGAAGATCAGGTTCAGATGCTCCAATGCCTCTTGCGGGCGCCCCAGCCATTCCAGACCGCATCCAAGCGCATGGCGCGCCAGCGCGGCCGAGGGGTTCAGCCTTACCGACTCGTTGGCATGGTGTAGCCCTTTGGAATATTCCTGAAGGCCAAAGATATTCGTCAGGCCGTTATAGGCATGGGCCTCCCAGTTTTCCGGGTCGATTTCCAATGCGCGGTTGGTGGCTGCCAAGGCCTTGTGAAAGCACACCAATCGGTCCTCGTACCAATCCAGCAGCCCCGCCCGAAAATAGATCCGCCCGATGCGGGCATGTGCCGGCGCAAAGCATGGATCCAGCGCCAATGCACTTTCCATCAGATGCATCTGTTCGAGGTTGCTTTCCGGCGTTCCGTAGCCTTCGCCGCCCTTGCGGTCGATTTCCTCGGCTTGCGCCACCAGTTGCCAGGGTCCGACCGAGGCCGGGTGGGATCGTTCGATCCGAACCGCCTCGGCGCGGGCGAGTTGCGGTTCAAGCTGGGCCACGATGGCGCGGCTCACATCTTCCTGAAACTCGAAGATATCATCGAGTGTTCCGTCGAATTGCTCTGACCAGCGCAGGCGCCCGGTTTCTGTTTCCGTCAGGCTGACAGAAATCCGTATTCGGTTGCCAAGGCAACGCAGAGTGCCAGTAATGGCGTATCGCGCATTCACCTGCGCCGCGATGCTGCGCATGTCCCCGTCTTTCGCCGTCTTCCAGCCGATCGCTTCGGGGCCGATCACCGGGAACCAGCGCCAATAGCTGAGTGTAATCTTGAGATCATCGATCAGGCTTGCGGCAATAAGGGCGTCATTCTCGTCGGCAGACAGTGCCTCGAAGGCAAAAAGCAGGACGGCGGGTCTTGTGAAGATATCCGGATGCGACTCCGCCTGCGCATCGCTGTCGTTTTCGTTTGACGTCGCCCCGGTCATGCGGCGTTCACGAAGCCAGTCTTCGAAGCCTTCTGACGCCAGATCGAACCCATCCATGAAGCTTCCTTGGCCGGACTGGTCAAGTTTCACGCGCTCGCCATCGAGCCAGACCGATTGCCGGTTGGCATCCAACAGGCCGGGTGGAAGCAGTTTGCGCAGCGTAGACAGTTCCTGCCTGAGAGAGGCGCGGGACTGCTCTTCGGATCGGTCGCTCCAGAGCAAATCCGCAAGACGTCCCCGCTCGGCCTGCATCCCGCGCTGCTGGCTTAGATACGCAAGCAGTGCCTGCCCCCTGCGGGACAGCCCTTCAAGGTTTCGGCCCTGTGGATCGCTGACACCAAAGGGGCCGGACAGGTGCAGCGTGATCGCGGAATCCGAGTTCATGTCTAAGTTGAAATAACCCTTTTTGCGGTAGAATATGCGATTTTTACGAAACTATTGCACGGGCTGTCCGTTTTTTCACGGGGGATTTCACGTTGGTCTGACGGGCAAGGGGCAATCTGTGGTCATCGAAACAACAGACCCATAGGGAGACCCTGATATGACCAACCTGATCAACATCCCCGCAGATACCGCCATTGTTGAAACCAACCCCGTCCGCCCAATGCGTGGCATCCGTACCTTGCTGGCCTTCCTGATCGAGAAAGACCGCAGTTATCGCGAAGCCCGCAAGCTTGCACGGATGGATGCTGATCGTCTTCGGGACATGGGCATGCCTACCAATTCGGCCGATACCGATTTCTACCAGGCCCGTGGCAACCGCCCCGCCGACAATGCCTCGATCCCGCTGTCTGGCTGGTGATCCATCGCAATCGCTGCTTTTCTAGGCCCCGCGCGTTTGTTGCGCCGGGGCCGAAAGCTGTTTGAAACACTTGACGCTGCTTTCCCGTCACAGGCTAGATGAGGCTGCATTCTTTCTCTTCAGGACCCATTGCCATGCTTTCCAAGATCCCGTTGCTCGTCATCCCCCTGATCCTCTTCAATCTGGGTCTCTTTGGCCTGATGGGGGGAGATGACCCGTTCGCCCGGTCTTTGTTCACGGTCGAGATGATGTCGGGCGGGACATGGGCGATGACCATCGGGGACGTGATCGTGCTGGTGGCGCTGCTGGTTCTGTTCGTGGAGATCATGAAATCGACCATCACCGGGATGGCGTCGATCATCGACCACCTGCTGTCAACGGTCGTTTTCGTGGTCTACCTGGTGGAGTTCCTTCTGGTGGCGGGGGCATCCACGTCCTTGTTCTTCACCCTGATGGTGATTGCCTTGATCGACGTTCTGGCGGGATTTTCCGTTTCGATCCGGTCTGCTGGGCGGGATATCAACATGAACTGACCGGGATTTCGCCGCCTGCCGGCGTCGACCCGGGAGCGGCCCTCCTCAACCCCCGGCTTGCGCCGGAGGCCTCGTCGGGCCGCGTTGCCACGGGTTTGTGGCTGATGGTGGTGATTTGCGTTGTGGGCTGCGCCTGTGGCCGGTTTGGGATGCCTCCGGCGGGAGTATTTTCACAAGGAGAAGCTAGAGCGGCTTGCCCTGCAACAGGCGAGGGACATCGCCGGTCAGGCCGGCGGCCTCTCGGATGAAGCTGCGGCGGGCAGCGGGGAAGGCATTGATGAGGCCCATGCCCAGATCGCGTCCCGCCCGCAGGAGGGGATTGTCGTTGGAAAAGAGCTTGTTGATCAGGTCGGTCGAGGCGGCGAGCGTGGCCGTGTCGAAGCGCCGCCAGCGCTGGTAACGTTCGAGCACCAGGAGGCTGGCGATATCCTCGCCCCGGCGTTTGGCGTCGGTCAGGACTTCGGCCAAGGCACCCACGTCACGAAGGCCCAGATTGAGGCCCTGACCGGCAATCGGGTGCACCCCGTGAGCGGCATCGCCTACCAGCGCCAGACGGTCATCCACGAAGCGTTCGGAAATGGTCAGGTTCAGCGGATAGGTGAAGCGGTCGCCATCAAGCGCGATCTCGCCCAGGAAGTCGCCGAAGCGCGGGCGCAGCACGTCTAGATAGTCGTCATCGCCGAGCGCGTTGATTTCGGCGGCGCGGGCGTGGGTTTCGCTCCAGACAATGGAACAGCGGTTTCCGGGCAGGGGCAGGATGGCGAGCGGTCCCGCGGGCATGAAGAACTGATGGGCGATACCGTGATGGGGCAGATCGTGTTTCAGGGAACAGACCAGCGCTGTCTGGCCGTAGTCCCAACCCTGCCGCTTGATGCCAGCCCGGGCACCGGTGCCGCTTTGCCGCCCGTCTGCACCGACCAACAGGCGACCGGTCAGGGTACGCCCATCCTCCAGCGTGACGCTGGCCGGGCCGGTGGTGTCCTGCGCGACCACGCGCGTGCCGGGCAGATGGGTGATGTTGGGATCGGCCTGCATCCGGGTCAGCAGGGCATGACGCAGGAAGCGGTCTTCCAGCATGTAGCCCATCGGGCCTTCCTCGATCTCGGCATGGTCGAAATGCAGGAAGAACGGCGCGGGGCCTTCGCCCGCGCGCCCGTCGCTGGCCTTGATCTCCAGCATGGGCTGCGCGTTGGTTTTCACATCCTCCCAGATACCGAGGGCCATCAGCAGTCGGGCCGAGGCCAATGCCAGCGCGTAGGAGCGGCCATCGAACCGGTCACTGTCACTGGTTTCCACCGGCAGCGCGTCGATCACGGTGCTGGTCAGGCCCGCCTGGCTAAGGGCCAGCGCAAGGCAGGGGCCGTTCAAGCCGCCGCCGACGATCAGGATATCGGAGTCCATTGCCATGCCCTGCAATATGGGCACATACGCGGGATTGTCCATGTGGCATGACCCCGCTAGCGTGGCCCGCGACAACATGGCGGAGGACAGGCGATGCGGGACGATTGGCAGACACTCGGGGTGGCGGATCTGGGCCGCGCGATCGGGGCGGGAGAGATCGACCCGGCGGAGCTGACGGATGCCTATCTGCAGGCCATCGCGGGGCACGCCTACGCCGACCGAATCTTTTCCGTGGTGACAGCGGATCGGGCACGGGCGGAAGCGGCGGCTGCGTCGGAACGGGCCCGGCTCGGGGTCCGGCGCGGGTTGCTGGACGGGGTGCCGCTGTCCTGGAAGGATCTGTTCGACAGCGCCGGGGATGAAACGAAATCGGGGTCTGACCTGTTGTCGGGGCGTGTGCCGGATGCAGATTGCGAGGTGCTGGCCAATGCGACGCGGGCCGGCATGGTCTGCCTAGGCAAGACGCATATGAGCGAACTGGCCTTCTCTGGCCTCGGCATCAACCCGGTGACGGAAACACCGCCCAATATCCATGATCCTGAGCTTGTGCCGGGCGGGTCTTCGTCGGGGGCCGCGGCCTCTACAGCCTGGGGACTGGCCCCTGCGGGGATCGGGTCTGATACCGGCGGATCGGTACGAATACCCTCTGCGTTCAATGACTTGGTTGGGTTGAAGACGACCTCCGGGCGGCTGTCTCTGGCGGGTGTCGTGCCTCTTTGCGCACGGTTTGACACGGTCGGTCCGCTGGCAAAATCCGTTGAGGATTGCGCATTGCTGCTCGCGGTCATGGAGGGGAGCAAGCCCGCCGATCTTGAAGGGGTGAGCCTGAAAGGGCGGCGGTTCCTTGTGCTGGATACCTACACCGATGATGTGCGTGAGGAGCCAGCGGCGGGCTTTGCCCATGCGATTGACCGGATGGCGCAGGCGGGGGCGCAGATCACCCGTGGCACCGTGGACGGGATCGAAGCGGCGATGGACCTGTCGCCAATCCTTTTCACATCTGAGGCCTATGGAACGTGGAAACACGCGATAGAAGCTGCACCCGAAAAGATGTTCCCGCGTATTCTGGACCGGTTCCGGTCCGGTGCAGGGTTCGCGGCGGCGGACTACGTGTCGGCATGGCAGTTCCTCGACCACTTGCGCGGCGAATGGGCGGCGCAGGTGGCGGGTTACGACGCGGTGCTCTTGCCGACCGCACCTAATCTGCCGCCCCATGCGGGTCGCCTGATGGAAGATGACGAGTACTACGTCACCGAGAACCTTCTGACGCTGCGCAATACGCGCGTGGGTAACCTGATGGGACTGTCTGCGCTGACCATCCCGACAGGGGTGCCGGGCACGGGCATCATGCTGCTTGGCCAGCCATTCGGCGAGGAGGCCTTGCTGAGGGCTGGCAAGGCGGTGGAAACGGCATTGGCCTGAAGGCCACAGCCCCGCCCCGCAATCGCCCTGAAGGCGTTCGTTTTTCTGGACCAAAGCCGCGCAAGCCGTTAACCTGCCGACAAACAGGGCGAAAAACGACCCTGAACCAGAGGCAGATATGGCATTTCCTGAGCGGTTTTCGAACCTGCCAGCATACGCGTTCCCGCGTCTTCGGGCGCTTCTCGACCCCCATGCGCCGGGGGCCGATCCGATCAACATGACGATCGGGGAGCCGACACATTCCTTCCCCGACTGGGTGCCGCAGATCATCGCGGAAAACGCAGCCGGGTTCGGGAAATACCCGGCCAATGACGGCACGCCGGACTTGCAGGCGGCGATCTCTGGATGGATCGCGCGCCGCTATGGGGTGAGCGTCGACGCCTCTACCCAGATCCTGCCCCTGAACGGTACGCGCGAAGGGCTGTTCAACGCCTGCATCGCGCTCTGCCCGGAAACCAAGCGTGGCAAGCAACCTGTCGTTCTGACGCCCAACCCGTTTTATCAGGTCTATGCGGTGGCCGCGCTGGCTGTAGGCGCAGAGCCGGTCTATGTGCCCGCGACGGACGCCACCGGGAACCTGCCCGACTATGCGGGCCTGTCTGAGGATGTGCTGAACCGCACCGCCGTGGCCTATATCTGCTCGCCTGCGAACCCGCAGGGGGCCTTGGCGAGTGAAGCCTATTGGCACGAACTGATCGGGCTTGCCGAGCGCTACGATTTCCAGATCTTCGCGGATGAGTGCTATTCCGAGATCTACCGCGATACTCCACCGCCCGGAGCGTTGCAGGTCGCCGCCCAAATGGGCGCGGACCCGGAACGAGTGGTGCTGTTCAACTCGCTCTCCAAGCGGTCGAACCTTGCCGGTCTGCGCTCGGGCTTTGCCGCTGGCGGGACGGAAAGCATCAAACGCCTGAAGCAGCTGCGCGCCTATGCCGGTGCCCCCCTGCCGGGGCCATTACAGGCGGTGGCGGCTCAGGCGTGGTCGGATGAAGATCACGTGGCCACGAACCGCGCGCTCTATGCCGAGAAATACGCGATTGCGGACGAGGTTTTTTCTGGTCTCGACGGCTACACGCCGCCACAGGCCGGGTTCTTCCTGTGGCTGCCCGTCGAAAACGACGAGGCGGCAACGGTGAAACTTTGGCGCGAGGCCGGGGTTCGGGTGTTGCCCGGGTCCTATCTGGCCCGCGATGTGAATGGCCATACGCCCGGTGCGGACCGGATTCGCGTGGCGATGGTGGCAGAAAAAGACGACATGCGGCGCGGGCTGATCAAGCTGCGCGACTGCCTGTATGCAAGGTGAGGTGACGGGATATGGCTTATCAGACGCGACAGAGGGATCCGCTGCTGGACAGCTCTATGCAGGCGGCGCTGGAAAAGCGCGGGCGCGAGGCGCTCGGGATTGTGCTGATCCTGACCGGGATTGCCCTGACCCTGATGCTGGCCTCTTACAACCCCGATGATCCCAGCTGGTGGGCCGCCACGGACGCGGTGCCGCAAAACCTGCTTGGGCGCTTCGGGGCCTCCTGCGCGGCGCTTCTGATGCTGGTGGTGGGCTGGGGCGCCTATGGTCTTGCGCTAGGCGCGCTGGTCTGGGGCGTGCGGCTGGCCGCCCATCTGGGTGGCGAAAGGGCGCTTGGCCGCATCATCTTCCTGCCAATCGCGGTGGCGCTAGCCGCGATCTATGCCGCGACCCATCAGCCCCCTGTCACCTGGGAACAAAGCTATGGCCTCGGCGGTGTCTTCGGCGATACCGTGCTTGGTGCCCTGCTGAACGTGCTGCCATTTGCCATTGGCACCGGTCTCAAGATCCTCGCCGCCCTGTCTTTCCTGACACTGATTGCCCTTGGCCTGTTTGTGCTTGGCGTGAACGGGCGCGAAATGCGCATTGCCCTGCGGTTCATGCTGATCGGTTTGGTGAACTCCTTCGCCTGGATCGGGGCGATGTTCGGGCAGGCCGGTCGTGGGGCCGGGCAGGCCGCAATGCAGATGCATGCGCGCCGTCGCAGCCGGACCGCAGCCCCGATGGAATCCTATGACGATGATGCGTTGGCATATGACGAACCGGAATATGACCAAGAAGACGCTCCCCGCCCGCGCTTTGGCCTACTGGACAGGATGCCGCCGATCCTGCGCCGTGAGCGGGTCGTAGAGCCGGAGCCTGAACTGGTGGAGCGTGCCCCCGTCGCCCCCGCCGATCTGGAAGCCCCGGATGACGACCGCATCCGCAACAAGATCGCCTCGGTGATCCAAAGCCGCGTGCGCCGCCCCGGCACCGTGGTGGAACCCGAGATGGAAGAACCGCAATCGGCGGTGCAGGCCGCCGTGGCCGCGCGCCGGGCAGAGCATATGTCGGCCCGCGTGGAACCGCCGATCACCGCCGCCCGCGTGGAACCGCCCCTGACGGCCTCGCGCGTGGAGCCGCCGCTGACCGCCGCACGCACGCACCAGCCCGAGCCGCAAGCCTATGCAGAACCGGATTTCGTCGAGGAGATGCCCGTCGAAACGATCCCGCTGCCGCACTCTGAGCGCACAGTTGCCCATGCCGCCCCGCCCGTCGCGACCCAGGAACCCAAGCGTGTGGTGCAGCCCCTGCAACGCCGGACCCTGCCGCAATCGCGCGCCGCGCGGGCCGAGGCGCAGCCAACCCTGCCGCTGGATGACGCCAAGCAGGCCTATGAATTCCCGCCGCTCAACCTGCTGACCAGCCCGGCCAGCATCCAGCGCCACCACCTCAGCGACGAGGCGTTGGAGGAAAACGCGCGGATGCTGGAAAACGTGCTGGATGATTACGGCGTGAAGGGCGAGATCGTGTCCGTCCGCCCCGGCCCCGTCGTCACCATGTACGAACTGGAACCGGCACCGGGCCTGAAGGCCAGCCGGGTGATTGGTCTAGCCGATGATATCGCGCGCAGCATGTCTGCCCTGTCGGCCCGTGTCTCGACCGTGCCCGGGCGTAGCGTGATCGGCATCGAACTGCCCAACCAGCACCGCGAAAAGGTGGTCCTGCGCGAGATTCTCGCCAGCCGCGATTTCGGTGATGGCACTCAGAAACTGCCGCTGGCGCTTGGCAAGGATATTGGTGGCGATCCCATCGTCGCCAACCTCGCCAAGATGCCCCACCTGCTGATTGCGGGGACCACCGGCTCGGGTAAATCCGTGGCGATCAACACGATGATCCTCAGCCTGCTGTACAAGCTGACGCCAGAGGATTGCCGCCTGATCATGATCGACCCGAAGATGCTGGAACTGTCCGTCTATGACGGCATCCCTCATCTGCTCAGCCCCGTGGTGACCGACCCTAAGAAGGCGGTTGTTGCCCTGAAATGGGTCGTGGGCGAGATGGAGGAACGCTATCGCAAGATGTCCAAGATGGGCGTGCGCAACATCGACGGCTACAATGGCCGGGTGAAGGATGCGCAGGACCGAGGCGAGATGTTCAGCCGCACGGTGCAGACCGGGTTCGACGATGAAACCGGCGATCCCATCTTTGAAACCGAGGAATTCGCGCCTGAAAAGATGCCCTATATCGTCGTCATCGTCGATGAGATGGCCGACCTGATGATGGTCGCGGGCAAGGAAATCGAGGCCTGCATTCAACGTCTGGCGCAGATGGCGCGGGCGTCCGGTATTCACATCATCATGGCCACGCAGCGCCCGTCCGTGGACGTGATCACCGGCACGATCAAGGCAAACTTCCCGACGCGGATCTCCTTCCACGTCACGTCCAAGGTCGACAGCCGCACCATTCTGGGTGAGCAGGGGGCCGAGCAACTGCTTGGCATGGGCGACATGCTGTATATGGCGGGCGGGGCGAAGATCACCCGCGTGCATGGCCCCTTCGTAAGCGACGAAGAGGTTGAGGAAATCGTGAGCCATCTGAAGAGCTTCGGTCCGCCCGACTATGCCGCCTCCGTTCTGGACGGCCCCGACGACGACCGCGAAAGCGATATCGATGCGGTTCTGGGCCTTGGCGGCAACACGACCGGCGAAGATGCGCTCTATGATCAGGCGGTGGCGATCGTTGCGAAGGACCGGAAATGCTCCACCTCATACATCCAGCGCAAGCTGGCCATCGGCTACAACAAGGCCGCGCGGCTGGTCGAGCAGATGGAGGATGAGGGCGTCGTCAGTTCCGCCAACCATGTCGGCAAGCGCGAGGTGCTGGTGCCTGAGCAGTAATCCGCCCTATCGCGCGGACGTGAGGTGCAAAGCGCCTTGGTGGTGATTAAATGGAACCCATGACACGATTTATTCTCGCCACGGCGCTTGCCGCCTGCACCGCCCTCCCCGCGATGGCCGACCCGATTCCGCTGTCTGATCTGTCAGACTATCTGAACGATCTGCGCACGGCAGAGGCCAGTTTTACCCAAATCAGCGATGACGGGGCGATTGCCACCGGCACGCTCTACATCCAGCGGCCCGGACGGATGCGGTTCGAATATGATGACAGCGAGTTGCTGGTCATGGCCGGCGGCGGGCAGGTCGCCATTTTCGACGACCGGGCCAATACGGCGCCCGAGCAGTACCCGCTGCGGCGCACGCCCCTGAACCTGATCCTGGCGCGGAATGTGGACCTCGACCGGTCGGACATGATCCTGTCGCATGAGGGCGATGAGACCACCACGCGGATCATCGCCCAAGACCCGGACGAGCCCGATATCGGCTACATCACACTCGTCTTCACGGACGAGCCGGTCGAACTGCGCCAGTGGATCGTAACGGATTCAACCGGGTTCAACACCACGGTGATCCTGGGTGAACTGGAAGAGGGCGGGAATATCCCGGCCCGCCATTTCAACATCCCGCAGGAACTGAGAGATCGTGGAATCACCGAATAGCCGGGCCGCCTAGCGGCGGCACCCGACCAATTGGCGTTCATACATTTCGGCCCGTTCATCCACTCGGGAGGCGACGCGCAGCAGCCACGGTTTGGCGTTGTAGCTGCCCCGTGCATAGCCCGAATGGCCCTCGTGATATGCAAGGTACTGATTGCGCGCATCATCGGGGGCTATGCCAAGCCGTTCCACTGACCGGTTCATGTACCAGCCCATGAAATCAGTGGCGTCGCGGATATCGGTCCGGTTGGCGCGGCGGCTGCCGGTGGCGTCCCGATAGTCGTCCCATGTTCCGTCCAGCGCCTGGCTGTATCCAAAGGCCGAGCTTTGTCGGCCAAGGGGAATAACCCCAAGCGCATAGCGATGCGGGGTTCGGGCGTTGTGGACGAAGCTGCTTTCCTGATGGATCGTGGCCAGCTGCACATGGACCGGAATACCCCATTCGCGTTCCGCCTGACGGGTCGCGCGGGCGATATCCGGGCGTTCGTTCAGGATAAGGCACGCGTTGTCCAGGTTCCGGGGTGGCCTAGGTCCGCCGCCGCATCCGGCAACAGCCAATAGCAGCACGAGAAGAATCGCGCGTTTCATGAAATCTGCCTGCTCGAGTTTTGTTTGTTTGCGACAGCTTACCCGAAAACGCGGCACGGGGGAACGGGGTCAGAGCAGGAAATACAGGAGGATAGGCAGGGTCAACACGCTGATCAGGGTGGAAATCACCACATATCCGGCCACAGCATCTGCATCGGCGCGGAACCGTTCAGCCAACAGGTAGGACGAGACACCCACCGGGGTCGCCATTTGCAGAATGATCACCGCAAAGGCCACCTGTTCCAGCCCAAGGGCCCATCCCGCTGCCACGCCCGCCGAGATGCCGATGACCAGCTTGGCCAGTGACAGCAGCACCGCGCGCCCTACCCCTTTCGGAGTCAGTCGCGCAACCGCGACGCCGAGCGTGAACAGCATCAAGGGAATGGCCAGTTGCCCGGCAAGCGACAGCGAGTTGGTCAGCCAGAGGGGCGTCTGCCAGCCCTGCCACAGAAAAATCGCCCCAAGCAAACTGGCCCAGACCATCGGTTCGCGCAGCACCCGCATGATCGAGGCCTGATCGGATACCAGGCGAATGCCGATCGTGAAGGACAGCACCGCCATGATTGCGAAGATGACGACGCCATAGCCAAGCCCCGCGTCGCCAAAGGCAAACAGCGCCAGCGGCAGACCAAGATTGCCGGTGTTGCCAAAGATCGTCGGGGCGAGAAACGTGCGCCGGTCGATCCCCGCCACAAGGATCAGACCCGCCGACAGGACGCCCATCAGCGCATAAGCCAGCAGCGAGGCCAGCGTCATCGCCGACAGCGCCGCCGGGTCGATCTCGGTCTGCATCAGCGCGGTGAAGATCAGGCAGGGCACCGCGATGGTCATCGCCAACCGCGTGACGAACTCCACCGGGTAGTCGAGACCGAATTTCCGCCAGCCAAAGCCCGTGGCCGCCAGAAGGAAGACCGGGGCCACGATCTCCAGCACTGTCAGGACGAGGTTCACAATCTGTTTCCCTTGATTCGGCTGCTCCCGGATGGACAAGCCCCCGACCCGGGGTTTAGGAGAGGGGGTAAGGGGGCGCAATCCGATGCTCAAGACACGCGCGAAATTCACGCTTGGCCAGGTGGTCAGGCACCGTAAACACCCGTTTCGCGGGGTAATTTTCGATGTGGACCCCGAGTTTGCGAATACCGAGGAATGGTACGACGCGATTCCCCCTGAGTCGCGCCCGTCCCGCGAACAGCCCTTCTATCACCTTCTGGCCGAGAACGATCAGACCTATTACGTGGCCTATGTTTCGGAACAAAACCTGGTGCCCGACGACACTGGCGAACCCGTCGATCACCCCGATCTGCCGGACCTGTTCGGCGAGTTCCGGGACGGCTACTACCCGCTCGAGTTTCAGCTGAACTAGGCGTCAGTCAACCGGCAGACCGGCCTTTTTCCACGCGGTGAAGCCACCGTCGATCTCTGCCACGTTCTCGACCCCCATCTCCTGCAGGGCCTTTGCCGACAGGGCAGACCGCCACGCGCTGGCGCAAAACAGGACCAGTGTCTTGTCGGTGGCCAGCGGCGGCTTGTGGTAAGGGCTGTCCGGGTCGATCCAGAATTCCAGCATCCCACGCGGCGCATGGAAGGCACCGGGGATGCGGCCCTCACGGTCCAGCTCCCGCACATCGCGGATATCGACCAACAGGGCATCGCCCGCCTCGGCCCGCGCCAATGCGTCTGCGGGGCTGATCGTTTCGATGACAGCCTTTGCCTCGGCCACCAGGGTTTTCACAGGGGTTATGGGCATGATCGTTCCTTCAATAGCCTAGCGCGCAGCCGTCCTTGCGAGGGTCCGATGCCCCCTGCAACACGCCGGTTTTCGCGTCGATCCGGATCGCCTGCCCGCCACCGATGGGGCGCAGCGGGCGGTCCAGCTTGTGGCCCTTCGCGGCCAGCTCCGCCTGCATCTCGGGCGCATAGCCGTTTTCGATCCGCACCTCACCGCCCACGGGGAAGCAGCGCGGCGCGTCGATGGCCTGCTGCGGATGCATCCCGAAATCGACGATATTACTGAGATATCGGACATGGCCAATCGGCTGATAGGCCCCGCCCATGACCCCGAAAGCGGTCAGGCTGCCATCGGCCTCGCGCATCATCGCGGGAATTATCGTGTGCATGGGGCGCTTGCCGCCCATGGCCTCATTCGGGTGGCCCTCTTCCAGAGTGAAGCCGCAGCCCCGGTTCTGGAACAGGATGCCGAAGCGGTCAGTGGCGATGCACGACCCGAAATCCTTGAAGATCGAATAGATCAGCGACACCACCATCCGGTCGCTATCCACGACGGTGATATAGACGGTTTCCTTGTGGATGTTCTCGGTCTTGTCCTTGATCGAGGTCAGGGCCTTTCCGGGGTCGATCAGGGCGGACAGCGCCTTGGCCGTATCGGGTGACAGCATGTGGTCGAGATGCCGAACAAAGCCAGAATCGGCGATGAAGCGATCCCGCGCGTCGAAGGCCAGCTTCGCGGCCTCGATCTCCAGATGTGCGCGCTCTGCCCCATCAGGGTCCATCGCGGCGATGTCATGGCCTTCCAGCATATTCGCCATCAGCAGCGCCATCGCGCCCGCCCCGTTCGGCGGCAGTTCAATCAGTTCCGCCCCGCGATAGCGGGTACGGATCGGCGTGACGTAGTCACAGGCGGTCGCGGCGAAATCCTCCAGCGTGTGGGTGCCGCCAAGCGCACGCAGGCTGTTGACCATGTCTTCGGCCACCTCGCCCTCGTAGAACCCGGCGCGGCCCTCGCTTGCGATCCGGCGCAGCACCTCTGCCTGTCCGGGTACGCGGAAATGTTCGCCAACGCGATAGGGGCGCCCGTCTTTCAGAAAGATCTCGCGCGCGCGGCCTTTGAATTCATAGGCTTCCTCGCTCCAGTCCTGTGCCACACGCGGCGCGACGGGGATGCCCGCCTCGGCGTAGTGAATGGCGGGGGCCAGAACCTCGGCCATCGTCAGCTTGCCCATGTCGCCCTGCAACCGGCAAAACCCATCAACTGCGCCGGGGATCGTGACGGCAGCCGCCTCCCGTTCCGGCATTGTCTTGTACCCGGCGGCGCGCAGGTCGGCGGCGGACAGCCCCGCCGGCGCGCGGCCGGAGGCGTTCAGCCCAACGATCTCATCGCTTTCGGGGCGTTTGACCAGGGCAAAGCAGTCGCCCCCGATCCCGGTCATCTGCGGTTCGCAAATCCCAAGCAGCACCGCAGCGCCAATGGCCGCATCCACGGCATTCCCACCCTGTTCCAGCAGGCTGATGGCGACCTTGGCCGCCAGAGGGTGGGACGTGGCGCACATGCCATTATCGGCGAAGACCGCAGACCGTCCGGGAAGGTGAAAATCGCGCATTCTGACCTCTCGTATCGCTTCGGCGCTACGGTAGGACAATTGTCGGCGGTGACAAGGGGAGGCAGGGCAATGGACCTCGGCACCGCGCCACTGGGTGGGGGCTTTCAGACACGGCACCGAGGGAAGCCATTGCAGCTACCCTTCTCTTATCGAGGGGATTCCCGGCACGGGTGCGGAACAATTGGGGCATTTTCGAGAATGGTTAACCCATTGCGGAAACAGTTGCTGCGCAGGGTGGGTGTTGTTCAATCCCCAAGGCTAATCCGAAAGCTCAGCCGGTTGATCCCCTCGTCCCGGCTGTAGTCCAGCCCGGTCGTCAGGTCCCGGATAAGGGCCCATCCGAAACTGCCCTCTGGCAGATCCTGAAGAGCCAGCGCCTCGGGGGAGTGGCGGCGGGCAGGTGGCAGCGCACCGCCCGGCATCGGTGCGCCGAAATCGGTCACGCCGCAATGGATGAAACCGTCATGTACGGAAACGCTCAGCTCGATACTGCCCTCGCCCCTGTCCTGATAGGCATGTTCCACGACATTGTTCAGCACCTCTGCCAGCACCAGTTCCAGCGTAAAAAGCTGTTCGATCGGCAGGCCAAGCTGAATGAGCGTCTGGTTCAGCCCAAGTAGTTCGACGCTGACAAGCGCCGGTTGCGCCTCGAACCGACGGGTGCAGGCCCACCCCAGGGCAACGCCACGCGGAGGGTCCCCTTGCCGGGGTGATGGCAGATCCCGAACGCTCATGCCGCGGGGGCAACACCATGGGCGGCCAAAGCCTCTTCCACCGACCCGTGGATGGGAAAGACCTGGTTCATGCGTGTCAGCCGCATCACCTTATCCACCGCAGGGGTCAGACCCGACAGATCCAGCTGCCGCCCCTCCCCCAGCAATTTGCGCGCCGCAACGACAGCCCCGAGCCCGGAACTGTCCAGGAAGGTCACGTTCTGCAAGTCCAGAACAACCGGCCCGTCCCAGTCGCGTACAAGGTCACGAAACCGGTCCTTGAACTGGATGGCAACAGAGGCGTCAATGCGATCGGGCACGACATGCAACAGCGCGATCGGCCCCTTGGGTTCCAATGTAATCTCCATAAGCTGCGTCCTTTCGCTTGGCGCAAGCACCCTAGACAGCAATCCTTTCCAAACGGTATCCAGCCACTCGGGGAAGAAACGGAGAGTTTTATGGAAAACGTGGTGATCTGCGGCGCGTCCCGAACGCCCATGGGCGGGTTTCAGGGGTGTTTTTCCGGCGTAACGGCGTCCGATCTCGGCGGGGCTGCGATCAAGGCCGCGCTGGAGCAGGCCGGGGCCTCCGCCGCCGATGTGCAGGAGCTTCTGATGGGCTGTGTCCTGCCAGCCGGTCAGGGCCAGGCCCCCGCACGTCAGGCCGGGTTCAAGGCCGGGCTTGGCCAGGATGTGCCCGCGACAACGCTGAACAAGATGTGCGGATCGGGCATGAAGGCCGCGATGATCGCCCATGATCAGCTGGCACTGGGCCAGACGGATCTGATGGTCGCGGGCGGTATGGAAAGCATGTCAGAGGCCCCCTACCTGCTGCCTCAGATGCGCGGCGGCGCTCGCATCGGCCATGGCCGCACCATCGACCACATGTTCCTCGACGGGCTGGAAGATGCCTATGACAAGGGTCGCCTGATGGGCACCTTCGCCGAAGACTGCGCCGAAAGCTTCCAATTCACCCGCGAGGCGCAGGACGATTACGCGCTCGCCTCCCTGTCCCGCGCGCTGGAGGCGCAGGCATCGGGGGCGTTTGCCGATGAGGTGACGCCGGTCTCTATCGGGGGCCGCTACGGCGACCGCTCCGTGACTGCAGGCGCGCATGACGGCTGGACGGTCGTGGCCGAAGACGAACAGCCCGCCAAAGCCCGTCCCGAAAAGATCCCGCAGCTGAAACCCGCCTTCCGCAGGGATGGCACGGTGACGCCAGCCAATTCCTCGTCGATTTCCGACGGCGCGGCAGCCCTCGTCATGGCCCGCGAAACCGTGGCTACGGCCAAGGGCCTGCCGATCCGAGCCCGCATCCTAGGCCACGCAAGCCATGCACAGGAACCCGGCTGGTTCACCACAGCCCCCGTCCCCGCCGCAGAGAAACTGCTCGCCCGCCTCGGCTGGTCCAAGGAGGACGTGGACCTGTGGGAAGTGAACGAGGCCTTCGCCGTGGTGCCCATGGCCTTCATGCACAAGATGGGCCTGCCCCATGACAAGGTGAACGTGAATGGCGGTGCCTGCGCGCTCGGCCACCCGATCGGGGCCTCCGGCGCGCGGATCATGGTTACCCTGCTCAACGCGCTGGAAAAGCGCGGGTTGAAACGCGGCATCGCAGCGATCTGCATCGGTGGAGGAGAAGGCACCGCCATCGCCATCGAACGGCCCTGATCCCTTCATCTTGGCCCAAATACCTCAGGGGGTGCGGGGGAGGATCCCCCGCGGGTCGACGCGCAATGCGCGGCGAAACCCCTGACAAAGGAGCAATCCGCCCATGTCCCTCGACTACGCCAGCCTCACGAAAACCATCGCCGCCCTCACCTGCGGAGAAACCGACGAGATCGCGCTCATGGCGACACTCGCGTGCGAGATCCATCACGCCGATGATCGCTTCGACTGGACGGGCTTCTACCGCGTGACCGAACCGGAGCTGCTCAAGATCGGCCCCTATCAGGGCGGTCACGGCTGTCTGCAGATCCCCTTTGACAAGGGCGTTTGCGGTGCCGCGGCCCGCACGGGCGAGGTGCAGTTGGTGCCTGATGTCGATGCCTTCCCCGGCCATATCGCCTGTGCGTCCACGACTCGGTCGGAGATTGTCCTGCCAGTTCGCAACATGGCGGGCGAGATTATCGCGGTTCTCGATATCGACAGCGACCAGCCCGATGCCTTTACCGAGGAAGACGCGAAGGGCCTCTCCGCCATCCTTTCCTCAGTGTTTTCACGGTAGCCGCTCCACCTGGCGGTATTATTGCACAAATCGGGGTTTGAGCACGCTGACTCTGTTGCACAAATCCCGTGAGGGATTCATCTCGTGAATCCAGCGTGGTAGCTGGAGCTCATGAGCAGACCGACACCCCCGATTTACGAGACCCGGAACTGGCCGGCCTACAATGAAGCGCTCAGGCGCCGTGGCTCGCTGACAGTCTGGTTCGACCCTGCGATGACCTGGGATGCCGTGCCGACAGGCAGGCGTGGCCGCCAACGGACCTACAGCGATGCGGCCGTCCAGACCTGCCTGACGATGAAGGTGCTGTTTGGCATGGCGTTGCGGCAGACGACCGGCTTCGTTGAGCGCCTGTTGCGCCTAATCGGTCTTGACTGGACAGTCCCGGACTTCAGCACGCTGCCCCGTCGCCAGAAGAAGCTGGCTGTGAACATCCCGTATCGAGGCTCCAGCGGCTCACTGCACCTTCTGATCCCCTCTCGTGACATCACTACGTGATGCACTGCCGGGCAGTGGACAGCACTGGGCTCAAGGTCGAGCGTGAAGGTGAGTGGCGCGCCCGCAAACATGGTGGTCCCAAACGGCGTGTCTGGCGCAAGATTCACCTCGGGATCGACGAGGAAACCTTGGAAATCCAGGCTGTCGAGATCACCGAAAGCCACATTGGCGATGCACCGGCCTTGCCCGACCTGCTCAGCCAGATACCGGAGGACCAGGAAATCGGCAGCGTCACGGCAGATGGCGCCTACGACACGCGCAAATGCCACGATGCCATTGCTGACCGCGGCGCCCATGCCGTCATCCCGCCCCGCAAGAATGCCAAGCCATGGAGGGCCGTCACCGCTGGCGCTGTCGCCCGAAACGAGGCCCTGCGCGTCTCCAGATACCTTGGTCGCGCCCTATGGAGACGATGGAATGGATACCACCGCAGAAGCCGCGCCGAAACGAAGAGGCATTGCGTGAAACTGCCGGGCCAGCGGCTCATGGCACGGGATTTCGACCGTCAGGTTGCGGCGCTCCAGGTCCGTATCGCCGTCCTGAACGGCTACACCGCACTCGGCATCCCTGTCACTGAGGCTGTGGGATAAGTCTGTCCGCGGATAGTGGACGCAAGGCCATCAACCTATGTGTGCAAAAGAGTCCCTGCGCCGGCATGTGATCGCAGTCTGCCGGGTTCGCATGGGCTTCCGAAGCAGCGTAGAGACTTGACGGAATTCGCCCGTGGCGTTCGGAACACATCCGCCCGGATGGATACCGAAGGCGCACCATGCTAACTTTCTACGCAAGCACCAAGCGCGTGCCCCCGGCCTCTACCCTCTGCAGGAGCTTCAGAGTTTTCATGTCAAACTGTCGACGCGCCTGAGCAGATGGACAAGCTTTCGGTCATGCATGCCTTCCGCCGTATCGTCGAACGTGGCAGCTTCTCGCGTGCGGCGGAGGATCTGGGTGTGTCGCCAGCGCTGCTGAGCCGCGAGATCAAGCTGCTGGAGGAAAGCCTTGGCAGCACGCTCCTCACCCGGACCACGCGTTCAATGTCTCTGACCGATGCGGGGCGGCTCTACTATGACGAGGCCGCTGGTATTCTTGATGCAGTCAGCGGGGTGGAGACGCGTATCCGCGATGGCGCAGGAGCAGTGCGGGGGCATCTGAGGGTCAATGCCTCCAGTTCCTTCGGGCAGACGGTGATCGCCCCGTTTCTGCCCGGCTTCCTGCAAGCCTATCCTGATCTGCGGCTCACGCTTTCGATGGATGACCGCGTTGTCGACATGGTCGAGGGGGGCTTCGACGTCTCGATCCGAATCCGGTCTGCGATGCCGGATTCCGCGCTTGTGGCTCGAAAGATCGGCACCATGCGGCAACGGATCTTCGCCGCACCAGATTATCTTGCGCGGGCGGGCGCCCCGGAACGTCCGCAGGATATCCCGACCCACCCGGTGATCGGCTTCCTCCTGGCGGACCACCTGACACATTGGTCGCTGGAAGGACCGGAGGGCACCGTATCGGTCGCGTTGGACCCACAGGTGCGGGTGGGCAACAGCTTGGTTCTGCGGGACCTGCTGATCGCGGGCCAGGGAATCGGCACGCTGCCCGATTTCGTTTCAAACGCACCAGAAGCGCGGGGAGATCTGGTACGTGTTCTGCCCGAGTGGGAACTGCCTGCACCCGTCATTTTCGCGGTAACGGCTTCGCGCCTCGGCATGGATGCTCGTGTCACAGCCTTTCTCGACCATCTGCGGGCTGCTCTGCGAGGCTGACATTCTTCAGTCTGCGTAAAGAATGATGTGACAACCGGGCGGTTATTCCCGCGCCCCGCATCCCCGATCTTCCAAGGCATCGACACACCGACGCCCAGAGAGGATCCCATGACCCGCATTCTTGTTCTCTACTATTCCAGCTATGGCCATGTGCGCCGTATGGCAGAGGCCGAAGCCGAAGGCGCGCGCAGCGTCCCCGGCAGCCAGGTCGATCTGCGCCGCGTGCCCGAAACCGTGCCACAGGACATCCGGCAGAAGGCCGGATTCATCTCCGATGACACGCCTGTCGCCGCGCCTGCCGATCTCGAACACTACGACGCGATCATCTTCGGCACCCCCACGCTGTTCGGGATGATGGCCGGACAGATGAAATCCTTCCTCGATCAGGCGGGCGGGCTTTGGGCGCGCAATGCCCTTGTCGGCAAGGTTGCGGCGGTCTTCGCCTCCACCGGGTCGCAGCATGGCGGGCACGAAGCAACCCTGCTGACCTTCCAGATCCCGTTGCAGCATTTCGGGATGCTGATCGCAGGCATGCCCTACAGCTTCGCCGGTCAGACCACGGCTGACGAGATCGTTGGCGGCGCGCCCTATGGCGCAGGCACCATCGCCGGGGCCGACGGGTCTCGCAGTCCGACCGAGACCGATCTCGCCGGCGCCCGTTTCCAGGGGGCGCATGTCGCCCGGATCGCGGCACGGCTGGCCGCGGCCGACCAGAATGAGGAGGCCGCGTGATGCCCGCCCTGACCATCGACTTCTTTCACGATGTCGTTTGCTGCTGGTGCTTCAACATCTCGTCACGGATGCATGTGCTGGCGGAGCGGTTCGACCTCGACATCCGCCACCGCACCTTCGTTCTGCAAGCCGACCGGGACGAAATGGCCAGCCGTTGGGGCAGCCCTGCGAAGGCGCGCGAGACCATACTTGGTCACTGGACTGCCTGTCGTCAGGCCAGCGACCAGCCGGAGCGGATCGACATCGACGCCATGCGCGCCGCGCGCTTCGACTATCCCCATGGGATGACGGCGGCTCTCGGCTGCAAGGCTGCGGAACGCATGGGCGGGCAGGCGGCGCATTGGGCCATGTTCGACCGCCTGCAAGAGGCGCACCTGTCACAGGCGCGCGACGTGGCCAGCACGACAGTGGTTCTTGAGGCCGCGCGGGACCTTGGGTTTGAAGCCGGTCCCTTTGCCGAGATCTTTGACGACCCCGCCACGGCGCTGGCCGTTGATGCCGACCGCCAGCTTGCCCGGCGGCTTCAGGTGCGATCCATCCCCGCGCTCGTCGTGCGCGAAACGGGCACCCGCCTTGTCAACGGGCCGGTCGAAGACCTCGCCGCGCAACTGCGCGCCGCGCGCCGTCTTGTCGCCTGAAAGGAGAGCCCCATGCGCCGTGCCTCCTTCCGCTTTGTGACAAGGCCAACACGCCACCGGTGCTTGCGCAACCTGCCCGCGCATATCCGGCGCGACATCGGCCTGCCGCCCGGGCCCGCGCGCTCAGGCTTTCCCCTCCACCTGCTCTGGTGAGTCCACAAAGGAGAAACACCATGTCCCGCAGCACCGATATCTTCCTAACCGCGCTTGCCCCGGCAATCTGGGGCAGCACCTACCTTGTTACGACCGAGGCCTTGCCCGATGGCTACCCAATGACCCTCGCCGCGTTGCGCGCATTGCCGGCTGGTCTCCTGCTCTTGGTGATCACTCGCTGCCTGCCGCCGCGAGTCTGGCTCGGGCGGGTGTTCCTTCTGGGCAGTTTCAACTTTGCCCTGTTCTGGACATTGTTGTTCGTCGCTGCCTACAGACTGCCCGGCGGGGTCGCGGCGACCCTTGGGTCGCTGCAGGCGATCATGGTCATCGGCATGGCACGCGGTTGGCTGGGCACGCCGGTGCGGATCGGGGCCGTCCTCTCTGCGGTCACAGGGGTTCTGGGGGTTGCGTTGCTGCTTGTCAGCCCGGACGCTGTGACCGATCCTGTCGGGATTGCAGCCGCGCTTGGCGGGGCTGCTTCCATGGCCGCCGGAACCGTGCTGTCCCGAAAATGGCAGCCGCCTGTCGCGACGCTGAGCTTCACGGCCTGGCAACTGACAGCCGGGGGGCTGATCCTGCTGCCTATGGCCCTATTGCTCGAACCGGCCCTGCCGCCGCTCTCTGTCGGGAATATCGCCGGGCTTGCGTGGCTCGGTCTCATCGGCGCGGCAGCAACATATGTGCTGTGGTTTCGGGGCATTGCGCGGCTGGAACCGGGAGCCGTCTCGATCCTGGGCATGATGAGCCCGGTGACCGCCGTGCTGCTTGGTTGGATCTGGCTCGGCCAGTCTCTGTCCGGCCTGCAAATCCTTGGCGCCGCGATCGTCTTGGCCTCGGTATGGGCGGGTCAGCGTGCGAACCTGAGCCCCATGGGGACGCTCGTTGGCAAGTCCGCTCCGAATGGGATGAAAGTCGTCTAGGGAGCGCCAGGCCAACTTTTTCTCAAAGCCATGCCAATAAGCTGCAAACACGAAGGAAACACGCTGCAAGACACCTATGCAGCCGAGATCGACCCTGACACGTAGATTTAAAGCCAGAGGCGAAACGGACCGGCAACACCCGCAGAAATCAGGAAACAGGCAGGCAACATCAAAACCCACCACTGAATCGCCATTGCCGATTCCTGTGATTGAGTCTGTGCGGCGGTATTGAAGATCGTCGGGAAACGGAACGCCCGGAAGCAATCACGCGCGTTCACCAGCCGGGGCCGAGATCGCGTGACCAAGGACGGCGGCGGCGCGCCCGGCACCAAAAACAAACTCAGCATGCTCTGCCCGTATAAAATGTGCAGATAGAAGATCGCAGCAGTCATTATCTTTGGAAGGATGAAGACGTTGCCCAAGGACAAAATGATAGGATCAAGGAAACAGACCCTTATCGGTTGGGAGATACCGTGACTTTTCGGGGTGGGCTAAGTTCCCACCCCGGAAACTGCTCCAACGAACGCATGGTGAAGCAATCGTTAACTTTGTCTCCCTATAGTCAAACGCGTCTATGTTTCGTTGGGGGCTTCCATGTACGAATTTCGCGGATCAACACTCTTGGAGGCTGTACAGCAGGCCGTTGGTCGATCCGACATACAGCTTTCACACAAGAAGCTCCTCAAGAGGAAAGGGAAATTCGACTTCTCGGCGCGTTTGCGGTTGGGCAGCGTCCTGTTCGTCGGCGAAGGCAATTTCAGCTTTTCCCTGTCATTGGCAAAGCGAAAAGCTGCGCCAGTCAGTTCCATCCTCGCGACAGCCTATGAAGCGGAAGACGACCTGACTGACACGGCCTACCAGAATGCCCGAAAACTCATTGGGCTCGGTGTGCAGGTCAAGACAGGAGTTGACGCAACCCGCCTCTCCGAGACAATCGGCAGCCGCAGATTCTCTACGATCATCTTCCAGTTCCCGAATGTCGCGTCTCGTGATCCGAAATATGGCCAGAATCCAATCCATGTGTTGATCTCGCGCTTTCTGAAAAGCAGCCGTGCGCACCTGAAACGCGGCGGCGTTGTCGTGATTTCCACGGTGGACAGCCCTTTCTATGAAGGCGCGTTCAAAATGAACGAAGCCGCCCGAAAGGCTGGTTTCTCCGAAACCGACATCTATGATTTCGACCCATCGGACTTCGCGGGATACACACACCAAAACACAGCAGACGAGGACAGCGCGATAGATGACCACGGCTCCGTCGCAACTTTCGCTTTTTCCGGCTGATCCGTTGCCCGAGCTTCCGGACGGTCTGACCTACCGCGAAGACTACATCATGGGGCGTGATGCCGATGGGCTGCTCGCCGCTATCGATGCGTCCGAGTGGCTTACCGATCTGAAACGGCGCGTTCAACACTACGGTTACAGGTATGACTACAAGGCAAGGCAGGCGCGGCGCGAAGACCGTATCGGCCCTTTGCCTGCCTTTTTGGAAAGGGTAGCAATACGGCTGGCCCGCGAAGGCGTGTTCTCGAAACCGCCGGATCAAGTCATCGTCAACGAGTACCTACCTGGCCAAGGAATCGCGGCGCATATCGACTGCCGCCCTTGTTTTGGCGAGACAATCGCAATCCTGAGCATCGGGTCGGCCTGCGTGATGCGGTTCGAGCATCATCCAAGTTCCCGAACGATTGGACTGGCTCTCCAGCCACTCAGCCTTCTGACCCTCTCGGGCGAAGCGCGGCATGAATGGACCCATGCCATACCTGCCCGAAAAAGCGACATGATCGACGGTGTAAAACACCTGCGGTCGCGTCGGGTTTCGTTGACCTTTCGAACGATGCGGTTCGAATGACCAACGGTAGATCGGCGTTCGGTGCAGTGTGAAAGTCGTGGGTAGCACCGGAGGAGGCCGTATGAAGATTGGTCAAATGGTTCGAAATAGCATCCCCGCGATTCTTGAATACTGTGAGACCCAAGACCGGGCAGAAATTGCGGGCCTTCAAGACCCGCGTTATTCGAAAGAGACATTCGACATCAACTATCCATTCTGCAAGCCCGTGGAGGCAATTGGCGAAACTGAACGTGTCCGGTTCTGGACACGAGAGCATGTTGTTTGCGGCGTCGCCGTTCGCGTCACAAGTCAATGGTTCAACCCGCCGACGAGCAATAGCCTGCAATTGCTCAATCAATACCTCGAACAGCGTAAAATCGAAGTACCCTTCCGGGCAACGGGCGACAAGGTGAGTTTCGTTCGGCCATGACTGCGATCATGCCAAGCCTTCTGAACCAGTAGCCGAAGGCGTCAGATTCGACCCAAAATGACCTGAGTTTACCCACGCCGTGCTTACTATGTGCTTACCGTGGCAGTAAGCACATTTGCGGAGCACTTGTAAGTTATTGAAAATATTGGTCGGAGTGAGAGGATTCGAACCTCCGACCCCTGCCTCCCGAAGACAGTGCTCTACCAGGCTGAGCTACACTCCGACCGTGCCGGGCGGGATAGCGGGGGAATCGCGCCTTTGCAAGGGGGATTTCACCGGCTTGCTTGATCCCGCGCGCAATCCCTGCAAGAAGGCGGGCAACCGACAAGACGAGCGATATCATGGAAAAAAACGCCTCCATCCTGCTGACCGGCGGCACCGGGTCCTTCGGGTCTCATTTCGTGCCGATGACGCTGGAGAAATACGACCCGGCCCGCCTGATCATCTACTCGCGGGACGAGATGAAGCAGTGGGACATGGCCAAAAAATATGGTGATGACCCGCGGGTACGTTTCTTCATTGGCGATGTCCGCGACCGGGAGCGGCTGTATCGCGCGCTCGACGGGGTGGATTACGTGGTGCATGCGGCGGCAACCAAGATCGTGCCAACCGCCGAATACAACCCCTTCGAATGCGTCAAGACCAACATCAACGGCGCGATGAACCTGATCGATGCCTGCATCGACAAGGGCGTGAAGAAATGCGTGGCGCTGTCGACCGACAAGGCCTCGTCTCCCGTGAACCTCTATGGCGCGACCAAGCTGGCCTCGGACAAGCTGTTCGTGTCGGGAAATTCCTATGCGGGCAGCGACGGGTGCCGCTTTGCCGTGGTGCGCTATGGCAACGTGATGGGGTCACGCGGGTCGGTCATTCCGTTCTTCAAATCCCTCGACGCGGAGGCGATGCTGCCGATCACAGACACCCGCATGACCCGCTTCATGATCACTCTTCCGCAAGGCGTTGAACTGGTTTGGCACGCGTTTGAAGACATGGTCGGCGGAGAGATCTACGTGAAAAAGATCCCGTCGATGAACATCCTCGACATCGCCGAGGCTTGCGTGCCTGGATGCGAACACAAGGTTGTCGGCATCCGCCCCGGTGAAAAACTGCACGAGCAGATGATCGGCGAGGAAGACGCGGCGCATACCTTCGAATATCCCGAGCATTTCAAGATCCTTCCGGCGATCCACAACTGGTCAACCGACGCGGGCCGGATCAAGGATGGGGTCAAGGTGCCCGAGGGCTTTTCCTATGTGTCCGACACCAACCCGGACTGGATGTCCGTCGAGGATCTGCGCGCCTGGATCGAAGCCAATGCGGATACGATCGGGCATTTCTGATGGGCGACACGGGCTTCATTCCCTACGGGCGGCAGGACATCTCGGAAGACGACATCGCCGCCGTGGTCGAGGTGTTGCGGTCTGACTTCCTGACGCAGGGCCCCAAGGTGCCGGAGTTCGAGGCCGCCATTGCAGGCGCGACTGGCGCGGCCCATGCGGTCGCGGTGAACTCCGCCACCTCGGCGCTGCATATCGCCTGCCTCGCGCTTGGCCTGAAACCCGGCGGGCTGGTCTGGACCGTGCCCAACACCTTCGTGGCCTCCGCCAACGTGGCGCGGCTTTGTGGGGCGGACGTGGATTTCGTCGATATCCGGGCCAGCGACTATTGCATGGACGCGCAGGCGCTGGAGGCGAAGCTTGCCAGCGCGGACCGCAAGCCCGACATCCTGATCCCGGTGCATTTCGCGGGCCAGTCGGCGGATATGAAGGCCATCGGTGCGATTGCAAAGGCCCATGGCATCCGGGTGATCGAGGACGCGAGCCATTGCATAGGTGGGCAGTACAACGGCCAGCCGATCGGGGCGTGTGAATTCTCCGACATCTGCGTGTTCAGCTTCCACCCCGTGAAGATCATCACTACGGCAGAGGGTGGTCTGGCCACCACGCAGGACGCGGGGCTTGCCGCGCAGATGGGGCTTTTCCGATCTCATGGCGTGACGCGTGACCCGGAACTGATGGAAACCGTGGATGCGGAGCCATGGGAATATGATCAGGTCGCACTTGGCCTGAACTACCGCATGACCGAGATGCAGGCCGCTCTCGGAGTCAGCCAGACCCGGCGGCTTGCGGATTTCGTGGCGCATCGGCAGCGGATGGCAAAGCGATATGATGCCCTTCTGGCCGACCTGCCGCTGATCCTGCCCTGGCAGAACCCTGACAGCTATTCGGCGTTGCATCTTTACCCGATCCTGATCGACACGGACAAAACCAACCGCACGCGGCGCGAGGCCTTCGATCACCTGCGGTCTGCGGGGATCGGCGTGAACGTGCATTACATCCCGGTTCACACGCAGCCCGACTATCAGAAGCTTGGCTTCCGGCGGGGCGATTTCCCGGTGTCGGAATGGTATTACGACCGCGCCATTTCCATCCCGCTCTATCACGGGCTGAATGAGGCCATGCAGGATCGTGTCATTGCCGCACTGGCCGAGGCGCTGGCCTGATCCTGGCACCTGCAACGCCTATTGATCGTCCCCGTCGCGGTCCCGGTTGAGGAACGAGGCTACGCGTGGGGCGCTCGGTGTGCCCACGCGGGATCTCGATCGCAGAACTGGCTGGTTGGAACTGCCTTTGCGCTTGTCCTCTCGCAGGACGATATAAAGCCCGGAAGCTATGATGATCCCGGTACCGATCATTGTCATCTTGTCGAGGCTTTCGCCAAAGAACAAGGCGCCGAAGATGCTGGCCCAGATGATCTGCGAATACTGCATCGGCGCGACGATCACCGCCGGGGCCAATCGGTAGGCTGCCACGAGGCAGGCCATCGCGATCAGCGCAAGCAGCGCCACCACGGCAGAGGCCCCCAGGTCGATCAATTCGACCGGCACATAGACGAAGGGCAGCAGCGCCCCCATCACCACGAAATTCACCAGCAGCGGATAGAGTTGCAGAACCACCGTCCGCTCGGCCCGCCCGATCTTGCGCATGATGACCGAGCTGAAGGCGCTGAAGACAGCGCCAAGCAGCGCGGCCGCATGGCCGAAAGACAAGGGGGCTGCGCCCGGTTGCAGCACGACGATCACCCCTGCCAGTCCCACCAGGACGGCCATCGCCCGGTGCAGCCCGACCCGTTCCCCCAATAGCGGAATCGCCAGCACCGTGACCAGCAGCGGCATCGCGAAGAGGATCGGATAGACCTGCGTCAGTGGCAGAACCGAAAAGGCATAGAATGCACCGGCGGCCCCGAGGGCACCGCTGACAGTGCGCGCCGCCGTCCACCACGGATGCACCGGCACCAGTGACCCGCCCTTCGAATCGCGGATCATGACGAAAGTCAGCAGCGGGAAGCTGAACAGGACCGTAAAGAAGATGATCTGGATCGGACTGTAGGTGCCACCCAGAACCTTGATGACCACGTCATGGGTGGCGAAAATCGCGAAAGCAGAAAGAGCGAGAAGAGAGCCTTTGGCATTTGGCGGCATGGAATGTCCTGTTGTACGCTAACAGTCACAGGCTTAGGCCGGTGCCGGGGGAAGGGCAATACGCGGTCTCAGGGACAGGGGGTTGCCAGCCAGTCCTCGCTACCGCCGCGCGCGCATTGCTGCTGGAACCCGTAGGCGGTCAGCGCCCATGCCCCGGTATCCGTGCGGATCAGCTCGAATCTCTGGCGCACGGCGGACACGGAATCGTCTGCAAGCCCGGACTCGGTCAGCACGATGACCAGTCGCCCGGTGTCGTCGACCTCGGACAGCAGCTGCAATTCGGGCCGGCCCTCGCCATCGGGAAACCCGATGATCCAGTCCTGTACCAAGCTCATCGGCTGATCGTGGACCAGTTGGGCAGGCAGGCGAAAGTCGGAATGGCCGGGAAGGATCTGCACGTCTTGTGCCGCGGCGGGTGCGGCACAGAGGCAGGCAAAAACAAGAAATGAACGGATCATGAAAAGACCTTTCGGGTTGGGACCTGGCCTAGCCTATCCCAACCCGCAGGTTCACGTCGAGCGCCCCTTGCCTTACAGGCTCGCATCCAGCTTGGCGACGATGGCATCACCCATTTCGCTGGTGCTCACGGGGCTGACACCCTCTTCGCCCAGAAGGTCGGCGGTGCGCAGACCGTCGGCCAGAACATCCTCAACGGCCTTTTCCAGACGATCCGCCTCGGTGCCCATGTCGAAGCTGTAGCGCAGCGCCATGGCAAAGCTGAGGATGCAGGCAATCGGGTTGGCCTTGCCTTGACCCGCGATATCGGGGGCAGAACCGTGGACGGGTTCATAAAGCGCCTTCGGGCGGCCGTTTTCCATCGGCGCACCGAGCGAAGCCGAGGGCAGCATCCCGAGCGACCCGGTCAGCATCGCGGCGGCATCGGACAGCAGGTCGCCAAACAGGTTGTCGGTCACGATCACATCGAACTGCTTGGGCCAGCGGCAGAGCTGCATGGCACCGGCATCGGCATACATGTGGCTCAATTCCACGTCCGAATACTCGGCCTGATGCACCTCGGTCACCACGTCGCGCCACAGGATACCCGATTCCATTACATTGGCCTTCTCCATCGAGCAGACCTTGTTGCCGCGCTTGCGGGCCAGCTCGAAGGCCGACCGGGCGACGCGGGCAATCTCGGATTCCGTATAGCGCTGCGTATTGATGCCCACGCGCTCATTGCCTTCCTTGATGATCCCGCGCGGTTCACCGAAATAGATGCCGGAGGTCAGTTCGCGCACGATCATGATATCGAGCCCGGCAACCACGTCCTTTTTCAGCGACGAGAAATCGGCCAGCGCGTCGAAACACTGGGCCGGGCGCAAGTTGGCATAAAGGTCCATCTCCTTGCGCAGGCGCAGAAGGCCGCGCTCGGGTTTGACGCTGAAATCGAGATTGTCGTATTTCGGGCCGCCCACGGCGCCAAGCAGGACGGCGTCGACCTCCTGCGCCTTGGCCATGGTGTCGTCGGTCAGCGGCGTGCCATGGGCGTCGTAGGAACAGCCCCCCACCAGTCCTTCGCTGACATCGAAGGTGACATCGCGTTTGGCGCCGTACCAGTCGATGATCTTGCGCACTTCGGTCATGACTTCGGGGCCGATGCCGTCACCGGCAAGGATAAGAAGCGAAGGGTTGCTCATGGGGTCATCCGTCCTTGATCTTGGGTCGCATCCGCGTAACGGCTGCGCGCCCTAGGGTCAAGAAAGGAAGGGGGAAAGCCCTTCCGCCAAAGCATCCCATATGCGGGCTATGCGCGGCGTGTGCCGCAGACGTTCATGGGTTGTCAGCCAGACCGGCAGGGTCGGCAGTGGCACATCGGGCAGGATGCGCGTGGCGCGGGGGTCTCGGTCGGCAACCGGACATTGGCCAAAGCCCAGACCGGCCCCGGCGCAGACCAGCTCCCAATAGGCAACCTGATCGTCGGTGCGGACCGGAAAACTGTCGCGGGTTACCTCCAACCCTGCGTCCCGAAATCCACGGATCAACCGGTCATCGCGATCATAGCCGACGATATCATGATCCAACAGTTCGGCGAAGCCGCGGGGAGCGCCGCGTCGCGCCAGATAGGCCGGTGCCGCATAGATCCCTAACTGAAGGTCTCCCAGATGCCGGGTCATCATGTCCAGCTGCTTGGGGCGGTACATGCGCAGGGCGATATCAGCCTCGTGGAACAGCAGGTTCTCGGACTGGTCCGAGGCCACCAGTTCAAGCTCGATCTCGGGGTGGCGTGTGCGGATCTCCGCAAGAATCGGGGGAAGCAAGTGAACAGAGACGAAAACGCTTGCCGTAATGCGCACGGGCCCGGCCATGCGCGCGTCACCCCCGGCGGCGGCCAGCGCCACCTGTCCCGCGCCTTCGCGCATTGCTTCGGCACCGGGGAGCAACTCCCGCCCCAGTGCGCTGAGGGTCAGGCCCTTCGGGTGCCGGTCGAACAATGCGCCCCCGACCTGGTTCTCCAGCAGCCGAATATGGCGTCCGAGCGTCGGCTGGCTTTGCCCGGTGTCTCGGGCCGCTGCGGACAGAGATCCGGTTTCGGCCACCGCAAGGAATGACCGCAGAAGGGTCCAGTCGGGGGGCAGATAATTCATTCATAAATGAATATCATACCGCCGATTTTTCGCAATACACACGTCAAATTCGAATACCTATCCTGATGTCAATCGAATGGATATCAGCACAGGATCCAGCCCCATGCCACGAACAGCCCTCATCCTTGGCGCATCCGGAAGCTTCGGCCGCAACGCGGCACAGGCCTTCGAGGAAGCCGGCTGGACCGTCCGCCGGTTTGACCGCAAGACCGGCGACATGATCCGAGACGCGCAAGGCGTCGATGTGATCGTCAACGCGATGAACCCACCCAATTACCACGCGTGGGACAGGCTGATTCCGCAGATCACCAGCCAGGTTCTGGCAGCGGCAAAGGCCAGCGGGGCAGCTGTCCTTCTTCCGGGCAACGTCTATGTCTTCGGTGATCAGCCCGGCCCATGGAGCGAAACAACCCCGCATCGCCCGGTTGCCCGCAAGGGCCGTGTCCGGGCGGAAATGGAGGCAGCATATCGACAGGCCGCGCAGGACGGTGTGCAGGTGATCATCCTGCGCGGTGGTGACTTCGTGGATCCGGACAGCCCCAATGCCGTGTTGAATCTCGTATCGCTCAAGGCGGTGTCAAAGGGTCGGATCACCTCCCTAGGCCGCCCGGATGTTCCGCGCGCCTACGCCTATCTGCCCGATATGGCGCGGGCCGCTGTTGCATTGGTTGAACGGCGTCGCAGTCTTTCGCTCTTCGAGGATGTGCCGTTTCCGGGCCATACCTTTTCCATGACCGACCTGGCCTCTGCCCTTCAGGCGCAGATGGGGCGTCCGTTGCGCGTGCGCCGGTTTCCCTGGTGGGCCCTGGGTCTCGCTTCGCCGGTCTGGGAACTGGCGCGCGAGCTGCGCGAGATGCGGTATCTATATGAGACGCCGCATCGGCTGGACGGCACACGGTTTCGTCAGGTGCTGCCGGATTTCGAGGAAACGTCGTTTCAGGACGTTGTGACAAGACATCTGCCCAATGGACAGCGGGCCGGGTCAGGGAAGAGCGATGTCCAACCAGACGAGGCGATGGCGTGACGCGCCATTGCCATCCTCGCCGCCGAGCAGGGGCCAGTCAGGGCTGTTCCGTGAAGGCCAGAAAACGCCGCTTGCGGTGATTCTCAGATCGGCGGAGGGCAGGATATAGCTGACGCGCAGGTTGCCGGGGTCGGGCTCGGACCAATCGGCGGTATCGGTGGGATCGCCTGCCTCTGCCCCGCCGGGGCTGATCGGTGCCGGGTCTTGCAGGCGCGGGTGCGACAAGGCTTCGATCAAGGCCCCTCGCCGCGCCTCCCCATCCACGGGATCGGCGTTCAGCACCCCCATCAACACGAAGCGAGAGTCGAGAGACGGCGTATCGGATGGGGACCATCCGTCAATCCGGTTCAGCCAGAACCGGAGTTCATCCTCGTTGCGGTGACCGTTTCGATCCTCTGGCCCGTCAAAGACCGGCGGCGTGGCGTGAAGGGTCAACAGGCGCAAGGGCCCGCCAACGGTGACGATGTCAATCTCCCATGCTGCGACGCTGGCAAGCCGCTGTACCGAAAGCGCGCCCCTTGGCAGAAGCTCTGCCGCGCGCCCGTTCGGCAGGTCTTGCCACAAGAACCCGGAATGGTCGTATACCTCTCCGATCGGCAGACGAGACAGCACCGCCATGCCGCCCTGCCCGGTAAACCGGCCATAGCCTTGAGCATCCCGCGGCCGGCCAAGCCGCCCGTCGCCGTCGATGTCCAACCCGGTGGGAACGCCGGTATTCGGAGGCAGTGACAGGTGATGGGGGTAGTCGGCCCCCGCCTGCGCAAGACGCGCGACAAATGCTGCAAGGGCGTGCTGTTCGAAATCGTGGTCGAAACCCTGCAGCACCAGAATATCCGCATCGGCATTCACGATGACCTGCACCACGGCGGCAATCTGCGGATCCTCCCCCCGCAGAATATCGCGCAGCAACAGGCCGGGGCCATCGCGGGACAGTTCCGTATGATAGGTGGCAACGCGGATCTGATCGGCGGTGACGGGCATGGCTGCCATCAGCAGCCATAAAAGGATCAGACCGGTGCGAACTCGCCCTGCTCTGCCATGTCGCGGACCAGTTTCTTGCGCCGCTCCGTGATCATGTGCGCGATCCGGCCCATGGCCATGCCGCGCATCAGAAGGGAAACGGGAAGAACGCTCCATAGGGTGACTGTCCAGACCAGCATGATTGGCGACGCTCCAAGGGAAATGCCGAGATTGCCAATCCCGTAGCTCGCCACGACCGGCATCAGGAATGGCAGCAGTATTCCTAAGATCAGGTTAATACGAGAGTCGCGGATCAGACGTGCAACAACATCTCCCCCCGCAGTGGGGTCGAATGTGGGCAGGTTGACCCAGACATTGAAGCTGGTGTTGCGATTGGGCCAGCTTTTCAGCCGCATCAGGATGGCGAAGACGCTGATCGTCACCAGCCCGATCAGGAAGCTGAGCCCCCCCATCGTGCGCAGCATCGTCAAGTCGGCCTGCGTTGCGCCCTCTGGCAGGAAAACCTGAAGCAGCCAGATCGGGCTGTAGGTAAAGTCCAGCGCATGGGCCAGCACCAAGCCGGTGGCATTCACGATCAACGTCAGCGTTCCCGAATTGTCCGGTGACGCCGCGATAAGACTGAGGAAGAAGAGTGTGATGAAGATGCCGATGACGCGCACCCGGTTGAAGGGCGGTGCATCGCGGAATTCGATCAGTCCGGGGTAGGTGGACGCGTATTCGGAAAAAGTGAATACGGCAGCGAACAGCGCCACGAGCATCACGACCTGATTGCCGTCCGGCGACATAGCCGGAAGGAGCAGGGACGGTGTGGAAATGACGATCATAACGAGAATCGCCCGCACCACAGCGCTGGATAGCTGTGCGATCACTGCCTCAAACCCTCAACCTGGACGGACCTGTTTTTGGTGGCCCTTATTCCGGTCTTGACCCGACTGCCATCGGATTGCCTCATTTGCCACGATCTTGCCCATATTCGCCCCAATTCGCAAGTGCCTGACTCTTCGTGAGGAATCACTGTGGCGATTTTGGGATGCGAACTGTCGCCCGATTGCATCACCGGGCAAAAAAATTGCCCCCCGGCAAGGCCGAGGGGCTACATCTTGTTGTCAGGCGAAAATCAGACCCAAGGGCGGGCTTGGGCGGCCTTGGTCTCGAACGCTTCGATCGAGGCGGATTTTTCCATGGTCAGGCCGATATCATCCAGCCCGTTCAGCAGGCAATGCTTGCGGAAGGCGTCAACCTCGAAGCTGATCGTGCCGCCATCGGGGCCGCTGATCGTCTGGTTTTCAAGGTCCACGGTCAGGGTCGCGTTGGCACCGCGTTCCGCGTCATCCATCAGCTTGTCGACCTCTTCCTGCGGCAGAACGATCGGCAGGATGCCGTTCTTGAAGCAGTTGTTGAAGAAGATGTCGGCGAACGACGGCGCGATCACGCAGCGAATACCGAAGTCGAGCAGCGCCCAGGGCGCGTGTTCGCGCGACGAGCCGCAGCCGAAATTGTCACCGGCGACAAGGATTTCGGCATTGCGGTAGGCGGGCTTGTTCAGCACGAAATCGGGAATCTCATTGCCATCGCCATCATAGCGCATCTCGTCGAACAGGTTCACCCCAAGGCCGGACCGTTTGATGGTCTTCAGGAACTGCTTGGGGATGATCATGTCGGTATCGACGTTGATCAGGGGCATCGGTGCGGCAATGCCGGTCAGTTTGGTGAACTTGTCCATTAATCCGGGTCTCCTTCACATCCGCGAAGGGGCATAGCGGCAATGCAGGGGCAACACAAGGGACCCCTTACTCGGCGGGCACTTCGAAGGTCAGCGAGGCCCAAAGCGTGTGCCAGACGGCGGCGCTGTCAGCGGTCGGTTCCACCTCCAGCAGCGTGACCGCGTCGACCAGATAGGCATGCCCAGGTTCCACCGGCAGCACGGCACGGCCTTCGGCATCGGTGCGGTGCAGGGTAATCGTGACCTCTCCTTCAGCGTCACGGTCGAACAGTTCCACCTGCGCGTAGGCGCGCGGGGTGCCTTCCAGGAAAAGCTGAACGGGAAACCCGTCTGACAGATCGTCGGTATAGGGATTGGCCAGCGCCACGAATTCCGTGCGCAGCCCGTATTCCCGATCTTGCCCTTCACCGTCCCCCACGGCGATCAGGCTTTTGGCATGGCGGCTATAGCTTTCGACAAAGCCTGTCATCGGCAGGCCGCGCCCCAGATGCCGGGCCTCGATATCGGGGAAGTCCTTGTGCTCCGCAAAGCGCAGGAAACGGTCCCATTCGTCATAAGTCAGGGTGCTGTCCGTGGTTTCATAGAGCACGACGGCCAGGCCCGCGCCATGGTCATCCACATCCAATGCAGGATTCTGACCAAGCCGCCCTTCCACCGCCGTCACCTCCGCCCCGAAAGCCAGGTCGAACCGCGTGAAGTTTCGGGTGAGATAGGAAAGCGACACGCCATCGAAACTTTGCCCGACCCGCAAACGTGCCTCCAACGGGTCGTCGCTGCCTACGGCGAACTCCAGCGGCTCGATCCAGAATTCATGAGCGGCACTGGGAATGGCTGGCAGCAGGACCAGATTTAAGGCAAACAGGGTGCGAAGGATGTGATGCATGAGGCGTTCCAGTATGTTTCCCAAGATGGTGGCGCGATTGGCGGCCCTGTCAATTCTCCTTTTCGTGATGGCGGCCCCACAGGCTGCCCCCGCGCATGAGATTGACCCGGCAATATCCGATATTTCCGTGACGCCCGACAGGGTGACGATCGACATTCAACTCTCGCTGGAATCGATCCTGGCCGAAATGGACCTGGCTTCGATCACCGAAACCACGATGTCGCCGGTCGAAGAAATCTATGACGAGTTGCGCGCCACCAGTCCTGAGACCCTGCGCGCCGAACTGGATGATTTCTGGCCGCGCATGGCGCAACGCATTGTCATCGAGGTGGATGGGCAGCGGATCACGCCGGAACTGGTCAGCGCAACCATTCCCGAGATCGGGAATTTCGAACTGGCCCGCACCTCTACCATTCGGATCGCCGCGGACCTGCCGGAAGGCGACGCCCCCGTGCGCTTTGGATGGGCAGCCCTCTATGGGGATCTGGTCGTGCGTCAGGTCGGTGGCGGCGAGGATGCCTACACGGCCTTCCTGTCCGATGGTGACCTGTCCGAACCCCTGTCGCGGATCGAGATTCGCACCGAAGGCGCGGGGGCGGTCTTCCTGCGCTACATCCCCGTTGGCTTCGAGCATATCGTCCCGCTTGGCATCGACCATATCCTGTTCGTGCTCGGGCTGTTCTTCTTCTCGCTCCACCTGCGGCCGATCCTGTTTCAGGTGACGTCCTTCACGCTGGCGCACACGATCACGCTGGCCCTTGCCAGTCTCGGGATCGTCACCATACCGGGCAGCGTGGTGGAACCGTTGATTGCCGCCTCGATCGTCTATGTGGGGGTCGAGAACATTCGTGGGCATACAAACGTCAAGGCACGCACCGCGCTCGTCTTTGTTTTTGGCCTGCTGCACGGGCTTGGCTTCGCCAGTGTGCTTGGCGATTTCGGCATCACCGCCAGCCACTTTGCGGCGGCGCTTGTCGGGTTCAACATCGGGGTCGAGTTCGGACAGCTTGCGGTTATCTTCGTGGCGCTCGCTTTGATCCTGATCGCGGTTCGGCTTGCCGGGTTCGCACCGCTGCCAGAGGATGAACAACCAGTACGCCAGACCCAGGTAATGTACCGCGCGGTTTCGGTTGTGGGGTCCGTCATCATCAGCCTTATCGGGGCCTGGTGGACCATCGAACGGGTGTTCTTCTGATCAGGCCGATCTGCGGGTAGCCGGGGCCCGCGCCGGGGCGGGTGGTTTCTTCATCACCCGCGCCCTTGGATCCGGGATGGCGTGGCGCAGGGCATCTGGCATGCGGTCGTCGCCAACATAGACTTCGCCTTCGACCACGAAACTGGGCGTGTCAAACACGCCCCGTTCCCGTGCTTCTGCCGTTGCGGCCTCGAAGGCCTGACCGATCACAGCGCCTTCAGCCCTCGCGATCACGCGGTCCGGGTCTTGCCCCAGTTCTGTCAGCGTCTTGCTGAGATTTGGCTCCTGACCCGCCGGGTGCCCGTCATGAAACCAGTGGCCATAGGTCCTGACCACGTAGTCAGCGACCCAGCCTTCCTGCGCGGCTACGACTGCGATCCGATTGGCGATCTCGTATCCGAGCATTGGGAACGGGGCGGGCAGGCTTGGGGTCAGTCCGAATTTCTTGGCCTGCCGTCCAATATCCGTCCACATATAGGCAGTGCGAACAGGCTTGTCCGTATAGGGGTGATAGCCATGTTCCTTCATGATCTGGCGGGCAGAGAAGGGACGCCACTCGACCTGAACCCCGGTCTTGGCAACGATCCGGGGCAACCGCATGACCGACAGGTAGGTATAGGGACTACCGATGGAAAACCAAAACTCGACCTTTTTCATTTTTACCGATTTGCATTGTTAATGGTACAGCGTCCGAATTGACGATTGCCATTAAACAGGAAAACCCGGCATTTTTATGCCGGGCATTCCAAACAGTCCTGCAAATGCGGATTTACATAAGGTCACGCACATCCGTCAGCTTGCCGGTGATGGCGGCGGCGGCGGCCATGCCGGGGCTCATCAGATGGGTGCGGCCTCCGCGGCCCTGACGGCCCTCGAAGTTGCGGTTCGAGGTGGCGGCGCAGCGTTCGCCGGGGGCCAACTGGTCGGGGTTCATGGCCAGGCACATGGAACAGCCCGCGAGACGCCACTCGAAACCGGCCTCCTTGAAGATGTCGGCAAGCCCCTCTTCTTCGGCCTGCGCCCGCACAAGGCCAGACCCGGGCACGACCATGGCGCGGATGCCGTCCTTGATCTTCTTGCCCTTCAGGATCGCAGCGGCGGCGCGCAGGTCCTCGATCCGGCCATTGGTGCAGGAGCCGATGAAGACGGTGTCGATCTCGATCTCGGACAGCGGCGTGCCGGGCTTGAGGCCCATGTATTCCAGCGAGCGCGCAGCCGCGTCGACCTTGCCGCCCTTGAAGTCCTCGGGGTTCGGCACAGTTGCCGTGATCGGCAGCACGTCCTCGGGGCTGGTGCCCCAGGTGACAACGGGGGCAATATCCTCGCCCTTCAACGTAATGACCTTGTCCCAATGGGCATCATCGTCGGAATAGAGCGTCTTCCACCACGCAAGTGCGGCTTCCCACTGGGCGCCCTTCGGAGCGTGCGGGCGGCCGTTGACATATTCATAGGTCTTCTCGTCCGGCGCGATCAGGCCCGCGCGCGCACCACCCTCGATCGCCATGTTGCAGACGGTCATGCGGCCTTCCATGGACAGATCACGAATGGCTTCGCCACAATACTCGATCACATAGCCGGTGCCGCCAGCGGTCCCGGTCGCGCCGATCACGGCGAGGGTGATATCCTTGGCCGTCACGCCGGGGTTCAGCTTGCCGGTGATTTCCACCTTCATGTTCTTGGATTTCTTCTGGATCAGCGTCTGCGTCGCCAGAACGTGTTCCACCTCCGACGTGCCGATCCCGTGGGCCAGCGCGCCGAATGCGCCGTGGGTGGCGGTGTGGCTGTCGCCGCACACCACGGTCATGCCCGGCAGGGTCCAGCCCTGTTCGGGTCCGACGATATGCACGATCCCCTGACGGATATCGGTCACCGGGTAGTAGTGGATGCCGAATTCCTTGGCATTGCTGTCGAGCGCGGCCACCTGGATGCGGCTGTCTTCCGGCATCTGATCGGGATTGTCGCGGCCCGGCGTGGTGGGCACGTTATGGTCCGGAACGGCAATGGTCTTGTCAGGCGCGTGCACCTTGCGGCCTGCCATGCGCAGGCCCTCGAAGGCCTGTGGGCTGGTCACTTCATGCACGAGGTGGCGGTCGATATAGAGCAGGCAGGTGCCATCCTCGGCCTCATGGGCCAGATGGGCGTCCCAGATCTTGTCGTAGAGCGTCTTGCCGGTCATTTTGGGTATCTCTCTTGCGGGTATGGACTGTGTCTCAGGGGGAAGCGGTCACAGCCCGGCTAGGCCGCTGACCCGCCCCGAGGCGCAAAGACCGTGAAACCGCCAGGGCAGGCGCGTCCGGTCGTCCATGTCGAAAATCCGTGTCATCGCCCATGGCAGATACACTCCGGATGACCGATTGCCAAGGGTTCCGCTTGCCCGGATGGCCGATAGGACGCATGATTTCCACAACAGGAAAGGACAGGCATGGAGCCAGAGGAAACCACCCCACCGGCCACGCCGGAAGCCGCAACGGAGACTCCGGCGGACGCCTCTGAAAACCTGGCCGATATCGGCCTGAGCCTGTTCGGGCAGGCACAGGCGTTTCTGGAAAGCCTGCTGCGGCCGTGGAACGCCTATCAACTGGCGATTGCAGCGGGTCTGCTGCTGGCGGCGTGGCTGCTGCGAAAGGTCTTTGGGCCACGCATACGGGCCTGGATGGCGGCACGTCAGGGCTGGCCGATGTGGCGGATGCGCATCCTGGCCTTCGTGCACAAGCGGATCATGGGGATTTTCTTCGTCCTGCTGATCTGGGCCACCGTCTGGATCATGCGCGAGGTGACCTGGCCAAGCCGGTCCTACATGCTTGGCATCATCGCCCGACTGGCCACTGCCTGGCTGATCGTGACCTTCGTCACCCGCTTCGTCCATTCCCCGATCATGCGGACGATCCTGCGCTACGGGGCGTGGATCTACGTGACCCTGTCGATCACCAGCCTGACAGATGAGGCAGCAACGCTGCTGGACAGTGTCGGCTTCGATCTGGGCGAGGGAATGCGCCTGTCACTGTTGCTGGTGGTGCAGGGCTTCGTCCTGGTGTCGGCCCTGCTGATCGGCGCGCGGTTCCTGTCGAAGACCACGGCCTCTCGGGTTCAGAAGAACGAGGACATCTCGCCCTCGATGCGGGTGCTGGTGATCAAGGCGGTGCAGGTGCTGCTGTATGGCATGGCGCTATTCGTCGGGCTGAACGCCGTAGGGGTGGATCTGACCGGGTTGGCCTTCCTGTCCGGTGCGATCGGTGTCGGCCTTGGCTTTGGCTTGCAAAAGGTGGTGTCGAACCTCGTGTCGGGGATCATCATCCTGCTCGACAAGTCGATCAAACCCGGCGACGTGATCAGCCTGGGCGACACGTTCGGCTGGATCAACACGCTTGGCGCCCGCTACGCCAGCGTCGTCACCCGGGATGGCAAGGAATACCTGATTCCGAACGAGGACCTGATCACCAACCAGGTGGTGAACTGGTCCCATTCCGATGCCTATGTGCGGCTCGATATCCATTTCGGCACTTCCTATGGCGATGACCCGCACAAGGTCCGGCAACTGGCGATTGATGCGGCGAAAAGCGTGGACCGTGTGCTGAGCCACAAGGCACCAGTCTGCCATATCGTGGGCTTTGGCGATTCCTCGGTCGACTACGTGCTGCGCTTCTGGATCGAGGACCCGACCGGCGGGCTGACCAATATCCGGGGAAATGTCTTCCTCGCCCTTTGGGATTCATTCCACGAGAACGGTATCTCGATCCCTTTCCCGCAGCGCGAAGTGCGGATGCTGCCCGAGACCGAATGACGTGGCGCAAGGTACCTGTGCGGTCCTGTGGCTATTCTTTGTCTGCGCGATAGATAGCCTGCGAAGACAGTTCAAACGTCAGGCGGAGTATCGGGCATGGCATCTGGAAAGCTATTGGGCATCTGCGGGTCACTGCGGGCGGGGTCCTACAATCGCAAACTGTTGCGGGAAGCGGCGCGGATCTATGATCCGGCGGAGTTCGTGGAGGCCGATCTGCACCTGCCGCTCTATGACGGGGATCTGGAGGAGGCGGATGGGATTCCTGTTTCGGTTCAGACACTGGCCGACCAGATCGCCGCCGCCGATGCGGTGGTGATCTCGGGTCCGGAATACAACAAGGGCCTGTCAGGCGTTCTGAAAAACGCGCTCGATTGGGTGAGCCGCACCAAGGATAGCCCCTGGCGGGACAAGCCGATTGCGATCATGGCGGCGACGGGCGGCCGGGCTGGCGGGGAGCGGACTCAATGGACGCTGCGACTGTGCCTTCTGCCATTTCGTCCGAGACTACTGGCGGGGCCGGAGCTGCTGGTCGGCAATTGCTCGGGCCAGTTTGATGAGAGCGGACGGTTGATCAATGAACGCTACGAGGCTGTTCTGACTGACCTTATGGGGGAGCTGCGCAAGGAGGTTGGGCGTAGCTGATCCAGACAGTTTCGCCGACTGCGTCGTCGACCCGGGAGCGGCCCTCCTCAACCCCCGCATGCGCGGGGGCCTCGTCATGCCGCGTTGCCACGGATCTGTGGAGGGGGCGGCGTGCCCGATCTGGCGGTTGATCCGGTTGAGGGGGCGGGATGCCTCCGGCGGGGGTATTTTGGCAAAGAAGAAGGGCTATGTTCCGGGGATAGAGGCCTCGACCCGAAGGCTTTCGGGGATATTGTCCTCGCCGTCGAGGATCAGGTCGGCCATAAGCTGTCCGATGATCGGGGCCATGCCGAAGCCGATCTTGAAGCCGCCATTGGCGATGAACTGATCAGGGCGTCCGGGATAGGCCCCCAGCATCGGGGCACGCGACCGGGCGCGGGGGCGCAGGCCGGCCCATCTTTCCAGCACCGGGCGCTCGCGCAACACCGGGACCAGCCGGATGATCCGGCCCAGGATATCGTCAAGCCCGCCATCGCAGCGCGTGGGGTCGGTGAATTCACGTTCGGTGGTCGAACCGATGGCGGTGGTACCATCGGCGTGGGGGATGACGTGCAACCCGTCGACAAAGATCTGCGGGCAACCCCGCGCGTCATAGTCGAAGATCGCGGACTGGCCTTTGATGGGGGCGCCCACGGGTTTGCCAAGCTCTTTTGACAAGGTAACAAGCCCGGTGGCCCCGGTGGCGTGGACGATCTTGCCCTGCTCGGGCGCATCCGCGGTGATCTCGACACCGCGTGCGCGTAGGGCCGCCGCAAGGGCCGATGTCGCCTTGCGCGGATGCGCCCGACCGGTCAGCGTGTCGTGGATCACCAGACCCGAGGTTGTGACCGGCGCGAAGGGGGCGAAGTCGCGGACATCGCGGATCTGCCAGCTGTACTTGCCGCGCCAGAGCTCCTCGGCATTGCGGGCGCGCTCGGTGGCGATCTCCAACACGCCGACTGGCTGGATGCGGCCCGTGCGCGCGTAGCCAGGATCTTCGCCGCCGACCTCTGCCACTTCGGCCCACATGGCCTCGGCCATATCGAGGCTCTGGAACTGCAACTCCTTCTTGTCGTTCCAGCGCTCCGGCGTATGAGGGGCAAGCGCGCCAACGAGCCCGCCAGAGGCCCCGGCCCCGACGCCATTGGGGTCGATCACCCTGACAGACGCCCCCCGTGACACGCAGGCCCAGGCTATGGACAGGCCGAAAATCCCCGCCCCTCTGACCGTCACATCCACCATCTCTGACCCCGCTTGCCGAACCGGACGGAACCCTTCATAGGTCAGCGCATGGACAAAGCCCAGACAGACCGGACGCTCTGGCGGGACAATGGCGTGCCCGTGTCGGAACGGTTCGACGATCCCTATTACTCGCTGGACAATGGGCTGGCCGAGACCCGGCACGTGTTTCTTGACGGCAATGCCTTGCCTGCGCGGTTCCGACCGGGGTTTCACATTGCAGAACTGGGGTTCGGCACCGGGCTGAACCTAATTGCTGCGCGGTTGGCCTGGCTGGCCTCCGGGACGACTGGCCGTCTGCGGTTCACCAGTTTCGAAGCCTTCCCGATGCCGCCCGAGGATGCATTGCGTGCCCTGTCGGTCTTTCCCGAGGTGGCGGGGCTGGTCGAGGACACCGCCGCGCTGTTGTACGATCCCGAGCGGCCGCTGATCCGGGATGATATCGAGATGCACCTGGTCACGGGCGATGCGCGTGAGACCCTCCCGGACTGGGACGGATTGGCCGATGCCTGGTTCCTCGACGGCTTTTCCCCCGCCAAGAACCCCGAGCTTTGGGGCGCCGATCTGATGGCAGAGGTGGGGCGTCACACGGCCCCCGGCGGCAGCTTCGCCACCTATACGGCGGCGGGCGATGTGCGACGTGCGCTTGTCGCTGCCGGGTTCGACGTAACGCGGGTGCCCGGCTATGGCCGCAAGAGGCATATGAGCACGGGGCGCAAGAGATGAGCGATCAGAACACGCGGGCCGGCATCTGGCTGATGGTGCTGACCACCTTCATCTTTGCCATGCAGGACGGGATCTCGCGCCACCTGGCCGGGGAATACAACGTTCTGATGGTGGTGATGATCCGCTACTGGTTCTTTGCCAGCTTCGTGATGGTCGTGGCGTCGCGCAAGGCGGGCGGGCTGCGCGCGGCGGCGGCGACCAGTCAGCCCTGGTTGCAGGGGTTCCGGGCGCTCCTGCTGGTTGCGGAAATCTGCGTGGCGATCCTGGGCTTCACCCTGCTCGGGCTTGTTGAAAGCCATGCCGTGTTCGCCTGCTATCCGCTGCTGGTCGCGGCACTCTCCGGCCCGGTTCTGGGCGAGCAGGTGGGCTGGCGGCGCTGGTCGGCGATCGGCATCGGTTTCGTCGGAGTGGTGATCATCCTGGAACCTGGCTTCGGCGTCTTCGACCCTCTGGCCATCGTGCCCCTCGTTTCGGCGCTGATGTTCGCGCTCTATGGTCTGCTGACGCGCTATGCCGCGCGCAGGGATATGGCGGCCACCAGCTTTTTCTGGACGGGAACCGTAGGGGCAGTGGCCATGACAGCGGTCGGCATCTGGTTCTGGGAGCCGATGACAGGGCGCGACTGGATCTGGATGGGGGTTCTCTGCCTGACCGGGGCGGCAGGGCATTTCACCCTGATCAAGACCTATGAACTGGCCGAGGCCAGCGCGGTCCAACCCTTCGCCTATCTGCAGCTGGTATTCGCGTCCACACTCGGGATCGTTGTTTTCAATGAAAACATGGAGTTCAACGTGGTGATCGGTGCGGCAATCGTCGTGGCCGCGGGGCTGTTCACGCTGTGGCGGGCGCGGGCCCTTGAAGCCGAAGAAAGCTGATCCTTTCATCTTGGTGACAAATACCTCGGGGGAGTCGCGAAGCGACGGGGGCAGCGCCCCCTCTACGGAATGCGCCTGAGAGAAGCATTTGGGGTGGCGGATCGGAACCGCCTGGATCGCGCCCCGGAGGGGCGCGCGGGTCGACGTGCCGAAGGCACGGCGAAACCACCGTCCCGGCGCTAGCGTTGCCGCAAGAGCCCGGTCAGCGTCTGGTCCGGCAAACGCCCGGTCAGCAGCGCATCATAGATCCGCATGCTTTCCGTTACCCGCATCACGTAGTTCCGCGTCTCCCGGAAGGGGATCGACTCGATCCAGTCGACCACGTCCACATCCGGGTCGCGCGGGTCTCCGAACGCCTCCATCCAGCGTTCCGCCCGGCTTGGGCCCGCGTTGTAGGCGGCGGCGATCAGCACCGGGTTGGGGCCAAACTCCTCGATCAGGTAATCGAGATAGGCCGCGCCGAGCGTGGCGTTGAAGGCCGGGTCCTCGTGCATCCGGCTCTCGCTGAAAGCGACGCCAAGGCGGCGCGCCATTTCGCGCCCGGTGCGGGGCATCACCTGCATCAGTCCAAGCGCGCCCGCGTGGCTGACGACCGTCGGGTCGAACTCGCTTTCGCGCCGGGCGATGGAATGCACCAGCCGGTCGGACACCGGCAGGTCGTAGGCCAGCAGGTCCGATGACAGCGGATAATAGGCGCGCATGATCTCGTGGCCCATGGTGGCGGCGCGCTTGGCGATCATCAGGGCGATATGCGGTTCATTGAGATCCAGCAGCATCGAGGCCAGTTGTCCGGCTTCCTGTCGCGACAGGCTTTCGGTCAGATGTGTCCAAAAGCGTTCGGCAAGCGCACTCTCGCCTGCCTCAAGCAGCCGCACCGCAGCGCGAAAGACGCTTGTCCGAACAAAGTCGGCCTGCCGCCAGTCGCCGAAATCCTCCTGCCCCAGAAAGGCCGGGTCCGTGGGAAGCCCGCCGCGCTCCGCTGCCAGTTGCCCGTAGAAGCTCGACTGGAAGCGTGCCCCGAGCGCATAGGCCTGCGCTGCGGCCTCCTCATTGCCAAGCGCCTCTTGCGCGCGGCCAAGCCAATAGCCAGCGCGGCCCATGGAAATCGGGGATTCCACAGCCTCGGTGAAGTGGGAAAAATGCTCCGCCGCAGTCGCCGCATCGCCCATCCGCAAAGCGGTGTAGCCGGAAATCCATTCAAGGTCCGAGTAATTCACGTAATCGGTCGCAGGGTCGATATGGTGGTTGGCAGCCACGTCATAGGCGGTCTGAAAATCCCCGTCGCGCATCAGGTCGCGGGCCAGAGCGCGGCGGCGGTTGGCCCATTCCGAGGGGCGACCAAGCGCGGTGGCGGAACTGGAGGCCTCGCGAATCAGGCTGGTCGCACTGCTGGTCAGCCCTTCCCGCATCCGCCAGACGAAGCGTTCATAGGCCAGACCGGGATCGCCGCGCAGCGCGGCGGGCACCGCCTCAATCGCCGCATCCACGCCAGGCCTGCGGGCGCGCAGCAGCAGGCGTGCCTCTGCAAGCCGCTCCCATCCATCACTGACCAGCGGGTACATGCGCCGCGCCTGCGTGGCCTCGTTTTCCCACAGCAGGTGGTCAAGCCGCGCTTCATGATGGGTGCGCAGGGTGCGCGGCCAATCGATCATGAACTGGTCATGTTCCGCCTCGGAGAGCGACATCGTGGTCCAGGCGCGGATCGCCTCGGCCATGGCGTCTTCGCGGCGGTCTAGCTCCCACAAGGCGGCAGCAAGGCGCAGCGAGCCCCACCCGGTTTGCGGTGCCTGATCCTCAAAATAGGCGATAACCGTCGCGGCAGGCGTGGATTCCTCGATATTCCGTTCGCCCTGCCGGATTAGGTAAGGCAGGCCGGGCCAGTCGGGGTTTTGCGCGAGGAAGTCGAAATACGCGCTCAACTCCCCCTCGCCCTGTCGCAACCTGATCCAGGTCACCACATCGACGGCGGCGGGGTCGGTCACGCGGGCCCGTGCCTCGGCAGCAGCCGGATAGTCCCGGTCGCCGAGCGCCTCAATGGCCTCGGCCAGCGCTTCGGGGGTCGCCAGCGCCGGGACAGGCAGGCAGGTCAGGAAAAGGCTGAAAAGAATTCGTCGCATTGTGCCACCGGTTTGTAACTATCCTTAAAGGATAGGGCCTCAGCCCTTGCTTGCAACTCACTTACTTGGCAATAGGCGGGCGGCGGCCCGTCGGGTCGCGATCCTCCGCCTATTCCGGCGTAACCAGACATGAAAGGAAGCGTGTGATGTTCAAAGGCTCGATGCCCGCATTGGTCACGCCGTTCAAGGACGGCGCGGTGGATTTTGACACGCTGAAGAAACTTGTGGACTGGCATGTCGACGAAGGCAGCAGCGGTCTGGTGCCCGTGGGCACGACGGGCGAAAGCCCGACCCTGACCCATGAGGAACATGAACAGGTGATCGAGGCCGTGGTGGAAGCCGCCGCAGGCCGAGTGCCCGTCATCGCCGGGGCCGGGTCCAACAACACGGTCGAGGCCATCCGCTTCCTGCAACACGCCAAATCCGTCGGCGCGGATGCGGGGCTTGTGGTGACCCCTTATTACAACAAGCCGACGCAGGCGGGCATGATCGCCCATTACACGGCGCTGACCGAGGCCTGCGATCTGCCGATCGTGATCTACAACATTCCCGGCCGCTCCGTGGTCGACATGACCCCCGCCACCATGGGCGAACTCGCCAAGCTGCCCTCCATCGTGGGCGTGAAGGATGCAACCGGCGACCTGGCGCGCGTCAGCTGGACCCGTATTTCCTGCGGGCCTGACTTCTGCCAGCTCTCGGGTGAGGACGCGACCGCTCATGGCTTCAACGCGCAAGGCGGGGTCGGCTGTATTTCGGTGACCGCGAACGTCGCCCCGCGCCTGTGCGCCGAGATGCAGAACGCGACGCTGGCGGGCGACTACGCCAAGGCACTGCAGATCGCGGACAAGCTGATGCCGCTGCACCGGGCGATCTTCCTCGAACCGGGGCTGTGCGGTGCGAAATACGCCATGTCGGCTCTGGGGCTTTGCTCGGACGAGGTGCGCCTGCCGCTGGTGCCTGTGACCGACGCCACCAAGGCCGAGATCAAGGCCGCGATGGCGCATGCTGGCCTAATCGACTGATATGGCTGAGATCCGCGACGGTGAGGTGACGCTGCCCTTTGATCCGGCTGACCAGGCCGAGGCGGGCGTCACCTTCATCGGGCGGATCCGCACGCCCTGGTTCAAGGGGCATGGCCCCAAGAACCTGATCCAGGCGCGCGAAACCGGGCAGGGGGCGACCATCGAGCTCGCCCCTGCCTACATCCCCTGCCTTGAGGGGCTGGAGGAAGGCACGCCGGTCGTCCTGCTCTACTGGATGGACAAGGCGGCGCGGAACATCGCCGTGCAGAACCCGCACCATACCGATGGCACGCGCGGCACCTTCGCCCTGCGCTCCCCCGCACGGCCCAACCCGATTGCGATGGCGGTGGTGATCCTGCAAGGCATCGACCGGGACACCTGCCTGCTGACCATCGACGCGATTGATTGCTACGACAACACGCCGCTTCTGGACATCAAGCCGTGGAAAGCCTCGATCGACGTTCCGCCCGGCGCGTGATCATTCCTCCACCACCGGCATGCCGTTGCGATCAAAGTGGTAATTCACCAATTCCAGACGGGCGAGATCCCAACGTTCCTGCTGTAGGTGATCGTCAATTCTGACCGGAAATCCGTGCGGTTCCAGCGTGATGAGATCGGGCAGAATGGCCTCTGGCGGGATCGGGTCACCGGTGATCTCGACATGCAGGGACTGGAGCCGACGCAGGATCTCCAACACCTCCTCCACGCCCGGCAGCGCCTCTTGCGGTGCAAGCACATAGTCGCGCAGCACCTGCCCGTCCTGTGCGATCAGCCGGGCAAGCTCCGTATCGGAGCCCTGATAGGCCGAGGTCGGTTCGTCGAGCAGGATAAGCTCGGCATCCATGAGCAGGCTGCGCGATATGGCGACCCGCTGCTGCTGACCGCCGCTCAGCGTCTGGCCGCTTGGGCTCGGGGTGCCAGTCAGGCCAATGGCACCTTCCAGCGCGGCCTGCACGGCCTCCCGCTGGTTCGGGTCCACGCCATCCAGCATGTCCGGGATCAGCTCGGCCACTGTCGCGCGGGCCTCATCCAGCGCGCTCGTGTCCCCGGCTGCACCAATTGTGGCAGCAGCGCCTGCCATCTGCATGGCCGCCTGCAAGTCGACGAAGCGCCCGCCCCGCGCGTCCCAGACCCGGATGGTTCCGAAATTCAGATCGGCCACAAGGGCACCATCGTGACCGGGATTGAGGGCAAACATGTTCTGCGACAGGATCATGATCATCGAGGATCGCCCCTGCCCGGAGGCCCCAAGATATTCCACCAGATGCCCACGCTGCTGCGCGAAGAGGCTCGACGGGATGACGGTCAACAGAAAAACGATAATGAACCGGCGCATATAACCCCCTACCGCAAGAAACACTGGCTGAATGTGGCCCCAGCATAGCATAAGCACGCCTTCCTCGCAGCCATCCGTATGCGACCGGTAGACAGCACCGGTCCGCCGCACTACATCGGGCGGACCATGGCCAAGAAACCGAAGACAGACCCCAACTACAAGGTGATCGCCGAGAACCGGCGGGCGCGGTACGACTATGCGATCGAGGATGACCTGGAATGCGGGATCATCCTGCAGGGGTCCGAGGTGAAATCGCTGCGTGAAGGCGGGTCGAACATCGCCGAAAGCTATGCCGCCGTGGATGAGGGCGAGCTGTGGCTGGTCAACAGCTACATCGCCCCCTACGCCCAGGCCAAGACCTGGGGGCACGAGGAACGGCGCCGCCGCAAGCTGTTGGTCAGCAAGAAAGAACTGTCCAAGCTGTGGAATGCGACGCAGCGGCAGGGCATGACGCTGGTGCCGCTGGTGATCTATTTCAACCACAAGGGCATCGTGAAGCTGAAGATCGGCATCGCCAAGGGCAAGAAGACCCAGGACAAGCGCGCCACCGAGGCCAAACGTGACTGGCAGAAGCAGAAAGCCCGCCTGTTGCGGGACCGGGGCTGACAACCCGCCCTCTTGAAAGCAGGCCCCGGCCCGCGTAGGGCTAGCAAAACCCCGTGCCTGACGGAGACCCGCATGTCCGCCGATGACCCCAAAACGCTCGTATCCACCCAGTGGCTCGCCGATCACATGAAGGACCCGGATCTGCGGATCATTGATGCGTCCTACTACCTTCCCGACATGGGCCGCGATGCGAAGGCGGAATATGACGCCGCCCACATCCCGGGCGCGCGGTTCTTCGATATCGACGATATCAGCGACTCCGTCAGCGACCTGCCCCACATGGCCCCGCCACCCGAAAAATTCATGAGCCGCATGCGCGCCATGGGTGTGGGCGACGGTCATCAGGTGGTGGTCTATGACGGCAACGGGTTGTTCTCGGCCGCACGCGTCTGGTGGCTGTTCCGGCTGATGGGCAAGACCGATATCGCCGTGCTGGATGGCGGTATTCGCAAATGGCAGGCCGAGGGCCGAGAGATCGAGGACATGCCCCCGATCGTGCGTGACCGGCACATGACCGCGCAACGCCAGGCCCATCTGGTGAAGGACGTCACGCAGGTGGCCGCCGCTGCCAAGCTCGGTGACTGGCAGATCGTGGATGCCCGAAGCGCGGGCCGCTTCCGGGGCGAAGAAGCAGAACCGCGCGAGGGTCTGCGCTCGGGCCGCATTCCGGGCTCGAAAAACGTGCATTATGCGACGCTGCTGAACGAAGACGGCACAATGAAACGCGGTGACGCCCTGCGCACGGCGTTCGAGGCGGGCGGTGTGGACCTGAACAAGCGCATCATCACCACCTGCGGCTCCGGCGTAACGGCGGCGATCCTGTCGCTTGGTCTGGAACTGCTCGGCCACAAGGACTGGGCGCTTTACGACGGGTCCTGGTCCGAATGGGGCCAGTTCGATCAACTCAAGGTCGAGGCGGGATGACCATCACCCCCGCAGGCACCGAAGTCGCCTACACGATCACCTATCTGGAGATGACCGAGGCCCCTGCCCCGGCCCCTGCGTTGCCGGATGACGTCAGGCTGGACCGGTGCGAAACGCCCCCGGTCTGGTTCTTCCTGTCACTCTATGACGCCGTCGGGCGGATGTATGAATGGGTCGACAAGTTCAACGAGGCCCCCGAGGCCGTGAAGGCCTTCGTCCAGCACCCCGATGTGACGCTCTTCGTCGCCTACCGCCATGGCTGGCCCAACGGGTTCTTCCAGCTCGACTGGCGCGAAGAAGGTGTGTGCGACCTCGCCTATTTCGGGCTGGTGCCCGAGGCCATCGGCGGCGGTATCGGCGGCACCCTGCTGCGCACCGCAATCGCAACTGGCTGGTCCCGTGAGGGCGTTGGCAAGATGACCGTCAATACCTGCACGCTGGACCATCCCCGCGCGCTCGGCCTCTACAAACGGATGGGCTTTTCCCCCGTCCGTACCGAGGATCACACCCGCATCCTGACCCGCGACCGCGACCCGTCGCAATTTCCCGCCTGAGGAGAGGCATATGTTCGAGACCCTGACCGCCCCGCAGCCCGACAAGATCATCCAGCTGATGCAGATGTTCCGCGAGGATATGCGGGCTGGGAAGGTCGATCTGGGCGTTGGCGTCTACAAGACGCCCGAGGGCAAAACCCCGGTCATGAAGGCCGTGAAGGCAGCGGAAGAACTGGTCTGGCAGACGCAGGACAGCAAGGGCTATGTCGCGCTGGCCGGCGATGCGGGATACCTGGCCGCGATGAAGGGGCTGCTCTTTTCCGACGCGGTGCCGCATACGCGACTGGCCGCTGCGGGCACACCCGGCGGCACCGGAGCCGTGCGGCAGGTGCTGGAGATGGTCAAGCGCCTGACGCCCGAGGCCACCATCTGGATCAGCGCGCCGACTTGGCCCAACCACCCGGCGATCATCAGCTATCTGGGCCTGAACATTCGCGAATACCGTTATTACGATACGGATAGCGGCGGGCTGGATCGTGCCGGGATGATGCAGGATCTGGCAGGCGTGCAGAAGGGCGACCTGATTCTCGTGCATGGCTGCTGCCACAACCCCACCGGCGTGGATCTGACGCTTGATGACTGGCGCGCGCTTGGCGATCTGTGCCTGTCGACGGGGGCGATCCCTTTCGTGGACATGGCCTATTTGGGCTTCGGTCAGGGGATCGAAGAGGATGCCGCCGGGATGCGCCTTTTGGCTGGCATGGTGCCCGAGATGCTGATTGCCGCATCCTGTTCGAAGAATTTCGGCCTCTACCGCGATCGCGTGGGCATCGCCATGGCGCTCTGTGGGGATGAGAAGGCCGCCGCAGCGACCGGCGGCATGCTGGCCTGGCTCAACCGACAGAACTTCGCCTTCCCGCCGGATCACGGTGCGCGGGCGGTGCAGACCATTCTGGGCGATCCCGGCTTGACTGATGTCTGGCGGAGCGAATTGCGCGAGATGCGCGAGGGCATGCAGGCCAATCGAGAGGCTCTGGCCGCCGAGTTGCAGCGCATCACCGGGTCTGACCGTTTTGCCTTCCTCGCTGCGCATCGCGGCATGTTCTCGCTGCCTGGGGCAAGCCTGGAGCAAGTGGAGCGGCTGCGCGAAGAGCATGGCATCTACCTCGTCTTCGACAGCCGGATGAACGTGGCGGGCCTGACTCCCGAGACGATCCCGCTGGTCGCGAAGGCTATGGCCGAGGTCATGGGCTGATAAAAATCTTCGGGAAGATTTTTCAGTCTACCCAAAATTCTTCCCGAAGAATTTTGCAGCACCAGAAGAATTTTCCTGAAAATTCTTCCATGGCGCAGGGCTTGCCATCGGCCCCCCGCCTGCGCTAAAGCGCGCCGTCCCTGCCCGTCAGGGCCAAGTCTCCGCTACCTTGTCAAAACGGACCATATACATGACCCGCTCTTATCTGCCCGGCATTCTTGCCATGGCGACCGTTGTCGTCGCCTCGAACATCCTCGTCCAGTTTCTCTTCGGCCAATGGCTGACCTGGGGGGCCTTCACCTACCCGATCGCGTTCCTCGTTACCGACGTCATGAATCGCGTCTATGGTGTTGATGTGGCTCGAAAAGTTGTTGTTTCTGGCTTCATCGTGGGTGTCATCTGCTCGCTCATTGGCACCCAGATCATGGGGGAGTTTGGCCCGCTGGTGACCCTGCGCATTGCAATTGGCTCCGGTCTTGCTTTCCTGACCGCGCAACTGCTTGATGTTGCTGTGTTTAACCGCCTGCGCGAGGGCGCTTGGTGGCGGGCGCCTTTGGCGTCTACGCTGATTGGATCGAGCGTGGATACAGCGTTATTTTTCTCTATCGCCTTCTCCGCGTCATTAACCTTTATCGAACCCGGCAATGACGTGTCCTGGGCGGGGGAGGTTCTGCCTTTGCTCGGCACCGGGCCCGAGGCGCCGCTTTGGGTGTCGCTGGCCGTCGCTGACTGGCTTGTCAAACTGTCGCTTGCTTTGGTGGCACTTGTCCCGTTCCGTGTGCTCACGGCAAAATTGACCGCACAGGTAGCATAAAAGTTTTTGACAAACACAAAATCTATGGCACCCTCCTAGTACGAGTTCACAATCAGAAAGGAGGTGCCCATGTCGAGAGAGATATTGGAGAAGTGCGTCGGGACAGTCTGGGAGGGACGCGGCTAGGCAGCCTTAGCTGCGCAATCCATCCCAGGTGGGCCTTGGTCTAACCGACCCCACCTCCTGAATTTCTCGGAAAGGGTCGCCCCCGTGGCGGCCCTTTTCTGTTAACGAATAGGGGGGGTGCCATGCGTACACCCCCCGTACACCCCCTGTACACCCCCCGTGCATACGGAAAAACGACATGCTGAGGATCACCGACCAGATCACCATCGCCGATTGGGAGCTGACGGAACAGTTCACCCGCGCCTCCGGCCCCGGCGGGCAGAACGTGAACAAGGTGTCCACGGCGGTGGAATTGCGGTTCGAGGCGGAGCGGTCCCCGAACCTGCCCGACCCGGTCAAACGGCGGCTGAAACGGCTGGCCGGTCAGCGCTGGACCAAGGACGGCGCGGTGGTGATCTTCGTGCAGGAGACGCGGAGCCAGGCGCGGAACCGAGAGATCGCGCGGGAGCGGCTGGCGGAGCTGATCGGGCGGGCAACGGTGGCGCCGAAAAAACGCCGCCCGACCCGGCCCACCAAGGGCAGCATAGAGCGGCGCCTCAAGGCCAAGAAGGCACGGGGGGAGGTGAAGCGGTTGAGGGGGGAGACGGGGGAGTAGGTGAGAGGCTAAGCTTAGAGTTGTCACCCCTCATATGAATTGATGTCCGATATGTCGTCGAGTGATTCCAACAGATATCTAGGCCGTCCCTGACCGACCTGCATTACCGAAAACTTCGCTCTTACCAATCTCTGGAGGAGTTCGACTATCTGATTAGGGTTTTCGATTTCCGGAGATAGTCTACCCCGAAACACATCCTTGGAGGCCGTTTCAAATTCGAAATTGCGACTTTTTGGAAGAACTCCGATGAATGCTCCCGTGTGCTCCTCGTCGTACTCTCTAATATTTTCTTCCCGTAGCCTAACGGCAGAACTAGAGAGGGTGTCAACGTCCGGATAGCGAAAGAAGTCAGTTCCAACCTCCAGACTCACAACTGTGTTGCTGCTTGCTACAAGGTTGAGAAAATCAGAAACTTTGCGAACCGCTCTTGGGTGAACCTTCTCAACGATCTCGGCGATCTCATCGTCTGATCCCGTTGCAGAAGTTTCCATGAGTTTCAGGATGTCCTTTAGTGCGCCTTCCTCAAGGGTTTCACCTTCAAATAATAGATCAGGCTCGAGTTCGGGAAGCTCGAGTTGAAAACCAAATGACCCGGCAGCGGTGCCCACGATAAGCAACTCATGATCTGATCTTGCAGGAATCGGCCCCATATAGCGTAGATTCTCTTTGACTCCTGCCACAACCGCTGAATAGGCATCGGAAAAACTCTTCGCCACCTTTCCGCCAAATGTTGCGCGTATTCCATGACTGCCATCTACCTGCTCACCTCGAAACAGAAGTTTGCTCGTAGGTCGCACGCACTCAAGCGGTAAGTCATCGAGCTTTTTACGCAAAGTCTCCAGCCTTTGCTCAAGGCCATATCTTTCAATATTGGCCTCGCGTGGAATTATCTCCAACATTTCTGAAATCTGATTGATCTCGGATTCGATACTGTTGCGTTTTGGGCTACTCATGAAAGCCCTCTTGATTTGCAAACTTGATCTAGGCGCTGTTTAACATTTGTATCTTCGCTTGGGTCGAGGGATATCTGGACAAAGCCTTTCCAAAGGCCATCTTTTTTCCTGTGAGACCACAGACTATACCAGTACGACGTCATTTGCACCTGCCATGGCATGAAAGCACCGCCAAGGGTCATATAGTAAGGATCGACGTAGTAAGTTTTCTTGGCCAGGTCAAAGTCCGTCAGATCGGCTCTACTTGCGAGGGACACGCTGAGATTATTGCCTGTCGGAGGATTGGCAAATGTAACGACGTCAATATCCCCTGGGTCGCGCGGCCCACTTGCTTCGATTAACTCTAAAAAACTTCCGTCTAGCCACTGAAAACCATCCACAATTCCCAGATTTTGAATCTCCTTTCTATACGCCAGAAATCCATTTAGGATCTTGTATCTCGCTATGGAGGTGCAAAACCGCTCACAAAAGTACATTAAGTCTGATTTGTAAGGAGACCGGTCAGGAGAATGACCTGGCTGGCCAGGTCGAATTGGTGGGATGACACCGTAAACGTTCCAGTTTGGTACTGTCACTTCTGAAACCCAATAGTAACGAAAAACTGTGGAAAGCCTATTTGTGTCGAAGCCACCAAGCAAGCCCTAAACCACAACCTCCACCCGTTCCTGCTCGCCCACCCCGAACACTCGCTTGTACCGAAGAATCTCGTCCTCCGGCCCCATGGCCTTCTCGGGGTTGTCCGAGAGCTTCACCGTGGGCCGCCCGTTGGCTGCCACCGCCTTGCACACCAGAGAAAACGGCGCCAGCGCGTCATTCGGGACCAGCCCGCGGAAATCATTGGTCAGCAGCGTGCCCCAGCCAAAGGACACCCGCACGCGGCCTGCGAACTGGGCCTGAAGCTCCTCTATCTTTTCCACGTCCAGCCCGTCGGAGAAGATGACGAGTTTCTGGCGCGGGTCCTCGCCGCGCGACCGCCACCAGTCGATGGCGATCTCGGCCCCCGTCGCAGGGTCGCCTGAATCGATGCGGATGCCGGTCCAGCCCGCCAGCCAGTCGGGGGCGTTTTTCAGGAAGCCCTCGGTCCCGTAGGTGTCGGGCAGGATGATGCGCAGGTTGCCCGAATGCTCCTCATGCCAGTCGGCCAGCACGTCATAGGGCGCGCGGGCGAGGTCGGCGTCGGTTTCGGTCAGCGCGGCGTAGACCATGGGCAGTTCATGGGCGTTCGTCCCGATGGCCTCGATATCGCGCTTCATGGCGATGAGGCAGTTGGAGGTGCCAACGAATTTCTCGCCCAGCCCTTCCATCATCGCCTGCACGCACCAGTCCTGCCACAGGTAGGAATGGCGGCGGCGGGTGCCGAAATCGGCGATGCGCAGGTCGGGCAGGTGGCGCAGGCGTTCGACCTTCTGCCACAGATGCGTCATGGCGCGGGCGTAGAGCACTTGCAGTTCGAACTTGCCCATATGTTGCAGAACGGCGCGGCCCCGGAGTTCCATGAGGACGGCGAGGGCCGGGATTTCCCACAGCATGACCTCGGGCCAGTTGCCTTCGAAGGTCAGCTCATACTGGCCGTCGCGCTTTTCGAGGTGGTAGGCGGGCAGGCGCAGCTTCTCGAACCAGTCCATGAATTCGGGCGTGAACATCTGGCGCTTGCCATAGAACATGTTGCCGCGCATCCAGGTGCTTTCCCCGCGGGAGAGGGAGAGCGAGCGGATGTGGTCCAGCTGTTCGCGCAGCTCGCCCTCGTCGATGAGCTCGGCCAGCGGAATGCGCGTGGTGCGGTTGATCAGGCTGAAGGTCACCTGCGTGTCGGGTTTGTTTCGGAACACCGACTGGCACATCAGCAGCTTGTAGAAATCCGTGTCGATCAGGGACCGGACGATCGGGTCGATCTTCCACTTGTGGTTGTAGACGCGGGTGGCGATGTCGACCATTTCTCAAACTCCTGTGCGCATGGGACGTTAGAGCAAAGCAGGCGGGGGGAGGGCAAGGTTTCTCTGTGACAGGGCCGGGAAAGAGGATAGGGGACGGGTATGACCGACACGTTCGATATCTTTCTGGTGGCCCCGCCGGGGCTTGAGGGCACTCTGGCAGAGGAGGCGCGCGAGGCGGGGTTCTCTGCCGTCAATGCGGTGCCGGGCGGGGTGGAGATCAGGGGCGATTGGCCCGAGGTCTGGAGGGCGAACCTCGTGCTACGCGGACCGGCGCGGGTGCTGGTCCGGGTGGCGGCGTTTCGGGCAATGCATCTGGCGCAGCTCGACAAGCGGTCGCGCAAGGTGGACTGGGCCGGGCTGTTGCGGGCAGACCTGCCGGTGAAGGTGGAGGCCACCTGCAAACGGTCGAAGATCTACCACGCCAAGGCCGCTGTGCAACGGGTGAGCCGAGCCATCAATGAAACGCTCGGATGTCCGATCAGCAATGAGGCCGAGATCGTGGTGAAGGTGCGTATCGACGATGACCACTGCACCATCAGCCTCGATACGACCGGCGAGGCGCTGCACAAACGCGGGCATAAACCCGCCGTGGGCAAAGCCCCGATGCGGGAGAACCTGGCGGCGCTGTTCCTGCGGCAATGCGGGTTTGACGGGACGGAACCGGTGGTCGATCCGATGTGCGGGTCGGGGACATTTCCGATCGAGGCGGCAGAGATTGCAAGCGGGCTGTATCCGGGCCGATCTCGGGGCTTTGCCTTCGAGGGGCTGGCCGGGTTCGATCCGGGGGCCTTTGCGGCAATGAAGGCGAGGGCCAAAGTGGTCACACCGAAGGCCCGGTTCTACGGCTATGACCGCGATGCGGGCGCGGTGAAGAACGCCACCGAGAACGCCGAGCGCACGGGTGTCGGGGCCTTTTGCCAGTTTGCCCGGCAGGCCGTCAGCGATCTTGAACCGCCCGAGGGACCGCCGGGTCTGGTGATCGTCAATCCGCCCTATGGCGAGCGGATCGGCAACCGCAAGCTTCTGTTTTCCGTCTACGGCGCGCTTGGCAAGACCTTGCTGGACCGCTTCAGCGGCTGGCGCGTGGGGCTGGTGACCAGCGATGGCGGGCTGGCAAAGGCGACCGGGCTGCCCTGGTTGCCGACAGAACCGCCGGTTGCCCATGGCGGGCTGAAGGTGACGCTGTGGCGGACGGGGCCTCTGGCCTGATCCCCTGCCCGCCCTGCCTGCGCGGCCATGGCCCAAGAGAAACCCCATCTGCCGACCAAGACCTGCGCCACCTGCGGGCGCCCGATTGCGTGGCGGATGAACTGGGTGAAGGTCCGGGACGGGGTGATCCGTTGCCCGGATCGGTGCCGGAAGACGCGCCGGTTGCAGATCTTGCCCCGCTGGTGATGAGCGCTGAATCGCACCGCCTTCGTTTGCAGGTTTTCTGGCATAGTTGATATGACATCCTTGGTGACAAGATCATGTTTGGAACGGATCCTCAGGAGACCGGATGTGCCGATTGTCAAAGCGAAGAACCCGGTTGACGCCTATCGCGCATGGGCGTCGGCATCAGATGTCAGTGAGCTGAGTGGCCGCGCCCATCGGCGCTACCTGACGGAGTTCGTTTCCGAACGTATCCTCTCGGCGGTGAAGCTGCGCGAGGAGGCTTCGCTTCTGGATGTCGGGTGCGGTGACGGAACATTGCTGATCATGGCGCGCCGATCCGGTGCACGTGGTCGTCTGGCCGGTGTGTTGCCCTCGTCTGAAGAGGTCGACCGGGTGCGGCACCGTCTGGACAGCGAACATCCGGGCAGTTCGATCGCAGTAACGCAAGGTTTTGCCGACGCGCTGCCCGTCCCGGATGGCTCGGTCGACTGCCTTGTCTGCAACGGGGTTCTGCACATCGTGGGGTCGGAAGAGGAAAGCGTGGGCAGGGCCATCGAGGAGATCGCCCGCGTGACTGTTGCGGGCGGGACAATCTATATCGGTGAGGTGCCGGACCAAGACGAATTCGCCGGAGAGGATTATGGTTCCACCCTGCTGGATTACCTGCGCGGCGTGTATCGTCACCAGGGCTTTGGACATCTTCTGAAAGCTCTGCTCAGACTGCTGGCGTCCATCCTTGGGTCGAGGCCGTTCGTTTACGGAGTCTATTCGTGCTATTTCTGCCCCCCGGAGACATTCACCAAGCTCCTGGAACGGCACGGCATTCAGGTTGAAAGCCACGCAAGGCATCAAGTCCTGAAACGAAAGGGCCGCGTCGTCGATAGCCCCAGCCGGTGGAACTACCTGTGTCGGAAGACCTGAACGCTGGCCACCTGGCCGTTGCTTTGCGCGCCGGGGCCGGGTGCGCGCGGGTCCGTTGAATGACGCTGCGGTCTGTCGAGTTGCCCAGGTTGGAATCGAAGGAACAAACCTGCGACTGACTGCAGGAGGAGAAGACTGACCTGACGGAGCCGCCTTGGAGGATCAGGTTGACTGCGCAGGATCGCTTGACGCAAGCCCGCGTTCCTGAACTCTCGGGCGTGGTAGTCCCCATGACGCGATGAGTTCGAGACGCACTGGATACTTGCCAACTGCCATCGACCGTGGGAGCCTCTTTCATCGGATCGGTCGGTGGGAGAGCAGCGATGCAGAATTCAAACGTTATCTGGGAAAAGGTGGATCAGCACAAGGAGGACCTGATTACACTGTCGGATCGTGTCTTTGACATGCCGGAAACCCTATACAACGAGTACCGTTCCGTTGCTGAACACAAGGCGATGCTTGCACAGAAGGGTTTTCGAATAACCGAAGACGCTGCTGGCATTCCGACGGCCATCATGGGCGAGGCCGGTGAAGAAGGACCGGTCATTGCGATACTCGGCGAGTTCGATGCGCTGCCTTATCTCAGCCAGGAGCCCGGTGTTGCAGAACCACGCCCTCAGGAAGCCGGCGGAAACGGCCATGGCTGTGGACATAACCTGTTGGGCGCTGCCGCCCTGCTTGCCGCGACGGCCGTCAAGGACTGGATAGAGGATAACGGAATCAAGGCACGGGTCCGCTATTATGGATGCCCGGCGGAAGAGGGCGGTGCGGCCAAGGCCTTCATGGTGCGTGACGGGCTGTTCGACGATGTCGATGCGGCGATCTCCTGGCATCCGGCCACGTTTACCGCCGTGAACCGGGCAAACTCGCTGGCCAACACCCGGATCGACTTCACCTTCCACGGAAAGGCAGCACATGCCGCAGGCGCGCCCGAACTGGGTCGCAGCGCGCTGGACGCCGTGGAACTGATGAATGTCGGCATCAACTACATGCGTGAACACATGCCCGACGATGCGCGCGTTCACTATGCCTATCTCGACGCAGGCGGGGTTGCCCCCAATGTGGTGCAGCACCGGGCCACCGTTCGGCAACTTGTCCGCGCCTCGGACTTGCCCGGACTTCGATCGCTGATCGAGCGGGTCAAGAAGATCGCCGAAGGCGCCGCCCTGATGACCGAGACTCGCGTCGAATCCCGCGTCTTTACCGGGGTATCGAACCTGATCGGCAACCGACCTCTGGAGGAGGCCATGCAGGTGGAGATGGAACGTTTGGGTCCGGTTGCCTTTGACGAGGCTGACGCGGCTTTCGCCAGAGAGATTCAACAAACGCTGACTGCAGACGATATCGCGGTGTCCTTCCGGCGCGTCGGCATGCCGGCACCGGACGAAAGCCTGGCCCTTTGCGATTTCGTGGCGCCGCTGGATCTCAAGGGTGAGGGCGGAGAGGGATCAACCGATGTCGGGGATGTCAGCTGGACCGTACCCACTGTTCAGGCCCGCGTTGCAACCTGCGCGGTCGGCACGCCGTTTCACACCTGGCAAACGGTTGCGCAGGGCAAGGCTCCGGCTGCGCATAAGGGTATGGTCTATGCCGCCAAGGTCATGGCGGCCACGGCCAAACGGGTGATCGAGGATCCTGCCCTGCTTGCAAGGGCAAAGGAGCTGCACGCAGCCCATCTTAAGAAGACGCCTTATGTTTGCCCGCTTCCCGATGGGGTCGAACCGCCGATCGTGCCAAGGCCCGCCGCATGAGCGCGACCGACCCCAACAAGTACCCGATCGAGCTGCCCTTCCCCGACATCTCACCCTACCGGGTCGGCAACACCGGCGTTGACTATTACACCAGCTTTGACAGCGGCGTGGCGGGGCCGCACGTCCTGATCAATGCCCTTGTCCACGGCAACGAGGTCTGCGGGGTCATCGCGCTGGACCATCTGTTCCGGTCTGGCGTCCGACCCATGAAGGGCACGTTGACGCTCGGATTTTCCAATGTCGCGGCCTATGAGGCCTTTGACAGGGACGATCCGATGGCAAGCCGGTTTCTGGACGAGGACATGAACAGGGTCTGGGATACGGACACGCTGGAGGGGGATCGCAGCTCGTGCGAACTGGATCGCGCCCGCCAGATCCGCCCCCTGATCGACACGGTGGATATCCTGTTCGACGTGCATTCGATGCAGCACAAGACGGCCCCGGTGATCGTGGCCGGGCCGCTGGACAAAAGCACCGCCATGTCAAGGCAACTCGGAACGCCGGAGATTATCGTGGCCGATACCGGCCATGCTGCGGGGCGACGGTTACGCGACTATGGGGGCTTTGGCGATCCCGGCAGCCCCAAAACCGCGGTGCTGATCGAATGCGGCCAACACTGGGAAGCAGCGGCGGGGCCGGTCGCGATCGACAGTGTGTATCGCTGGCTGCTGCTGCACGGGATGATCGCGCCCGAGACGGCAGAGCCCAATCTCTTGCCCCTGCCGGCTGCACAGCGCGTGGTGAAGGTCGAGATGCCGGTCACGGTCGAGACCGACTGCTTCGAATTCGCACAGCCCTTCACGGGTCTGGAAACGCTCGCCAAAGGGGATCTGATCGGCATGGACGGAGACAAGGAAATCCGCGCGCCGCATGATGGCTGCGTTCTGATCATGCCAAGCCGCAGGCTGACCCCTGGCGCAACCGCGGTTCGACTGGGGCAGTGGGTGGACTAGACTTGTGCCCCGGCTCTGGCCTTATCCATCGTTCAGGTGGCAGGCGCTGGTGCGGCCGGGTGAGATTTCCTTCAGCTCGGGCACCTCGATCCGACAGCGTTCGGTGGCATGGGGGCAGCGCGGATGGAAATGGCATCCCTTGGGCGGATCAAGCGGGGACGGGATTTCCCCCTTGATCGGTGCGTAGATCCGTCGATCCGTTTCAAGGCGTGGCGCCTCTATCAGCAGGGCCTGTGTGTAGGGATGGTTTGGTGCCGCGAACAGCTCTTCCGTCGGTGCCGTTTCGACGACCCGTCCCAGATACATGATCACCACGCGGTCGCTGAGATGCTCGACCACCCCGAGATCGTGGCTGATGAAGAGATATGTCAGCCCCAGATCCTCGCGCAGGTCCATGAACAGGTTCAGAACCTGAGCCTGAATCGACACGTCGAGCGCGGCGACGGCTTCGTCGCAGACGATGAAATCCGGCTGCACGGCAAGGGCGCGCGCGATGCCGATACGCTGGCGCTGGCCGCCGGAAAACTGATGCGGGTACCGATGACGATAGGACGGATCAAGGCCCACCCGCTGCATGGTCATCGCCACGTAATCCTCGACCTCACCGCGTTTGATCAGGCCATGGAAAAGGGGGGCCTCGCTAATGATGTCGGACACTTTCAGGCGCGGATTGAGGCTGCTCATGGGATCCTGAAAGATCATCTGGACCTTCAACCGGCTTTCCAGCAAGTCCTTGCCACGCAGGGTTCGCACATCCTGTCCGAGATACCGGATAATCCCGTCAGAGGGTTGATGGACCCCCGCCACGCAGCGGCCAAGCGTGCTTTTCCCGCAGCCGCTTTCCCCGACCAGACCCACCACTTCCCCCGGCATGATCGACAGGTTCACGCTGTCCACCGCGTGCACCGTGTGTTCCTCGACCTTGGCCCCGAGGCGGCGGGCGAATTTCTCGGCAATGTCGAGCTTCTTCACAAACCGTTTGGACACGTCTTCCAGTTCAATGATCGGAGTGGTCATGCCGCCGTCCCCCGGTCCTGTCCGACGCCAAGGGGATGATGACACCGGACCAGGTGATCGCCCTCGGGCGTGGTGGCGTCGGGTGCTGCTGCACAGGCCTCGCTGGCGCGGTCGCATCTTGGCCGGAACGCGCAACCGGCCGGAAGGTTCATCGGCAAGGGCGCCATCCCCCGGATCTGGGTCAGCCGCGTGCCACGCGCGTTCCGGGACGGGGCAGAGCCGATCAGGCCGGAAGTGTAGGGATGGAAAGGCCGGTTCACGACCTCTTCGGTGGTGCCCATTTCCACGATCCGCCCCGCATACATCACCGCCACCCGGTTCGCGAGGCCAGCCACCACCGCAAGGTCATGGGTGACCCAGATCATCGCCGTGTTGTGTTCGGCCACGAGTTTCTGCACTTCGTAGAGGATCTGCGCCTGGATGGTGACATCAAGCGCCGTCGTGGGCTCGTCCGCGATGATCAGGTCCGGCTGATGCAGAAGGGCAATCGCGATGGCCACACGCTGACGCATACCGCCCGAGAACTGGTGCGGATAGCTTTTCAGACGCTCATCCGGACTGGGAATGCCGACCTGCCCCAAGACGTCCCGGCACCTTTGCCGCGCATCCTCATCCGTCCATTTTCCGTGCGCCCTCAGTGCCTCGATCATCTGGGTATCGACCCTGAGGACGGGATTGAGCGTCATCATCGGATCCTGAAAGATCATCGCGATCCGGCGTCCGCGCAGGTCGCGCATCTTCGGTTCTGGCAATGCCACCAGATCCTGACCATCGAAGCGGATGGACCCTTCCACGATCCGGCCGGGCTGATCGACCAGACCCATGATCGAAAAGCCCGTCACGGATTTTCCCGAACCGCTCTCTCCCACGATGCCGAGGATCTCGCCCCGGTCGAGATCGAACGAGACACCGTCAACGGACTTCACAACGCCCGCCTTGGTGAAGAAATGGGTTCTCAGGTTGTCGATGCTCAGCAGGCTCATCGGTTCAGCCTCGGGTTCAGGATATCACGCAAACGGTCCCCCACAAGGTTGATGGCGATGATCGTGATCAGCAGCGCGATGCCGGGATAGACGCTGATCCAGTACCGACCGGACAGCATGTATTCAAAGCCGTTCGAGATCAGCAGGCCAAGGCTTGGTTCTGTCACCGGCAAGCCGATCCCAAGGAATGACAAGGTCGCCTCCAGCGCAATCGCATTTGCCACCTGCACGGTCGCGACGACGATGATCGGCGGCAGGCAGTTCGGCAGCAGATGCCGGAAGATGACCCGAGTCTTGGACAGGGCGAGGCACTGAGCGGCCTCCACATATTCCTTGCTGCGCTCAACTAGGGCCACGGATCTGGCAGTTCGCGCGAAGTAGGCCCATTGCACGATTACAAGTGCCAGCATGACCTTCTCGACCCCTGAGCCAAGGATTGCGAGCAGCATCAGGGCCACAAGGATTGTTGGGAAGCTGAGCTGAAGATCGACGATGCGCATGATCACGGTTTCGATCTTGCCGCCGAAAAAAGCGGCAATCATGCCGAGGCTCAGGCCGATGACCATGGCGAAAAAGCAGGAGACGACACCGACAGCAAGGCTGGTCCGCAGGCCATACATGATCGCCGACAGCATGTCGCGACCCTGCCCGTCGGTCCCGAGCCAATAGGTCATGATCGTCTCGCCTTCGGTTCCGTGGACGGCCAACTCCAGCTCGAAGGGCTGATCCAGGGCACGGTCGGAGGAGATCGTGAATTCCTCAAGATCCGCGGGCTCGACAGTCCAGAACGACCGGAAACTATGCTTCTCCCCGACATTGAGATCCGCGCCACGCGGCAATTCGTCGAGCCGCAGCGGCTCAAGCGGAACGCTGTCCAGTGCCGGGTCGAAGACAAGGCGAACCACCACGGCATTTTCGTCGCTAACCGGCGTCCAGGACAGCACCGCGCCATCGAAGGGGGCCTCATCCGGAAAGGTGATCTCGGTTCGACCTTCGGCCGTCGGGTCAATGGCGAGGATCAGATCGGTTTCCCACGGGTCGGTCATCCGAAGGGAGCCGGGTGGCTGACGGCTGTCCTCAAGTCGGATTTCGGACAGATCGTAGGGGTTCTGGGGCGCGATGACAGTCGCAAGGATCGCTATCGAGACGATACACAGCAAGATCACCAGCCCGAGCACAGCAAGCGGGCTTTCAACGAAATCCCGTGCGATACGCACCGCAGGGGGCACCGGTTTGACCGGTTTCTGGTCGGGGGCCGACGCGGTGCCGGGGTCGATCTCGATGCTGCTCATGCCTTTTGGTCCGAAAGCCGGACGCGCGGGTCCAGAATTGCATAGAGGATGTCCACGATGAGGTTGATTGTGATGAAAAGGCACACAATCACGATGAGATAGGCGACGATCACCGGTCGGTCGAGCTGGAAGATGCTGTCGATGATGAGCTTGCCCATACCGGGCCAGGCGAACACCGTCTCGGTCACGACGGCGAAGGCGATGACCGAGCCGAATTCCAGGCCGATGATGGTGACAAGCGGAATCATGATGTTCTTGAGGACATGCAGGCCAATGACGCGACGGGGGCGAAGCCCCTTCGCTCGGGCGAATTTCACATAGTCCAGATTGATCGTCTCACGCACCGAGGCGCGGGTCAGGCGAATGACGAGACTTGTCTTGAACAGGGCCAGATTGATCGCCGGAAGGATCAGATGGCTTATCCCATCCCAGGAAAAGAAACTGCTTTCTATCCCGAGGAATTCACCGCGCTCCCCCCGGCCACCGGCGGGCAGCCACTGAAGGATCACGGCAAACAGCATGATAAGCATCAAGCCTTGCCAGAAATTGGGCAGCGAGAACCCGAAGATCGAACCGGTCATGATTGTCCGGCCAGCGATGCTTTCGGGTTTCAGGCCTGCATAGAGACCCAGTGGAACCCCTATGAAAATCGCAAGGATCATCGCGCAGATGGCAAGTTCCATCGTCGCCGGAAAGCGTTGCAGCACCAGTTGCAGGGCGGGTTCGCCAAAGACGAAACTGGTGCCCAGATCGCCCCTGACAAGATTGCCCAGAAAGGCGAGATATTGTTCGGGCAGACTTCTATCGAGTCCGAGCCGGGCGATGGCGGCTGCCCGCTCTGCCTCGGTGGCGTCCTGGCTGATGAGAATTTCAACCGGATTGCCGATTGCATAAACCCCCGCGAACACGAGAACCGTCATGACAAGGATGACGAGGATGCTCTGCATCAATCGGCGGATGATGAAAACCGTCATGGTCGCAGATCTGTCCCTAACGTGGCCCCATCGAGAACCGAGGAGACTCAGCAGTCGTTTGGCAAGGGACGGGCGGAGGGCTGAAACCCTCCGCCCGCATCAGGTCACTTATTCGATCACCACATTGGTCGGACGCGTGTATTCGTCCGTCCGCGGGATGTACCGAAGTCCGGCACGCGTGGCCCAGGTGTTCACCTGGAAATGCGTCGGGATCAGCCCGATTTCACGCATGGCGATTTCCGTGGCCCGCGCCAGCAAATCCTGGCGAAGATCGTCATCAACGGTGTTCAGCGCCAGTTGCAGGGTTGCGTCGAACGCGGCGCTCGAATAGCGGCCACGGTTTGTCCGGCCAAGGCCCGTATCGTCGTCACGCGTGTGCAACAGCGCGCGCAGCGGCGAAGAGGCTTCACCGGTGCCCGATCCCCAGCCAACCAGCATCAAGGAGAACTCGGATCCGTTCTCGTCCCCTGTCGCCCGGCCGAAATAGACCGACCGCGGCATGGTTTCGACTTCGGTCTGAATGCCGACACGGGTCAGCATCTGCGCGATTGCCTGGGCGATCTGCTCATCGTTGATGTACCGGTCGTTCGGGCCGTGGATCGTCAGGCGGAAGCCGTCCGGATACCCGGCCTCGGCCAGCAGTTCACGCGCACCTTCCGGGTCGTATTCCGGCACCTCGATATTGTCGGAGACACCGAAGAATCCTTCCGGCAGCACCTGCCCGGCGGGGATCGCGATGCCCTCCATCACCTCTTCAACGATGGTTTCGCGGTCGATCGCCATGGAAATGGCGCGCCGCACCCTCACGTCCTGAAACGGATTGAAGATCTGGTTGCCATCATTGTCGGTCACGAAGGGGGAATAGACCCGGCGGCTATCGATATGCAGGTAGATCACCCGGTTCGACACGCCCTGGCTGAGAACGATGTCCTCGTTGCCTTCAAGCGTTTCGATGTCAGATGTCGGCACACCCGAGATCACATCGACATCACCCGCCAAAAGCGCCGCGACGCGCGCCGCGTCAGAGCTGATGGGACGGTAGGTGACGGTATCAAATTGCGGAGCGCCACCCCAATAGTCGGGATTGGCTTCCAGCACGATGCTTTCACCCGGCGTGTAGCTGACAAAGCGGTACGGGCCGGTTCCGATGCTGGCCGGGCCGGCGTTGAACTCTTCCGTTGTCGCCTCGGGATTTTCCGAACTGATGATCTGAATGGTGGACAGGTCGATCGGAAGCAGCGGATAGGGACCATTGGTGCGGAACTGAATGGTATGATCATCAACAACGATGATCTCGGCGATGCCCGCAGTGTAGGTCGCGAAAGACGACGGGCTGTTGGGCACGTTCGGCACACGCTCGTAGCTGAACACCACGTCTTCGGCGGTGAAGGCAGAGCCGTCGTGGAAGGTCACGCCTTCACGAAGCTGAAACTCCCAGACATCATCTGCGATCGGCCCCCACTCGACGGCAAGGCCCGGCCCAAGCTGCTGGTTGCTGTCCTGATGCAGAAGGCGATCGTAGATCAGCCCCACGATCTGGTTGTTATTGCCGGTGTTATGGTAGTGCGGGTCCATGGCCGTGACCTCGGACGCCACCGCAATCGTAATATCTTCGGCATGGGCGATTGTGCCCAAAACCATCCCCGCCGCAAGCGTTGCGGCAGACAATGACTTCCACATTGCATTTACTCCCTGTTTTCAACGGTTCGATGCCTTTTTCGAGGAGTGCTCTTGGGGGCACCTTTTTTCAGGCATGGTTCACGTTAGACGCAATTTTCCGGATACGGGTAGCATTTTTTTCCCTTCGACTGATGCAAGGCAGCAGGAAACCGGATCAATAGAAGGGCTTGACGTAGCCGGACAGGCTATGGTCGCGCGTGTTTATAGGGAAGTTTGGATATATCCGCCGGCCCGTAATCCGCTGTGTCGATGATGACGATTGCGGCGGCGAAGCCGTCCCAGGCGGCCCGAAAATGCGTTTTTGACCGTAGCAGGACGATGTCGAAAGCCATGGGATCGAGATCGAATTGCACGAACGGGTCAAAGTCGATCGCACTTTGTGACAGGCTCGTGATACTGATCTTCATACCGCCCACATCCAGCAGAACGCTGTCGCCCAGGCGAACTTCACTACCCGACCGCATCTCTCCGGTGCCGCGATATCTGAAATCCCGCTTCACGGCATCGACCCGCGCCGTCACGCGGACCGGACCGCCAGCTTTCGGGGCGGAATGTCCCCCAAGGCACAGCGCAACCTCCTCGCCCTGACCGGCCGCGATGGCCTCTGCCACCGACCCCGGATCCCAGAGGAAGGGCACCGCAATCCGCATCCGGTCGGTAAGGGCCAGCAAGTGGCGCAACCCATGGGTGCTGTCATTTGCACGGTCTGCATGTTCCAGGATGACAACCGGACGATCAGACCCGCCCGCGATGGCACACGCTTTTTCAATGCCCTCTTCCAACCCATAGACAGGAACGGGCGCGGCAAGGGCCTGCCTGTGATGATCGACCTGATCCGAAAGGTCGTCTGCCAGGGCCTGCGCCTGTTCCCCTGCTCCATCGACGACCGCAACGACAGATGCCCCGCAATTGGGAACATCCGCATAGGCAAACCCGGCAAAGAGCGACACGTCCCGATATCCGGCGGCGGCGTCAGAGGCACGTTTTGCCCTCTCGACAAGGCCCTTGAGGGGGACAAGATCCGTTGCGGAGAAGATGGACGGCAGGATCAACCCGGGCCTGGCCAATGCCATGGCGGGGCGAATTTCGCCCCTGAGGGTCTTCAACAGGCATCGCGCCGCGCGTTCGCCCGTAGCCCCCATGTCAATGTGAGGAGAGTACCGATAGCCGAACGCCGCGGTCGCCCCCGCGATAGATTTCGCGTCCAGATTGGCATGGTAATCGAGTGCAACCATGATCGGCATATCCGGTCCGGCAGCCTTGCGGATCGCATCGAGGGTGCGCGCGTCCGGGTCCAATTCGTCCTGGGTGACCATCGCCCCGTGCAGATGCAACAGCACCCCATCAACACTGCCCCGAACCGCGCCGATGCCGTCCACGATTTCCTGACGATAGGCCGCAACCGCCGCCTGATCGGCAAGCCCTGCGGCCCCGCCATCGGCATGCAGGATCGGGACGGCCTCCGCCCCGGCCGCGTCAAGGGTCCTCAGGAAGCCTCCCATGACGGTGTTGGAGTTGTGAAAGGTCTCGACAAGATCCGGGCCGCGCTTGGTTCCCGCCTCGAAAACCTCATGATCGGTGACATGGGGCAGGAAGGTCGCGCATTCCATATGCAGCCCGGCTAGGGCGATACGATAGCTCATGGCAACAGCTCCTGGGCTTCGAGATACGGGATGGCCCAGTCAGGCGGTGACCAGACGGCGTCAGCATCAAGCGGATAGACCGGGCGTGGCAATCCCCTGAATTTGAAGTTGCTCAGTACCGGGCTGGTCAGACCCGTCGTGTCCACTTCAAGCACCTGTTCCGGCGTGAAAAACTCGTCGAACCCCGCGCGGAAATGGCCGCGGCTTTTGACGACCAGGGCCCGAAAATCCCTTGGATCAAGCCCGAGATGCTCGAAATAGATCGGATCGGCGCATTGCTTGCGGTTGCTGGCGACAACCACGGTCACGCCCTCGATGCTCAAGGCAGCTGTCGGCCCCAGATCCACGCGCCGGCCAGCGACGAGCCCGCGCCGTCCAACAACGCATCCGTCACTCAGGGCAGCCACCTGCGCTTCGGCGGAGAACGGCACTCCGAATCCGTTGGACCCGCCGCGCAGGAACCGTGCGGTGAACCTCGCGCCTATCCCGGCAGAGGCAGCTTCAGCCGCGAGGTCAGCGTCGATGAAAAGTCCATAAAGCACGTCATCGGCCCGCGCTGCGATCAAGGCCTGCAAGAGATCACTGGATGTCCCGAGGCCGCCACCGCCGGGATTGTCACCAGCATCCGACAGGATCCATCGCGCGCCATCCGCAGCGGTGACCGCTTGAATGGCCTCCGTGATTGATGTCAGGCTCCGTGTGAACCGGTGCCTTTCGGCCCAAAGCTGCCCGGCAAGCCGTGCGGTCTCGCGTTCGGCAACGGTTCGATCCGTCGCCGTGACAAGAACAGCCACACCGTTGTCGGGCGTATCGCTATAGACAAACCCGCCAAGCACGGTGGCATTCGCGACAATCCCATGAGCATCCGTAAGGCGGGCCGCTTCCCGGACCTGTTCGGCATAGGGCCCCGAACCATCTGTCAGCAAGGTCACGCTGGCCGGTGTCAATGGCAGGCGCAAATGGCGCATGTGGAACCTGGTTCCCTTGATCATGCGGGAAAGGATGATCGCGGCCTCTCTTGCAACCTGTGCCTGATCGACATGGGGATTGGTGCGGTAGCCAATCAGGCAATTGGCGGCACGGACCATCCTGTCGGAAAGGTTCGCATGAAGATCAAGCGTCGCGACGACAGGCACATGCGGCCCGACGGCCTCGCGAACGACCTCTAGCAAAGCGCCATCAGGGTCGAGAGTCTCCGCGCCGACCATCGCGCCATGGCTGGCAACATAAACCCCGTCAATCGGCTCGAGGTCAGCCAATCGACCACGTACCATGCCCAGGACAGTACGCAGCACGTCTTCGTCCAACGGACCGCCTGGCTCTGCACCAGCCACAAGAACGGGCAGCAGCTCCGCATGCAAATGGCTGCAAACCTCCTCCAGAAACGCCGGAATCTCAGCCCCCTGCCGCGGCGCATCGCTGGCGGCATCGGTCAGGATCTCCTGACCCACAAGCCATGTTCGACGGTCAAAATCAGCGCGATGCGTCCTCGGCGCGAACCGGTTGCTTTCGAGGAGAAAGCCCAAAACGGCGATCCTGGCCATGGCGGCTACCGGCACTTGCGAGACTGAAACCGTAGTCTATGCGCACAAAGCGCGTCAGTCGAGCCTTTCGGATCTGTCGCGCTGTGCATGTGCCGACGATCCCAAGCGCATGACTTACGCGTGACGAATGCGCGACTCGGTAGGTTGCAATTCAGTCACATCTATGGAGCGGGCGCTTGGTTTTACTGGCGTCCAGGCACGGCCGCGCAAACGACAAACATGGTCTACACGGCATTGACCTACATGAATTTCAGTGGTGAGCCGTTCAGGATTCGAACCTGCGACCCACTGATTAAAAGCCGCTCTAGTAGCGCTTCGCCCACTTGCGCCAGACTGCGCTAACTTACTGAATCTTTTCAGGTATTATTGACGCGCGCCACGCCTCGGCTCTACCCCTTACGCCACGATTTGCTCCCACGGTCTTCCACTATGATTCCATGGAACCGGGGATAAGGAGGGACCATGCCGAGGCTAACAAAACGCTCCGTCGATGCGCTCAAGGCGAAATCCAAGGATTACTTCATCTGGGATTCTTTCCTGGTCGGCTTCGGTGTCCGCGTCCTCAAATCAGGGGCGAAGACCTACCAAGTGCAATATCGCAAGGGTGGCAGAACGCGGCGCTCATCTATCGGCAGGCATGGTGTTGTGACGGTTCAGCAAGCGCGAACGACCGCGAAGGAAATGCTCGGCCAGGTTGCGGGCGGGCTTGATCCAATCGAGGAAATCGCGCTGGAGAGAATGGCCCCCTGTGTCGCCGATCTGTGCGACCGTTTCATTGACGTTCATGTCGATTTGCATCTGAAACCATCAACGGCACGGGACTACCGTTCCACGATCCGCCGCATGATCAAGCCAGCCCTCGGGCGGTTTAAGGTTGCCGATGTGGCCCGTAAGGACATTGCGAACCTCCACTACGCACACCGCGAAACGCCGATTCAGGCAAACCGGATGCTCTCGGTCCTGTCCAAGCTCTTCAACATGGCGGAGCTTTGGGGACTGCGCCTCGACGGCACCAACCCGTGCCGTCATGTTCCGAAATACAAAGAGAACAAGCGCGAGCGGTATCTATCCCATGAGGAAATCCAACGCCTTGGCGACGTGCTTCAGCGTTGCGAGGATGACGGTGCAGAAACTCCTCACGTGGCCACGGCATTCCGACTGCTTCTGCTCACCGGTTGCCGCGTTTCTGAAATCCAAACCGCTCGTTGGGACTATGTGACGGATCGCGGCTTGGAATTGCCCGACAGCAAGGTCGGCAGGCGGTGCATCCCCCTACCAGGCGCAGCCCGTACCCTTCTCAGCAAGCTTCCTCGCACCGCCGGACATCCGTACATTATCGAAGGAAGATTCCCCGATGCACCAATCACCGATCTACAGCGTCCCTGGCGGCGCATCCGGTCGAAAGCTGGTCTCTATGACGTTCGTATTCACGACTTGCGGCATACCTATGCGTCGGTGGCTGTTTCAGGCGGGATGCCGATTCAGATGGTTGGAAGGCTTCTAGGCCATACGCAGCTACAGACCGCATTGCGATACGCACACCTTGCAGACGATCCGATCCGCGCAGCGGCAGAAGAAAACAGCGCCGTAATCTTTGCCAATCTCGCAAAGGGCGCGCCTCCGTCGCATGGGCATCTACGGGTTGTTAAGTAGGCTGAATAAAGTTTGGTATGTGAGGTTACATATGGATTTGGAAACCGCTTTGGCTCAAGTTGTTGCGGGTCTCGTTGATGGCGACCCGAACGCCAATGGCCCTTTCACAAAAGAAAAAATTGGCATCCTCGCTGACAAGTACTCGCTGCCAAACGAAAATCTAGATGAAGTGCGATATCTGCTCAACATTGGTGCGCGCTCTCACAAAGCGGAAAGAGCGTGGCTAGCACAGAACTTCAAGAAAGCACGTTCGCAGATAAAGACGATCTCGAAACGCTGCATCAAGCTTCAGGAAGCTCTGAGCGACCTGGATGACGACACCCTCTGCATTCTTGAACTAGCAGGATTGGCTCAAGGATTCGCCCAGTCAGACGAAATCATGGGGCTCATTAATCGTCCCACTGTAGCAGCAGGCCCGCGCATTGTACGGAACACACAACACAGCGGCGACGAAATTGGTTGGGCGCTTGATCATCCTTCTGCCGGGACCATCAGTTTCGAGGAGATCAAGACTCTGCTCACGCATATCGATGAAGCCGCAAAAGGATCGCTTAAGGCGGCGCGCGAAGGCAAAAGGGGTAAGCCAGAAGATGACGCGCTGCTCGACCTCTTCCTGATCGCGTACCAGATATGGGTCAACTACGTCGATCAGTCCTTCACGCTTGTTTGGGCTGAGAAGACTTGGGAGCCGGAAACAGCCGCTGCTCAATGGTGTGTGGACATTGCACGCTTGGTCGATCCCGAAGCCACATTGGAAAGCATTGATACTGTTTCGCGAAAGGCGCGCGAAAGGTCGATCAAAATCAGTTCTTTGGAAGAAATACAGGCTTTTGCGAACAATTACGCCAAACGCGCTGGCTGGGCAGATTAGCCGAAGCAGGCGTAGATCATCCTCATCGGACGAACCGAAGAGGATGAGATGCAAACCCTGTCTGAAATTGCTGAATGTCAAAGCCCTCCGTTTTGGAACGAACAGCAGGTGGCGGACTTTCTCTGCCAATCCGTCCGCACGATCCAGAAGTGGCGAGTGAAAGGCTCTGGCCCCTGCTTCTACAAGTTCGGGCAGTCCGTTCGCTATCGCAGCGATGAAGTCATCGCGTGGGCGCATGACCGACGTAAAACACACACCTCTCAATGACCCTGAAACCGAAACCCAACGCGAGGCCAGCCGTCCACGCGCGCGCTGCGCTGCCTTCAGGTAGCGAGCGCGGCGCGCGGGTGGGCGGGTGGCCGACCGCCACGCGGCAAAGGGGGGTCTTTGTAGCACCCCCCTCTAGAAATACATGGAGTAGAAAATGACGATTATTCACACAGGCTTCGATGGCATTGACCTGGCGCTAAAAACCACGGTTCCGATTGAGTTGGTCGAATTCCTGGAAGAAGGAAAGGCCACGGCGCAGGAGCTGATGTCAGATGTCTGGGGCACCTATGCTGGGCTCGACATCCAGACGGGCCAAAGCGGCAAGCGCGGTGGGTACGCTGTCACATTTCGGGTTTATGAGTTCGGGGCCACCTGGTTCGCCAAAAAGCCCAGGGCGTCGGATCCCTGGGGTCTCTACGTCTCCATCGGGTCACGCGAGCTGGCGTTGAATGGTCTGGACCGGACGCGGCAGAAGCTTAATGCTCTGTTGGTCCAGCTCGGGTTTCAGCTTCCGCACGATGGCGTCAGCATCAACCGGGTTGATTTCGCGGTGGATATCCTGGCACCCGGCTTCGTCCTCGATCCCGATGCCTTCGTGTTTCATTCCCGTGCCAACCGGAAAGCGATTTCCGAGTTTGAAACGGTAGAGACGAACGGACATTCCGGGCGCACAACATCCGTCACCATCGGCAAGATGCCCGGTCGGCAAGTCATCGTCTATGACAAGCGGGAAGAGGTCCTGAAGCGCCGCAAGCAAGAGTGGCCAATGATCTGGAACGCGAACCTTAAGGCGGGTGGCCTCGACCCTTTGGATCTGTCAGATCGTACCACATGCCAAGTTTGGCGGATCGAGCTGCGCCTAGGAAAAGAAGCCCTACGAAACCGCAAGGACATTCGGGGATGGGGATCGCTGCACGAGCATCTGCAAGCCGAGATGGATCAACTCGCCCAGGACGTGACGCTGACAGTGCCTTCAACAGACAGCAACCGCTCGCGCTGGTGTTGCCACCCAATCTGGTCGACCACTCAGGATACCGTCGCAACACGCCTGTTCGAGCATGTTAGCACAGTGCCCCCAGAAGCTGTACGAGAGCTGGACCTCAAGGAAAAGCAGCTAGACCTTCTCAAGCTTATCGTCGCGAACTCCGTGACGCTGGCCTTCTTGGAAGGCCTTGGGCCCGACGACTTTGAAGACTTTACAGAAACCTTGCCGGACATGATCTTTGGTTATCTCGACCAACACCCGCGCGGAATTAAGGAACGATTCCGAGGTGCGGCAACGAAGTATAGTGGGATTGTGGCCAGGTAGACGTGTGCAGATTAGCAACTAGCAGTCTTTGCAACTTTGGGTACTCTGGGCAGTTATGACGGCGTATTCCGAGCACCTCCCCGAAAAGCGGACAGTGACGGCAGCTACAGCATAGCGTTTTCTGGTCTCCAAGAACGAGGAGATCAGAACATGTCGAAACGCAGGAACCATGACGCGGGCTTCAAGGGCATGTATCTTGACAACATCTTCATCGAACGCCTCTGGCGATCCCTGAAGTATGAGTGCGCCTATCTGCACGCCGTGGAAACCGGCTCGCAGGCTAAGGCCGGGGTTGGCCAGTGGATCACCTTCTACAACCACCAGCGGCCCCACGCCGCCCTCCGTGGTCTAGTTCAACCAGATCGATACCGACCAGCAGGGGCAGTAAGTAGCTTACGTCATCCCGGACACTGTCCAAGCGATGGGGAGTAGCTCATCGCTCCACGATCCGCCGTATGATCAAGCCAGCCATCGGGCGGTTTAAGGTGGCCGATGTGGCCCGCAAGGACATTGCGAATCTCCACTACACACACCGCGAAACGCCGATTTAGGCAAACCGGATGCTCTCGGTCCTGTCCAAGCTCTTCAACATGGCGGAGCTTTGGGGACTGCGCCTCGACGGGACCAATACTGATCACAGCCGCCCCATCTCCGGAGCGGCTTTTTTCGACAGAACGGCCATTCGTCCACCTTGCAGCATCTTCGGAGGGTGAAGGTTGGCAGTGCAGACTTTTCGGTCATTGGCGCCACGGAACGCGCGTTCAATCGCTCTGTCTCAACCACCATCGGGATTCTTGCAGGTCTGGAATCGGACCCGTGCAATTTCAGGACGTTTCTTGAACCTGCCCGACGGGTACAGTCGCATCGACGCGGGCAACCGGGCCCCACAACAGCATCCTATGGCCTAGTAGCTGCTTCTTGTCGGACCGAACTGGTCAGCTACTTGTCAATTTCCGCAATGAAGTGTTCGAGAAGTTCATCATCAACGTTGACGACCAAGTCGTCACTTGGGAAAGCGCCGGAGTGCACGTCGGCGGCAAACTCGCGGAACGCACTGATCCGTTCGGTCTGCATCTGCTGTCTGAGCTCGTAGAATCTTCTGTAGAGCTTCACATGCCTAGGAAACGGTGGAGGCCCGTCTCCCAGGATGTCAGGCCCAAATAGATACTGGACATCGCCGCCGCTCCCGGACCCCAGAGAGATGGTGACGAGCGACGTACGCTTTGTGAGTTCGGCCATGACTTGCTGCGGGATCAGTTCGCTTTCGACCGCCCATGCGCCCGCATTTTCAAGATCGCGCATGTACCGATAGATGCCGATCGCTTCGTCAACGGTCTTGCCAATTGCGCGAAGACCACCGACCCAGGTGCTCTTTCTAGGAACCAGTCCCGCGTGCCCCTGGACAGGTATACCTGCTTCGGCGACGGCCTCTATGAAACGCATGGCCCAGCAACAGTAGATACCGTCGGCCCCGGCCTCCATTGCGTCGAAGGCGGCTCTCAACGCTTCGGCCTCTGTGACATATTTCGTCAAAGGCATGCAGAACGTCGTCAGTGTCCGTCCCGCTGCCGCGCGGATGGACTTGCTGCGTTCAGGCGCATCCTGTTGCCAGCGGACGTTGATCATGTCGATGCCGGCTGCCTCTGCGGCCTCGGCCTCTTCCTCGCTGTTGACCAGTACCTGAGTAAGGACCCGCTGCCCCTTCAGGTCGATCACGTCACGGATGGTGAGATTGCGCCGGATGTATCCGCCTGACATCGAATAAAGCCGCTTTCCAGAAGGCCTTTGACCTTGGGTGTCAGCCGCAGGAATTTCACTTGAGGGCTTCGACACGACCATCCCGATCCTATTGGTTAATTGGTTGCCACCAAATCTGCCACGTCGCCTAGGTGGTGGTCCAATTCAAATTTTGAATGGCCTCAACACATCGATGACGCACTGTGAGGGCGGCTTCGGTCGGAGAACGGCCTCCATGTGAACCGGCGCAACCGCAACATCATTAAAGCTTAGAGGCGTCATTGAGCGGCGTGTTACACCGCTATGAATATCTCGCCACCCTCAACCTTGACCGGATACGTATCCAAAGGCTGCTCTGCCGGTGCTTCCAGCGCCTTCCCGGAACGAAGGCAAAAGACACCCTGATGCAACGGACATTCGATCTTCGTGCCGTCAACGTAGCCTTCAGAGAGGCGGGCGACTTCATGTGTGCAGACATTAGACGTTGCGAAATACTCATCTTCCACGAAGAAAATCGCGATTTCCTTGTCGTCATGTGTGTAGACGATGGCTTCCTCGTCCTCGATATCTCCGACCTCGGCGACCTTTATCCAGTTTGCGCTTTCAGACATTTTGTTGATTCTCCTCCAGTTTGCATCCACTTTTTGGCAACGACCAATGTCGCTTTCGCACAGAACGATCGGACCGCAGACCAGCAACGATACGTGTCATAGAAATGCCTTTGCGAGTTTTGTCGATCGGTCGGCCAGACGTTCCAAGTCGATCGACTGCCCCTTTTCCAAGGCACGTCTGATAGGCGAGACGTGCTTGCCGTCATCAATGCAAAGCGCTCCGACAAGCTGCCCGCCGATATGGTAAAGATGGGTCGCCTGAAGTTCGCCATCGCCGCTCAGGACATGGACATCAGCCCCCGCGCTCAACTCACCAAGCAGTTGGAAGTTATGGCCAAATTGATCCGTCCAGAACCACGGCACGTAGTTGAAGGGTTGGGTCTCACCGGCGATATTCGCGCCGACAATCGCGGCTTGCGTCTGCGCCATCTGCCAGGATTCGAACCGAACCGGTGCGTCGAGAAAGGGAACACGGTGCCGCGCCACCTCGCCAGCCGCCCAAATGTCGGGGTGGTTGGTTCTGCCGAACGAATCCGTTAGGATGCCGCCATCGGTTGCGATACCGGCGTCTCGGGCCAATTCTTCATTCGGGACCGCGCCGATGCAAACCAGGATGACATCGCACGTATGGACCGCGCCCCCGGCTGTCTTGACCGCCATGCTCGATGCATCGCCCTCGGAAACACCTGCAACCGTTGTATGTGTCAGGATGTTCACGCCACTGAGGCGATGCAGCCCGGAGAGCGCCTGTCGCAATGCATCCGGTGCACCGCGTCCCAGAATATGCGGACCTGCCTCCAGCACGGTGACGTCGCAGCCGATATGCACGCGCGCGGTCGCCGCGACCTCGAGCCCGACAAACCCCGCACCGATGATCAGCAATCTGGTCTTTGGCCCGAGTTGTGCGCGCAGACGCAACGCGTCCGAGGCCGTGCGGAGATAATGAACCCGATCTCCAAACAGACCCTCCAGCGGCAAGTGTCGTGGCCGCGACCCCGTTGCGATCAGGAGCTTCTCATAGGAAATGTGACGGCCCGACTTTGTGGTTGCCATCTTGCGATCAGGGATAATTGCTTCAACCCGATCGTCAAGCAACACATCAAGCCGTTCGATTTCCAGCGCTTCCGCCGATCTGATGACCAGATTGGACACGTCCCGGTGGCCTGACAAAACCTCCTTGGACAGCGCAGGCCGCTCGTAGGGCAGCATGCTTTCCTCGCCGATCAGCAGGATCGAATCTTCTGGCCGAATACTCCTGATCTTCCGTGCAGCGACGATTCCAGCGTGGCCCGCGCCGACGATCAGATAGGTCGAATGTTGCATGATCTTCATCCGTCGGGTCTTCGCAAGCTGCCGCAGCCTACGAGCGAGCCTCCGATCCGTTGCTTGCTGCCGCGTTCTTCGCCGTCAGCAACCGCTTGAGCACCTTGTAATGGACGTACAAAATGCCGGGCGCGACCTCGGCCAGATGTTCCTTGACCTTTTCCTCATGAAGCCTAGGCAAGGCGTGGAACGGCACAGACGGGTAAAGATGGTGCTCGGCGTGATAGGGCATGTTCCAGTAGAAGAACCGGACAAACCAGTTGGTGTGCGTGGTCCGCGTGTTTTCTAGCATGTTGGGTGACTCGGCCATTCCCGTGTGCTCGATCATACGAACCGCGCGCAATGCCGGTTCCCCCAGAATACGCGGCAGAACCCAGACATAAACAGCCAACCAACTTTGAAACCAGACCGAGAGGACCGCGATTACGAAATAGGTCGCGACCATAAGCCGGGCCTCGTTCGCAACATTCCGGAGCTCATTGTCCGGAATGAATTCACGCTCCTCTTCGCTGAAGCGGCCAAGCGAAAGAAAATACAGGTTTCCCAGCATTCGATGCCAGATGTTGTAGCTCGACACATGGAGGAAGTACTCGCGAAAGTTGCGTGGGAACGCCACCTGGTCGGGGTCGCCCTCAGGATGCTGGGTGAAGGTGTGATGCGCCATGTGGCGATATTTTGAATAGAGGAACGGCCGCATGATGATCATCGCGCCGATTCGGCCGACGATCGTGTTCAATCGACGTGTCTTGAAAGCGCTGCTGTGAATGCACTCGTGCATGCAAGCGTACAGAAAGGCGATCATTGCGCCCTGCACGAACATCACGGGAATCGTCCACCACGCGAAGGGCGTGAGCCAGAGGAACGTCCCGACCGCGACGATCGCACCGATGTGCACTGCAAAATGAATCAAACCGGTATGATTGTTGCGCACCATGTACTCTTTCAGCTCCTTCCTGGAGACGACGTCGGTTCCCACTGGCAGCCATTCCGAACGATCCATTCATCTTCCTCCCAAGTTCAGGGCCACGGCCAAGACCGTGTACAGTTACGCCCCGAACGTGTTTCGTTGAGCCTCAGGTTTCAAATTCATCCTTTGAATGGGTCAATCAATGCCGCCTGCAATCTCTGCAATCGCAGCATTGATTTTTTGAATTTGTGAAGTTGCGAGACGGCTGCCTACCGTCAAGGGACCAGGAAACGATATCCCGCCGAGGGATACTCAGAAGTCATACGTTCACGCGCATCACGTCTGCCAGAACCACAAGTGCAGGCCGAGTGGAGCGCATAGGGAGGTAATACGAATGCTATCAACTAACAGAAGGCAGTTCCTAGGTGGAGCAGCTTCGCTTGCCGTGGTTGCACCCTGGGCCAAAGTTGGTCTTGCACAGGAAACCCAAGGGGTTCATTCGATCCTGAATGATCTCATACGGCAATACGCGGCAGCTGCGTCCAGTATGACGAATCCCAGCGTTCGAGACCTTTACGAGCAGGACGGATTTCAGGACTATCTGGAGGCCTACCCCGTTGGCGATCTGGTCGATGGCTTCGTTTGGGAGCCCGGTATGGGGGCGGAGTTCGAAGGGCCCTATAGCAACCTGCCCATCAAAGCGCCCTTCACGGACTATATCCCTCTGGACGAAGGTCCGGTTCTTGACCCCGACAGGACCTACCGCATCGGTTTCGTCTTCCACGGGTTCAACCACCCCTGGCTGATCAGCCTGGCCGATACCGTTGCCTGGGAAGCCGCGCGCCACCCGAATATCGAACTTGAGGTCATCGACGCAGAGTTCGATGACAGCCGCATGGGTCAGGTGATCGATACGTGGATCACGCGGCAGTTCGACGGTATCGTCTTGTGGCCGGCCCGAGAGGCCCCCATGGGCCCGCCGGTCGATCGCGCCATTGAGGCCGGTATTCCAGTCGTCAGTCTGGACCGGCGTACATCCTCGTCCGCCATCAGCTCCGAGGTGCTTGGCAACTTCTATGCCAACGGATTGCAGCAAGGGCTGTACCTCAAGCACGTGGTCAGCGAAGGGAACATGGTGCTGAATCGCAAGGACCTGGGCAGCACCGCCGACTCGATCCGGACCGGCGCCTTCCTGCAAGCGATCGGAAACACGGACGGGTTTGAGATCGTCGGAAACTATCACACGAACAGCCAACGTTCGCTCGCCTTCGATGCGACGGCCGATGCGCTCCAGGCCAACAGTCAGTTCGACATCAGCTTCAATACCGGCGGCGAAGAGGCGCTCGGAGCGCTTGGTGCCATCGAGGAAGCCGGGCGTCTGAACAGTGGCAGTTCCGGCAAGATCATCATTCTTGCCAACGACGACGCCAAAGAGATCATGGCCAACATCAGAAGCGGTGCCATCGACATGGTCGCGCCGTATACGCCCCTTATCGGTGACGTGGGACTGCGCGCCTTGATCCGGCATATCGGGGCAAATGAAGGACGGAACGAGGCGCCGCCAAGGCTGATCATAACGCCCAACCTGCCAATGGTCACAAGAACCAATATGACGATCGAAGGTGTACAAACGCTGACACCAGACGAATGGCTCTATGCCTATGGTCCAGCCGTCGAGTGATTGACATCCAGCCATCCGCCCTCCTTGCGCAGGGGGGCGGACAGACAGTAGTTTCACTTGACAATAAGGCGAGCAACGGTGGGTTTAGCAAAACAGAGCACGATCCAGCGGGTTGAAAACCGACCCAGACTCCCCGATCGTTTGGTCGTCGGCCCAGACGCCATTCGGGCCGCGGTCCTGATCGTTCTCCTGGCGACGGGGGCGCTCCTGACACCGGGGTACTTGTCGCTAGAGAACTTCAGAATCCTCTTGATGTCCGTCGCAGCGGTCGGGATCGTCGCCTATGGCATGACACTTGTCGTCATTTCAGGCGAGATCGACCTGGCGGTTGCGGGGACTGCCGTTCTGTCGGCCATCGTGGGCGCTACCTTGCTTGACACCGGCTCGCCGGTTCTGGTGATCGGCGCCACTTTGCTGACCGGGCTCGCAATCGGGTTGGTCAATGGTGTCCTGACGGCTTTTATCGGTATTCCTTCGTTGATCGTGACGCTCGCTATGCTCGGGATCTCGCGAGCGGTAGCAAACATCATTTCCAGAGGTCAGGCATCGTATCCCGATAGCGTTTCGGCATATCTCTGGTTCGGAAACGGAATGCTTCTCGGTCTTCCCACGCCGATCGCGCTGCTACTTTCGATTGGTGCCGTGATGGTTGTTCTCACACGTTTCACGACGTTTGGGCCAGCACTTTTTGCCACAGGTGGAAACACCAAGGCGGCAGTGCTGTCAGGCATCCGCGCGCGTTCGGTCAAACTCTCGGTTTTCATGATCTGCGGCGTTCTGGCGGCGACCGGTGGAATGATCGAAAGTGCGCGCTTGTCCTATATCAACCCCGCGGCCTTTGCAGGGCTGGAGCTGGAGGCACTCGCAATCACCGTTCTTGGCGGCGCCGCTCTTGCTGGCGGATCAGGGTCGATTCTTGGCACCTTGCTCGCGGCGCTGATCATCGGAGTGGTGAACAATCTGCTCAATCAACTCGGCGTCAGCCTCTATACGCAAAGGGTCGTAACCGCGCTGGTCATTCTGGCGGTCGTCCTGCCGGGCTACAAACGGAGGCAGATCGCAAAATGAGTGCGTCAGCAGATCATACAAGACCCCGACCGAGCCTCTTCGCGTCATCGCTAAGGATTGCCCGAGACCCGCTGGTCTTGCTAATTGTGGCCATCCTTGTCCTCGGAAGTCTCACGTCAGAATACTACCTGACGATGCGAAACCTCGAAACGCTCCTGCGCTTCATGGCCGTTATCGGGCTTCTGTCGCTTGGTGTCACGATTGTCATGCTGACGGGGCGGATCGACCTGTCCGTGGCCGCGATCATGGTGTTCTCGGTGATTTCAGCCGTCGTCTTCACCAAGCTGCTCGGCGGCTGGATCGGCGAGAGATGGGTGGTACGCGGAAACAGTTTTGTCGGACCTGCCAGCGTGGTTTTTCTTGCGACCTTGGTTGTGGGATGCGTGCTTGGTTTGATGAACGGAATAGGAATCGCCCATTTCAAGGTTTCGTCTTTCATAATGACGCTTGTGACCCTTACTGCATTGCGCGGTGGGAACTACATCCTGACAGACGGTCACCCGTATTATCTGCAGTCGGACGCCTTCCGATGGGTCGGAAATGCGGACTTTCTCGGTATTCCGTTCAGCTTCCTGGTGTTCTGCTCGGTCCTGGCCTTTCTCGCATGGTTGATGGGACGCACCAATTTCGGGCGCCATGTCTACGCAATTGGCGGGAACGAGAAAGCCGCTATCTACGCTGGCCTGAAGACGAACCGGATCGTGATTTTGACCTTCATGATCAGCGGTCTGTGTTCCGCGGTCGCCGGTATCCTGTTTACATCCCGGCTGGCATCGGTCGATGCTCCACTTGCCTCGGGATATGAGCTCACGGCCATTGCGATCGCCGTGATTGGTGGAACTGCCTTGTCCGGTGGCGTCGGGTCGCCATGGCGGACCCTGCTTGCGGCGGTTGCATTTGCTGCCGGGCTAAACCTGCTTTCGATCTGGGGCGTCAGCACCTGGTATCAGAATCTGGCCATCGGTTTGACCTTGCTGATTGCGGTTGGTCTTTCCCCGGCCAGCCGGAAGAGACTTCAACTCTAACCTTACGCGGCTTGGGAGGAACGCACCGGCATGAGCAAACATCTCACCATTGGTGTCGACATTGGAACCACCAACGTAAAGGCCTGCGTGCTTGACACGCAAACGGGCAAAGTACTGGCTTTCGGGTCGAAAGAGCACCCTCTGTTTCATCCGCATCCGGGTTGGGCCGAGCAGGAAGCGGACAATTACTGGGATGCCGTGGTCTCCTCCATTCGGCAGTGTCTTGAGGGCGGCAATTTCGCGGACCACGTTCAATCCATCGCCTTGTCCGGGTTGGTTGGTGTCACGCTGCCCGTCGACGATCGCGGCAAGCCTCTGCGACCTGCGATGATCTGGATGGACTCGCGCTCGGAAGATGAATGCCAGGACATCCGCAATGCCGTTGGCGAAGACACGATCAACTCGATCAACGGAAACCGTCTGGCTCCCTGGTTCATTGACCCGAAGGCGCTATGGATCAAGAAGCATGAACCTTCTGTGTTCAATGCAACCCACAGGTTCCTGTCACCGGCAGGCTACTGCACGTTCAAGCTTTGCGGTGCCTTTACGATGAACACCGGTGATGCCGGGCTTTTCTATCCCTACGAGTATCAGAAAGCGGCGTGGAACGAGGAGCTTGCGACCGCGATCGGCATCCCGCCGGAAAAGCTGCCCCGGCTCTACGTGTCACACGAGGCGGTCGGTGAGGTTTCCAAGCAGGCGGCAGCGGAAACGGGCTTGCGTCCAGGCACAATCGTGGCTGCGGGAGGAACCGACATCAGTTCTGCCGCGCTCGGCGTTGGCGTGACAGAAGCGGGCCAGGCGTTTTACTCTATGGGGACGGGATCCAATATCGGGATCATGATCCCGACCGAGCAGACGGTCGACGAATATCGTATCCTGAAATGGCCGCATGTGCTGCCCGGACTGACAATGTTCGACGCACCCATGGCGTTCACCGGTGCGTCGCTCAAATGGTATCGCGATGCGTTTGGAGATGCCGAAGCACGCCTAGCCGAACGAATGGGCGCGAATGTGTTTGACCTCTACACGGAACAGGCACGCCAGGTTCCCCAGGGCTCGGACGGCCTGATGTACCTTCCGTATCTCGGCAATTCGCTGGCGCCGAACTGGAACAGCGAAGCCTCTGGCGTGTTCTTCGGGATGCTGCCCAACATGGGACGAGCACATTTCATTCGAGCGCTGATCGAAGGCGTGGCCTTTGACCTCTATTCCAACTTCCAGATCGCCACCGCGGCGGGTGCTCAGGTCGATGAACTTGTTCTGAACGGTGGACCGACCAAGAGCCGTTTTTGGAACCAGATCACGGCGAACGTGACCAACACGCCGCTCAAAGTGCCGGATATCGGCGAAGCAGCGCCGCTTGGAGATGCCATTCTGGCAGCGGTTGCAGGTGGCATCTATCCCGATCCGGTAACGCCCTTGAAGGATATCGTCTCGATCAAGGAGACGATTGACCCGGATCCCGTAATGCATGAGCGGTATGCCGAATGCTTCGAGGTTTGGCGAAATGTCTACGAAAGCCTTCGTCCGAGCATGACGGAACACCGAGCACTTCAGCAACGTCTGAGGAAGGGCTAGATGACCGCCCCGCTGTTGCAGGTTCAGGACGTCTCGCGATCGTTTCCCGGCGTTAAGGCCTTGTCTGACGTCAGTTTTTCGGTCGAGGCAGGCGAGGTTCACGCGCTTGTGGGCGAAAACGGCGCGGGCAAATCCACGCTGCTGTCGATCATGAACGGTCTGTTGCAACCCGATGAGGGCCAAATTCTTGCAGAGGGTGAACCGCTTACCCTCGGAGGGCCAGCCGACGCGATCGCGCATCGGCTGGCAATGGTCCATCAGGAACTCGTTTTATGTCCGAACCTGACGGTGGCAGAAAACGTTTTTCTGGGTCGCGAGACAGCTGCCAATGGTGAAAGCCGATCAAACCAGGGAGTGGTGGCTCGGACACAAGCCCTGATTGATGAGATCAAGGTCGATCTCGACCCGAACGCGCTGGTCGGTGACCTCAGCTTGAACGAACGGCAGATCGTGGAGATCTGTCGCGCACTCTCCAGCCGACCCAAAGTGATCGTTTTCGACGAGCCGACGGCATCGCTTGACGATGAGCAAACCGAGCATCTTCTGGAAATAATACGAAAGCTTAGACAATCGGGGCTTGGCATAGTCTACGTTTCACACCGCCTGAGCGAGATCTTCGCCATTTCGGATCGGATCACCGTGCTGCGTGACGGAAAGGTTGTCGGCACGACGAGGGCCGAAGGCATCACCGAGCAAAAGCTCGTATCGATGATGGTCGGACGGGAATACGATCCGTCCTCGATGTCCTACCGCGAAAGAAACCTGGGCGAGGTGGCGCTCGAGGCTATCAACCTGACATCCAAGGGCCATTTCGCGGGCGTGTCATTTCGTGTCAGAAAAGGAGAGATCCTTGGGATCGCAGGGCTGCTCGGGTGCCAACGCGAAGCGGTCGTGCGGGCAATCTTCGGCGCCCTTCCGGTTCATGCCGGTTCGATCGAAATCCACGGAAAACCAGTCCGCATTGGCTCACCACGCCAGGCAATAGACCACGGGATCTCTTTCATGCCTGCCGATCGCAAGGACGAAGGGCTCGTGCTTGACATGTCAGTTGAGGACAACCTGTGCCTCACGGTTCTGGATAGTTTGAGCGCCGGTGGTCTCTTGCGATCCGGCAAGAGGCGCGAATTGACCCGGTCTCTAATCGCGCGTCTCGCGACGAAGGTCAGTTCCCGCAAACAACCTGTCCGGGGCCTTTCGGGGGGGAATCAGCAAAAGGTCGTCATTGGCAAGTGGCTGGCGAGAAAGGGCGATATCGTTATCGCCGAAGACCCGACACGAGGGGTGGACATTGGCGCAAAGGCTGAAATCTGGTCGGTGCTTCAGGAAATGGCGAGCGAGGGCAAGGCGATCATCCTTATCGCCAGCGAGCTTGAGGAGTTGTTGGGCGCTTGCGACCGCATCATCGCGATGAACCGGGGCAGCGTCACAAGCGAGTATCTTCGGAAAGACTTCGACGCCGAGGCGATTGCGCACAGCTTTGTCGCGTAGGGCTTGCTCGTCACGTCGGTGTCACTTCGCCCAAGAAGCCCTACGGCGGAGCTTCGATAGAGTTCCAACGAACGCATCTCCACACTGCCATATTGCGTGACTTCAGTGTACATGGATTAACGCTGGCGGATCCATCGACTGACATCCACAATTGCTCGGCAGGAGCGTATCGCTATGTCCAACAACTTGAACAATCTACGATTTGTTAATTTCAGCCAGCTACGCTCGTTCTATGCGGTTGCCCGAGAGGGTAGCATCACCAAGGCGGCACTCCTGCTCAATATCGGGCAGCCGACCGTGACAACGCAGATCAAGGGACTGGAGGACACCTACAACGTTCAGCTATTCAATCGATCTCCGCGCCAGGTATCCCTTACGCCGGAAGGTGAAATGCTATTCGAGATCGCCCGGCAGGTCTTTTCCCTAGAGGAGCGCGCCGTTGAACTGCTGTCTTCGCACGAGGCAAAAGTTGCCGGGAAGCTGCGCATTGGGACGGTAGGTCCACATTTCGTCATGGACATACTTGCTCGAATACATCGGGACTACCCGCTGATGCAGGCTTACATCGAAAGTGGGAACTCCGAACAGATCTACGGCAAGTTGCTGGATTACGAAGTCGACGTTGCCGTTACGGGGTCGAAATCGACAGATCCAAGGATTGCGCAAATACAGCTAGGAACGCATGAGATCGTGTTGATGGTCCATTCAGATCATCCTTGGGCGCACCGAGACGGTGTTTCCATCAATGAATGTGATGGCCAACGCCTCGTCCTTCGCGAAAAGGGATCAATGACCCGTCAGGTTTTTGAACAGACGATGGACGCGGCGGGGGTGCGCGCCAATGTCGTCATGGAGGTCGCGCGAGACACAATGCATGAGGCCATCCGATCGGGTTTTGGTATCGGGGTCATCAGCCTCGATGAAAGAAGCTCCGATCCTGCACTGCGATACATTTCATTTTCCGACGTATCGCCCAGCACAGAGAGCTACGCGTCGTGCATGAAAGAGCGTGCGAACGTCCGTGGCGTCAAGCTCTTCATGGACATAATCAGCGATCTCGCCCCTTAGCCCGCATGGCGAATTTCGTTGCGATGAGCTACGCGGGCCGAGCAGTTAGCATACGCTAAAAGGCTACGGTCTGACGCTCGCGTGAGGTAGCTTGTTCTGACCAAGCGCCCATGTCCGGTTCCCGATATCGATGTGTAACTACGAGGACATCCTTCGCGAGTGTGGCGTTGTGATCAGCCATGAGACGGTGTGTTTCTCCCGCAGTGAATTCTCCGAGCCGGGGCTTCACGCTCACCTACAAAGGCAGACATCACCGGATTCTTTGGCAAAATCTGCTTCGTCCCGCATTGCCGACATTAGGGGTTAGCGCAGCGAAGTTCCGCATTCCGCCCGAAGCTCTTGTGAGATGTCTGATGTCGATGAAGTACGCATCTGCACTTCCGTCCAAGCCCTCACAGGTCAGCGGGCACGGATACACCGTTGATCAGCGAACTCTGTTGGCTTGATTTTCGCGGGGCGAATGCTCGACTCGGTGCTGTTGCAATTCTGCCACGAATATGGAGCAGGCGCTTGCTTCCACACTGCTTCCACGGGCATCTAAGCACGACCATCCGAAGTAAAGTCGTAATGCACATCCCATTGATATCAAAGGATTTCAGTGGTGAGCCGTGCAGGATTCGAACCTGCGACCCACTGATTAAAAGTCAGTTGCTCTACCAACTGAGCTAACGGCCCACTCTGATGCAGCGCAATCTTGCGACCCCCGCTACAGGCGGCTTCTCTATTGGCCTGCCTCTTGGGCGTCAAGCAGAAATCTGCCCTTTGGGATTTCAAATTGTCCTGGGAGGGCGTATATGCCCGCGCATGGTGGAAAACGGACCCATAACCGGCCTGCCCTTCATGAAAATGCATGGGCTTGGCAATGACTTCGTGGTGATCGACGCGCGGGAGACCGCCGTGACGATGACCGCGCCGTTGGCGGCTGCGTTGGCGGACCGGCATCGGGGGGTGGGATTCGATCAGCTGGCGGTGATTCATTCCGATGACGGGGCGGATCTGTCTCTGATCTTCTACAACGCAGATGGCTCGACGGCCGGGGCCTGTGGAAACGCGACCCGCTGCGTGGCGCGATACGAGATGCAGCGCACCGGGGCCACGGCCCTGACCTTGCGGACTGAGCGTGGCGTCTTGCAGGCCGTGGATGCGGGCCGCGGGCTCACCTCGGTCAATATGGGGCAACCGCAGCTGGACTGGCGGGACATTCCCTTGGCGCAGGCCATGGACACGCTGGAGTTGCCTATTGAAGGCACGCCGACTGCGACCGGTATGGGCAATCCGCATTGCACATTCTTCGTAGACGATGCCGAGGCGGTGGACCTTGCCGGGCGGGGGTCCGAGATGGAGCATCACCCGCTCTATCCCGAGCGCACCAATGTTCAGTTCGCCCATGTGATCGGGCCGGATCATCTGCGCATGCGGGTCTGGGAACGGGGTGTGGGGGTAACGCTGGCCTCCGGCTCCTCCTCCTGCGCGACCGCCGTTGCTGCCGCCCGCCGGGGTCTGACGGGTCGCACCGTCACCATCGTGCTTGACGGCGGCACGATCCATATCGACTGGCGCGAAGATGGCGTCTGGATGACGGGGCCGACGGCCCATGTCTTCGACGCCGTGCTGACGCCGGAATTCCTGTCGGCGCTCTGATGTCCATCAAGCCCCCCGTTTTCCACACGCTCGGCTGCCGGCTCAACGCCTATGAAACCGAAGCGATGAAGGCGCTGAGCGATCAGGCCGGAGTGGATAATGCCGTGGTGGTGAACACCTGTGCCGTGACCGCCGAGGCGGTGCGCAAGGCCCGGCAGGAGATTCGCAAACTGCGGCGCGACAATCCCGAGGCCAAAATCATCGTCACAGGATGCGCCGCGCAGACCGAGCCCGACACGTTCAAGGTGATGGATGAGGTCGATCTGGTGATCGGCAATACCGAGAAGATGCAGCCAGAGACATGGGCCGGCATCGCGGGCGATTTCATCGGTCAGACCGAGAAGGTCATGGTCGACGATATCATGAGCGTGACGGAAACGGCTGGTCACCTGATCGACGGGTTCGGCACAAGGTCGCGTGCCTATGTGCAGGTTCAGAACGGGTGCGATCACCGCTGCACCTTTTGCATCATTCCCTACGGGCGCGGCAATTCACGCTCCGTCCCCGCCGGTGTCGTGGTGGACCAAATCAAGCGGCTGGTGGATCGCGGCTATAACGAGGTGGTGCTGACCGGCGTCGACCTGACCTCTTGGGGGGCGGATCTGCCCTCCACCCCACGTCTTGGTGATCTGGTCATGCGCATCCTGAAACTGGTGCCGGACCTGCCGCGCCTGCGCATCTCCTCCATCGACTCCATTGAGGTGGACGAGAACCTGATGCAGGCCATCGCAACGGAACCGCGCCTGATGCCGCATCTGCACCTGTCGCTTCAGCACGGCGATGATCTGATCCTAAAGCGCATGGCGCGTCGTCACCTGCGCGACGATGCAATCCGGTTCTGCGAGGAAGCGCGCCGCCTGCGACCCGACATCACCTTCGGTGCCGACATCATCGCTGGCTTCCCGACCGAGACCGAGGCGCATTTCGAGAACTCGCTGAAACTGGTGACAGAGTGCGACCTGACCTGGCTGCATGTCTTCCCCTATTCCAGGCGGAACGGTACCCCGGCGGCCCGCATTCCCAACCAGGTGAATGGCAACGTGATCAAGGATCGCGCAGCGCGGCTGCGAGAGGCGGGGGAGCGTCAGGTTGCGGCGCATCTGGCTGCGCAGATCGGACGTCGTCACAAGGTTCTGCTGGAAAACCCCCACATGGGCCGGACCGAGCAGTTTACCGAGGTCACCTTCCGCGATCCGCAACCCGAGGGGCAGATCGTCAGTGCGGTGATCACGGGTATCGAGGGCAACCAGCTTTGCGCCTGAGGGCGCGGGTCTGAGGCATGTCAACTGCCTGCTCACTTAGCGGTGCCTGAACTGGCTGTATGCGGGCACAGCGTCGAAAGCGATGCCGAAACGACCCTTTCTATTGCTTGACGGCCCTCCTCCGCTATCGTTCACGCAAACCGAAAGCGGAGAACCCCATGCCCGATGATCAAAGCCCTACACATCCGCCGCTTCAGGCGCGTAACCCGCTCGGCGGAACCGAGGCGCTCTCGAACTGGGGCATCGATTCCGAATATGGCGTGCTGCAGGACGTGCTGCTTGGCCCGGTCGAAACCTTCGGGCATATGGATAACGTGGCCTTCAGCTCCATCTATCGGGAAACTGCGCGGACCGGGCGCAAATGGGATCATCAGATCGCAGTCAAGCAGTACCGCGAGATGTGCGACGCCTATGAAGGGGCGGGCGTGAAAATTCATACCCTGCCCGCCGATGAACATCTGAAATACGGGGTCTACGCCCGCGATTCCAGCTTCATGACGCCTTGGGGGGCTGTGATCACCCAGATGGCCAATCCGCGCCGGCGGGGCGAGTATTCTGCCGCGCTGCGCTTCTACCTAGGGGCTGGTATCCCGATCTACGACATGGTCAGTGCGGGCAACTTCGAGGGCGGAGATTTTCATATCATCGAGCCCGGTGCGGTGCTGATCGGCTATACCGGTATGCGCTGCGAAGAGGTCTCGGCCCGTCAGATCGGGGCTTGGGTCGAGAAAGAGGGGTGGGAGGTGCACTATGCCTATATCGACCCGTACTACGTGCATATCGACCTTATGGTCTGCATGATTGCCCCGAAATGCGCGGCGGTGTGTCTGGAAACCACGCCCGATCACGTCACCGACTGGCTCAAGTCCCGCAAGATCGAGATCATCCCCGTCGGTTTTCGCGATACGATGGCGCTTGGTTGCAACGTGATGTCTCTTGGCGGAGACCGGGTACTTGCCCCGGCTGCCAGCAAGGACCTGATCGCCAGGCTGCGCGCCAATGGCTTCACGGTCTACGACCCGGAAATGGACATGTTCACCATGATGGGCGGCGGCATCCATTGCATGGCACAATCGCTCCGGCGCGAGCCAGGCTGAGGGCTTAGTGCCACGGCTGCCGCGGCGCCGGGGGCGCGGCGGCGGGGCGTTCGGATTTGGGTGTAACCACGGTGATGATCCCGGCCATCACGATGGCCCCCATACCAATGAAGCTGATCCAGTCGGGGAACTGGCTGAACAGGATCACGTCGAAGCCAAGCGCCCAGATCATCCCCGTGTAGTCGAAGGGCGCAAGCTGAGACACGGGGACGCGCGCGGCGGCTTCGGTGGCGAGGATTTGCGCCACTCCGCCAAGCAACCCGGCAAAAACGAGATACCACAGAACCTCGCCCACCATGGGCACCCAACCGAGCGGCAGGCTCAGAAGCCCGATGCCGGAACAGGTGACAGAGAACCAGAACGCAATCGTCACCGCGCTTTCGGTCTTTGTCAGGTTCCTGATCTGGACGCGCACCAGCCCCATTGTGGCGGCAAAACCAAGGCCTGCGGCGATCCCGATCAACTGGCCCGGATCTGCATCGGGGCGCACGATGTTGCTTGCCAGCATCAACAGCACACCGCCAAAGCCGACAAAGGCCGCCCAGATGATGCGGCGGGTCAACACCTCGCCCAACAGCATCGCCGCAAAGGGCAGCGATACCAGAGGACCGAGGAAAGCCAGTGCAGTGGCATTGGCAACCGGCAGATACGCCAGCGAGATGAAGGACAGCACCATAGAGATGCCACCAAACAGCCCGCGCATGAAATGCCCGCCGGGGCGTTTGGTCAGGAACCCGTTCGGGAAGCGCCCGATCCAGGCCATGTAGATGACGATGGGAATGATCGCGACGAAGCTGCGCCAGAAGACGATCTGCCCGACCGGTACTGTGTGGGACAGCCCGTGTACGGTGGCGGACATGGCGGCAAAGAAGCCGACCGAGAGCAGGCGCAGGGCAATGCCGTTCAGCATGGGGGGACTCGCGGGAAGGGTCGCGGTCACCATGGGCTGAATGGGTTAGGTCCACAAGGGGGCGCGGCGGGTCGTGCTGCGCCCCCTGATCGGTCAGGCGGCCTGATCGCTGGCCAATGCGGCGCGCGTGCGCAGGATGCCAAGCGCGGCATGGGCAGCCTCTCGGCCCTTTTGCACGAAATGGGCCTTGTAGATGCCGATGTGATGTTCGGTTTCCTGGAAATGATGCGGAGTCAGCGACACGGACAGAACCGGAACCCCGGTGTCCATCCCCGCGCGCATCAACCCGTCCACCACGGCTTGCGCGACAAAGTCATGCCGGTAGATGCCGCCATCGACGACCAACGCTGCACAGGCGACAGCCCCATAGCGGCCAGAGGCAGCCAGGTCGCGCGCCAGAAGCGGCATCTCGAACGCGCCGGGCACGTCGAAGACATCCACCTGCTCGGCGGGAATAAGCTGGTTGAACCCGGTAAGGGCCTGATCCACGATTTCGGAATGCCAGTTGGCTTTCACGAACGCATATCGGGTGTGTGTCATCTTGTGATCTCCTTTCAAAAAGCGACACGTCACCCAAGGCGATCACGGGCAGGGCCGCGCCCGCCAAGGCACGCCCTCTGCTCGTTCTCTTTCATCCGGACTTTAACCGTCGGCCCCGGCCTCTCACCGGGTCTGCTGGACCCCCCGATCGAGCCGGGGGCGCTCGCGGGCTTACGGGGCATCGCCCGCATACCGCCGGTGGGGAATTTCACCCCGCCCTGAGAACGCGACCACTGTTGCAAAGCCCGCCTAGTTAAGCAAGCTGCGCAAACGACCAATCACGGCAGGAGAGCGCCCATGCACCCGAACCCCGCCTATCGGCAGGAAAGCCGCGACCGGAACCTCGGCTTTGCCCGTGACCGGGGCTTTGGCGTGTTGTCGGTGAATGGCGATCCGGCGCCGATGATCTCTCACATCCCGTTTGTGCTGTCCGAGGACGGCCGTAGCGCCGATTTGCACCTTGTCCGGTCGAACCCCATTTCCCGCGCCGTCACGGGGCCAACACCCGCTGTCATCGCCGTGACCGGACCCGATGGTTATATCTCGCCCGACTGGTATGGCGACCCGGCGCAGGTTCCGACCTGGAATTACGTCGCCGTCCACCTGCGCGGCATATTGAATCCCTTGCCAGACGAGGTGCTTCCATCCTCTCTGGAAACGCTCACCGAGATGTTTGAAACGCGCCTAATGCCAAAGAAACCCTGGACACTCGACAAGACGCCAGAGGATGTTCAGGCCCGCCTGATGCGCATGATCCGCCCGTTTCGCTTTGAAGTGGCGGAGGTCGATGGCACCTGGAAACTGGCCCAGAACAAGCCCGACCACGCGCGGCTTTCGGCGGCCCAACACCTGAAAGACGGGCATATCGGGCAGGAAACCGCCCTTTTGGCCGCTCTGATGATGGGTGCCGGGGACGAAGAATAGACAGGGCGCCTTAGTGCCCTTACCTAATGGATCAGGAGGACCTGATATGCCTGTTGCCCTTCCGCCCCTTGCCGGGATCGCGCTGAAATACGGAGCCGTCGCCATCGCTGGCTATGTCCTGGCGCGCGCCACATCCCACGGGCGTCTCGACCAGCCTCTGGAAGACATCATGGACGCCACGCCCGAAGGCGCCACGCTGCGTACCGCTGACGGGCAGGCCAACGCCACCTTTCGCTGGCGGCGCATCTTCCGTCTGAATTCCACTGGCCGCGGGGTCGAGATCGACGCCACCGCCCTGACCCGACTGAAAGTGAAACGCCTGACATGATGACGCTTCTTTCTGCGCCCGCTTCGCCCTTCGTTCGCAAGGTGCGCGTTCTGCTGCTAGAAACCGGGCAGGACGATATCGCCCTGCAGGAGGTGGCAACCACCCCCGTTGCCACCGCCGCCGAAGTTGCCGCCGCGAACCCCGTGGGCAAGATCCCAGCCCTGATCCGCGACGATGGTCCGACGCTTTATGACAGCCGGGTGATCACGCGGTTTCTCGATGCGCGCGCCAAAGCCGGCCTCTACCCCGAGCACCAGCTTTGGGACACGCTGACGCTGGAAGCGACCGCCGACGGGATCATGGAGGCCGCCGTTCTGATGGTCTACGAAGCCCGCGTTCGGCCCGAGGACATGCGTTATCAGCCGTGGCTCGATGCACAGTGGGCAAAAATCGCCCGCGGGCTCGATGCGCTCGATACCCGCTGGATGAGCCATCTGCACGGGCCGCTCGATATGGGCCAGATCGCCGTGGGCTGTGCACTTGGCTATCTCGATTTTCGCCACCCGGACAAGGACTGGCGCAAGGGGCGCGATGTGCTGGCCGCGTGGGAAGCCCGCTTTGCCGAGCGAGAGTCGATGCGGGCGACTGTTCCCCAGGCATGAAGATCGCCATCGCCACGACGCCGGAAGACCGCGCCGCCTGCTTTGCCGTGCGCGAGGCGGTCTTCATGGGCGAACAGGGCGTCAGCGAGGCCGAGGAATGGGATGGGCTGGATGATGCCTGTACGCATTTTCTTGCGGGTGACGCAACAACACCCGCCGGATGCGCGCGGGTCCTGCCCAAGGGCGATGTGGCCAAGGTACAGCGCGTTGCAGTGATGCCCAAACGTCGCGGTACCGGGCTGGGGCGGCAGATCATGCTGGCCGTTCTGGACCATGCGCGTGATGCCGGGTTTACGCTGGTCATCCTCGATTCCCAGACCCATGCGGTGCCCTTCTACGAGAGACTCGGCTTCACCGCCCACGGACCGGAGTTCGACGATGCGGGAATCCCCCACCGGTCCATGCGACTCAGCCTTATCTGATCCACACACCAGAAGGGTTTTTCGGCCCTGAACCGGCCCATCCCCTTGCTCTTGATGCAGATATGCGACAATTCGGGCGCTATGCGCGCGTTTGTCCGCTGGACGCCGCGCCCCTTGCGCTTGTAGAAGGCGCGACAATGGCTGCGCTACGCCCGTGGCCTCGCTAGGATTTTTGGCCCGGGGACATGGGCCGCTGATGAGGGAGACGCTTTCGGTGTCACACGCAGAAGATCATCCCAGCACCCGCCGCGACTTTCTGTACTACGCCACTGGTGGCGTGGGTGCAGTAGCGACCGGTGCTGCCGTCTGGCCGCTGATCAACCAGATGAACCCGTCCGCAGACGTTCAGGCCGCTTCGACCAAGCGCGTCGACGTGGCTGACCTTGCCCCCGGCACGCAGTTGACCGTGCTGTTCCTCGGCAAGCCGATCTTCATCCGTCGCCGCACGGAAGAGGAAATCGCACAGGGCCGCGCGGACGACGGTGCCGCCAATATCGTTGACGGTAACGCCCGCAACCCGAATATCGGCGACAATGCCTCTGCCGCCGATGAAAACCGGACGCTCGCTGACTTCTCTGGCGAAAACACCGGTGAATGGCTGGTCATGTGGGGCGTCTGTACCCACCTTGGCTGTGTCCCGCTTGGCGACGGTGCCGGTGACTTTGGCGGCTGGTTCTGCCCCTGCCACGGCTCGCACTACGACACCGCCGGCCGTATCCGCCGCGGACCCGCACCGGAGAACCTCTGGGTTCCCAATGCGGCGTTCGTCGACGAAACCACCATCCTTCTGGGTTAAGGGAGCGAGACATGTCCGGCATTCCCCACGACCATTACGAGCCGAAATCCAACGGTGCAAAGTGGCTTCACCGCCGCCTGCCCGTGGTTGGCCTGATCTATGACACCCTGATGATCCCCACCCCCAAGAACCTCAACTGGATGTGGATCTGGGGCATCGTGCTGGCCTTCTGCCTTGTCATGCAGATCGTCACCGGCATCATCCTGGTGATGCACTACACCCCGCATGTCGACCTGGCCTTCGCGTCGGTCGAGCACATCATGCGCAACGTGAACGGTGGCTGGGCCATCCGTTACATCCACATGAACGGCGCCTCGCTGTTCTTCATCGCCGTGTATCTGCACATCTTCCGCGGCCTCTACTACGGGTCCTACAAGGCACCCCGCGAAGTGACATGGATCATCGGCATGCTGATCTACCTGATGATGATGGGCACGGCCTTCATGGGCTACGTTCTGCCCTGGGGTCAGATGTCGTTCTGGGGGGCCACGGTGATCACCGGTCTCTTCGGCGCGATCCCCTTCATCGGCGATGCGATTCAGACCTGGCTGCTTGGCGGACCCGCTGTGGACAACGCCACGCTGAACCGCTTCCTGTCGCTGCACTACCTGCTGCCCTTCGTGATCGCGGGTCTCGTGGTCGTGCATATCTGGGCCTTCCACCACACCGGCAACAACAACCCCACGGGTGTTGAAGTGCGCCGCACCTCCCGCAAAGAAGCAGACGCCGACACGCTGCCCTTCTGGCCCTACTTCGTGATCAAGGACGTCTTCGCCCTTGCCGTCGTCCTGGTTGGCTTCTTCGCGGTTGTCGGCTTCATGCCGAACTTCCTCGGCCACCCGGATAACTATATCGAAGCCAACGCCCTCGCGACGCCTGCGCATATCGTTCCGGAATGGTACTTCCTGCCCTTCTACGCGATCCTGCGCGCCTTCGACTCCGAGGTTTGGGTCGTGATCGCGGCCAACTGGCTGACCGGTGGTATCGTTGACGCCAAGTTCTTCGGTGTGATCGCCATGTTCGGCGCCATCGCCGTGATGGCCATCGTGCCCTGGCTCGACACCTCGTCGGTGCGCTCTGGCCGCTACCGCCCGATGTTCAAGTGGTGGTTCGCTCTGCTGGTCGTCGACTTCATGGTGCTGATGTGGGTCGGTGCCCGCCCGGCGGAAGGGATCTATCCCTATATCGCCCTGATCGGGTCGGCCTATTGGTTCGCCTACTTCCTGGTGATCCTGCCGCTGCTCGGCATCTTCGAGAAGCCGCTGCCGCAGCCCGCTACCATCGAGGAAGACTTCAAAGAGCACTACGGCAAGTCCGGGTCCGACGGCGATAAAGCCGCGACCCCGGCCGAGTAAAAGAAAAGGACTGAATAGCATGTTCAGGAAACTTGCACTCACCGCGCTGACTGCCTTTGCTCTGGCTGGCACCCCGGCGCTCGCAGCGGGCGAAGCCAGTGGCCACGTGGAAAACATCCGCTTCTCCTTCGACGGTCCCTTCGGCACCTTCGACCAGAACCAGCTGCAACGCGGCCTTCAGGTCTACACCGAGGTCTGTTCCGCCTGCCACGGCCTGCGTTATGTCCCGATCCGGACCCTGTCCGATGAAGACGGCCCCGGCATCCCGCCGGATCAGGTGCGCGCCTATATCGAACAGAACTTCATCGAAGTCTGGGACGAAGACCTGCGCGACTATCGTGCCGCGACCCCGGAAGACAACTTCCCGGAAAACACCGCCGCCGGCGCACCTGACCTCAGCATGATGGCCAAGGCGCGTCTCGGCTTCCACGGTCCCTGGGGCACTGGTCTGAACTCGCTGGTCAACGGCATCGGCGGCCCGGAATACATCGCCGCGCTGCTGTCGGGCTATAACGGCCATGACGAGGAAATGGCGGGCACGTTCCTCTACGGTAACGACGTGTTCCCGGGTGGTCTGATCTCGATGGCACCGCCACTTTGGGAAGATGGGGTCGAATACAACGACGGCACCGCAGCTACGATCGAACAACAGGCCGAAGATGTGGCCGCCTTCCTGATGTGGGCCGCCGAGCCGCAGATGATGGCGCGCAAGCGGATGGGTTTCACCGCCGTTATCCTGCTGATCCTGCTGTCGACGCTGCTCTACCTCACCAACAAGCGTCTGTGGGCGCCGGTGAAGCGGGCCGCGAAGGAAAGCTGAACCCAGCTTGAAGACAAGGAAAGCGCGCCCTCCGGGGCGCGTTTTTCGTTAGAGCCAGGGGCGGAGCGCCTCGGACGGGTCAGCGAGCATCGGTTGCAATGGGCCGTTCAGGATGACGCGCCCCTCTTCCAGAAGGCACAGATCGGTGCAGAGCCGCTCCGCATCGCGCAGATCGTGGCTGACCATGACCAGCGTCAGCCCTTCCGCGTCGCAAAGATCGCCCACCAGCGACAACATCTCTCGCCTCAGCCCCGGATCGAGCGCCGCGAAAGGCTCGTCCAGCAATGCCAGCGGCTTGCGGCGCAGCAACATCCGCGCCAGCGCCACGCGCGACCGCTGCCCGCCCGACAGGTCGCCGGGCATGCGCGCGCCCATATCGCCAAGCCCCACCTGATCCAGCGCGCGCGCCACATCGGCGCGCTGCACCTCGGTCAGCTTCAGGCTCGGGTTGACCCCAAGCGCAACATTGTCGAAGGCCGTCAGGTGGGGAAACAGGTTGCCCTCCTGGAACAGGATCGACAGGGGCCGGTCCTGCACCGGCCAATCCGTCACGTCCTGCCCGTCGATCTCCACGCGCCCCGTATCGGGCCGCAGAAATCCCGCTATGGTGCTCAGCAGCGTCGTCTTTCCGCCGCCCGACGGCCCCAGCACAGCCAGCCGGGCACCCTTCGGAACCGACAGATCGGCGCTGAGGGTGAAGCCCTCGAACCCGAGAACAACATCGTCAAGTCGCAGCATTCACCCGCCCCCCACGGTCAAAAATCCAGAACAGCAGCAGGCTCAGCACCAGAAGAACCAGCGCCGCCGCTTCGGCATCATCAGTGCGATAGGCCCCCATCAGGCGGAACATCTCCAAGGGCAGCGTGCCAGCCTGCGGGGCGGCAAACAACGTGATCACCCCAAGATCGCCCATCGACATCGCCGCCGCCAACCCGGCCCCGAACCCGAGCGGGCGGCGGATCCGCGGCAACAGCACGTGGCGTAGCCGTTGCCCGCCAGACAGACCAAGAGAATCCGCCAGCGGGCCATACCCCGCCTCGGCCGCCTCGATGGCGGGCACCAAGGCGCGCAACAGAAACGGTAGCGCCGCCAGTGCGTTGACCAGACCGGTGACCGGCAGGGCGGAACTGGCCGGGTTCACATGGGGCCGCAAAATCAGGAAAAGCCCGGTACCGATCACCAGCGGCGACACAGCGATGGACAGGGCGCCGATGGTTTCCAGCAAACCCCGCGCCCGACCCCGCGCGATCAGCAACGCCATGGGCAGGGCCAGCGCAATGGCCAGCGCAGCCGTGGCCAGAGACAGCAGGACCGAACGTTCCGCCGCGACCCAGACCGATCCGGGCAGGGTCAGCACGCCCCCCACCCCGCGCAGCAACACCGCCAGAAGCGGCAGCAGCAGGAACAGTGCGGCCAACGTGATGGCCAGCCAGTCACCCGCCCGCTGTACCCCGCTTTGCCGGTCGAACCGTTCCATCGGTCGATCCAGCCCCGTGCCCATAGCCACAGGCACCGCCACGCGCAGCACCAGAAGCCCTGCCACCACGCAGATCCCCACCTGCACCAGCCCCAGCATCGCCGCACGACCGAGGTCGAACTCGTACCGGAAGGCCTGATAGATGGCGAGTTCGACCGTCGTGGCGCGCGGTCCGCCGCCAAGAATCAGGGCCACCGCGAACGAGGTGGTGCAGATCAGGAAGATCACCAGAAAAGCCCCCGGCGCGACCTGCCGCAGCATAGGCCTTTCCATGTGGCGGGCGATGTCGCGAGGAGTGAAACCAAGCGTCGCGGCCAGCCGGAACCGTTCCGCCGGAATGGCCAACCAGCCTTGCAGGAACAGACGCACTGCGAGCGGCAGGTTGAAGAAGACATGGGCCAGAACGACGCCGTGCAACCCGTAGATTTCAAGGCCGGGAAGACCGAGCGCCACCAGACCTTCGTTCAGAACGCCGCGCCTGCCAAAGATGGTGATCAGCCCAAGAACCGCCACGATCACCGGCAGAATGAAGGGCGCACCCATAAGCGCGATCAGCGCTGCCCGGCCCGGAAAGCTGCGCCGCGCAAGGGCGCGGGCGACGGGGATGGCAAGCGCCACGCTGAAAGCGGCGGAGAGGAACGCCTGCCAGATCGTGAAGCGGATGGCGGCGATGTCGGCAGGGCCAAGGCCCGTGACGGATTCGGCCCTCCACAGGACCGCCGCAAGCGGTCCCAACACGGCCAGAAGGACGAGCGCGGCAATCGCGGCGCCCGCCCTCTGCACCGCGCTTATTGGCTGAGCGCGGCTTGCCATTCATCCAGTGCCTGAACCCGCACCGCCTGCGCATCTTCGGGGCTGAGCAGCAGGGGCGTTTCGGGCATGATCAGCGTCTCGAACCCGGCCGGCAGAGTCTCGGCCGGCAAGGCCGCCGGATACATCCAGTTTGTTGTCGGGATGACCTCCTGAAACGCCGGAGTCAGCATGAAGTCCATGAACTGTCGGGCAAGCTCCATCTCGTTGGAAATGTTGACGATTCCGGCCACCTCCACCTGCATGTAATGGCCTTCCTCGAAGGCGGCGACGGTGTGGCTGTCATCTTCTTCCGCGATCAGGTGATAGGCGGGGGACGTGGTGTAGGAAAGAACCATATCCGCCTCGCCTTCAAGGTACAGCCCATAGGCCTCGGACCAGCCTGGCGTGACAGTGACGATGTTGTCGGCCAGCCCTTCCCAGATTGCGCCGGCCTCATCGCCATAGGCGGCTTTCACCCACATCAGGAGGCCGAGGCCGGGGGTGGAGGAGCGGGGATCCTGGATCACGATGCGCAGATCGCTATCGGCCAGTTCGCGGAAATTCGACGGGGGATTTTCCAGATCGGTGCCGTGGACAAACGCGAAGTACCCCCAGTCATAGGGGAGGAACTGCGGATCGTCCCAAGATATAGGCATGGTGAGATTCTCGGCGTCAATGCCGTGCGGGGCGATCAGATCCATTGCACGGGCCGAGGCGATGAGGTTCGTATCGAGACCAAGCACCACATCGGCACCGGTCTGGGCGCCTTCCAGAAAGAGCCGCGCCAGAAGCGCAGCGCCATCGCCTGCACCGACGAATTGCAGATCGCAGGCGCAGGTTTCCTCGAAAGCGGCCTCGATCTGCGGGCCGGGGCCCCAGTCAGAGACAAAACTGTCGTAAGTATAGACGATCAATACGGAATCTTGCGCCATTGCCGTGCTGGCAAGAAGGGCAAATCCCGAGGCGATGATGGGGGTTTTCATATCCACTTTCTCCATTTCGCGACGGGCGGTGGAGAAGTGGCGGGGTCTGTCCGCGTAACCTTCCCTCCGCCGGTCCTAACCGGTTCAGGTTCAACGGGTTCGCATGATGCATCTCAGGCCTTTTGGGCCACCCCGAGGTAGGAGTGGAGGTAGCGCAGTGCCCGCGCCGAGGCAAGGGTCAGCTGCAAAATTACCTCGTCGCCATGCGTGCACCCCCCGTACACCCCCTGTACACCCCCCGTGCAGACGGAACCCGGTTTCGCCGCGCATCGCGCGTCGACCCGGGAGCGGGAGTTGCGCCGGATCTGCCGGTTGGGCTTGTGGTGAGGGCGGGACGCCTCCGGCGGAGGTATTTTTGCCAAGATGAAAGGGCGGCGTTTCGCGGCTGTCCCCGCGGGGATCAGAGATCGGCTTGCCAGAACTCGCGGTCGAAGCTCTGGCCGAATCTGTGCCAGCCGGGATCGGTTTCGGAGATAGTGAAGCCGTGGGCGCGGTAGAGGGCGCGGGCGGCGATGAGGCAGCTGTAGGTTTCGAGTGTTGCCTGGGTGAAGCCCTTGGTGCGCGCATGGTCAAGGGCGGTTTGCATCAGGTGATGGCCAAAGCCATGGCCGCGGGCAGAAGGCTCCAGCAGGACGAAGTTGAGGAAGGCCGTGCCGTTGCGGTCGGATAGGGCGATGGAGCCGATGCGCTGGCCGTCATCCTCGGCGATCCAGAGGCGTTTTGAGGGGTCTTCACGGGCGAGGAAGGCGTCGAGTTTGTCGGCGATGGATATGCCGAAATCGGAGGTGAAGCCGAACTCCTGAGCGTAGAGGGCGCGGTGGCGCTCGATCAGCCAGCGGCGATCCGTTGGATGAAACCCGCGCAGGATCATTCTCGGGTGTCGAGCCGCGCCTCGATGGCCTTCAGCCGTTCCAGCACCTCGTCACGATAGGTCTCGGTCTGGGCGGATTCCTCTTCGGAATGGGCGTCCTGCATGGAGTTCACGATAAGGCCCACCAGCAGGTTCACGACCGCGAAGGTCGTGATCATGATGAAGGGCACGAAGAAGGCCCAGGCATAGGGGTAGACCTCCAGCACCGGGCGGACGATGCCCATGGACCAGCTTTCCAGCGTCATGATCTGGAAAAGCGTATAGAGAGACTGGCCGAGATCGCCGAACCAGTCGGGGAAGCTGGCACCGAAGAGCTTGGTCGCCATGACGGCGCCGATATAGAAGATGATCCCCATCAGCAGAAACACGCTGCCCATGCCGGGAAGCGCGCGCACGAAGCCTTCGACCACCCGGCGCAGGCGAGGCGCGACCGATATCACGCGCAGAACCCGCAGGATGCGAAGCGAGCGAAGGACCGAGAGACCCTGACCGCCGGGCACAAGCGCGATGCCGATGATGACCGCGTCGAAGAGGTTCCAGCCGGAACGGAAAAAGCGGCTGCCATAGGCGATCAGCTTGGCGGTGAGCTCGACGACGAAGATCGCAAGGCAGATGCGGTCAAGCGCGGTGATAAGCGCGCCCGCCCGGGCCATGGCCGCATCTGATGTTTCCAACCCGAGGATCACCGCGTTGAACACGATCACACCGATGATCGTGTTGCGCACCAGCGCCGTTTCCAACCGGGTTTCAAGCCAGTGCCGCATTCGAGACCTCCCCTGTTCGGGCTTACATATGTGCGCGGGTGAAGCTGGCGGCAAGTTCCACATGGGGGCTCCAGCGGAACTGGTCGACCACCTGCACCCAATTGAGGCTGTAACCTGCATCGCTGAGCGTTTTCGCGTCGCGGGCGAAGGTGACAGGGTTGCAGGAGACGAAGCCGATTTTCTCGATGTCCGAGGCCGCCAGTTCGCGCACCTGCGCCTCGGCCCCCGCGCGGGGCGGGTCGATGACGGCGGCGTCGAAGGGGGCGAGGTCTTCGGCCAATATCGGGCGGCGGAAGAGGTCGCGCAGCTCGCTGGTGACCTTCTTGATACCGGTAGCGTGGCGGGTGGCATGGTCGAGCGCGGCGATCATGGTGCGGTCGCCCTCGACGGCGTGGACGGGGGTGCGTGCGGCCAGCGGGAAAGAGAAGGTGCCGGAGCCGGAGAAGAGATCGACGATATGTTTCGCGCCTTGGGTGGCCTCCTGCATGGCGGCGACGAGCGTGGCTTCACCGTCGGGCGTCGCTTGCAGGAAGGCGCCGGGGGGCGGGGTGACGGCGACTGCGCCAAACTGCTGGATGGGGGGTGTTTCGGTGAACACCGTCTCGTCGTCCCAGGTCAGGCGGGCAAACTGGCGCAGGAATTGCGGCAGCGCCATGCGCAGGGCTTCGTCCAGCGGTTTGCCGCCGGTGACGGCACAGTCGATGCCTGCGTCAGAGCGGGTCAGCGCGAAGGCCAGCGTGGCGCTGCGGGAGCCGCCTATTCGGGTGATCTGTTCCAGCGCGGGCAGCACGGCCATCAGGTCGGGGTGCAACACGTGGCAATCGGTGATCGGCACGATGGTGTCGGACCGGCGGGCGTGGAAGCCCACAAGCGCGCCTTTCTTGGTTCGGGTGCCCGCAAGCGTGGCGCGGCGGCGGCTGCGAGAGGGCGATACGTGGATGGGGCGGAACGCGGCGGTCAGGCCCTGCGCGGCGAGGGCGGTTTCCACGACCTGCTGTTTCCAATGGGCGAGGAAGCTGTCCGAGGCGTGTTGAAGCGCGCAGCCGCCGCATTGGCGGAAATGAGTGCAGGGGGCTTTCACCCGGTCAGGCGAGGGCGCGAGGATGCGGGGGGCGTCCATGCGGCCAGCGTCGACCGTGCCCTCGACGACCTCGCCGGGCAGGGTCAGGGGCGCGAGCACCGGGCCTTCGGCAATGCCGTCGCCCTTGTGGCCCAGTCTTTGAATCGTGATTTCCATGGGCAGCGCATAGCGTGGTTTGGCGCCGGCGGGAAGCGGTTACGCCTTGGGGATCGCGGGGCTGAAGGCGTAGCCCTCGGGGGACAGGATCGTGCCTTCGCGCAGACCGTGGGGCTTGTCGGCGGGGCGTTCCAGAACCATGTGGCCGGCGGCCTCGGCTTTTGCCACGGCCTCATCGGGGTCTATCCCGAACAGGAAGAGTTGCAGACCGCCGCCGCGCGGGGGCGTTTCCGGGACGAACCCGAGCAGCGGGTGGCTGTGATAAGTGCCGTCGGAATGCAGCTGCATCAGCATCTGCCCGTGGCGGATGATGGCGAAATCATCGGACAGTTGATAGGCGGGCAGGCCGAAGACATCTTTCAGAAACGCGGCCAGCGCGCGCACATCCGGGGTCAGAAGGTTGACACCGATGCCGGTCAGGGCGCGGCCGAAGTCTTCTGCGGGAACGGTTTCCAGATCCATGGGCGCACCTCCTACTCGGCGGCTTCCTGAATTCCGATGAAGCCACCCGATTGACGGTTCCAATAGCGCGCATAGAGACCGCCTGCGTCAAGCAGTGCGTCATGAGAGCCTTCTTCCACGACACGGCCCTGATCCAGCACGATGATGCGGTCCATCTGGGCGATGGTGGACAGGCGGTGCGCGATGGCGATGACGGTCTTGCCCTCCATGACGTCGCCAAGCGTGTCCTGGATGGCGGCTTCGACCTCTGAATCGAGCGCGCTTGTGGCCTCGTCCAGGACCAGCACCGGGGCGTCCTTGAGAAACGCGCGGGCAAGCGCGATGCGCTGGCGTTGGCCGCCGGACAGTTTGACGCCGCGTTCGCCAAGGAAGGCGTCATAGCCCTTGCGGCCCATATGGTCCTGAAGCCCGAGGATGAACTCATGCGCTTCGGCCCGTTTGGCGGCGGCGATCATCTCCTCCTCGGTCGCGCCGGGGCGGCCGTAAAGGATGTTGTCACGGGCCGAGCGGTTGAACATCGCGGTTTCCTGCGTGACCATGGCGATCTGACGGCGCAGGCTTTCCTGCGTCAGGTCACGCACATCGCAGCCATCGAGCAGCAACTGACCCTCTTCGGCGTCGTAGAGCCGCAGAAGCAGGGCGACCAGCGTGGATTTGCCCGCGCCCGAGGCCCCAACGATCCCCAGTTTCTCACCCGGATGCACGTCAAGGGTCAGGCCGGTCACGCCGCCCTCTTCGCGGCCATAGGCGAAGCTGACATCGCTGAACTGCAGATGGCCCACGGCGCGTTCGACCTCCAACGCGGTGTCGCGGTCGGTCAGCGTATGCGGGGGCGAGAGGGTGTTCATCCCATCCTCGACCTCGCCCAGATTGGAATAGATCGCCATCAGAACGAAGCTGACCCAACCCGTCATTTGCGCGATGCGGATCGACACGGCGCCGGTGGCGGCGATATCGCCGGTGCTGGCGATACCCTGCGTCCAGAGCCAGACCGTGCCGCCAATGAGGATCACCGGCAGCGCGCCCGCGACGGTCATCAGGGCCAGCCGGAACCCCGCTGAGATGCGCCCGAATCCGATGGCTTTCTGGCGGAACTTCTCCATGGCGTTCAGCGCCGAGCGGTCCTCGAACGCGTGATGGGCGAAAAGCTTGACCGTCTTGATATTGGTGATCGTGTCGACGACGTGCCCCGACACGGCGGCCCGCGCGCCCGCCCGCGCCTTGGACAGTTTGCGCACGCGGGGCAGGAAGAAGCTGATCGTCGCGAAATAGGCGATGAGCCAGATAAACAGCGCAATCGCCATCCGCCCGTCGATGGTGATCAAAAGCAGAAGCGAGCCAATGAGAGAGGCCAGCGCGAAGGCCACGACGTTCACGAATTCCGTGACGACGTTGGTCACCGCGCTGGCGGTCTGCATCTGTTTCTGCGCGATGCGGCCCGCGAAATCATCGTCAAAGAAGGTGACGGACTGGCCAAGCGTATGGCGGTTGAGCCGTTGCAGCACCAGCACGTTGACGGCAGGACCGACGACAAGGGTGCTGGCGGCAGATGACGCGGCAAAGGCCAGCGGGCGCAGGACAAGGAAGAAGGCCATCCCGGCCAGCAGCAGCGGCCAGTGGGTTTCAATCATCGCGCCGGGGTCGGTGGTGCTGGCCGCGTCGATGACAAGGCCAAGGACGAGGGCCGAGCCGACCTCGAACATGCCCGCAAGGCCCGATATCAGCGCGGCCCCGATCAGGACGGGCCACGCGCCGCGCAGGCACCAGTTGAAGAAGGCGAGCAAGCGGTTGGGTGGCGGGCCGTCCGCCGGGCGGAAGGCGTCGATCAGGTTGGCGAGGCGGTTCATCATTCGGCGGCGTCCTCGGTTCCGATGAACCCGCCCGACTGGCGCGCCCAGAACCCGGCATATAGGCCGTTCAGCGCCAAAAGCTCCTCATGCGTTCCGTTTTCGACGATGTGGCCATCGTCCAGCACGACGATCCGGTCCATATGGGCGATGGTGGACAGCCGGTGCGCAATGGCGATCACGGTCTTGCCCTCCATCACGCCATAAAGCGTGTCCTGAATCGCCGCCTCGACCTCTGAATCGAGCGCGCTTGTGGCCTCGTCCAGCACCAGAATGGGCGCATCCTTCAGGATCACGCGGGCCAGTGACACGCGCTGGCGCTGGCCACCCGACAGTTTCACACCACGTTCGCCCACATGGGCGTCATAGCCCCTGCGGCCCTGCGGGTCCTCCAGATCGAGGATGAACTCATGCGCCTCGGCGCGTTTGGCCGATTGCAGCATATCCTCCTCGCTGGCATCGGGGCGGCCATAGAGGATGTTTTCGCGCACCGACCGATGCAGCAGCGAGCTGTCCTGCTGGACCATGCCGATATGGCCGCGCAGGCTGTCCTGCGTGACTTTCGTGATGTCCTGCCCGTCGATCAGGACCTGTCCGCCTTCGGGGTCGTAGAAGCGGAGCAGCAGCTTGACGAGCGTCGATTTCCCCGCGCCGGATCGGCCCACGAGGCCGACCTTTTCGCCGGGGCGGATGGTCAGGGTCACGTCCTGCAAACCGCCCGAGCCGCGCCCGTAATGGTGGCTGAGATGATCCAGCCGCACCTCTCCGCGTGTCAATTCCAGCGGTTTGGCATCCGGCGCGTCGGTCAGGGTGATGGGTTGGGCGATGGTTTCCATGCCTTCCGCCACCACGCCGAGCGAGCGGAAGAAGGTGGAGAGCGCCCACATGATCCAGCCGGTCATGGCATTCAGGCGCAGGGTCAGCGCCGTGGCCGCCGCCACGATACCCACCGAGGCCGTGCCCTGCATCCACAGCCAGACGGCCCACCCGACGACTGCCACGACAAGGAAGCCATTCAGTGCCGTGAGCATCACGTCCATCATCGTGTAGATGCGCATTTCAGCCGCGAAGGTGCGGCGCGTATGTTCGATCGCCTCATGCGCATAGCTGATTTCGCTGTCGTGATGGGCGAAGAGCTTGACCGAATGGATATTGGTGTAGCTGTCGACGACGCGGCCCGTGGTCATGGAGCGCGCGTCGGAACTGGCCTTGGAAGCCGGGCCCACGCGCAGCATCGTCCAGCGCACGAGCAGCCCATAAAGGACGAACCAGACCAAGAGCGGCAGGACAAGACGCAGATCAGCATCCGCCAGCAGCACAGCGGCGCCGACCAGATAGGCCAGCGAAAAGGTGATCGCGTCGAAGACCTGAAAGACAGCATCCCCGGCGGCGGGCGGGGCCTGCATGATGCGGTTGGCGATGCGGCCCGCGAAGTCGTTCTCGAACCAGCCGACGGATTGGCGCAGCACATGGCGATGCGCCCGCCAGCGGATAAGCGTGCCGAAATTGACGAGGATGCCATTGTTGAGCAGCGCCACGTCGAGCCCGTGCAGAATGGGACGCAGGAACAGAATGAAGAGCGCGACGGCCAGCAATTCCCAGCCATGATCGCCGATGAAAGCGGCCGGGTCTGCCCCGGTCAGCAGATCGACAAGACGGCCCATATAGGAGATCAGCCAGATCTCCATGACCGCGACCACGACGGACATGATCGCGGTGATCAGAAACAGGCGCTTGAAGGGCTGTGAATAGTCCCACAGGAACGGCCACAGCCGGTTGGGTGGGCTGTCCCGTTCGGGATAGTCCGTATAGGGATCGACAAGATTTTCGAAGAAACGAAACATCAACTGCGGTCTGAAATGGGTCCTGTCCCGGGCAGATATAGCCCGCGCGTTACAGGAACACCATGACGGCAGAGGCGGCAAGGGCTGCAGCCATGCACAGTCGGAACACCGTCCACGCACGGGGGGTGGTCAGCAGCAGCGCGAGGAGCGAGCCTGCGAAGCTCCAGAAGAGGCAGACGAACAGGTTGATGCCCGAGAAGGCTGTGGCAAGGCGCTGTGCTTCGCCAGCGGGGCTAAGGCCGATGCCGTAGCCAGCGGCGGCGGCCAGCGCGACGGCCCAGATCTTTGGGTTCACCCATTGGAACAAGACTGCCTGCCAGAAGGTAAAGGGCCGCTCCCCCGCCTTGCCGCCGGACAGATCGCTCGCGCGGATCAGGGCGTAGGCCATCCACAGAATCCAGCTTGCGGCGATCAATTTCAACGAGAAGGCCAGCGCGGGTTGGGCCAGCAGCAACGTACCGATGCCAAGCCCCATCAACGCCGCGATGACACCCACGCCAACCGCCACACCGAACACATGCGGCAGCGTCGCGCGAAAGCCGAAGCGCGCGCCGGAGGCGGTCAGAAGGATCACGTTGGGGCCGGGGGAAAAGAGCCCGGCGAAAACGAAGGCGTAGAGCGGGTCCAAGGGATTGGTCCTGTTTGCGGTCGGCAGACAGGACGTCAGCGCGCGGGGGCTGTCAAGGCAAGAGCTCGGCGCGGGTGAGCGTGAAGTCGGAGGCGATCCAGCGCGCCTCGATCTCTCGCATCCGGTCGCCAAGCGCGGGTCCTTGCAGTCCGATCGCCATCAGGTCGGCGGGTTTCACCGGCAGTTGCAGCCCGTCAGCGGATTGTGCCGCCTCCAGTTCCGACTGCGCAAGCGGCGTTTCCAGCAGCGCCACGCGCAAGAGCAGCACATCGCGGGCGATGTCGAAGCCTTCACGATACCCCAGCTCGCCCGCGCCCATCATCGACCCGACCGCGTCCCGAAGCAGCGCAACCCGGCGAGTGTCCGCCTTGGACAGGCGCAGGGCATCGCCGGGGTTGTCGCCGCCGATCGAAGCAAGGCGGCGGCAGTGGTCGGGGGCGACATTCAGATCGGTCTCAGCATGGACAAGGATGGGCAGGGCCCTGGCGTCTGCCCCCGGCAGCGCGTGGCGCAATATGCCGGCCTGTGCCATGGCGGCGACGGACGGCGCGGGATCGGCGGCGCGCAGCAGTTTGCGCATCTCGTGCCCGATCCGTTCACGCGACAGGTGGTCGATGCCATCGGCCATTTCGGCGCAGGCAGCAAGGCCATCGGCGTCCAGCCCCTCGGCCTGATCGCCGTAATGAGCATGAAAGCGGAAGAAGCGCAGAATGCGAAGGTAGTCCTCGCGAATGCGGTCATGCGGGTCGCCGATGAATCGCAACCGCCGCGCCCGCAGGTCGGCCACTCCCGATCCGAGCGGGTCGATCACCTGGCCATTTGCGTCCGCGTAGAGCGCGTTCATGGTGAAGTCGCGGCGCATCGCGTCTTCTTCCACCTCGTCGGCAAAGGCGATCACCGCGCGGCGGCCATCGGTTTCCACGTCGCGGCGGAAGGTCGTCACCTCATGCGGCAGGCCATCGGCGATCACGGTCACGGTGCCGTGGTCGATGCCGGTTGGCACCGCCTTCAGCCCATTGGCCTCGGCGATCTGCATCACCCGTTCGGGGCGTGCATCGGTGGAGATGTCGATATCATCGGTTGGCAGGCCAAGCAGCCCGTTCCTGACGCAGCCACCGACGAAGAGTGCATGGAACCCCTCGGCCTCCAGCGCTTTGCACAGCTTTTGCGTGCCTTGGTGATGCAGCCAGTCGGTGTCGAGAATCATGATGCCACCCGATCGGCCAGCCCCTTCAGCATCCGCGCGGTCGCGCCCCAGATGTAGTAAGGGCCATAGGGGGCCACGTAATAGGACCGCCAGACACCGCGCCAGCGGCGGCGTTCGATGCGGTAGCTTGCGGGGTTCATGAGGAACTGCAGCGGGACCGAGAAGACCTCGGCCACCTCGCCCGCCTCTGGCACGGGTGTAAATGGCGCGCGGATGCGGCCCACGAAGGGGGTGACGGTGTAGCTGGTCACGGTCTCATGGGGGGAAAGCTGCCCCAGAATATCGACATTCGACGGGTCGAGCCCGATCTCCTCTCGGCTTTCGCGCAGCGCGGCGGCCACGGCATCGGCATCGGTTTCGTCGATCCGCCCGCCGGGAAAGGCGATCTGGCCCGGATGATGTTTGAGCCGCGCCGAGCGCATCGTCAGGATCACCCGTGCGCCTAGATCGGTCTCGATGATCGGCATCAGAACGGCGGCGGGTTTCAGCTTGCGCCCCTCCGGCAAAACAATGCCGGGGTTCAGGTCATAATCCGACGAGGCCGGGGCCGCCCCGGCCAGCGCCCGGCTTATGCGGGCCAGATCAGATATCGGAGCCATCCGGGTTTTTCACGGCCTCGAACCCCAAAGACAGCGGGTCAAGGTCGTAATGCGCGCCGCAGAACTGGCAATCGGCGGTCACGCGGCCATCATCCTTGGTCATATGGGCGATGTCCTTGGCCGAATAGATCGACAGGCTCTCGCGCACGCGGGTTTCCGAACAGGTGCAGCCGAAGGACACGGGCATCGCATCGAAGACTCGCGGAGCCTCCTCGTGGAAGAGGCGCAGGAGCAGATCGGTGGGGGATACGGAGGGGCCCACAAGCTCCAGCTCTTCGACCGTATCGAGCAGGATGTTGGCGCGGTTCCAGTTTTCACTGTCGTCATCGTCGAGCAGATCGGTGGCCGCCAGCAGCCCTTCCTCGCCCGATCCGCCTTCACCGGCTACATGGGGGCTGGCCTTGGGCATGTGCTGCAACATCACGCCACCCGCGCGCCAGCCGCTTTGGGCGCCGGGTTCCGTGCTGTGCCCGTAGGACAGCGCAAAACGGGTGGGCAGCTGTTCGGACTGCGCGAAATAGGCCTCGGCGCAGGCGGCAAGCGAGCCACCGGCCACCGGCGTGATGCCCTGATAGGGGGTGTTGCCCTTGCCCTGGTCGATCAGGATCGCGAAATAGCCTTTGCCGATCTGTGCGAACGGGTCCGCGCCTTCGACATATTTCTCCTGATCGTATGAGGCATAGGCGCGGATCTGCGCCTTCTCACCCTCTTTCGCGGGGGCATAGATATCGGTTGCCAGAATCCGCAGGGGGCCGTCGCCGCGCACCTGCAAGGACAGTTTCCAGCGCAGCTTGATGGTCTGGCCGATCAGGGCGGTCAGCAGCGCCATCTCGGCCAGCATCGCCTCGATCCCGCGCGGGTAGTTATGCTGCGACAGGATCTGATCCATCGTGCCATCGAGCCGTGCGACCCGCCCGCGAATGTCGGAACGGTCGAGCTGAAACGGCAGGACGGTGTCGTCCCAGGCGATCTTGGTGCTGAGGGTCATTGTCTTTCCTTCCGCCACGTGGGCTGGCATACCGCGCCCATATATGCGGAACAACCGCCTTGCCAACCCATAAGCCGCCATTGGCCCGACCGGAGAGCCCTGATGAACCGACGTTTCGGCCAACAACCCGACCCGGCCCGCCGCTATATCCCCCGGCGCGGGGTTTATGCGGCGATCCTGACGGGGGACGGAATTCTGGCGACGTTTCAGGAGAAACCGCTGGCGGAGTTGCAACTGCCCGGCGGCGGTATCGACCCCGGCGAATCGCCCTTGGCAGCGCTACACCGCGAGGTGTTCGAGGAAACCGGCTATCGCATCCAGTCCCCCCGGCGCTTGGGGATGTTTCACCGTTTCACCTATATGCCCGACTACGACATCTGGGCGCAGAAGCTATGTACGGTCTATGTTGCGCGGCTCGGGTCCCGGCTGGCCGACCCGACGGAGCCACATCATACGCCGGTGTTCCTGCCATGGGACGAGGCGGAAACCAGGTTGGGCGTTGATGGGGACCGGTTCTTCGTGTCGCAGCTGCGCGCGTCGCTTAAGGCGTGAAGCTCAGGCAGATTGCTGACACGTCGTCGTCGAAATCGGGACGATTTGAATAGGCCTCCAGCTCTTTCACGAGTTTCGGCAGGAAACCATCTGCGGGGGCTTTTGCGTGGCGGGTCACAAGCTCTGCCAGCCCGTCTTCTCCCAGATAGCCGCCAGCAGGGTTGGCGCATTCGGTAAAGCCGTCGGAATGCAACAACAATCGGTCACCGGGGTGCAACTGAAACTCAATTGTTTCGAAACGCGCGCCGGGCAGAAGGCCAATGGGCATCCCACCTTCGCCGACCCAGTCAACCTGGCCACCCGAGCGCAGAATCGCAGGGTGCGGATGGCCTGCCTGCACCATGCGCGTGTTCCCGGTTTCAAGATCCACATCCGCCAGACAGAGGGTGAAATAAAGATCGGTCTCCACCTCTTCGAACATCATCTGGTTCAGCTTGCGGGCCACGTCATCGGGCGGCAGGGCGACCCAATGGCCCCCCCGGGCCTGCACCAGAGCCACGTTCTGTTCCGGCGCGGCAGTGCCAAGCAGCCCGGCCATGCGCGCGGCCAGCAGCGCCGAGGTGACGCCATGGCCAGACACGTCGAGCGAAAAAACCCCGATCCGGTTGCCGGGGATCGGGAAGAAGCCAACAAGATCGCCGCCCACATGGCCGCTGGACCGCAGCAACAGCGCGACGGACCCGTTCTGCACCGGACGGAAGGTTTCGCGCACCAGCGATTCCTGCAACCTCTTGGCCTCGACCAGGTCACGGTCAAGCGCGTCATACAGCGTTTGAAGTTCCGCCAGCGTGCTACTGATCTTGCGGTTCTGGCTGACCAGTTCGCCCTGCATGGCAACGATCCGTTCCCCGGCCCTGATTCGGGCGCGCAATTCATGGGGATTGACGGGTTTGGCAACGAAATCATCTGCCCCCGCCTCCAGCCCAAGAACAATTTCAGACTTCTCGGATTTGGAGGTCAGAAGGATGACATAGCCATAGCTTTCCCGGTCCATCCGACGGAAGGCACGGCAGAAATCGGGGCCTGACATGCCGGGCATCATCCAATCGGTCAGGATGATCGGGATCGCTTCGCGTGACAGGATGGCGAGTGCCTGTTCGGGGCTGTCGCAGACGGTGACCGGATGCCCCCATTTGCGCAGCAGGGTGGCCAGCAAGCGCCGCTGTGCCGGGCTGTTTTCCAGCACCAGCACAGGTGACAGGCCAGGAATTGCGGCCCCGGCCCTGTCCGTCATCAATGTCGCGTCATCGGGCACCTGCCACCTCTTGCCTGTGAATCCGGCCATTCGTGACAGCCGCGGGTTAAGGGCAGGTGAACTCTAAAATGCTGTCTATCTGGCTGGTTTTCCTAATCTCCCGTTAAGGGCTCTGACCTAGGATTCCGGTCAAAGAGCAGTGAAAACGGAGTTCGTGGTGATTGATCTGGAACGGTTGGAGGAGCTTCGGCAAGAGATCGGAGAGGAGGATTTCCTCGAAGTGGCCGAGATGTTTCTTGATGAAATGGCCGACAGTCTTGCGGCCCTTCAGGCCACCACCGGTGGCGCAGGCCCCGATGTGTTTCACGGGCTGCGTGGCAGCGCCCTGAACCTTGGCTTTACGGATTTCGCCACCGCCTGCACAGAGGCCGAGAAACGCGCGCTGGACGGGCAGCCGGTGGACGCGGTTCATCTGGACTGGCTCTACCGGGAATCGGTCAAAGCGTTCCAGACAGAACTGCCAGCCGACGCGGCCTAGATCAGGAATTCGGACAGCACCTCGTCTTCGGTGATGTCCCGATAGGCGAAACCGCGTTCTTCCATGCGCGCGAACAGCCCGTCGAAATCGGCGGCATCGCGGGTTTCGATCCCGATCAGGACCGAGCCGAAATTCCGCGCGGATTTCTTGAGATACTCGAACCGGGCGATATCGTCGCCTGGGCCAAGCAGCCCAAGAAAATCCTTCAGCGCGCCGGGACGCTGCGGCATGCGCAGGATGAAGTATTTCTTCACACCGCGGAAGCGCATGGCGCGTTCCTTGACTTCCGGAAGCCTCTCGAAATCGAAATTCCCGCCCGAGGTGACGCAGACAATCGTTTGCCCGCGCAGGGCTGCGCCAAGGTCCTGTAGGGCGTCGATGGCCAACGCGCCAGCCGGTTCCAGAACGATGCCCTCGACATTCAGCATCTCGGAAATGGTCACGCAGATCCGATTTTCCGGGGCAGCCAGAACATCGCCCGGATCGGTGGTGGACAGAACCGCAAAAGGCGCCTCGCCAATCCGCGCCACGGCGGCCCCGTCGACGAAAGTGTTGACCTGCGGCAGCGTCACCGGTTCACCCGCTTTCAGCGCGGCAGCCAGACTTGCCCCGCCCTGCGGTTCCACAAGTTTCACACGCGTCCCGGCCCCCACGGCACTGAGGTAGGACAGCACCCCGGAGGACAGCCCGCCGCCGCCAACAGGCAAGATCAGCCGATCGGGCGTTGCGCCGAGCTGTTCCAGCAGCTCCACCGCGACCGAGGCCTGCCCTTCCATCACATCCGGATCATCGAAGGGCGACAGGAAGGCGGCGCCGGTTTCTGCACAGAACGTCTGCGCGGCGGCCAGCGTTTCGTCGAAATAGTCGCCCACCAGCTTGATCTCGACCGCATCGCCGCCAAAGGCGCGGGTCTTGTCGATCTTCTGGCGTGGCGTGGTGACCGGCATGAAGATCTCGCCCCGCACCCCGAAATGACGGCAGACAAAGGCCACCCCCTGCGCGTGATTTCCCGCGCTGGCACAGACGAAAAGCCGCCGCTCGGGGTCCTCGGCCAGCCGCTTGGTCATGGCGTTGAAGGCGCCCCGGATCTTGTAGCTGCGCACTGGCGACAGATCTTCGCGCTTCAGCCAGATATCGGCGCCGTAGCGGTCCGACAGAAAGGCATTGCGCAAGAGCGGCGTTGGCGGAAACAGCTCTCTCATCGCAACCGTGGCCGCACGGGCCTTGTCGGCAAAATCACTCATGGCGCGGGCCTCTCGGGATCAGTTCAGGGGGCGGCCTTCGATCTGTGTGCCAAAAAGCGTGGTCAGCAGGGACAGGTTCAGCAGCACCTGTATCCAGTACAGGAACGCCATCGGGATGATCCCAAGGGCGCTTTCGCCGAAGATCACCGCAACCAGCTGGTTCGCGAGGGTCATGGCCAGCGCAATGAAGAACAGAGGCACCAGAAGATGGCTGGCGACGGGCTTCGTCGCTTCCCAGCTTTCGCGAAAGGTCATCTTCTGGCCAAGCGCGGCGGCAGGAAGGATCAGGCCGACGCGAGTGATCAGCCAGGTCAGGCCAAGCGTGAAGCCGGTCAGAAGGACGAAGGCGAAGGCCTGGGACGGGATGACGCTGAGGAAGATGCCAAGGACGATCATCGCGGCAATGCTGACCGCAACCGCAAACAGACCGATCAGAAACGCGCGGCCCAGATAGGACATGATGTAGGGCCCGTGCCAGTTCGGCACCACACCGCGCCCGTATTCTTCCAGCAGCACGAAACGGTGCCAACCAACAGCGGCCCAGCAATAGGTGATGACGCTGACCACGACACCGGCCAGGACAGTCAGGAAGATCACGCCAGGGTTGACGTCAGGCAGTTGCGCCGGATCAACCGTGGTATTGCCGAACGTGGTGTAGGAAACGCCCCAGCTCATGAACAGGGCCAGCAGGACGGCAGCGGGCAGGAAGGTCGGAACCAGCGTCAGACGCGCCGCTTGTCCCATATTTCCGAAAACCTGCGCCACGATGTGCCGCAACATCCGATAGCCATAGTCCATACGCTCACACTCCGCTTGTCTTGCTTCCCCCCTGAAAACCCGGTATCGCCGCCCCGGTCAATCGAATTCCCGGAGATACCCCATGTCTGCGCCCAAGAAAGTCGTTCTCGCCTATTCCGGCGGTCTCGATACCTCGATCATCCTCAAGTGGCTGCAGACCGAATATGGCTGCGAAGTGGTGACCTTCACCGCCGATCTGGGCCAGGGCGAGGAGCTGGAACCGGCGCGTGAAAAGGCGCTGATGCTGGGGATCAAGCCGGAGAACATTTATATCGAGGATGTGCGCGAGGAGTTTGTGCGCGACTTCGTGAACCCGATGTTCCGCGCCAATGCGCAGTACGAGGGGCTGTATTTGCTCGGCACCTCCATCGCACGGCCGCTGATTTCCAAGCGTCTGATCGAGATCGCCGAAGAAACCGGCGCCGATGCCGTCGCCCATGGCGCGACCGGCAAGGGCAATGACCAGGTGCGGTTCGAACTCAGCGCCTATGCTCTGAACCCCGATATCAAGGTGATCGCGCCGTGGCGGGAATGGGACCTGACCAGCCGCACGAAGCTGCTGGATTTCGCCGAGAAGAACCAGATTCCGATCGCCAAGGACAAGCGCGGCGAGGCGCCGTTTTCGGTCGATGCGAACCTTCTGCACACCTCATCCGAGGGCAAGGTGCTGGAAGACCCGGCGGTTGATGCGCCCGACTACGTCTATCAGCGCACCGTGCACCCCGAGGATGCGCCGAACGAGCCGGAATACGTGGAAATCGGGTTCGAGAAGGGCGATGCCGTGTCCATCAACGGTCAGGCGGTCAGCCCCGCCGAGATGCTGACCAAGCTGAACGAACTGGGTGGCAAACATGGCTGCGGGCGGCTCGATCTGGTCGAAGGCCGGTTCGTGGGCATGAAGTCGCGCGGTATCTACGAAACCCCCGGCGGCACCCTGCTGCTGGAGGCGCATCGCGGGATCGAGTCGATCACCATGGACCGTGGTGCAATGCACCTGAAAGACCAGCTGATGCCGCAATATGCAGAGCTGATCTATAACGGCTTCTGGTACAGCCCCGAGCGCGAGATGCTGCAGGCCGCCATCGACAAATCGCAGGAGCATGTCACCGGCACCGTGCGGCTGAAGCTCTACAAGGGCCTCGCCCGTTGTGTGGGCCGCTGGTCCGATCACTCGCTCTATTCCGAAGAGCACGTGACGTTCGAGGACGATGCCGGCGCCTATGACCAGAAGGACGCACAGGGCTTTATCAAGCTCAACGCCCTGCGCCTGCGTCTGATTGCGATGCGGAACCGTCGGCTGAACGGCTGAACCTCCAGCCACGTCAGCATTGCCAGATTACGAAGACCCGCCCATCAGATTGGGCGGGTTTTTCATTTGGGGACGGATATGGCGCTGGAAGAGATTGCGGGCCGGATCAACGCAGGATTGGCGGAAAAGCCGTTCGAAGGGTCGCTCAAGTTCGATTGCGGACAGGATGGCGTGATCGTGCTGGCCGATGGCGGGGCCACGACCGAGGATCGGGATACGGATTGTACCCTGTCGCTCAGCCAGGACAATCTGGTGAAGCTGCTGGCGGGCAAGCTGAACCCGATGACGGGGCTGATGATGGGCAAGCTCAAGGTCAGCGGCAACCCGGCAGTGGCGATGAAGCTGAGCCAGTTGCTAAAGGGCTAAAGACCCTCCAGGAATTCGCGGTCCGTCATCACATGCGACAGCCTTTCGCGGTCGAAATCTATGTGAACGATCCGCTGCGTCTGGTTGGCACCGACAACGCGGCGAAACCGGAACTGTCTATCCGTGAAATTGCCACGGCGCATGATCCAGCGCACCATCGAGGCCGTCAGCCCGCGATAGGGCGCGATGAGGTCGATGATCCACAGGTTCTCGCCAGAGGTCCAATCCTCCGGGTCGAGCGGTTCGCCGGTGATCAGCTTTTCCTCGGCAGCACTGTTCAGGAACGCCCAGGTAAACAGGCCGCGCGGCACATCGTCGAAACGGAAGATCCTGAATTGACCGGTTTCAACCGCCGGTTCGAAATACCGGCGCAGCACGGACACGGGCATCTCGGCATGGCGCGGACTGCGAAAGGCGAGGAACAGAAAATCACCATAGACACGCAGCTTGTCAGCCGATGGCATCTCGATCTGCGGAACCGCCTTGCCCTCCATATCCTGCGCGGTCATGGCCCGGCCCGTTCCGGCCCCATCAGAACCCGGGCTTCCCATGTGCGAAGAGAGGGGCGCGCGGGGTCTCCATAGCTGGCGGGGTCACTTAACTGCGGGAAAAGCTGCACGATCTCGTCACGGACCGCGCGGTCCAATTCGTCCATGGCATGATCACCCGGAAAGAAGCTTTCGGTGGCAAGACCTTCTGTCAGAATGATCTGGTGGCTGTCAAAAAGCAGGTGGAAATACTCCACCTCTTCGACCGCGTGATCGACAATGATCGAGTGGTCGTTCACCAGCATCTTCGCGGGCACCAGAACCTGCGGCTCTGCAAGAAACAGCTCTGCCCGCCAGCCATCCAGAAGCACCCTGTGTTGCGGCGAGACAAGGAGATCGCGAGAGGGGACTCCGGGGCCAAGCGCATCTGTGGTGATGCGGATCGGGCGCAGGGTGGGGGTGCAGGCAAGATCCTGCTGCGTCAGGTGACGCGATCCGATCCAGCGCACCGGCTGCGGCGGTCCATCAAGCGTGACAACCCTGTCACCGACGGACAGCGCTTCCACCGGAAGCGGCCCGTCAGGCGTTTCGACCAGCGTCCCGCGTGCGACGCAGATCAGGATGGTGATGGTGACGGTGTCCTCATCGGAACTGCCGCCACTCGTGCCGGTCACGGTGAAGTTGATCACCTGATCATTGCCCGAGGTGATCACCGCGGATCGGTCAACGATGAACGTGTATTCGCCCGTGGTCGCATTGGTGACGAGCGTGCCGTAACCGGGGTTGCTGACCGCTGAAAAGACATATCCGTCAGTGGCTTCACTTGGCGATCCGCCCCCGAACAGTGGCACCACGTCGAAGTCGCCGCTGACGCTGGTGGCACTTGGGTCGGACAGGTCGAGCGTCTGCGCCCAATCGCTTGGCCCGCCGGTCGTATTGCCGCTGGTTTCACTGATGTTGTAGCCCATGGGGCGCCTGCTTAATCCACTTTGGGAACACGAACTCTACTGCTGCTGTATCCAGTATAAACAGGGTTTCTGAAAATCCCAGTGGTCTGGCGTTCCATGTGCAGAAACCGGCCCACACAGGGTGGGCCGGCACAACTGGTATCAGGGCGGAGTGACTGAACTTCAGACCGTTATTGCGCGGTGATCGTCGTCATGACGAGGTTGCCATCCACGCGGATCGGGCCATCCTCGGTGGCGCCAAGAGTGTATTCGAACCCACCGGTCATCATGCCGCCGTCTTCGCCGTGAATCATCAACATAAGCATGTCGCCTGCGGCAACCGCTTCCTGAAGAATCGCAGTAACATCAACATTTTCGCCCTCGCGCAGCGGCGCGTAGCCGACCACGGGACCGGGGGCCATCGAGGCGTCGGTGCGGTGCACGACCAGCCAGCCGTTTGCAGGCGCAACGATGGTTTCGGCGGTCACTGTGCCGCCGGACACGTCCTGGTCCGCAGCGGTCACGGAGGGCGCCATCGCATGACCCGCTGCAAAGACTACATTGGCGGCAAAGAACAGTGATGTGGACAGAAGGATCGTTCTCATTGTCTCGTATCTCCCTAGGTTATCGCGCCACTCAGGATCGGGTGGCATGGGGGAGTCACGAGGCGGGGCCTGAAAGAGTTTCAGCGATCGGGAAATTTTTTTATTTCAGCGCGTTCGGGGCCATTTGCAGGTAGTATGGCATCGCTTCTTCACAGAGCTGCGCAGCGTCGCCGTGCAGCTCTGGCAACGGCCCTTCGGCGCCCGCGAATCCGGTGCTGTTCCAGACCGCGCCGTACCAATGCGGGGCCCAAACACCGTCATCCTTGTGGCCGCCTTCGGGCCAGGACAGCATCGCGGGATCGAAGTCTAACCCTATGGCATCGCACAGTTTTTCCAGAATGTCTTGGGGGTTGTCGCGGATATCGTGGCTGTCGATCACGACCGGGTTGCCGCCGAAGGACTTGACCTCCTGATAAAGCTCCGCCTGTTGGCGGAAGCCGATATCGTCGAGGCTCGGGTTTTCGCGCTTGGCGGCATAGCTGGCAATCACCCGCGCCGGGTGCCGGATCAGGAAGACATTGACCACATCGCGCATCCAAAGACGAGGCACGCCTGCGATCATGTGCTGGGTCATATGCTTTTGATACCAATGAGGTTTTCCGTCCGGGTTGGGACCGGACAGCGCGGCGGCAACAACCTGCGGATCATGCGGCTGCGCGGCGAGGATCTGGGTGGTCATCGGATGATCCAGCCCGGTTTTCGCCAGATAGGCGGCATAGAATGGCTCGTCCACAACGGCGCAATCGGCGCGGTTTCCGAAGGCATACATCATCGCCGTCGACAGGTTGCGCGGCCCCGACCACATCGCGATTTTCATGGCGTCACCCCCGTACACCGGGCGTACACCCCCCGTGCACCCCCCGTACAGACGGAATCCCGATTTCGCAAGCACGCGAGGGGGCGGTAACAGAGGCTCAAGCTGGTGTGAGCTCACGCGGTCTTGCGTTGTATTACACCCCGTCCGGCGCGATGGATGGGTCAGAGAGGAGACCGAAGCCATGCCCCGCATTCGCATCGCACATCATCTGAAGATCCCCGCCCTCGCGCTCTTCATCGGGCTCGGACTGATCGCCAGTCACAGCCGCGCCAACGCGGAAGAGATCCGCACCGCCGTGGTCGCGGGCGGCTGTTTCTGGTGCGTCGAGAGCGACTTCGAAAGCGTCGAGGGCGTGATCGAGGCGGTGTCGGGCTTTGCCGGGGGCACAGTGGACAATCCCAGCTATCGTGACGTGACACGCGGCGGGACCGGCCACTACGAGGTGGTGGAGATCACCTATGACGCTGATCAGCTGCCCTATCGGGACTTGATCCACCTTTTTCTGCGGTCCATCGACGTGACCGACGATGGTGGCCAGTTCTGCGACCGGGGCGACAGCTATCGCACCGCGATCTTCGTGAATACGGGTGAGGAGCGCGCAATAGCAGAGGCCGAGATCGCCGCCGCAGAGGCACAGCTTGGGCAGGCGGTCGTCACGCCGGTGCTGGATGCCGCGCCGTTCTGGCCGGCGGAAGACTACCACCAGAACTATTACCGCAGCGAAGACCTGATCCTGACGCGCTTTGGCCCGCGCCGGAAATCGGTGGCCTATGGGCTGTATCGGCAGGGATGCGGGCGCGATGCTCGTGTGTCCGAGCTATGGGGCGATGATGCGCCTTTCGTGGGGGATCACTAGACGGCCGCACTTGGTCGGGCCCGCCGTCCGGGCGATTACAGGTATCCTTCCGAGCGGAAGCTGAGGGTTGCCGACTTGCCGATGATCAGATGGTCGTGGATCACGATATTCAGCACCTCGGCGGCATCGCGAATGGCGTTGGTCATGTCCAGATCTGCCTGGCTCGGCGTCGGGTCGCCGGACGGATGGTTGTGGACGAGGATAAGCGCCGAGGCATTCAGTTCCAGCGCGCGTTTCACCACTTCCCTCGGGTAGACCGGCACATGGTCCACCGTGCCGGTCTGTTGCGCCTCATCGGCGATCAGCACGTTCTTTCGGTCGAGGAAGAGAATGCGAAACTGTTCCAGGTCCCTATGGGCCATTGCTGACTGGCAATAGTCCAGCAGCGCATCCCATGAGGACAGCAGCGGCCTGTTGATCACCCTGGCGCGTGCCATGCGATGACCTATGGCCTCGATAAGCTTCAGCTCGAACACCACGGCATCACCCACGCCATTGATCTCTTTCAACCGCGCGGGCGGGGCTGCCAGCACATGGTTGAGATCGCCGAAGGCGGCCAGCAGCCGTTTGGCCAGAGGTTTGGTATCCCCGCGCCGGATCGCGCGATAGAGCAGCATTTCCAGCAGTTCGTAATCCGGTACAGCCGCCGCGCCGCCCTTCGTAAAACGCTGGCGTAGGCGTTGGCGGTGGAATTTGCGGTGATCTTCGACAAACCGATCGAGGCGCGGACCAACCGGCGTGGACCCTGCCCCCGGATCGAATTCGAAACCGGGCAGGCGCTGTTCCTCGAATCGGGTTTGTCTTCGGGTCATGCCCCAAGGATTCGCCCAGAATGGTTAACGGCGCGTTACTCCGGCAAGTAGGTCAGCCCGTTGGCCACCCGGCTGGACAGGCTGCGGCGCAGGGTGTCTCCGTCGGTGACGGGCACCAGCGACAGGTTGATATTGGCCACGGTCAGATAGCTTGCGGGACTGTCGGGGTTGGGATGGGCAGTCAGGCGCAACAGCATCGGGCCGATGGCCGGGTCGGTGTAGCGCCCGACAAGATGGACGCCCGTATGCCCTTCGAACTCGAACACCTCGATGGCGAGGATCTGGGCCTCTTCAAAGCCCTCCACGGCCATGGGAAAGACCTGCTCTTGCAGCAGGTTGGCCGACAATTGCAGGCGCAGGTCCTGCGGGCTATCAGCCTCTTCCGCCATGGGAATGGTGGCCGTCACCACCTGTATGTTCTCGACGAACTGACGCGGATCACCGGTGGCGAAGGTCAATCTCACGAAAGCCCCGCCATCGGGCTGGCCCTCTGCGATCAGCTCGACTTGGTCCTGGTTCGGGACCGACAGCGAAAAGGGTGCGGGCACCTCGATGCCGACTTGCTGCGCATACCCTTCATCGAACAGGAACACCCGGTTCGTCGTTGCGCCCTGAAGGTTGAACAGGTTGAATTCCACGCTGCCGGAGACCTGAGCCGAGGCGCTGCCGGCCAGGCCAGAGAGTGCCAGAATGACTGCCAGGAAAATCCGCATGTCGCCCCCTTCGCGTTGATCCGGCGACCGTAGGAGCATTGTGGCCAGCGGTCAAACCGGTGTCTGTTTCCGGGTATGGAGGCGGTCGTCACGATGCTGCCGCCGCAAGCTGCAAGGGTGCTTACCCGCGGTTTGCCCAGCGCAATGGGCGCATTACCCTGATCAGTTCCGCCGCTTCATCACCATCAGGTGATACTCGTTCTGCTCCTCGAAGAAGCCCGGGCGTTTGGAGGGTGTCGCCAGGCGGTTCAGCTTCTTTCCCGCGAATTTTTCCAACACCCAGGCGCGCCATGGTTTTTCGCGGGCGAGTTCACCCCGGAAACGTTCCAGAAACGGCGCGAGCTTTTCGGTCTGAACGTAGTTCATGATCTCGAAAGTGGGCGCGATCTCTGCCGTCACATCTTCGTCCGAGACCACTTCGAACGCGCCCTGTGCCTCCAGTGCTGCCAGAAATTCGGCATGGGTCGAGTGGGTCCGGTCGGTCTCTCGGTGGGCGTCGCGGCGGAAGTAGTCGAAGAGAACAAACCCCTCTCGCGCGTGGCGTTCGGTTTTGGCCAGCGCGGAGGTCATGTCGATGTAGTGAAAGCTTTCAGCGTAGAGGCAGATGTCGAAGGTGACGTCTCGTTCGAACTCCTCAAGGGTCGCGTCGATCACCTCGGTGCCGGCGGGTAGCTTCTCTCGCGCCATCTGGTTCATCTGCACAGAGGGCGACAGCAGCGTCATGTCATAGCCCCGGTCGATCAGCGCCAGCGCGTTTGCGCCCGTGCCAGAGCCGATCTCGAAGATCGTCTTCACGCCGTCGGGAATCGCACCCGCCAGTTTGTCGAAATAGGCCTGTTGCGCGTTGCTGAGGGACTGCCCTGTAAGATCCGGAGCCTTGCCGCCCTCGAAATAGCCATAATGGGCAAAGCCGTGCCCAAACATGACCTCTGACAATAGCGCCATGAACTCCAGGTCCAGTGTGCTTTGCTTCTTCATGACCATGTCCCCCCAAGACATCACACGCCTTTTGCGACGCACTACACTCTAATGGCCAAGTGAGGGGCGATGGTTCAAGGGTTTTTGTGATCTACGGGTCCTTGGATCGGGTCTTGATCCTGGGGCCTATGCCCAGGTGGGGTGAAACTTGCCGCCCGGCGACAGGGTGAAAATGTCGAACCCATCCGCCGTCACACCGATGGAATGTTCGAACTGGGCGCTGAGGCTCTTGTCGCGGGTCACGGCGGTCCAGTCATCGGCCAGAACCTTGGTTTCGGGGCGTCCGAGATTGACCATGGGTTCGATGGTGAAGAACATGCCCTCTTCCAGCGTGGGGCCGGTGCCGGGGCGACCGTAATGCAGCACATTGGGCGGCGCGTGGAACACCTGCCCAAGCCCGTGACCGCAGAAATCGCGCACCACCGACATGCGATGCGCCTCTACATAGGCCTGGATCGCGTGACCGATATCGCCGAAGGTATTGCCGGGCTTGACCGCCTCGATCCCCTTGAACAGGGCGTCATGGGTGACCTGCACCAGCCGTTCCGCCTTGCGGCTGAGACTGCCCGCCACATACATCCGGCTGGTGTCACCGAACCAGCCATCGACGATCACCGTGACGTCGATATTCAGGATATCGCCGTTCTTCAGCGTCTTGGGGCCGGGAATGCCGTGGCAGACCACATGATTGACCGAGATACAGCTTGCATGCTGATAGCCCTTGTAGCCGATGGTCGCGGATTTGGCGCCTGCGTCATTCACCATCCGCTCGATCTCGGCATCAATCGCCTCGGTCGTCTGGCCCGGTTCCACCATCCCGGCGATGTCATCGAGGATACGCGCCGCCAATGCGCCAGCCTTGTGCATACCGGCAAAGTCAGAGGGGTTGTGAATGCGGATACCGTCCCGGGTCAGACGGCCTTCGAACTTGTCCAACGTCGCGCTCCTTGGCCTTTTCGCGCTGCAACCTAGGGCAGGACGCGCCCGGATGCCAGAGGGCGGGGTGAATTGCCGCCCGTGTCGCTTTGCGATAGCCATGGCGCAGGCGACAGGCACAAGGAGCATGGATGATGGAAGCGCTGAGCAATCTGATGACTTTGGATATCGGGGGGGGCCGCACCCTGGGCGATGTCCTGACGCTGGATTTCCTGGCCCAGATGGTAGGCAGCGTGATTGCCGCCATCCTGCTGCTTTTCGCGGCCTTCATCATCGGTGGATGGGCACGGCGCAAGATCGTCAAGATCGCGCTGGAACGGGAAGAACTGGACGATACGCTCTTTACCTTCCTGGGCAACCTGCTGCGCTATGTGGTGCTGATACTGGCTGTTGTGGTGGTGCTGAATACCTTCGGGGTGCAGACCACGTCTCTGGTCGCCGCCATCGGTGCCGCCGGTCTGGCGATTGGCCTGGCGCTGCAAGGGACCCTGTCCAATGTCGCGGCGGGGGTGATGATCATCCTGTTCCGACCCATCAAGCTGGGTGATTTCGTCACTGTTTCGGGGGTTTCCGGCACGGTGAAGGACATTTCGCTGAACACCACGGAACTGGCCACGCTGGACAATGTGCAGGTGATCGTGCCGAACGCACAGGTCTGGGGAAGCGTGATCACCAACTACTCGGTCTATGACACGCGCCGGGCCGAATGGACCTTCGGTGTGTCCTACGGGTCGAACCTTGCGACCGCCGAAAAGGTCATCCGCGATACAATCCTGTCCGATCCACGCGCCTTGCCGGAGCCGGAGCCGTTCTGTCAGGTGAACAACCTCGGTGACAGTTCCGTCGATTTTCTTGTGCGGGTCTGGTGTGCGTCTTCGGACAAATTCTCGTTCGAGGCCGATATGAAGCGGCAGGTGAAAGAGGCGCTGGATAAGGCCGGGGTCGACATTCCCTTCCCGACGCAGACACTCATTCAGGTGTCCGAATAGTCTCTAACCAAGGGATTTCGACACGTTTTGGGCCGCCAAGCCATACGCCCTCGGGCGTGATCCGGCAATCGAGGCACAGTGTTTCGACCCCCGCCTCGCGCGCCTCTGCATAGGCGGCGGCATAGGCGGGGTCGATATCCGCCGCGAGGGTGAATGCCTCACAATCCGTGCGCTGGATCAGGTAGAGCATCACGGCGCGGTGGCCTTGCGTGACCATCGCAGACAGCTCTGCCAGGTGTTTCGCGCCACGCGCCGTCTTGCTGTCGGGGAACTCCGCCAGACCGGGCTGACGGGACAGGGTGACCGACTTTACTTCCACGTAAGTATCCGGGCGGCCCGCACCTTGCAGCAGGAAGTCGATGCGGCTCGCCTCGCCATACTTCACCTCCGGGCGCACCGTCTCGTAGCCCTTCAGCCCCGCGACCTCGCCCGCCTCCAACGCGGCGCGCAGCATCCGGTTGGGAAGGCTGGTATCGACCCCGGTGAAATGACCGTTTTCATGATCGACCAGCCGCCAGCCGAACTTCAGCTTCTTCTTCGGGTCGTCATTGGGTTCCAGCCACACGCGCATACCCGGTTCCGCCAGCCCCATCATGGAACCGGGATTGGCGCAATGGGCGGTGATCTCGCGCCCGTCCCCCAACCGGCAATCAGCCAGAAAGCGTTTGTAGCGACGGATCAGCCGGGCGGGAATGAGAGGGGTTTGAAAGCGCATGGTGCGGGCCTATACCTGAGCCAAACAGGAGGCAAGGAACACGCTCATGCCCAACCCCACCGCCGCCATGCTGGTGATCGGCGACGAGATTCTCTCGGGCCGCACCCGCGATTCCAACATGCACCACCTGGCGCAGCAACTGACCAGCCACGGCATCGACCTGAGCGAAGTGCGCGTGGTGGCCGATACCCGCGCGGGAATCATCGCCGCCGTGCAGGCCCTGTCCGCCGCCTATGATCACCTGTTTACCTCAGGTGGCATCGGCCCCACCCATGACGACATCACCGCCGAGGCTGTGGCCGCCGCATTCGATATGCCGATCAGCATCCGCGACGATGCCCGCGCGCTGTTGCAGGCCCATTACGACCGATCCGGGCAGGAACTGAACGAGGCGCGCCTGCGCATGGCGCGCATTCCCGACGGGGCCGCGCTGATTGAAAACCCTGTGTCCATCGCGCCCGGTTTCACCCTGCGCAACGTGCATGTGATGGCCGGGGTTCCATCGGTCTTTGAGGCGATGGTCGCCTCTGTCCTGCCGACGCTGACCGGTGGCGCGCCGCTGCTGTCGCAGACCATTCGGATCGAGCGGGGCGAGGGCGAGATTGCCGGGCCGCTGACCAAGCTGGCCGAGGAGAACCCGGAGGTGTCCATCGGGTCGTACCCCTACATTCAAAACGGCGTCTACGGCTCCAACATCGTTGTGCGCGGAACTGACGGGCCGCAGATTGACAAGGTCATCACGGCGTTGGTGCGTCTGTTCCCGGATGTGTCATGAAAGTCTCTAACAAAGGGCTTTTCGACATCTGCGAGGCCACCTGGCCCGCCGCTGCCTGCACCCGGGTCGGTCCCTGGCTGGTGCGTGACGGACAGGGGGCGGGCAAACGGGTGTCCTCGGTGACCGCAGAGGGGTCGTGGACCCCCGCCGACATCCCGCAAGCCGAGCAGGCCTGCCGCGATCTGGGTCAGGATCTGCTGTTTCAGATCAGGCCCGAAGACACCGAGTTAGACACTGTATTGGCCGAAAGGGGCTATGACATTATCGACCCGGTCGATTTCCTGTCCGCCCCGGTTGAAACCCTCACCGCCGATTTGCATCGGCTGGCCGCAATCCCCTGTTGGCCGCCCCTTGCAGTCCAAACCGAGATCTGGGCCGAAGGCGGCATCGGCCCCGCCCGTATTGCCGTGATGGACCGCGCCAAAGGCCCCAAGACCGCTCTGCTTGGCCGCCATGACGACCACCCCGTCGCCACCGCCTTTGTTGCCATCCACAACGGCACCGCCATGCTGCACGCGCTGGAGGTGTCGAAAGATGCCCGCCGCATGGGCATCGGCAAAACCATGATGCAGGGGGCCGCCAACTGGGCCGCTCGGCACAATGCGCGGGATCTTGCCGTTTTGGTTGTCAAGGCCAACAAACCCGCTCAAACTCTCTATGCCGGGCTGGGAATGACCTCTGCCGGTGCTTATCATTACCGTATTAAGAAAGGCTGATCCCCGTGGCCAAACCGAACCCGAAGGCAACCGCGCTGAACCTGCCGCCGCTGGACCCGCTGCCAGAGGCAACACAGAAATATTTCGACGTCTGTGACGAGAAGCTCGGGATGATCCCCAATGTGCTGGCTGCCTATGCGTTCGACGTGGACAAGCTCAATGCCTTCACCGCGATGTATAACGACCTGATGCTGGGCCAAAGCAACCTGACCAAGCTGGAACGTGAGATGATCGCGGTCGTTGTCTCTGCCGTGAACCGCTGCTTCTATTGCCTGACGGCCCATGGTCAGGCGGTGCGGGCGCTGTCGGGTGACCCGAAACTGGGCGAGATGCTGGTGATGAACTACCGCGTCGCCGATCTGGACCCGCGTCAGCGCGCCATGCTGGATTTCGCGGTGCAGATGACCGAAGCCAGCTACAAGATCGAAGAGGCTGACCGTCAGGCCTTGCGCGATGTGGGTTTCACCGACCGCGATATCTTCGACATCGCCTCGGTCGCCAGCTTCTTCAACATGACCAACCGCATGGCCTCTGCCATCGATATGCGGCCCAATGATGACTACCACGGCATGAACAGGTGATCCGGGGCGCTCTCATATCCCTTGCGGCGCTCGCCGCCGCCCTTCCGCTCCACGCGCTGGAGCTGGAACTGCCGGGCGTGTCCGAGCTGTCGCACGAGGAAACCGAGACCGCCACCTATTACAGCCTGCCGGTCAGCCCATGGCTGGGAACCGGGGCAGAGATGATGACGGTTGAAGGCGCGCTGGCCCGCTCTGTCTGGCAGGTTCAGGACTATAGCGGCAACAGTGCGCAACTCATGGCCTCTCTGCGCGCGCAGATCGAAGCGCAGGGCTATGCCCCGGTCTTCGCCTGCGATGCCACGCTTTGCGGCGGGTTCGACTTCCGCTTTGCCATGGACGTAACGCCGGAACCGGCGATGCACGTGGATCTGGGGGACTATTCCTATTTCGTCGCGCAGTTGGAGGGCGAGGCTGGCACCGAATATGTGGGTCTGCTGACCTCTCGTGGCGGCACGCGCGGCTTTGTCCACATGGTCCGCATCAGCCCCGCCGACATGATCCCGGTTTCGGTCGGCGTCTCCACCCGCTCGCCCGATGGCGATGAAATCATCGATCTCCAAGAAAGCCTGACTGCACTGGGCACCGCCACACTGCACGATCTCAGCTTTGCCACTGGCTCTTCGACGCTCGCCGAAGGGGAATACCCTTCGCTCATGGATCTCGCCGCCTTCCTGATCGACAATCCCGACATTCGCGTGGTTCTTGTGGGCCATACCGATGCCGAAGGCTCGCTAGAGGGCAATATTGCCCTGTCCCGGTCCCGGGCCGAGGCGGTGCGCGCCTTCCTGATCCAGTCGCTCGGGGTCAGTGCCACGCAGCTGGGGGCCGAAGGCGTCGGCTATCTGGCCCCCCGCGCCAACAATGCCAGCGACGAAGGCCGTCAACAAAATAGGCGGGTCGAAGTCGTCGTGACTTCAACCCGCTGAGTTGCCCCGCCGGGGTTGGCGGGGTCGGCATGAACCGTAAATTCTCAGATAATCACCAGTCGCCCGGACCCTTGTCGCGGAACTGGTCGACCAGGAAGTCGATAAACGCGCGCACCTTGGGCTGCGTGTAGCGGCCCGGCGGGTAGATCGCGTAGATGCCCTGGGTTTCCTCCGGCAGATCCGGGATTGCGTCAACCAGCAGGCCCTGGCGCATCGGTTCGGCGTAAAGGAAGCTGGGCAGATAGGCGATGCCAAGCCCGCCGATGGCGGCATTCAGCAGCGACTGACCATCGTTCACTGTCAGCGACCCGGCGGTGCGCACCTGGCGTACCTCGCCAGAGGGCGCGGTGATTTTCCACACATTGCCCGCCGCCTGATTGGAATAGTGCAGCAGCTTGTGATCGTTCAGATCGTCGATCCGTTCGGGCCGTCCGAATTTCTTGAAATAGTCAGGGCTCGCGATCATCCGCTTGGTGGTTTCCGTCAGCTTGCGGGCGCGCAGGGAACTGTCCTCCAGCTCGCCCACCCGAATGGCCATGTCAAACCCTTCGGAGATCAGTTCCACATAGCGGTTGTTCAGCACCATATTGACGGTGATATCGGGGAAAGAGTGAAGGAAATCGCCGAGGATCGGAGAGAGGTGATTGACCCCGAAGTCCGTCGCGACAGACACGCGCAGCATGCCTGAGGGTGCTGATTGCATCGCCGTCACCAGCGCATCCGCTTCACCCGCATCATTCAGAACGCGCCGGGCGCGGTCGTAATAGGCCAGGCCGATCTCGGTCGGGCTGACGCGCCGGGTGGTCCGGTTCAGCAGCCGCGCCCCGAGGCGGGTTTCCAGACTCGAAACGTGCTTGGATACAGCAGATTTCGAGATCCCCATTTTCTTGGCCGCATCCGTGAACCCCCCCTGGTCCACGACTGTGGCGAAGGCTTCCATTTCCGTAAGACGGTCCATTGGGTCACCTATGTGCTCTTTTCGTTTCGCACATTGGTATCGTTTCCAAATGCGGCGCGATTGCGGAGCACTACAGGCCAAAGCCGGGTATTACCGGGGATCGTTAAGGGCGGGGAAACAAAAAATGACACAGTCCGACCCTCACTGGGACGTAGAAACCATGCCTCAACCCCTTTCATCTTGGTAAAAATACCTCAGGGGGGTGCGGGGGGAGGATCCCCCCGCGGGTCGACGCCGCAAGGCGGCGAAACACCCAGGGTCAGAGGCTTGCCGCCAGCCGCGCGCCCTGATTGATGGCCCGCTTGGCATCCAGTTCGGCGGCCACATCCGCCCCACCGATGACATGCACGGGCTTGCCCATGCTTTCCAGCCGATCCGCCAGCGACCGTTCCGACAGCTGTCCAGCGCAAAGAACAATCGTATCGGCCTTAATCAATGTCGGGTTCTCCCGCGCCTCGCCATAGCTCACATGCAGCCCATCCGCGTCGATGCGTTCGTAGTTCACACCCCCCACCATCTCGACCGCCTTCATCTTCAGCGCGGCGCGGTGAATCCAGCCGGTGGTTTTGCCGAGCCGTTTGCCAAGCCGTTCATTCTTGCGCTGCAACAGCGTGACCTGACGGGCAGGGGCCTCGGGCTTCGGTCCGCCTTCGGCAAGACCGCCACGATCCTCTGCCGGGTCGCCCACGCCCCATTCCCGTTTCCACAGATCGAGATTCTCTGTCGGGCTCTCGCCCTCATGCACCAGATATTCCGCCACATCGAACCCGATCCCGCCCGCGCCGATGATGGCCACTTTCTCGCCAACCGGGGCCTTTCTGGACAGCACGTCGATATAGGACAGCACATTCGGCCCGTCTTGGCCGGGAATGCCTGGATCGCGCGGCACGATGCCGGTGGCAATCACCACCTCGTCGAACCCGTCCAACTGCTCCGGCCCGGCCTCGGTGCCAAGGCGCAGGTCGACACCCGCCCGGGCCAGCATGGTTTCGAACCAATCCACGAGGCCAAAGAACTCCTCCTTGCCCGGGATCTGCTTGGCCATATTGAGCTGCCCGCCCACCTTATCGGCCTTCTCGAACAGCGTCACGGAATGCCCGCGCTCGGCGGCGATCACCGCCGTCATCACGCCAGCGGCACCCGCGCCCACGATGGCCACCCGTTTGGGCGCATCCGTCGGCTCATAGCGCAGTTCGGTCTCGTGGCAGGCGCGCGGGTTCACGAGGCAGGAGGTCAGCTTGCCGCTGAACGTGTGATCCAGACAGGCCTGATTGCAGGCGATGCAGGGCGCGATCTCGTCGGCCCGACCCTCAGCCGCTTTGGCGACGAAATGCGCGTCCGCCAGGAAGGGGCGCGCCATGGACACCATGTCGGCGCAACCTTCGGCCAGAACCTCCTCGCCCACGTCCGGCATGTTGATCCGGTTCGAGGTGATCACCGGGATGCCCACCTTGCCCATCAGCTTCTTGGTGACCCAGGCAAAGGCCTTGCGCGGGACGCTGGTGGCAATCGTGGGAATGCGTGCCTCGTGCCAGCCGATGCCGGTATTGATGATCGTGGCGCCCGCTTTCTCAATCTCCTGCGCCAGCTGCACGACCTCATCGAAGGTGGACCCCTCAGGCACAAGGTCGATCATCGACAGGCGGTAGATGACGATGAAATCGGGGCCCACGGCCTCGCGCACGCGCCGTACAACCTCAATGGGCAGGCGAATCCGGTTTTCATAGCTGCCGCCCCACCGGTCTGTGCGCTTGTTGGTGTGTTTCACGATGAACTGGTTGAGGAAATAGCCCTCCGATCCCATCGCCTCGACCCCGTCATAGCCCGCCTCGCGCGCCCGCACGGCTGCTGTCACGATGTCGGCGATCTGTTTCTCGATCCCCTCTTCATCCAGCTCTTTCGGAGGGAAGGGAGAGATCGGCGATTTGATCGGAGAGGCCGAGACACAATCAGGGCTGTAGGCATAGCGCCCTGCGTGAAGGATCTGCATGGCGATCTTGCCATCGGCTGCATGGACCGCATCGGTGATGACCCGGTGATTGGCGATGTCCTGATCGGTAAAGAGCCCGGCCGCCCCCGGAAACACACCGCCTTCCTTGTTGGGGGCCATGCCGCCCGTCACGATCAGCGCCGCCCCGCCCCGCGCGCGTTCCGCATAGAACTCCGCAACCCGGGGCCAGTCCTTGGTTTCCTCCAGCCCGGTATGCATCGACCCCATCAGAACCCGGTTCTTCAACGTGGTGAAGCCAAGGTCCAGCGGGGCCAGAAGATGGGGGTAAAGCGCGTGCGTCATGGTCGTGTCCTCCGATGCGCAAAGATGACGCAAGGCGGGCGGACTGTCACCCTCTACGCCGCGTCACCTGGGGTGTTGCGGGCTGCGGGTGCGGAGGGAAGAGCGCTTGGGATGGGTGCAGAAAAAATCCGCCGCACCGGGTCAGGTGCGGCGGATTGGGGTAGCAATTAGCGCAGCAGGCTGTAGGCGACGCCGTTCTGCCCGTTGCTATTGGTCCAGGTGAAGGTGGTCGCGCTGGTGATCATGATGACGTGCCCGTTGGGGGAGTTGTAGGTGCTGGCCCCGCTGCGGATATAGCGGAAGGTCTGGCCCTGCACGTCGCCACCGGCGATCCGGTGAAGCGTGATCTCGCTCGGCGTGACCGTCACACGTTCGACCATCGAGCGGCCGTCATGCCAGTATCCCTGGTAGTTGCCCGGAACAAGCTGCGGCGCCTGCGCCTGAGCATGGGCACCGGACGGAATGGCCACCGTGGTAATTGCAGCAGCGGCTAGGGCGGGCGTGATAACGGACTTGAAGAAAGCGCGGCGGGAGGGGTTGGATACGGTCGTCATGGGTCATTTCCTTTGGTCAAGTGCCGCCCGGACGGTGCGGCGTGTCTGGTGGAAGCGGTGTTCGTTTCCGATGACCCAAAACTGTCATCTGCGTGCGATCCATCGTATGGGGTCGATACCCCAATCTGAAATAATCGGCAGAGAGCAAAGGATTTCCATTTGCCTTGGTTCAAAACGCGCGATCCGCCGCCGCGATTGAAGCGACAAGGGTTTCTGTATCAAATCCTCTACTGGTCAGCAACTGGATCTGAGGGGTCAACAAAACGCGAATCACGGACATTCCGAACGGCATACCGTTGGCAGATTGGAGCAAGTGCGACGGGATGGGGTATGCTGGCAAGGCCTAGCCGAAGGCGTTGATCACACATGCGCCACCTTGACCCTTCAAAGTGAACAAGGCATGTGATCTATCAATGGCGGGTCGTGGTTTTGTCTACGGCCATAGACTTCATTATCAAGTTGGAAAAATAAGTATGCAGCCGTCGTTTGAAATTCATCCATTGGTATTGTGTGGCGGTTCAGGGACCCGTCTTTGGCCCCTGTCGCGCAAGAGCTATCCCAAACAGTTCGTTCAGTTGATTGGCGACCGGTCGCTCTATCAACGATGCGCAGAACGCATGACCGGTACGCGCGGCGCGGTGACCTTTGCCGCGCCTACGATCCTGACCGGATCCGACTTTCGCTTTGTCGTGACCGAACAATTGCAGGACATCGGAATTGATCCGGGCGCCATCCTGATCGAGCCCGAGGGGCGAAATACGGCCCCGGCGGTTCTGGCCGCCGCGTTGCACATTGCCAAGACCTCGCCCGAGGCTCTGCTGCTTGTCGCGCCATCCGATCACATCCTGCCGGATGCCGATGCGTTTGCCGCAGCGCTGGAACTGGCGGCAGGTGCGGCCCTGAACGGCGATCTCGTAACGTTCGGCATCGCCCCTGACTACCCGGAAACCGGGTACGGATACCTCAAACTGGCTGGAACGCATGACGAGGACGCGGCCTACAAGCTGGAACGTTTCGTCGAGAAGCCCGACCAGGCCACCGCCGAACAGATGGTTGCCGATGGCGGGTTCCTTTGGAACGCGGGTATTTTCCTGTTCGCCGCCAAAGACATCATCTCTGCCTTCGAACGCCATGCGCCTGATCTTGTGACACCCGTTCGCGCCGCAGTGGAGCAGGGTGAACCGGATCTCGGGTTCTTCCGCCTTGCCCCAGATCCCTGGGCAGAGGTGCAGAACATCTCGATCGACTATGCGGTCATGGAGAAGGCCGACAATCTCAGCGTGGTTCCCTTCCGGGGCAGCTGGAGCGATCTGGGAAGCTGGAGCGCTGTCCGCGACCAAAGCGCAATCGATTCCGATGGTGTTGCCTGCGCGGGGCCGGTAACGGCCATCGACTGCAAGAATTCCCTGCTTCGGTCAGAGCACCCGGATCAGGAACTTGTCGGACTTGGCCTTGACGGCATCGTTGCCATTGCCATGCCAGACGCGGTGTTGATTGCCGATATCAACAGAACGCAGGACGTGAAACTCGCCGTTCAGAGCCTTGCCGCAAAAGGTGCCCGTCAGGCAGAAGCCCTGCCCGTCGACTACCGTCCATGGGGGCATTTCGAGACCCTCGTGCTTGGCGAGCGGTTTCAGGTTAAGCGAATCGTGGTCAAGCCGGGCGCAAGCCTCAGCCTTCAGAGCCATCATCACAGGTCGGAACACTGGATCGTCGTGCAGGGTACGGCGAAGGTTACGGTTGACGAAACGGTCAAGCTGGTTTCCGAAAACGAGTCCGTCTACATTCCTCTCGGGGCTGTGCACAGAATGGAGAACCCGGGGAAGGTCGACATGGTGCTGATCGAGGTCCAGACGGGTAGCTATCTGGGTGAGGATGACATCATTCGGTACGAGGATGTCTATTCCCGCGGGCAAGGTGCGAAAGGGTGACTCGGTGAAGAGGCCGCGCAATGCATAGAGGCAAAGAGTACCCGTACCTGTCACCAATCGGATGACTTATGAGTGAAACGGACAGAAACCAACCCGATGCGGAAGTGCAGGCAATGCTGCGGGCTGAAATTCTGTCTCTTCGGACTGAGCTGGCGCAGCGGGATGCGGAAATTCTCGCGTTGCTGCGACAGTCGGACGAGACCGTCGTCACCGAGGCCCCTCGCCAGCCGCCAACTGGACTCAGCCGTGGATGGCTGAGAACACGGCTGGCCAGGCTACGCCACCGCCTGATGCTGCGTCATCAGGCGAGCGCATTGGCAAGAAGCCGCTATTTCGACGCAAACTGGTACGCGGCGCGCTACCCCGAATGCGATGGCCCGGACAAGGCCGCGACCCACTACTTGCTGCGTGGCGCGTTTGCCGGGCATGATCCGGGTCCGGATTTCCATACCAAGGCCTATTACAGCGCCAATCCGGATGTTGCCGAGGCGGGCTGGCCTGCTCTGGCGCACTACGTTTTACACGGACAAGCGGAAGGTCGGCGGCGCGGACCAGCCGCCGGAGGCTAGGCGCAATGTCCGGCGAAACCATCATCGACACATCCCGTGCGAAATTGCTGAAAGACTCCGCCCTGTTCGACGCTGAATGGTACGCGACGCGGAACGGGGACGTGGCCTTGTCCGGGCTGGACCCGTTGGATCATTTTCTGAAAATCGGTTGGGGCCTTGGGCGCAGCCCCGGACCCGAGTTCGACACCCGTGCTTACTTGGCCTACTTCCGAGAAGTTGCGGATAGCGGCATGGATGCGCTGACGCACTACCTGCAATACGGCGCCTCAGAAGGCCGTGCAGCCAATCCCCTTCAACAAGACCCAATCTTGCGGGCGCGTGTGAAAAGCGATGTGCTTCGCAATCGGCTAAACGTGTTCGGTCAGACATCCGCACTTAAGGGGCTCCAGCGGCTCGCGGATGAGGAAACTGGCGATGCTGCGGGCTTCGCTGGCCGTGACCTGGCGCTTTGGCATCTTCGGCAATGGCGGATGACCCAATCCCGTGACAGCGTGACAACGGCAGGTCGGCTCGCCCATAAGGCCCTTGTCTCGGCGACGGACCCCGCTCTGCGCAGTCGTTTGCTGACCATTGCCCTTGTTGCAAATGCATTGGCGGGTCAGTCAGCCCCGTCGGACGCAGTCATCCGCGACTGGCAGATGCAGGATCTGCTGTGCAACGAAACCTGGTTTGCGCTGGCAGGCTTTGAAGCCACGGAAAACGGGCGCCTGAGGCTGATCAACCGGGCGCTTGCGGCATACGGCCTTGGCGAATTGACCTTGCGCGATGACACGAGGAGCCTGGCCTATGACCGCCTGATCCCCAATCGGCCTCCCCAACCCGCAGACGGACCGCTGGTGTCCGTCCTGATCGCGGCCCATCAGGCAGAAGACACCCTTCCAACCGCATTGCGCGCCGTTGCAGACCAAAGCTGGCGCAACCTTGAGATCATTGTCATCGACGACGCGAGCAGCGATGGAACCGCGCAGGTCGCCCTGGATGCGGCAAGAACCGATCCCCGTATCCGGCTGAAACGGCTCTCGCAAAACGGCGGCGCCTATGCAGCACGCAACGCCGGGCTTGCCATGGCGCGTGGTGAATACGTTACGCTTCATGACGCGGACGATTGGTGTCACCCCGACCGGGTTGCCGTGCAGATGGGCCTGATTCTTGAAAGCGGAACGGCAATCGCCTGCACGTCCGAGCATGTGCGCATGCATTCCGACCTGACACTGACACGCCTGAGCCCGGAGGCGAGTTTCCTGACGGAAAACACGGCGTCCCTCCTGTTCAGACGACAACCTGTAAAGGATGCCTTGGGACGTTGGGACACTGTGCGCGTCGCGGCGGACAATGAACTGATACGCCGAATACGCCGGGTGTTCGGGCCTGCCTCCGTCATTTCCGGAAAGACCGGCCCGCTGGCGATGCTGCGCGACAGGGAAGGGTCCGCGGTTCGCAGTGGCCCCCTGTCCATCGACGGCTATGTCACCGGCGCTCGTCTGGCTTATCTTGATGCTCAGGAACACTACCATCGTACTGCCTCTGTGGCCGACCTGCATTACACGGCAGACAGTCGCCCGTTTCCCGCACCCGGCATCATGAAAGGACGTGATCAATCCAGTTACAAGCTGTCCCTGGTACTGGCCGCGGATTTGCGACACTGCGATTGGGTGGTGGAAACCTGCCTTGAACTGGCATCCCTTTCCGATGGCCCGGTCGGTCTGGTGCCGCTTGCCAGACCTCTGGCACCGGATATGCTCGACACCTCCTTCCGCCTGTGCACGAGAGTGCGCGAAGCTCTCGACGGTCAGCGCCTTCTTCACCTCTGCCCGGGAGAATCGGCTTCGGCCCCGTTGCTGATCGCGCCTGACCCGGAGACATTGCAGGAGCTTCCCGGTTCCCTGCCCGAGGTGCGGGCCGAAAGAGTGCGTCTTCTGGCAAGTTATTCTCCGGTCGCCACGCTTCCCGGCTCGGGGCGCCGCCTGGTGCGATATGATCCGTCCACCTGCGAATCCTCTGCACGCCGGTTCGCGACAGGCCCTTTGGAATGGTGGGCCGGAAATCGTGCCATCAAGCAGGAGCTGATCAAGGCGGGCGCCAGTCGGGTCGCGCGTGCAAAGATCCCGTTCGACGTGTTGCACGGGCTTCTCAGATGATCGGGCCAGCCTTCACGAAAGAGGAGTTCGATCCGGTCTGGTATCTCTCGACCTATTCTGACGTGCGCGCGGCAGGGCTGGATCCATGGGAGCACTATGCAGCCCATGGCCACGCAGAGGGGCGCTTGGGCGGCCCGGTGCGTGCATTGGAACTCGATCATGACCTGTGGCGGGGATTCGAGGCACAGGCGTTACCGGAACTGCGGCTGCTGCTGAAAAACGGGTCGGCTCGTGAACGGGCAATCGCAGGATGGGTCTTTGCGCGTCATGCGGCCAGCAAATCACGCTGGAAATCCGCGCATTCTGCTATCAGATCCTTTTTCGATGGCGGCGATCTGGGCACCTCTATCGTTCCGCACAAGGGCCCCTGGGTTCTTGGGGTAAAGGCCGCAACCATGTGCCGAGAGCTTTCGGTTGCAAAAGAGCTTTTGCGGAAAGCGAGGGACCGGTTCGGCGATCACGCCGATCTATCACTATCGGAGATCGAGATTGCGGTTGCCGAAGACGCCCCGGATCACATTGTGTCCAACCATCTCGCCGAGATCTACGCGGCAACCGGTCTGGCAGGCATTTCCTTGCGGCCGGGGACGCTGCCGCGGCTGGACAGGCTGACAGCCCCGAATCCGCCTGCACCGGTTGAACAGGGTCCACTTGTCAGTGTCATTGTCCCCGTCCATCAGTCTGAGGCGACCCTGGGCACATGTCTGCGAGGGTTGACCGACCAAAGCTGGCGCAATCTTGAGATCATCGTGGTGGATGATGCCAGCACCGACAACACTGCGGGTGTAGCGGAAGCGGCAGCGCAGTCAGATCCCCGCATCAGGGTCATTCGTCTGCAAGAGAACAGCGGCGCCTATATTGCCCGCAATACCGGTCTGGCAGACATCCGTGGTGCGTTCTTCACCGTTCATGATTCCGATGACTGGTCCCATCCGCAAAAGATCGAGGCACAGGTTGGGCCGCTTCTGGCCGACGGTGGCCCGGTCGCCTGTGCATCGCACTGGGTTCGGACCGGGTCTGACCTTTCAATGTCGCTTTGGCGGGTCGAGCAGGGCTGGGTCTATCGCAATGTCTCGTCCCTGATGGTTCGCGCGGAGATGCGCGAGAAGGTGGGGTATTGGGATCGCGTGCGCGTCAATGCCGATACGGAATACTATCATCGTCTGCTTGCCGCATTCGGTTCTGACTCAGTGATCGAACAGCATCCCGGCGTGCCCCTGGCCTTCGGTCGAAACGCGCCGCAATCCTTGACGCTGTCGTCCGCCACGCATCTTTCAACCCAGTTCCGGGGTCCGCGCCGATGCTATTTGGATGCCGCGCTGCACTGGCACGATAGCAGGCTGTCTTCGGTTGACAGCAGCGCGGGCGCGGAGGCGCGGGCGGCCTCGCTTTACCTTCCGAGACATCCGGCGGAACGGCCATTTCCAGCGCCCCCAGAGCTTCGACCTGCCGATGATGTGACCGCGGCCAGTGACTACGCCCTGATAGCTGGGTCTTCGCATTTCGATACGCTTTGGTATCTGACGCGAAACAAGGACGTGCTGGCTGCGGATGTCGACCCTGTGCGCCACTATCTGGAAACCGGCGGACAGGAAGACCGCGATCCCGGCCCCCTGTTTTCGGACTCAGCATGGCGCGCAAAGCGAAAACTGGACATGCAGGCCGTGCCGCTGCTGGATTACGAGCAGCACCCCGACAAGCCCCCGGCTGAACAGTTCCGGTTTGATGGGGCGCTGGCAGGCATCGACGCCGAAACCGCGCTTGTCTTCGCGCATTCCGCCGATCGGCAGATCTTCGGGGCTGAGCGAAGCCTGTTGCGAGCATTGGAACGTCTTGGCAGTGGTCTCGACGGTCCCCGGATCGCTCCTGTGACGGTGCTGCCATCGGCGGTAAACAAGCAGTACCTGGAAGACGTGCGGAAAAGATCGGCAGCGGCTGTGATCCTGCCGCAACTCTGGCGGCATCGCTTTCGCCCCGTGTCGGACCACACAGTTTCCGCGATACGAGCCATGATCCGAGCCTATCGCCCGACCGCAATACATGTGAACACGATTGTCCTGAATGCACCTCTGGTGGCAGCACGGGCTGAAGGATGCCCCTCGATCGTGCATGTACGCGAGTTGCCCGCCGAAGACCCGCAACTGTGCCGCATTCTTGGCAACAGCGCCCGCGGTCTGAGACGCCGCATCCTCAGCGAGGCCGATCGTTTCATCGCGAATTCCCCTGCTGTTGCAGACTGGCTGGATTGCCCCGATCGCGTCGACGTGCAACCCAATGAAATTGATCCTGCCCTGTTCGATCTGCCCTTTACCCCGGGGTCTGCTCTGCGCGTTGGCCTGATCAGCAGCAACATCGCCAAGAAGGGGGTAGCGGATTTCGTCTCGGTTGCACGCATGGTTGCCAAAGCCGAGGCCTCAGAAAACGTCCCGCCTGACGCGCGTTGCAAGTTCCTGTTGATTGGGCCGGACTCTGCCGATCTGAAAGCATTGGGCCCGCTTCCCGACAACACGGTTCACACAGGCTATGTCGATGGGTCAGTGGCCGCGGTGGAACAGACAGACCTTGTGCTGGTGCTCTCGCATTTCGCGGAGTCTTTCGGGCGCACGACGTTGGAGGCAATGGCAGGCGGTCGCCCGGTGATCTGCTATCGTCGCGGAACGCCGCCGACATTGATCGAACATGGTCGAACCGGCTTTTCCACGCCTGCGGATGATCCAGCGGCAGTGGCCAATGCCGTGATGTCCATATCCGTTGCGCGGTTCGGTCTGCTGGAACTCAGCCGCGCCGCCAGAAAGCGGGCCTTGCTGCTCAGCCAAATGGCCGCGACGGAACGAACTGACGGACCTTCTGCAGATCGGAGCGCCGCCACCTAGAGAGTGCGCTTTACATCGCTTTGGGCGGGATCTCGGGCTTAATGGCTTGTAGTCAACGTCAACGGTCCGAACCGGGGCTAGGTGGGTCGTCATAGATCGACCAACCGTATTCCCCTGTAGTCTCCGGAACATCCTTATCGCCAAGGTTGCGTGCCATATATGCCTTGGCGATGAAGTTCGCCGTGATCGGCGCCGTTAGGAACAGGAACAGGGTGATGAGAAGCTCGTGAAACGAGACCTGTCCGTATTTGGCGTAGAAGTAGATCATCGAGGCGATCAGCACGCCGCCTACACCCAGGCTGGTGGCCTTGGTCGGGGCATGGAGGCGTTGCAGCGTGTTCTTGAGTTTGACCAACCCAAAAGACCCCACAAGACCGAAGATACCACTCACGACAAGGGCGAAGGAGACGAGGATTTCTGCGACGATGCTCATGTCTGTCGTCCTATTCGATGATGTCGCCGCGCAGCAGGAAGCGGCAATAGGCGACCGTTGAAACGAAGCCGACCATCGCGATCAGCATCGCGGCCTCGAAATAGATCGCAGTGCTGTGCCAGACGCCATAAAGCACCACGAGGGCGATTAGGTTGATCACCATGGTGTCAAGAGCCAGGATCCGGTCGGCCGCGTCCGGGCCGACTGCAATACGCCAGAGATTGAGCAACAAGGCCAAGGCGTAGCAACCGAGCGCGAAGGTAAGGGCATATTCGATCATGGGAATATCTCCATCAAGCGGCGTTCGTATCTGGTCTTGATCTCGTCACGGACAGCATCGGGGTCATCGGTATGCAGGCAATGCACAAGGATCGCACTGCCATCTGCGGCAAGCGTCGCGGATACCGTACCCGGAGTCATGGTGATCGTGCCTGCCAGCACGGTGATTGCCTCGGCCGAGGTGAGGTCGAGCGGAACGGGAATCCACTGCGAGCGAATCTTCGATTCGGGCTTGAACAGGATGATCAAGGCCACCTGCACATTGGCCACGACGATATCCCAGAGCACGACAAGGATGTATTCCGCGATCTTGAATGGCCGGGCGATCCTGGGGCGGTCGGGCCAGTAGGCAGCGGTGAACATCGGGATGAAAAGTCCGAAGACCGATCCGAGGATAAGGTTGCCCAGGGTGAAGGTGTTCACCAGTCCAAGCCAGACGAAGATGAGCGTCAGGCTGAGAAGCGGATGCGGGATGAGACGGGTCAGCATGGCTCAGCGCTCCTCCACAGGGCTCAGGACAGCTTCGACATACCCCGCGCGGTCAAAGAGTTGGGCTGACGTATTGTCGAGATAGGCCGAGACGGGACCAGCGAAGATGGCAAGCCCCCCCAATACGGCCAATGCAAGCATGACGGGGGCAACCTGCCCCACCGTGGCAAGGGGTGGCTGGATCGACGCGGCGCTGTCTTCGGTTTCACCGTCTTCGGCGTCGGGGACGGTGATTGCCGTGGATTTCCAGAACAGAACGCTGCCCGCGCGCGCAAAACCGACGATGGTCAAGAGCGACCCGATCAGGATCGCGGACCAGGCCCATCCAATCAGGCCGGGCTCTCTGATCGCGTCAAGAACGAGCAGTTTTCCCAGAAACCCGCTCAGCGGTGGCATACCGGCCATGGCGATGGCCGCGGCGAAGAACAGGGCCGCGAACAGGCCGTTCTGCCCTGTCGGCAGCTCTGGTCGCAGCGCGTCCCCTGACCGGCGCGTGACGACAAGGTCAGCGATCAGGAACAGGCAGGCCGCCGCGAAGGTCGAATGAACCATGTAATACAGCGCCGCTGTTGTGGCGGTGGTCGAGAACACGGCAACCGCAACCAGCAAGGTGCCCATGGACCCCACGACAGAGAAGGCGATCAGCGGCATCAGACGCCGCGCCCCAAGAACGCCGAACGCCCCGAGGGCGATGGTCACGATGGCTGCCGGGAAAAGCCACGTACCCGCCAGATCCTCGGTTCCGGGGCTGCCGGGGCCAAACACCGTGGTATGGACACGAAGGATTGCGTAGGCGCCGACCTTGGTCATGATGGCGAAGAGCGCAGCAACCGGCGCGGGCGCGTTGGAATAGGATGCGGGCAGCCAGAACTGCACCGGGAACAGCGCCGCCTTCACCGCAAAGACGATCATCAGCAGGATCGCGGCAACGCGCACCAATGCGGCCTCTTCGGCCGGGATCTCGGGAACGCGGAGGGCGAGATCGGCGATGTTCAGCGTCCCGGTAGAGGCGTAGAGCGTCCCAAGGGCAAACAGGAACAGCGTCGAGCCAGCCAGGTTCATGACCACGTATTGCAGCCCTGCACGCATCCGGTCCTTGCCGCCGGAATGGATCATCAGCCCGTAGGACGCGATCAGCAGAACCTCGAAGAACACGAACAGGTTGAAGATGTCTCCGGTCAGGAAAGCGCCGCAAATACCCATGAGCTGGAACTGGAACAGCGCATGGAAATGCCGGCCGCGCGCGTCCCAGCCCGTGGAAATGGCGTGGATCAGCACGATCAGCGCAAGCGCCGAGGTCAGAAGGACCATCAGGGCGGACAGCCGGTCGAGGACCAGAACAATGCCGAACGGCGCAGGCCAGTTGCCAAGCCGGTAGACATGGGTCGCGCCATCGGCGGCCATGTAGGCAAGGCCCAGGGCAATGGCCAGCAGCAGCACCGTGCCCGCAACCGAAGCGATGCGTGCCAGCGTGATATCGTGGCGCATCACGAAGCCGATGACCGGGGCAAGCAGGGCCGGCAGGACGACCGGCAGAATGATCCAGTGCATCACGCGGACCCCTCGTTTGCGGCGTCTGCGCCGTTCTCTTCAGGCTCCATGTCGATCTGGTCGCTATCCGCTTCCAGAAACGCGCCAAGCCCGATCATCACCAGCACCGCCGTCATCCCGAAGGAGATAACGATTGCGGTCAGCACCAACGCCTGGGGCAGCGGATCGGTGTAGCTGGCGTCGCCATAGGGCGACAGGACGGGCGGCAGGTTGGTGGCGAGCCGCCCGCTGGCGAACAGGAAGACGTTCACCGCATAGGACAGAAGGGCGAGCCCGAGGATGACAGGGAAGGTGCGGAGGCGCAGCAGAAGATATACGCCTCCCGCCGTCAGAACGCCGATACTGCTTGCAACGATGATCTCCATCTCAGCGCTCCTCCTCGTCCGGGACCCGATCCGCCGGGTCGTAGTCCATCGGATCGACATTCACTGTCTCACCGGCGAAGCGGGCGATCCTGCTCAGGCTGTAGAGCATCAGCATGACCCCGCCCAGAACCGTCAGGAACACCCCGAGATCGAACAGCATGGCTGTGGCGACCTCGAATTCCTCGATCGGCGGCAGATGAATATAGGTGAAGTCGCTGGTCAGGAACGGTCGCCCAAAGAGCCAGGAACCGACACCGGTCAAGCCAGCGATCACGACGCCAAGCCCGATCATCGTATGGTATTCCATCCGCTGACGTTCCTGCGTCCAGGCAAAGCCGGAAGCCATGTATTGCATCAGAAGCGCGATCGCGATCACCAGGCCGGCGACGAAGCCGCCTCCGGGCTGATTATGGCCGCGCAGGAAGATGTAGGCGCCCACAACGATGGCAATGGGCATCATGACGCGGGTGGCGACAACCATCATCATCGGGTGGCGGTCACGAGACCGGTCATGCGAATAGTCGGTGTTCTTCAGCCGCCGCGCCGCCGGTCCGTCCAGCAGCGCGTGCATGACCGCATAGATCACCAGCCCCGCGATTCCCAATACGATGATTTCGCCGAACGTATCGTAGCCACGGAAATCAACGAGGATGACGTTGACCACATTGGTGCCGCCGCCGCCCTCGTAGCTGTTGGCGAGGTGATAGTCGGAAATCGTCTCGATATCGCGCATCAGGAATGCATAGGCCAGCGCGGCCACGCCGCCCCCGGCCCCAAGCGCGATCACACCGTCGCGCAGCTTGAGTCCGGCAGAGCTTTCCTTCGGGGTGATCTTCGGCATGAAATGCAGCGCCAGAAGCAGCAGCATGATGGTGACCGTCTCGACCGAGATCTGCGTCAGCGCCAGATCGGGCGCCGAGAGATAGGCGAACCCGGCAGAGATCGACAGGCCGATGATCCCGATCAGAACAAGCGCCCGGAAGCGGTGGTGATGCATCGTCACGACAGACAGCGTTGCGACGATCAGCATGACCCAGCCCACGAAGATCACCGGCGACACGGGCAGAAGCTCTCGCGTCGGGGCCGAGAGGCCGCTGGAGGAATAGGCGACCCAACCCAGGGCCACGGAACTTGCCGTGAATATCGCAAGGTAGCGGCTGATTGCGCCATTGTGGCCGATCTCGGTGATCGCGCGAGATGCCGCGACAAGACCTGCGATCAACCGGTCGAAAATGGCCTTTGCCTCGGGCCTTGGCGCGGCGATCCATAGCCTGTCGAGCGGCTTGTGCAGGAGCAGAAGGATGATGCCGCTCGCAACGGCAATGACAGACATCCACAGCGCGGGCGTGAACCCATGCCAGATCTTCAGATGCGGATGCAGGTCCGCGCCGGTGACTGCATTGGCTGCGGCCGTCACGATCCCTTCGGCAAGGAAGGGCGCAACCCCGATGATAACGACCATCGCCACCAACAGTGCCGGTGCGGCCCACATACCGAAGGGCGGATCATGGGGCTTGTGCGGATAGTCATCGCGCACCGGACCGAGGAAGACATGAGAGATGAAGCGCAGCGAATAGGCAACCGACAGGAGCGCCCCGATCGTGGCCATGACCGGCACCGCATAGGCGCTGCCGAACCAGTCGGTATGCGAGGCCTCTTCCAACATCAATTCCTTCGACAGGAACCCGTTGAACAGTGGAATACCCGCCATCGACAGGGCCGCAGCCGTTCCGATGAGGAAGGTAATCGGCATCAGGTGCCTCAGCCCGCCAAGCCGCTTGATATCGCGGGTATGGGCCTCGTGATCCACGATCCCCGCGGTCATGAAGAGCGCGGCCTTGAAGGTCAGGTGGTTGATGATGTGGAACACGGCAGCCACCGCGGCGGCCTGCGTGCCGAAGCCAAGCAGCATCGTCAGCAGTCCGAGATGGCTGACCGTCGAGAAGGCCAGAAGCGCCTTGAGGTCATCCTTGAACAACGCGATGAGCGCGCCCAGAACCATTGTGACGAGGCCGGTCGTGGAGACGATGTAGAACCATGCATCTGTCCCCGCGAGCGCTGGCCACATCCGGGCCAGCAGGAACACGCCAGCCTTCACCATCGTGGCAGAGTGCAGGTAGGCCGAGACGGGCGTGGGTGCCGCCATGGCGTGGGGCAACCAGAAATGGAACGGGAACTGCGCGGATTTGGTGAACGCCCCCAGAAGGATCAGGATAAGTGCAGGCAGATACCATTCGGACGCGCGGATCTGATCGCCAGCAGCCAGAATATCCGTCAGGTTGTAGCTGCCCACGATATTGCCGAGGATCAGCATCCCGCCGATCATCGCAAGCCCGCCCGCGCCAGTGACCGCCAGCGCCATGCGCGCGCCCTGACGCCCCTCTGGCAGGTGCTTCCAGAACCCGATCAGCAGGAAGGACGACAGCGAGGTCAGTTCCCAGAAAATCAACAGAAGCAGAATGTTGTCCGACAGCACGATCCCCAGCATCGCACCCTGAAACAGCAGCAAATATGTATAGAACTGCCCCATCGGATCTTCGCCCGACAGGTAGAACCGTGCATAGAGCGTGATCAGCAGGCCAACCCCGAGGATCATCCCCGCGAAGAGAAGCCCAAGACCGTCCAGAAAGAACGAGGCGGATAGCCCGAGCTGCGGCAGCCACTCGATCTGGGCCTGAACCACGTCACCCTGCATCACTGAGGGCGCCAGAACGACCAGCATCGTCAGCGCCAGAAATGTCGGAACTGCCGTCGAGATCGCGCAGACATTGCGCCCAGCCCGGATCATCAAACCCGGCAACAGCGCCCCGGCGAAGGGCATCACTGCGATGAGAAGAAGGAGAGTCCCCCCAAGACCCATGGTATGTCCTTGTCCCTTATATTTATCTGGCCAACTCGTACCGGGCGCGGCAACTCATTGCAACGGAGAGTTATTGTCGCGCCACTGACGGTCGGCCTTATCCAATTGGTGCCGCTAAGATATGTCCGCGATATAGGCTTTCAAGGGGATTCACTTCGGAGAAGGTCATGGGTGCCTGAGGACGGGAGATCCTCCGTCTGGGAGGGTCTGAGCTAACCCTAAAAATCGGGACACTGACGTAAGCTTCGATTTGCTGTCTGCTGGTCTTAACCACGAACGAGCTTAGCGACGTCGAAACCGAAGCAACATCATCCAGCGTTCAAGACCAGGTCAAGTTGCACATGAGGCGCTGATGGGGTAGTCGGACACGGTGAGCTCAATGTGTCGAATTCCATGAAAAAACCTTTGTGAACATGATGATATATTCCATTCAAAATGGACACTCTGCGGGGTTCGGTTTGGTCAAATCTACAAGTAAACTGGGTTGCCCAAAAGCGGAACGGCCCTTGCGCCAGGATGCAGGCGAAAACTCATTCCCGACGCTCTCGCTGCTTCGGCGCTGTTGCTCACGCAAGGTCGTGCTCGATTCTCAAGACTACTCAAGAAAGGCTCTTTGAATGTTTGGGAAGAAGATTTCTGTTGTCGGCATTGGCTATGTCGGTCTGTCAAACGCTGTGCTGCTGGCGCAAGGTCATGAGGTTCGTGCGCTCGACACTGACGTCAATCGTGTCACCATGCTAAACGAAAAGAAAAGCCCCATCTCGGATACAGAGATCGAGACCTATCTGGCGGAGAAAGAGCTTGATCTGACAGCAACGACAGATCCTGCCGTTGCATTTGCAGACGCCGATTTCATTATTGTCGCAACGCCAACAAACTATGATGCCGCAACCAACTTCTTCGATACTTCGACGGTTGAAGCAGTCATCAAGCAAGCCATCGCGTTGAACTCGACCGCGACGATTATTATCAAATCTACGGTGCCCGTCGGCTACACTAAATCGCTTCGCTCAAAGCTCGGCTCGGAACGGATCATCTTCAGCCCCGAGTTTCTCCGTGAAGGCCGCGCCCTCTATGACAATCTTCACCCGAGTAGGATCATCGTAGGTGAAAGGTCTGACCGGGCACAAGAATTCGCAGGTCTGCTGAGCAGCGGAGCACTGTCTGAAGATGTGCCCGTGCTTTTGACGGACTCTTCAGAAGCAGAGGCCATCAAGCTTTTCGCGAATACCTATCTTGCCATGCGCGTTGCATATTTCAACGAGCTGGACAGCTATGCTCTCAGCCACGGGCTGGACTCTCGTCAGATCATTGAAGGCGTAGGGCTCGATACTCGCATAGGCACACATTACAACAACCCATCTTTCGGATATGGCGGATACTGCCTGCCCAAGGACACCAAACAGCTGTTGGCCAATTACTCCGACATCCCGCAAAACCTGATCGAAGCCATCGTAAAGGCGAACCGAACGAGAAAGGACTTCATCGCAGAGCAGATCTTGATGCGAAAGCCACAATGCGTCGGGATCTACCGCCTGATTATGAAGCAGGGATCTGACAATTTTCGCCAAAGCTCGATCCAAGGCGTGATGAAACGTCTCAAAGCGAAGGGGATCGAGGTAATCATCTTCGAGCCCGCCATGGAGGAGGAGGTGTTCTTCGGGTCCGAGATCTGCCGCGACATGGAGAGCTTTGCGGCGCGTGCAGACGTCATCATTGCCAACCGAATGACCGCGGATCTGGATTCTGTTTCCGACAAGGTCTTCTCCAGGGATCTCTTCGGATCCGATTGAGCCAAGGAGTACTGGAAACAAGGCAGACATCTTGATAATCGAGCCTGTATCCAGTGGCTGGATGTCGCGTATGAAGGGAAGCTTTCGGCTGTCAAAATCGGTCAAAACGGACGCGCGCGACAAAACTAAAACTCAAAGGCCACATCGTGTTGTGATGCCCGACTCTAAGGAAAGCGAATGATCCCCAGTTCCAATCTGACCAGAGCCGACCAGACCGCCGTTTCAGAAGCGCCTGGCGCCGTTGGGCCGCTTTCGACAGAGACGCTGTTTTGGAGAGCGCGTTTTCTTCGCGAGTCCGCTGATCTGCATCATCTGCCGTTCCTGTTCTGGCTGGTTGAGGTTACGCGCCCACAGCTGGTGGTGGAGTTTGGCGTGGGAACCGGCGTTTCACATTTTGCCACCTGCCAAAGCCTGGACAAACTGATGCCGCAAGCGCGCTGCGAAGGCGTTGGCGTCTGGGAAGACGGTGATGTTCCCACGGATTTGGCCGAATACAACGCACAGCACTATGCGGAATTCTCTTCGCTGAGATCAGGCGATCCGAAAGCCGACATTGGCCGCTACGATGACAAAAGCATCGACATCCTACACGTTAATCAACCTGCCGATAGCACGCTTCTGTCCTGCCTTCGCTATGATTGGCGCCACAAGATGTCCTCTCAGGGGGTTGTGGTTCTCCACGGACTGACCTCTAATTTCGGGTCGGATGAAGCACGCGAGTTCATTCGGGACCTGGAACGTTCATTTCCCACCATTCGCCTTGAAAACGGCGATGGCCTTATCGCCGTGTTGTACGGTTCACGCCGCAGCCCGCAGCTGCAAAAAGTGGCTGAGTCCTCAAGTGGAAGGCACGGGTTCTCAAGACTTCATTCTGCACTCACTCGGTTAGGTTTCCTGCATCACTATGAATGGCGGTTTGTCGATCAGTCCGAAAAGATTGCCCAACTCCGTAACCAGCACCAGTCACTTGAAGCTAGTGAACGGGAAGAGCGTGAAAAACGCCAGGTTTTGAATCAGCAGCTTCAAGACCTCACCTCCGCATATGATGAACGAAATCAGGTTTTGACAGTTCTGCAAAGCAAAGCCTTTGATCATCAGTCCGAGCTGTTCGATGCCAAGCAGAGCCTGCTGGATTTGCAGGCGCGTCACGAGGCGACTCTGCGCGAGCAAGAAGGCCAAGAGCGCAAGATTGAACAACTTCAAGAGGCACTGTCGATAACGCAGGAAGAAACTGACCAGTATAAGAGGGAGTTCGAGGCTCAGGAATCTCGATTGATGGACCGGATCGGCGATCTTGAACGGCAACTCAGCAATCCCCAAGCATCAACGGACAGTGAGTCGCAAGTTTCACGTATGCTCTCAAATCTTGAACAGCAGCTTAGCGCACAGCGGTCCAGCGCTGAAAACCAACGCCGTGAACTAGAGGCAACTATAGAAGAAAACAAAATACGCGTAACCGAGCTGCTGGAAGAGAAGCGCGAAACTGCCAGTCGGGTTGCATCTCTGTCGTCCAGCGTCAGCACGCTGGAAACGAAGAACCGTCAAGTCATTTCAGAAAATGAAGATCTCAAAGAAAAACTGACTTCCGCCAATGAGAAGGTGAAGCTGCTTGAGAACAAGCTGGAAACCCGGGAAGCGGATTTCAATGCCCTTCTGAATGCACTTGAGGCACAAGAGATTGATGCAACGCTTCAAGCAGGTGAATTGAAAACCACGATTGCAGAACGAGATGAGCAGATTGCGCAGCTGTGTGACCAGGTAGAACTGCTGGAAGCTACCAAGGATGAGATTCTTAGCAGTACGTCGTGGAGAATGACGGCACCCGCCCGTTCAGTTATTAACAGGATTCGCGGCCGGGCGGAGTAACTGGCCACTACCCAACTAGCTGTAGTCGACATGATCTGCTGCGTAGGTCACGTCAAAGAACATACCGATCAGGCGCGGTATCATCTCTTTTGAAACACAGTCTGGGTGCAACTCAAACCGCGCCATTCTACCTACAATCTCCGTTGGGGATATCAGGTCTTCTACGACCTGATACCTCGGTCGATTGGTATAGTCGTCAAAGAGCACGGTAACATGCTTCGTTATTCTCAAACACAAAGTTGCAAAGCACGCCATGCGAAAGCGCCCGTCAATCAGAACCGCATCAGGGTGGCGAAAAAAGGCTTCCTCCCACACTGCAGTTGGATACCGATAATACTGCTGCCAGTTACTATCATCGATTGGGCGACCCCAGGCTCCGGTCTCTCCAATATCGACGTGATAAACAATTGCCGGTGATGGCAATTTTTCGACATCCAGCTCTTTTTGAAGCGCGATCGCCCAGTCCCTGTCAGACTCAACGCTGACAACGAACTTTCCGTCGAGCTGAGCTGCAAGCCGGGTCGATCCACCTGATCCATATTCAAGAATGACATGTGCCGCACTGTAGTGCTCTGCCACCAAGGCGGCTTCGGCTTGTGGAAGGGTCGGGGATGTCACTGTTGCTCCATTGTGTCAGGTTCGGGTCCGCAACCATTCGGGAAGAGCTTCTTCGCCCCCCTTTTTCCGGGCGGACTCAAGTGCGGACTCATTTCCAAAATCAAGCGGCGGTTTGATCAGGAAACGCTCTGCCATAAGGCTAATTACAACATCAGGTTTGAACTCCTCAATAACATCCCATTCGAAGTAAGGGGTGTGAACCGCCATCGTTTCTGAAAAGGACTCAACAAAAAAGCGCAGAATCTTCCAACCATAGGAGTCCATGAATATCACGGCACGGGGAAGCTCGGTCTTGGAGTTCTTCCATTGACCTATGTAACCCCTGTTTGAGACCCCGTTGTCCCAGGTCTTTTCTGCAGCCGGTTTCCTTGCGACACACTCGGTGTAGTGGCCAAGACGAACTGGGTCGCATTTGTCACCAAGATCTCCTTTCCCCTCAAGATCGAACTTGTCGACGTCCGATGGCTCAAGGGTAAACTCAGAAAGCGAGTAGGCTTGCATGAACGAATGATAAGCGACATAAGCGCCATAGCCGGACCAGTGAGAATCCGTTGTATGGCAGACGTGACCGTCTGCCGACGCGATACGAAGGTCCGACAGCGGGTAATACAATGGCACTTTATCTGCAAGCTCCGTCTGAATCTGCTGAACGGGCCTGATCGCGGCTGATCCATCAAGGGCCGGAATATCTTCGCGATGGATTGCGTGTGTATCCGGTGCCACGATCATGGCGTAGCGAGTTCTGTACATGTCGCAATATGCCTTGCGAACCTCAAGAAGCCTTCGCCAGTCGCGAACCTGCTGATCCGAAAGTAGCAATTCCCCTGTGTGCTGCTTAAGAGGGCTATTGCTGCCTTCATTGATAAAGAGGCGACCATTTCTTCCCTCAAAGACGATGTCACTGACGACCTTTCCCTTGGCTGGCTCTATCGGTGGGGCGACCGCGTCACTCTCCAGATTCACCTGCTCATCCTGCTTTGCCATCGCGGAAATTAGATCTAGCCCGACCGCCAATGAAGGAAACAAGCCGACTCTCTGCCAGATCTGTGCAAGCTTTATCGCATGGCTATATGAAAGCTGTTTGAACCTACGGCTGTGAATTCCAAGGGCAAATGCTGGCCCGGTACCTACTGAATCCAACAGTTTTTCAATAAGCTCTTCGTCCTGAGGCCAGTTTGCAAACAGAGTGGTGCCGAGCGAAGGACCCATACAATAGACAGTCTCCAAATCGTAATTGGCGTGAATAAATGAATAGTAAAGGAGAAACTCCGTGCGCTTATCATTATCAATTATTACATCATAAACACTTTCCCACCCCTTGCTTTTGATATGATCCAGAAGTGCGCATACGATCTGGGTGTTCATTATGTAAGGCGTTACCGTCGGCAACGTCTTCGCGTTTTCTTCAATCGTTACACCGAAGAATTCCGCGCTGTGGTTAAGACATGTCCGAAGATAGCCTGTATGATTCGCCCAACTGCTTCTGGGCAACCCGCTGTCTGAGAACAAGGTAGAAAAACTAACGTTGCAGATTAGATGGTTCTTTGTGTCTAAAACAAGGTAGAATGGCGATTTTACAAGTCGGGCCACTTCTAGCTTTAGTGATTGCTGGGCGGTATACCCATTCAGGTCATCCCTATCCGACACACTCTCGAGTCTCACACGCCGTGTTATGGTCTTGAGGGTATCAAATTGGGTTCGAATTTCATTCTCGAAAGCCGCTCGTCCCAGCTCGCCGTTTGCACAATTATCCAGAAAGATAATTTCACAAGCCAATTCAGGATCAAGATACTTCTCCAAGCTTCTAGCCAGTAGCCCAGCCATTGAAACATCAAACTCGTAGTATACGATCACTACAGAGATCTTAGTATCTTCATTCGCGTGTATGCTCAGCAAGCCGTCCGACATTTTTTATTCCTTTGGGCTCACTTGGTTGCGGCCGAATTCATCAATCCACCTGTTCTTCTGCCCTTATCAGATCAGCTAGACGATGATCTGATTAAGGTCAGGCCATGAAATCGACGTTGCGGTGTCGAAAGCACTCGCTGACATTGCGCCTAGATCCCCAGCTTGCTTCTTGTCTAGCATTTCTTTCACCGCGGCAACCAACCCTTCTGTTGTTCCATCATACAACAGGCCCGCGTTCGTGTCTTCAAGCACCTCCCTGGTCATGCCGACGCATGGAATAATCGTTGGAACACCGAAGCTTAGCGCGAACAATAGCGAACCCGATGTCAGAACCTTTCTATAGGGATAGACCGCGAAATCGGCGGCCCGAAAGAACTTCTGCATTTCTTCATCATCCGCGAAGCGATCTGTGGCAGTGATCCGAGATTTTTCTTCTGTACTCAGCGCAGGGGAAAGCCGTTTGAATGGGTCAAAACGCATCTCGCCCACGATAAGAAGCCGCAGCTTGGGCCGTTCTTTCAACATCTTGCGGAAACAGGCCACCAGCTGATCTACACCTTTGTATGGTCGAACCAGGCCTGTGAAAATGATAACATCATCATCCGGATCTATGCCCAGTTCTTCGCGCGCATCTTGGCGCGTGATGTAATCTGGATACTGTCCAACATAGCTTCCATGTTGTGAAATAAGGACTTTCTCGCGCGGGATGTCGAACACAGCTGACACTTCGGGAACAGACGATTCCGAGTGAAAATGCAGTTTGTGGCAGGCCTTGGCTAGTTCCCCTGACAACCAGGTCTCGACGTCTGGAAATGGGCCGTCATGCGACATGTGATTGTGGATCGTCCACACAACCTTTGCACCTTTCCAAGCAAGTTTCCGAATCTTCTCCAGAAATGCTTCTGCAGTCTTGCGCGCTTCCGACGGGTTGCTCACCCCTTTGAAGACAAAGTTGGTCCAGTGGAGATGAAACACAAGCTGCGCGGGATCTTCCAGCTTATCTACTGCCATTAGAGCTGCGTCCACATCTCCGGCAACGATCTGGGCGTTGTGTCGTAACTTTCCATAGAGAAGCTTCTGGTAAGGATTGTACCGGGTGTAGTCCGGCCAGAACATCACCAGTTTCTTATCGCTTCTTAGCTTGTAGGACACTCGCCTGGGTTCATCCGGATCTGGCACCGAAACTTCCCAAAATGGCAGCAACCCGGTTCGCCTTAGGGCTTCTGTAAGTACGCGATATGTGTTTTCGGTCTGGAGGCCTTCGTTCACCTTTGACGTATTCTCGTTATGCCACCTACGCTGGTAAAGAACCTCGTCAACGTGATGAAACCTTCCAACCTCGCTGAGCTTCAGAAAGATGTCGTAGTCGACCGCATTGGCAATGTCCTCGCGGAACCCCGTGGTCCGTTCCCACGCTTGCCGGCGGAACATTCGGAAATGGTGAACGATCGACGTAATCATCATCTTCTCTCGTGAGAAGACGGGCCAACTATACTCGTTTTTCAGAATTTTTCCTTCTGGATCAATTCGTTCGCAGGAGCCGTAGGCGCAAACAATTTCTGAATGCTCATCTAAATACTCCATCAACCGACGCACAGCACCCGGTTTCAAGCAGTCATCGGAATCAAGCTGACCAACATAGAGACTTTTAGAGGCGCGAATAGCCTGATTGGATGCAAAGCCAATTCCACCGTTTGGATTGTCCACCCAAAGCACCCTCGGTTCATCCCTATAGCGCGCCTCCAAAACCTGAAGCGTCTTGTCGCGCGAGCCGTCATTTGCAATGCAAACGTTAAGATCGACGACATCCTGTTCAAGAACGCTATTAATCGCACGCTCGATGTATCTGCTGGCATTGTACGCGGGAATGTAGACACTGACCTTCGGAACGTCGAACAGATTGTCTTTCTTTCGGTCCCAATGATTGGGACAAGTGTTCAGGTATGTCTGACTGTCTTCAGGATGCATGTCCGCATCTTGCAGGGGCGTCAGTTTGGGAATCGCCAGTGGGCTGAAGTAGGAGCCACAGCTGAACATCCGATAGGCGATTTCCCTGGACGCAAGAAGGGTGCTCGAAAACCGGGAATCAAGTCCGCCTGTTCGCTTCAACAACCTTGCCGTGGTCGCGATGTTCAGACCTTGTATATCCCGAAACGGATACCGACCAGTAAATGCAGTGCGCAGTGCGCTTTTTGTGAAGGGCCCAACCGTTGGGTCTGACGTCAACGGCATCTCGATAATGGGCAGCGCAAGGCGATCTGAAATCGAAAGAAGGTGCTTGGCTCTCAACAGCGCGAGCTTATCCAAAACAATCTCACCGCTAAGAAATACAATCAGATCGGAACTCTGGACAACGTGGTCGACGCGCTCAATTCCCGCGTCACTCAGAATGGGAAAGGAATGGAACTGAACCTCACCACCGCCGGGAAAAATCCGGTTCCGCCCCAAGATACCCTTGCCAGTATCTGCTGGATGGAAGATGCTTACATCCACCCGTCCATGAAAGGACAACTTCTCCACACTCTTTAGCAATAGTGGGATAGCTGCGCTTGAAGACGGAGTGAATAGGATATGTACCCTGTTGATGGGCTTTGTTGCACAAATGGGGTGAGGGATTCCCTGTGTGAATCCAGCGTGGTAGCTGGCGAGCATGAGCAGTTGGTCCCTTATGACGTACAAGACCAGGAACTGGCCTTCGTACAACACGGCGCTGAAGCAGCGCGGTTCGCTATCGATCTGGTTTGATCCCGATATGACCTGGCACGCGGCACCCACCGGCAAGCGCGGGCGGCAACCCGAGTTCAGCGACGCGGCGATACAGGTTTGTCTCACGATAAAGGTGTTGTTCGGCATGCCCCTTCGCCAGACGACCGGGTTCGTCGAAAGCCTGCTGCGGTTGGCAGGCCTTGACTGGAAAGTGCCGGACTTCAGCACTCTGTCTCGCCGCCAGAAGACCCTGAGCGTCGCCATCCCTTATCGCGGAGGAACGGGTCCTTTGCACCTGCTGATCGATGCGACCGGGATCAAAGCCGAGGGCGAGGGAGAGTGGAATGCCCGCAAGCATGGCGGGTCAAAGAAGCGCCTTTGGCGCAAGCTGCATCTTGGTATGGACGAGGAAACACTGGAGATCCGCGCAGTCGGTGTCACGACAAGCAACGTCGGCGACGCCCCTATGTTACCCGACCTGCTGGCACAGATCCCGCCCGACCAAGAGATTGCCACGGTCACCGCTGACGGAGCCTATGACACGCGCAGATGTCACAATGTGATTGCCGCTCGAGGTGCCGTTGCCGTCATCCCACCACGCAAGAATGCGCAACTCTGGAAGCCAACTACGGCGGGTGCTATCGCGCGAAACGAAGCCGTGAGGGCCTGCAAATATCTCGGACGGGCACTCTGGCGAAAGCTGACAGGCTATCACCGACGAAGCCGCGCAGAGACGAAGATGCACTGCGTCAAACTCCTTGGCCAAGGCCTGATGGCCAGAGACTTCGACCGGCAGGTCGCTGAGCTCCAGATCCGGATCGCGGTGCTCAACCGCTACACCGCTCTTGGCATACCCGTCACTGAGCCCGTAGGATGAGTCCGTCCGGGGAAAGGGGAAGCCTGCCCTTCAACCGATTTGTGCAACAGAGCCCTGTTGATGGTATCCTTGCAATCACCAGCCAGCCGCGTCGCTGCATCCTCCAAAAACCGATAATCGTTTCGTTCGCCGAAAAGTTCCGGCAACGCCATTGTCGTTGGATATGGGGAAGGAACTTTACGTTCGCTATTAAGGCGTGGAAAATCTGGCCGTAACCGGTTACTTGGATGTGTCAGGTAGTCGGCAGGATTATTAACCTTATTAACTCGAGGTGAACTTGCCTCTGCCTCTTCCAATCTACGAGCAAAAACATCATAAACTTCATGACTTAATCCCGGATGATAACGAAAGCCATCAAGAATGAACCGAGCTTCGCAATACATCTCTTCCGAAATCAACTCACGAACAGCCTTTAGTCGTGTCCACACGTTGCGGGGATTTTTAGAAATCTTTCTGAGTATTGACGAGCCAGTTCGCATGAATAAATCTCAAAAATTTGAATCTCGGTTACATGAAAACACATGGTGTTCGGTGCGTAATTTTCATGACACCCACTGCCTTAAGTTCTGCGATCTCACTTCATTTTCCACATTCGTGTGAATTCACACTCCAATGGCCACTACACAGCAAAAAATAAAGCCAGAAATTTAGATGTCTAGCTTAATTATTGTCGCCCTTACCCACTCCAAATTCTCTGCCATCAACTTATAGTGCTGAAACGAGAAATAGTCTGTACATCAAGTGTGTGCCAAAACTTTATTAGCATAATGAACCAAATCCTTTAAATAACATCAAAGTAATGATCTAAATTTTTCATAATATTCTGGGAAAGTGGAAAGTATCTTCTCTGATTGATCTCTAGACATTTCACTCTTATAGCGATCTTTCACACCCTTATTCAACCGGATCGTACTTCTTGGGATGGATTCGTTTATCTTATCACACTCCTCAGAAGAAAGCTGCTTGTTGAAAACAGAAACTGAAACCTTCCCAATGATTGACTCAGGTGAAACTCTTATTTCATTGTATGGAATAAAGAGTGTACCAGAAAGCTTTGACCAGCGATTAAGAGCGGCAACATCATCCTTGATCTTAACAACTGCGTCGTCAATTGTGTGAACCGCAGCCATTTGATTGAGCTTTCCAGCAGCTCTAGACTCTGCACCAGCATCGATCATCGATAAAGCAACATCGCGAAGATCTCGGATACTAGCAATGACCCTAATGTCGCCATCTGCTACATACTTAGACAGATCGGTATTTGTTCCAGAATGCGTTTTTTGAATCATTACGAGATCCCGCGACAAAACACGATTCTTGTTTTCCTCCATGAAAGCTTTGTTAATTTTCAAAACATCTGAACCTGTAAGTATGTCTCCCTCAAACACGTGTCTGGCAACTTGAGTTGCGATTCTGTAAGCAAATGTACTAGCACTTTTGTGAATTCCGAAACATGCTACAAGCATCCTAATACCTCCCCAATTGTAGTTATCTGAGCTGATGCTCTTTCAGGCATACAACGCGAATCTTACCATGCCGAAGGTTTAGTTTTCAATACCAGGAATCACCGTAAACTCGCGAGACCAAGAAACACCCTCTCTGACTACTCTAGCTGGGTTTCCGGCAACTACCGAGTTATCCGGCACATCCTTTGTTACGATCGCATTTGCGCCTACGATTGCACCATCACCAACTTTCACACCGCTACCAATGTAAGAATTCTTTCCAAGCCAAACATGATTACCCAATACTATCGACCTTTTATAGTTAATAAGACGCCCAGTACTCAGATCAAATATGTCGTGCTGATCACTTGGCTGTAGTGTAATGTTGTGAGACAGCATGCAATCATTCCCAGTAACAATAGAAGCACCAGACACATTTGTACTGCAATCATTACTCGAACACTGACGCCCAATGTGGATATATGACGCTTCATACATCATCGCTCTAAGGTTGAAATTTTTACAATCTTCAATTATGAAGGCAGCCTTGGGAGATCGAAAATTCAGAGAGATTACTCCCTGAAATCTACCAATTGCTATGAATGGTCGCTTACGAGTGTCTGGTAAGATCAAACGAAGTTGAGATTTTCTCTCTTTTATGAGCTGAATAGCCGATTCTGTTACATTAATTTTTATTCTCTTATCCTCACCAACCTTTAAGTTCGGATACTCTTGAGATGGAAGGGACAGTTCTATGAACTTTTCTCCCTTCTTCTCCATTTCCTTTATCCTGCTCTTCGCTTCTCTAATTGGGTTCTTATATTCTAAGCCTCGTTCCTGCATGCTAATCTCGCGTATTATAGATTTTGTCTAGCTCTATGCGTTTCTTTACCGCCTCTTCGCTTGTATCGTTGTTCCACGTGGAATCCGAGGCTTTTTCTGCAGTATGACTGCAAAGGTCAGGCAAGACCAAGGATATTCGATACTGCTCAGTTAGAGAATTTGGAGATTCCTTCCACTGCCAAAGATCGAAGTGGCTTCCACGCACAGGACCGGGGTTGCCGCGGCGAAGGCCATCGGAGAACCACCAGGACAGCGGCCCGACACTGGCCATCACTTCCGGTGTCCCCATGAAGTTCTTGCCGTCGATGGAATCACTCGCGATCACGCGATTACCCTTCCACTCGAAGTCGGCGAACCCCGGGTGGACCTCTGTATAATAACCCGACACGAAGCCGAGATAACCTGGCATGCATTCACTGGCGAGCCCAACCATCCTGGCAAAGTAGCTTGACGGTTCCTTGATAAAACAATCGTCCTGTATATAGCAGATATAGTCTGGCTTCAGCTCACTACGATTGACCGTGTTGCGCTGAAGGTCATTCAAGCTGTTCCAAGTATAAGGCAGGCCATGCCGCTCTTTGGTCCAGAGAACCTGATCAATTTCCGCACTGTACTGGTTGATGATCGACAAAGTCCCTGGGTCCAGCGTGTCGATCGCGACAAACAGCCGGTGATCATATGGCGACATGCGCATGGCCTGAATCAGCTGAGCAAGGCTGTCTCGCAAGCACCATGGGCGTTGCGAGGTCGTCATCATGACATCGATAAGTTTCGGCTTACGCAGAAGCGTCGTTTGCCCTTCTTCCGACAGCATGAGATCACTTACGCGCTTGCCGAAGCGCGGCTTCCACTTGTCTTTTTCGTGGCCGCGAGGAAGATGCGCCTGAGCCACCCTCATTCGCAATCCCTTGGTCCGTATTCCACTAAGCAGGGCGTAGGAGCAAAGCGCTTCTTCTAGCCGTTTCTTGCGATCGACTAGCTCTGGCACCATGCCGTGGACAACCTCCTTCTTCTCGCGCACTTCATCCCAGGTCAGTCGATCCAAGAAAGCTAAAATGTCGTCGGCAGTCGCCTTGTAATAAGGGGCATACTCTTGCTTGCCGGTCTCTTCACAGGAAATGCGAAAGCTGTTTTCGGCACTTGTAACATCTTTCATCGGATGACCATCCAGAACTGCTGGCACAGTGCCAGAGGCCCATGCTTCTAGGATAGATAGTCCGTTGCCCTCGCAGGCATTAGGAATGAGATTGATATCAGCCGTCGCATAAAGCTCTTTCATGGCATCGTAGTCAGTGGACCAATCAATCACAGTATTGACCTGTGAGTGCTGATTCAGGCTGTCTTTCACATCCTGGGGAAGCGCGCTTCGGAACTTCAGATCAAAAACAATATCGGTTCGCGTGAGTCGCTGAATAGCCTCAACGACCTCGTAGGGATGCTTCCGCGAATGATCATCATAGTCGTTTCCGACGTAAAGTACTCGGATCGGTTCTTTAGGGTCCGTCTTTATTTCGGAATCTCTCGGTTCGAAGTTTGCGGGCCACGGCAGATGCAAGACTTGAGAATTCTGGAAGGTCTCTGACAGCTCTTCCATTCTGTAGGGCGTGGGACAAAGCACTGCCTTCGCATGAACCTTCGCAAGAGACAGGGTCTTATCTGAAAGCCAGTCCAGGTTCATATAGAACACTTTGAAGGCGCCCTCAAATCCCCGGTCAAACTGCACAAAACGTTCGAAATAAATAACCATCTTAGGCGAATCAATATCGCGAGGTTCAATCCAATGCTTGCGAAGCGGGTGATCCACGCGCGGTTGCATGTGATATGAAATCTTGTAAGGGAACTTGTTCTTCTCAAGCAGCTCTGTAACCTGCTCCAATTGAACAGTGAGGCCTGCCGTTGAAATCGGAGCCCAAAGGAGTATCATCTGATCCTGTCGGTCGCGCGGTGACAAGGATTTCTTCGGCGCTTCGCTGATTGTCCGACTACCGATGGAACCGGTCCAGAACGGCTGTCGACCTTCTGGGCTGCTTCGCAAGCTGACGGAAGTCACCTTTGAGAAGCTTTCGGCAATCTTGAACTCTATGCCTGCGCCCTCGATTTCAATCCCATTGAACTGGCCGGGTTTGGAAATTGAGATCGGCGAAACATCCTTTGATGCATCTCTTGACAGATAAATGGTCTTAGACCTTGTTATTGCCCGCCCGGATAAACCACCATCCTCCAACTTGAAGTTGTGATAATAGATTGGGCATTCTTCCAAAGTTCCCACCAGGTCGGAAGTAGATTTAGTTTCAAAGTTCGCAATCGGATCAACAACTTGTTCGTTAATCGATTCCTCTTTATCCACCGCAACTTTTGCATCGAACCAATCACAAGTGACATCCGCAATAAGGATCTGAGCATTCAACGGAAGATCCAAGACGATATCAGTGCGACGATTGGTTCTGGCCTTTCCTACTGCGAAGGCTCCGTAAACCTCATACCATTGCCCAGGTTTGATTTTGCGGGAATGTGCCGGCGCTTTTGGATAGGTATTTCTGCTATCGCTGGACAGGTTGGATTCCACGATATGTGGCTTGATAGACGGATTTACTGCCCCTGGTTCTACCATCAGCACAATCCGGCTACCCAAGACGGAGACTTGGTCGAAGTTTTTCGACAGGGCGAGATGAAGACGGACCCATCCTTCTTGGCCTTCCGTCGACACATGAAGAATTGATTGGCCGTTTAGCTCAATTTTCTTGGCGGAAGTGCTTGCAATTGTTCCGTGCTTCCATTCCAGAGAAACATTACTATTGTCATCAATTGAGTTGCTAACATTAATTGGGAAATCAACCGGCATTTGATTTGATTTTTTCATCATCACATTCCAAACTTCTAGCTTCATATTATTCGCAAGCCACCTGATTGAACCGATCATCTAGGCTCTGTCTGGTTCGCTCCCCGAATAGAGGATGTCAGAACTTTCAGCGTAAACTGCAAGAGGTGCCCATGCTGACCAAACTTCTTCTCATCTCCGTGTTCTTAGATGAACCAGACCAACGGAAAGGCACTTACACAGCTCAAGTTGATCCAAGGTAATTTACCCGTACTAACCTGCGCCAAGTAGGCCGACTTCAAACCACCCCGCTTGATGCTGTTGTTACCGCAACGCTCTTGGTCTGTCTTTAAACATAGCCAGAAGAGTAGGTCCAGATCAGGTTTTGCTCGCGCTCTGAATGAGCCGACATGTACAAACAATGGGCACCTGATACTGGATCGTGATGGATTCCTGACCGCTCATGCGTCATGTGGCCAATGCCTTCCGTGCTTGGCTCGTCGTCAGCTTGCGACCATCAGCTGCACCAATCACTCTAGTGTGCGGTTTTTAGGGTGCTAAACCAGTTCATAGCAGTAGATTTGTAAGATAGACGGATGTGGGTAGCCACATCCCTTTGCAAGCGATGCATTGGCATAAGCCACACGCCCGCGCTAAGTGTTCCGTCTTTCTTTGTACCATGCAGCGCAACCGCTCTTGTCACTGCACCTGGGCCGGTTGCCAGCCAGATGCTCTCTCCTTGTGTTGCGCTGAAGGCTATCGAAGCGCTTTCCAACGCTGACCGAATGATCGGATCCTTTGGTTGAACTGCAAGGAAGTTATTCCCAACGCTCATCATGGGTTCCTGAAAGCCGACAAATCGACATCTCAGGTTCAAGAATGACGAAAGCGGATTCAGGCTGCGGTCATCAGCATCCATGTACACCCCCCCCTCATACCAAAGGACCGCAAGGCGAAAGATATCCGCCTTTGCCGCCGCGTGTGGAGCAAGTCGAAATCCTCTCAAAGCTTCGGTTTCGCCCTTCTCCGCAAGGTAGGATCGCGCCTCCTGCTCACTGAACCGTCTGAATTCGAAGTCGGGGTTTAAGGCCTTGTTTTCGTTGATGACAGCGGCAACCTGATCCGGCAATTCCCTGCTGTCCCAGAACTGGAATACCTGCTTGGGAATCCTTGAGGTTAATCGAGCATCGAGGCGACTCTCATCAAAGCTCTCGGTGACTTGTCCAGCCCTCCACATTGCGCCCAGAAGACAAAGCGCTGCGGTCATGCTGCTTGGGTTATCTTCAAGATGAGACCGGAAGTAACGCATGGCCTTTCTCTGGTCTGCCCCAACAGCGCTGTGTCGTTGGATCTCAGGTGGCTCGGAAAGACGGTATTCGTTCAGGATTTGCCCCGGAATAGAACTTCTTACCTTGTTGTTCGATCGGCCAGTCACATCGTTTGTGACTCGAAGCTTCATCGCCTTTAGGTGGCTTTGCCAGGCATCAGCGGTCATCCCCAAAGCAAGCTCGATCTGCGACCGTTTGCTCCAGAGCTCTCCTCTTGTCGGGTCGTATGCAATTGCCTGCTTGATGAACTGTTTGGCTTCCCCCGGTTGAACCTCAATCAATGCAATTGCGGCGCGCGTCAGGCATTGTTCCCGAGACAGGATCATGCCACCATTTGGCATCTTATCAAGCACTTCTCTGGCACGATCACTATAACCTAGAAGAACAAGCAGACGCGCAAGCTTCAAACTCATCTGAGCATGCCCTGGGTATATTCGCAAAGACTTCTCCAAGCGGTCTATGGCTTGGGTGTAGTTTCCAATAGCCTTGTCAACACTCGCTAGAAAGATCTCAAAGTCAGGCGACAGGTTCGGAGTGTCGAAGACAGTCTTCAACACGTCCTTTGCCCCCATAGCGTCGTCCTGTGCCAGATGAAATCGGGCGCGGGCGCGCAGGACGTCCAGGCTGTCGGGAGCCAGACGTTCGGCTCGGTCGATGATGTCCTTGCAGGGCTCTTCTTGCTTGGCCGCCAAAAGAAACCGAATGGCTGCCAGTTGCGATGCAAGATGCGCAGAGCGGCGCTCAGCATAGGCCTGACAGTGCTCTATCGCGCTGCTCTGCTGACCCAAGCGGCTCAGCAGCCGCCAATGAGCTTCATTCAGGTCGCGATTGTCGGGGAACTGCTGAACGGCCACCTCAGCCCGAGACAATGCCAGCGACAGATCACTTTGACGATCCGCCGACCGAATGGAAAACAGATGCCAGTCAGACTGCGTCTCGGCCAATCCAGAATGCTGCTGCAACAGTGCGTCGACACGATCAAAGCGACCTTTTCCAAGCTCCAACTTGACCAGCGTCAGAATAAGCAAAGGCGAAGGCGAATGGGCCATCGCCGCTTCCAGAACATCCACGGCATCGTCTAGGCGACCAGCCAAAACAAGCAGGCGCGTGTATTCCCGTGTCAGTTGAGGGCTGCGGCCACTTTCGGATTGGTGCGCGTCAAGCAGAGATAGGGCAGCATCCGCGCCCTCGGTCTGCTCAACCACCTTTCTGGCGATCTGCAAATATCGCACGCGCTTCATGTCAGAGGTCTCTGCCTCTCGCAGCAGCTCTCGCGCAGCTCCGCCATCGTCATGTTCCAGCGCAAGCTCGATCAGGATCGGCAGGACCGACCCGTCGCGGACGGAAACCGGGAGGGATTGGCCGAACAGCCAAGCCTCCGAACCCCGCCCCAACTGCCGCAAAACGCCAAGCTTCTGCGCACACAAAACCGCATCGTCCGGAAACTGCACAAGCCCCGCTTCCAAGGCAGACAACGCACCAGCCGCGTCGTCCTGTGCCAGATGAAATCGGGCGCGGGCGCGCAGGACGTCCAGGCTGTCGGGAGCCAGACGTTCGGCTCGGTCGATGATGTCCTTGCAGGGCTCTTCTTGCTTGGCCGCCAAAAGAAACCGAATGGCTGCCAGTTGCGATGCAAGATGCGCAGAGCGGCGCTCAGCATAGGCCTGACAGTGCTCTATCGCGCTGCTCTGCTGACCCAAGCGGCTCAGCAGCCGCCAATGAGCTTCATTCAGGTCGCGATTGTCGGGGAACTGCTGAACGGCCACCTCAGCCCGAGACAATGCCAGCGACAGATCACTTTGACGATCCGCCGACCGAATGGAAAACAGATGCCAGTCAGACTGCGTCTCGGCCAATCCAGAATGCTGCTGCAACAGTGCGTCGACACGATCAAAGCGACCTTTTCCAAGCTCCAACTTGACCAGCGTCAGAATAAGCAAAGGCGAAGGCGAATGGGCCATCGCCGCTTCCAGAACATCCACGGCATCGTCTAGGCGACCAGCCAAAACAAGCAGGCGCGTGTATTCCCGTGTCAGTTGAGGGCTGCGGCCACTTTCGGATTGGTGCGCGTCAAGCAGAAATAGGGCAGCATCCGCGCCCTCGGTCTGCTCAACCACCTTTCTGGCGATCTGCAAATATCGCACGCGCTTCATGTCAGAGGTCTCTGCCTCTCGCAGCAGCTCTCGCGCAGCTCCGCCATCGTCATGTTCCAGCGCAAGCTCGATCAGGATCGGCAGGACCGACCCGTCGCGGACGGAAACCGGGAGGGATTGGCCGAACAGCCAAGCCTCCGAACCCCGCCCCAACTGCCGCAAAACGCCAAGCTTCTGCGCACACAAAACCGCATCGTCCGGAAACTGCACAAGCCCCGCTTCCAAGGCAGACAACGCACCAGCCGCGTCGTCCTGTGCCAGATGAAATCGGGCGCGGGACTGTGCCTCACGTGCGGCAGTAAAACGATCATTCATTCAAATTGCCCAAACCTGCCTTGTTCATGAACACCAACTGCTTAGCGCATCCTATCCTCTGCCAGGCGGTACAACGATCTTACTCAATGACCATTGCCGCTAGTGTGTCTACTGTTGCAGCAATAGCAAGCCAAGCATTGCAGACTTGGCACCGCAATCATGCGTTGAAGAGACGAAGAGATAAAGCCTCTCGTCGAATGGTTTAAGGATGGACTATCTCACGCGCCAGAACTGACATCGAGCCGCTCAACCCTTTCAGCATTCTGCTCCCATCAGGTCCAAAAACGAAACAATCGGTATCTGCAAAGTCGATTCTGATCGCCTGATCCGTCTGAATACTGTGCTGACCGAACAGGCGCAGTGTCACAGGCTGCCCGTCTTCCGTCGTCGCAAGAACATTGGTGTCCCCACCCAGATTTTCGACATGGGTTACGGTTGCCTGCAAACGGCCCTGATCCGTGATGCGCAGATATTCCGGGCGGATTCCGATCATCTGGCCCTTTGCGCCTCCAACCATCTCGGCAGGCAGGAAGTTCATCGCAGGAGACCCGATGAACCCGGCCACGAACTGATTGGCGGGGTTGTTGTACAGCTCCATCGGGCTGCCGACCTGTTCTACCCTTCCATCGCGCAGCACGACGATCTTGTCGGCCAATGTCATCGCCTCGATCTGGTCATGGGTGACGTAGATCATCGAGGCAGCAAGGGTCCGGTGTAGACGGGCGATTTCCACGCGGGTGTTCATGCGCAGGGCCGCGTCAAGGTTGGACAGCGGCTCGTCGAAAAGAAACAGCTTGGGCTGGCGCACCACGGCCCGGCCAATGGCAACCCGCTGACGCTGACCGCCCGACAGTTCCGAGGGGCGACGGTCCAGATACTCGCCAAGCGACAGCATCCGGGCAGCCTCGGCCACGCGGTCCTCGATCACCTGTTTCGGCTGGCCTTCCTGTTTCAGGCCAAGTGCCATATTGCCGCGCACCGTCAGGTGCGGGTAGAGCGCATAGCTCTGGAACACCATGGCGATACCGCGTTTTGCGGGGGGGACGGCGTTCACCTCTTCACCGGCGATCTCGACCGTGCCCGAAGTCGCATCCTCCAGCCCTGCAATCACCCGCAACAACGTGGACTTTCCGCAACCGGAGGGGCCGACGAAAACGACAAACTCGCCGTCCTCAACCTCCAGGTCGATGTCTTTCAGCACATGGACGGAGCCGAAGGATTTATTGACGTTTTTCAGGCTGAGGGCGGTCATGATGTGCGGTCCTTCAGGTCGATCGGTTTGCCGGTGCGGATGCTTTCATCTGCGGCAAGGCAAATGGCCAGCGATTGCACGGCGTCATTCATATGGCGGGTCAGGTCGATATCCTCGGCAATGGCGCGCAGGATGTAGGCTTGTTCGGCGGCGCAGAGATCGTCATGGCCGGGTTCGTCCTCCATCTCGATCAGCTGGTCGCCTGTGGGCCGGTGGACAAGGATCCCGCCCACCTTGGTGTGACCGTCTACGTCGTCGGAGGATCCCTTGTTGCCTTCGGTGATCGAAACCGCGCCATTGGGGCTGACGATATCCTTCACGAAAAACGCTGTTTCCGACATCATCGGGCCCCACCCGGCCTCGTACCAGCCGACCGATCCGTCCTCGAAAATCACCTGGAATTGGCCGTAGTTGTACATGTCGGGCGCGATTTCATCGGACAGGCGCAGGCCCATCCCATGGACGCGCACCGGGGCCGAGTCGGTGATCTGGCACATGACGTCGACATAGTGGACGCCACAATCGACGATCGGACTGGTGGTCTGCATCAGCGATTTGTGGGTTTCCCAGGTCTCACCGGTCGATTGCTGGTTCAGGTTCAGACGGAACACATAGGGCCCGCCCAACCCGCGCGCCTCGGAGATGAGCCGCATCCAGGAGGGGTGATGGCGCAGGATATATCCTACAACCAGTTTCCGCCCGGACGCGGTCGCGCAATCGACGACACGCCGTGCCTCAGTCGCGGTCATGGCCAGCGGCTTTTCCACGAAGACATGGGCGCCTGCCTGCATCGCCGCAACGGCATAGTCGGCATGGGTGTCGGTGTAAGTGGCGATCACGGCCAGTTCGGGAGAGACCTCTGCCAGAGCCGCATGGAAGTCGGTGAAGACGGGATAGTCCTGCAACTCCGGGTGATCCGTATGGCCCGACCGGTTCACCAACCCGACAATCTGCGCATCGGGGTGACGGTGATGCGCAAGCGCGTGGCTCAGCCCCATATTGCCGAGGCCTGCAATCAATACGCGGGTCATTTGACCGCCCCCGACGTGATGCCCCGGATCAGCTGGCGCGAGAAAATGACATAGAGCACCATCACAGGCAGGATCGCCATGCCAAGCGCCGACAGAACCGCGTTCCAGTCCGTGACGAACTGGCCAATGAAGACCTGGCTGCCGAGGGTCAGCGTCTTGGTGGCCTCGGCCGGGGCCAGGATCAGCGGGAACCAAAGGTCGTTCCAGATCGGGATCATGTTGAAGACCGCCACCGTCGCCATTGCCGGACGCACCAGCGGCAGAACCAGCCGGAAGAAGATCGTATATTCGCTCAGCCCGTCGATTCGGCCCGCGTTCTTCAGATCATCCGACACCTGTCGCATGAATTCACTGAGGATAAAGACGGCGAGCGGCAAGCCCTGCGCGGTATAGACGAGGATCAGCGCCCAAAGCGTGTTGACCAGCCCGGTATCCACCATCAGCTCCAGGATCGCGACGGTGCCGATACGGATCGGGATCATGATGCCGAGCGCCAGGTAGAGCCCCATCAACGTGTTGCCCTTGAACCGGTATTCGCTAAGGGCAAAGGCGGCCATGGCCCCGAAGAGCAGAATGAAAAACAGCGACGCGACAGTCACGATCATCGAGTTCTGGAAGTATCCAAAGAAATCGCCCTGATTGAAGACGGTCTCGTACCCCACGGTCGAAAAGCTCTCTGCATCCGGCAGGGCCAGCGGCTCGCGGAAGATCGCGCGGCGGGTCTTGAAGCTGTTGATCAGGATCACGAAGACCGGGAACAGCGCGATGACCGTGTAAAGGATCAGGATGCCATGCGCGGCGGCGATGTTGACGGGGTTTCTGCGGGCCTTGTTCATGCTCTCTTCCCCCTTAGAACTGATACCGGCGCATGCGGGTCTGGATACCGAAAAGGTAGATACAAACCCCGATCAGGATGATCGCAAACATGGCGCTGGCAATCGCTGACCCCATATGCGGATCGCCCAGTTGCAGCTGGAAGCCGAAGAAGGTGCGATACATGAAGGTGCCAAGGATGTCGGTCGAATAGTCCGGCCCCGCCAGTGCGCCCTGCGCCGCGTAGATCAGGTCGAACGCGTTGAAATTGCCCACGAAAGTCAGGATCGAGATGATCCCGATCGAGGGCAGGATGAGCGGAAGCTTGATCTTCCAGAAGGCGGCAGCGCCGGTGATGCCGTCGCATTCGCCTGCCTCCAAAATCTCCTCCGGGATCGACAGAAGCGCGGCGTAGATCAGCATCATCGGGATGCCGACAAACTGCCAGACGGAAATCAGCGCCAATGTGGTCAGCGCAGTGCTTTCCAGACCCAGCCAGGGCAGGAAGAAGGCGTCAAGCCCGACCGCATCCATCATCCCCGGTGCGATGCCCCAGATCGGTGACAGGATCAGTTTCCACGCGAAGCCGACAATGACGAAACTCAGGATCGTGGGCACGAAAATCGCGGTGCGATAGAGCGCAGCAAAGCGCAGGCGCGGGTGGCTCAGGATCGCGGCCAGAAGGATGCCGATCGGGTTCTGCACCAGCATGTGAATGAGGAAAAACCAGAAGTTGTTGCCAAGCGCATTCCAGAACGCGTCGGACCATAGCGGGTCCCCGAACAGCGTTCGGAAGTTGTCCAGCCCCACGAACACGCGCGTCCGGTCGACCTCATCAAACAGGGCCAGCCGCAGGGTGTTGAAAAGCGGGATGATCATGATCGCCGTGTAGACCAGCACCGCGGGGGCGAGGAACACGAGGATATGCCATCTGATCGGGGGTTTGCGCATCATGGCCTCCGGGGACTTGGGGTCCGGGCAGCAAGGGGGCCGCCCGGACAATGTGCAGCAAGGGAGGTTACTGCTGCGGTTCGTACCAGCTGGCCAGACCTTCCTGCAGGCGGGCGCTGACCTCTTCGGGGGTTTCCACCCCACGGATCACCTGGGCCGACGCGTTCCAGGTTTCGTTTTCCAGGTTCGGGGTGCCGCGCGACAGGATCTGGTAGGTGGAGCGGATGGTCGAGTTGCACTCACCCCGCCAGGACACGAACTCCTGCGCCAGCGGATCTTCCATGGCCACGTCGAAATTCGACAGCGAGAAGAAGCCGGGCAGGGCGTTGGCGTAAATCGTGGCAAACTCTTCCGAGCCGACCCATTCCAGGAAGATGCGCGCCGCTTCGGCGTTCGGGGATGCCGGGTTCAGACCGATGGCAATGTCGGTGTGATCCGAGATATAGCATTCGTCACCTGTGTTCTGCACCGGAGGCGGGAAGGCCCCCATGGCGAAATCGGCCTGCGCGTTGAAGCCGGTGATCTCCCACGACCCGGCGGGGTAGATGGCCGCGCGGCCAAGGGTAAAGAGGTTCTGGCTGTCGGGATAAGTCTGCGCCTCGAACCCGCGGCCCAGATAGTCGCCCCAACGGGCAAGCTGACGATAGGGGGCAACCCAGGCCTCATCGGTCAGCGACTGTTCACCGGCGATCAGGGCAAGACGGCCTTCTTCCCCGCGCCAGTAGTTCGGGCCGATGTTGTTATAGCCCATGGTGGCCGCTTCCCACTGGTCGTTGGTGCCCATGGCCATGGGGATGTAGCCGCCATCTTCCTCGATCGCGTCGAGAACGGCAAAGAATTCATCCACAGTGGTGGGTTCTTCCAGCCCAAGCTCGGCAAAGGCGTCTGCGTTGTAGATGAAGCCGTGGATCACCGAGGCCATCGGGACGCAGAAGGTGACGGAGCCGTCATCGGTCTGCCACGCGGATTGCGCCACGGAGGAGAAGTTGGCCATCGCCTCAAGGTCGCTAAGATCGGCAAGGTGGCCATCTTCATAAAGCGCCAGCGAGGCGTCAAAGGGGCGGCAGGTGATCAGGTCACCGGCGGAACCCGCTTCCAGCTTGGAGTTCAGGACGGCATTGTATTCTGCCGGGGCCGAGGGGGTGAATTCCACGTGAATGCCGGGGTGGTTGGCTTCGAATGCAGGGATAATCACGTCCTGCCACAGCAGCAGGTCGTCGTTCCGCCAGCTTTCGATGGTCAGGGTCACATCCTGGGCCGACGCGACGGTTCCCGCCAGAATGGTGGTCGCCAGAAGGCCGGCGCCGAGTTTCTTCATGGACATTTGGTTTTCCTCCCTAAGGTCCTGGTTAAAGCCCGCGTCTCAGGCGTGGCTGTGCAAAGCCGCCATGGCGGCACGAAGTCGGCCGTCTGCTTTTGTCAGCAGGTCTTCGGCCAAGGTCAGATTTGCGGCGCCCATGGCCAGCAGGACGGCGGGTTTGACCCGACCATTTGCCGTCGCAAGGGCGGTTTCGGCCCGCTCATGCGGGACTGAAGCGATATCGGCCACCATGCGGATGGCGCGGTCGCGCAGTTTGTCATTATCGGCGCGCAGGTTGACCATCATGCCGTCATGCACATGGCCCAGGGCAACGCCCATGATCGTTGACATGATGTTCAAAGCCGCTTTTTGGGCCGTGCCCGCGCCCATACGGGTGGAGCCCGAGATGACCTCGGGCGGGGTGGGCAGGCAGATCGCCACGTCAGCAAGGGCCAGCAACGGGGTGCCGGGATTGTTGGCCAGCCCGATCACATGCGCCCCGCGGTCGCGTGCGATGGCTGCGATTGTCAGGGCGTAGGGCGTGCGGCCAGAGGCGCTGAGCAGGATGACCGCGTCCCCCTTGGCAATGACGGCTGCGGCGCTTTCTGCCTCGCTGGTATCGTCTTCCGTGTCACCGGGCATCGCGGCGTCCTTGGGGATACCGCCCGCCATCAGGATACGGGTGCGTTCCGGTGGCAGTCCGAAGGTTCCCGCCAGCTCGCAGGCATCCGCCATGGCCATCAGGCCGGACGACCCCGCCGCTGCATAGACCAGCCGCCCGCCAGCGCGAACGGCCTCCGCCATAAGCTGACCGCCCCGCGCGATGTCCACCGTTGCAGAAGAAACAGCCCGCAACGCATCAAGCTGACCGGCCAGCAATGTGGCCCCGATCTCTTCAACCGGGCGCATATCCAGCCCTCGGGCGGCGGCGTGCAGCTGTTCTGTCTGGCGTTGAGGCATGTGATTCCCCCTCCTGACAACAGAAGATACCATTTACGTACCTTTAAGCCAAGAGGGAATGTTCTTGCTGCATTTCGGCCTATTTTGGTAGTAAAAATTCGATACCACCCCTAGAAATTCCTATAAAGGTATTGTAATGGTTTCTTCATGACACAGACCAAGTCAAACCTCGTGATCGGCGTTGACGGTGGGGGCAGCAATTGCCGCCTTGCCCTCGATACCGGCACGCGCGTGTATGAGGTCAAATGCGGGTCGGCCAATGTCTCGACCGACCTGCACGGGGCCTTGGCCACACTTCGCAATGGCTTTGAATCTCTTGCACAATCCGCCGGGCTGACGCTTGACGACCTGCGCCATGCGCGGGCCTATCTGGGCCTTGCCGGGGTTGTCAGCCCGAAGATCGCCGCGACCGTCGCCGAGGCGCTCCACATAGACAATGTCGTGGTGGAAGATGACCGAATCGCCGCTGTTGTTGGCGCTCTGGGGGACGATGACGGCGCTGTGATAGGCATAGGCACCGGGTCGTTTCTTGCGCGGCGTGCCCACGATCATATTGAGTTGATCGGCGGTTGGGGTTTCGTCCTCGGAGACGAGGCATCAGGCGCCGATCTTGGCCGAAAGCTATTGTCACGCGCCCTTCATGCATCAGACGGTCTGATTAAGGGGTCTGCCCTGACAACCGAGATCCTGGACGAACTGAACGGACCCGCCGGAATAGTCGGCTTTGCCGCAACGGCCCGGCCGGTGGATTTCGCCCATTTTGCACCAAGAATCGTTGCGGCGGCCAGGGCGGGAGACGAAATCGCGACCACCCTGATGAAGGATGGCGCGGCCTATATCGTGTCCGGCCTCAACCGGCTTGACTGGAAACGGGAGGAACGGCTTTGCCCGATTGGCGGGTTGGCACAGCGATATGCAGACTTCCTGCCTGCGAATATCGCCGGGGCACTGTCCAATCCGGATGACTCCGCGCTCGCGGGGGCCCTGACCCTCGCTCGGCGCCTGCCACGAAGCGGAGGCACGACATGAAGATCACCGATTATCTCAAGGCGGATGGCTGGCTCGATCAGGTCGCGGGGCCGCGCTATGTGCAGCTGCGCAAGCGGATCGAAAAGGCGATGGACCCTGAGGTTGGAATTCTGCCACCCGGCGCGTCCCTTCCCTCGGAACGAGAGATTGCCTCTCTGACCGGCCTGTCGCGAGTCACCGTGCGCAACGCGATTCAGGCGTTGGTGGAGTCGGGGACAGTCATTCAGCGGCAGGGGTCGGGCACGTTCGTCACGGAAAAGGCACAGCGGGTGGAGCAATCGCTGTCCCATCTGACCTCGTTTTCCGAGGACATGTCCCGGCGCGGGATGAAGTCGACCTCGGTCTGGCTCGAACGCAGTATCTGCCTGCCGTCACCCGAAGAAACCATCGCGCTGGCGCTGTCTGCCAACGATTCCGTCGCGCGCATTTCGCGGCTGCGCATGGCCGATGATCGGCCCATGGCCATCGAGCGTGCGGCGCTGCCCGTCGACATCCTGCCAAACCCGATTGCCGTCACGACTTCGCTCTATGACGTGCTGGAACAGGACGGGAATCGCCCGGTCCGCGCCATCCAGAAAATCTCGGCTATCAACTTGGGCCAAGACGACGCCGATCTGCTCGGTGTGGCCGAAGGGGCCGCCGGCCTGCGGATCGAGCGCGTGTCCTACCTGCCCTCGGGCCGGGTCGCTGAATTCACCAAATCCATATATCGCGGCGATGCCTACGATTTCGTGGCAGAGCTGCGCCTGTAGCAAAGGCAATCAAACCATGACCCATCAGTCCACCCAGATGCGCCGGGAAATCCTGGAGATTCCGCAGGTCGTCGCCCGTCTGGTGGCCGAGAAATCGGCCGGTATCGCCGCCATCGCGGACGCCGCCCGTGCTGCCGACCCCCGTTTCGTGGTCACCGTGGCGCGCGGGTCGTCTGACCATGTCTGTACCTTCCTGAAATACGCGATCGAGCTGGAACTTGGCCTGCCCGTGGCCTCTATCGGGCCTTCGGTTGCCTCGATCTACGGGGCCGATCTGAAACTGGCCGGTGGTCTGTGCCTCTCTGTCTCTCAATCGGGAAAAAGCCCCGATATCGTGTCCATGGCCAAAGGGGCTGGCAAGGGCGGCGCCTTGACGGTGGCCATCACCAACGACCCCGCGTCGCCACTGGCGCAGGCATCGGCCCATACAATCGACATCTTCGCTGGCCCTGAACGCAGCGTCGCGGCGACCAAGACCTTTGTGACCTCTGCCGTGTCCGGCCTGCTGCTGCTGGCCCACTGGTCCGGCAATGACACTTTGCTTTCCGCCCTGAAAGACCTGCCCACCCATCTGGAACGTGCCGTCTGGCTGGATTGGCCGAACCTGCGCCGCGCCATCGGACAGAAGAAATCGCTCTTCACGCTCGGGCGTGGGCCGTCCTGGGCCATGTCAAATGAGGCCGCGCTCAAGTTCAAGGAAACCTGCCAGATCCACGCCGAAAGCTATTCGGCGGCAGAGGTATTGCATGGCCCGGTTTCCATCGTCGAGGAAGGGTTCCCCGTGCTGTGCTTCGCCGTGGGTGATGCGGCAGAGGCGTCAGTGGTTCAGGTCGCGGACAATCTGGCCGCGAAAGGAGCCAGCGTGTTTCTGACCTCCGATCAGCCGTCTGGCGCCACGCAACTGCCGCATGTGCGCACGGGCCACGCGCTGACGGATGCAATCGCGCTTATGGTGTCCTTCTATACGATGGTCGAGCGGGTCGCGGCAGATCGGGGCATCAACCCCGACACACCGCGCCATCTGCGCAAAGTAACGGAAACCGTATGACGGAGCATCGCACAGCCTATCTCTGTCCTCGCATTTTCGATGGCGCGGCCTTTCAATCAGACAGCGCGCTGATCGTGGAACGCGGCCGGATCTTGGCGATTGTCCCAACAGGCGATCTGGATGACACAATCCCCCGCCGTAGCCTTCCCGGTGGTCTGCTCGCACCGGGCTTTGTAGACCTGCAAGTCAATGGCGGCGGCGGGGTGATGCTGAACGATGACCAGTCCGTCGATGCCCTGCGCCGCATCGCCCGCGCCCATGCCACGCTTGGCGCAACCTCCATCCTGCCAACGCTGATCACCGATGCGCCCGAGAAGACGATTGCCGCCATCAACGCGGTCGAGGCCGCCATTGCCGCCGACATTCCCGGCATCGCCGGACTGCACCTGGAGGGGCCGCACCTGTCGGTTGCCCGCAAGGGTGCGCATGAGGCGCGGTTCATCCGCCCCATGACCGATCGGGATGTCGAAATCCTGATCGACGGTGCGCACCGATTGCCGGTTCTAAAAATGACCGTTGCAGTCGAGAATGTGACCCCGGCCCAGATCCGGCAATTGACCAACGCGGGGCTGATCATCTCGCTTGGCCACACGCAAGCAAGCGCCGCGCAGGTGCAGGAGGCCGTGGACGCCGGGGCCACCTGCGTGACCCACCTGTTCAACGCCATGAGCCAGCTTGGCAATCGCGAACCGGGTCTGGTGGGCAGCGCGATCTGCCAGCCGGAACTCTCAGCGGGTCTGATCGCCGATGGTATTCACGCGCACCCCGACAGTATTGGAATTGCCTTACGGGCCAAGGCAGGTCCGGGAAGAATCTTCCTTGTCAGCGACGCGATGGCCGTTGCCGGATCCGACCTGACAGAATTTCATCTTGGCGGGCGCAAGGTTCTGCGCAGAGAGGGCCGGCTGACGCTGGAGGACGGCACTTTGGCCGGAGCGGATCTGGACCAGCTGACAGCCATTCGGAACCTGATCGGATGGGGCTTTGCCGATCCGGCAGGTGCACTTGCCATGGCAACCTCCATTCCGGCCTCTGTTATTGGCGACAGCACAGGTTTGGGACGCCTCGAACCCGGCGTTTCGGCGGATTTCCTGCACATTGAACTCGATGGCACAGGGCCGGCAACGGTCTGGCAAAGGGGCGTAGCTGTAACGGCTGGCTAGGCCGGATACCGCCATTACACCGTGTGCGATTGGCAAGCCCGCCCCAAGTTGCCTATCTTTCCGAAAGGTGACATGAACCCAGCCAGAGAAACATGGGGTAGCTGCGGCCCGGCCTGCGATTGATCAGGGGAAGACGATGACGATCCATCTTTACAAGAACGACCTTCCCGACGGGCTGGACCTTGGGCCGGTTGTGGCTATCGACTGCGAAACGATGGGTCTGAACCCGCAGCGCGACCGGCTTTGTCTGGTGCAGATGTCAGGCGGGGATGGTCACGCGCATCTGGTGCAGGTCGAAAAGGGCCGAACCAAAGCCCCGAACCTCGCCCGGATGCTAGAAGACCCCGAAGTTCTGAAACTCTTCCATTTCGGGCGCTTCGACATTGCCGCAATGTATCACGCCTTCGGCGCGCTGGCCGCACCGGTTTTCTGCACCAAGATCGCGTCGAAGCTGGTGCGCACCTATACCGACCGCCATGGGTTGCGGAACCTGTGTCAGGAGCTGTTGAACGTCGACATTTCCAAGATGCAGCAAAGCTCTGACTGGGGCGCGCCGAAGCTGACCGATGCGCAAATGACCTATGCCGCGTCGGACGTGCTGTACCTGCACCGGCTGAAGGAAATTTTCGAGACAAGGCTGGACCGCGAAGGCCGGACCGAGATCGCCCAGGCCTGTTTCGATTTCCTGCCCACCCGTGCCAAGCTGGATCTTGCGGGCTGGCCCGAGATCGACATCTTCTCTCACTGAGGGGACGGACATGGCCGCGCCCAACACCTATTCGCGTGTTGTCGCCTGGGTAAAGGTGATCCTGCCGCTTCTGGCACTGGCGCTGCTGTCGACCCTGTTCCTGTTCTCCCGCGCCCCGGATCCGAACCGCGCCATCCCCTTCGCGGAAGTGGATGTGGAGGAACTGGCCCGCGAACAAAGCCTTGGTCAGCCGCGCTTTGCCGGCACCATGTCGGATGGGCGCGAAGTGATCTTCACCGCCGCGCGCGTGGTGCCAAGGCTGACCAACCCCAACATGCTGGATGCCGAAACCATCGAGGCCCGCATTGACCTGAACGCTGAGTCCATCCTGCTGATCGTGGCAGGCAGCGGGCAGTTTGACCTGCGCAACGAGGCCGCCGATCTGGGGGACGAGGTACAGTTGACGACCACCACCGGACTACGCCTGAATACAGAGGTTCTGCATTTCGACATGGGCACATCCAGCGCCGTTGCGCCGGGAAATGTGCTGGTCACCGGCCCCGGTTTGTCCCTGACAGCCGGATCAATGCGAATCAGCGCGGTTGATGGAAACGACGTAGTCCTTTTTAATGACGGTGTTCGGGTGCTATACGAGCCCGGAAGTTAACGGAGCTTTCATGCGCGCCTTTCTCATTGCCCTTTGCGTGGCTTGCCTTTCCGCTTTGCCGATCTCGGCACAAACATCCATCGGATTCGGGGGGGTGTCGCATGACGCCAACCAGCCGATCGAGGTGACGTCCGACAGCCTCAGCGTGGATCAAACGACGGGAAATGCGGTGTTTTCCGGCAATGTCATCGTGATCCAGGGGGATCTGAGGATGGCGGCGGGCGAGGTGTCTGTCATCTACGGCACAGGCGACACGCAGCAGATCCAGCAGGTTCTGGCCACTGGCGGCGTGCTGCTCACGCGCGGACAGGACGCTGCGGAAGGCGCACAGGCGGAGTACTCGGTCGACACCGGTCACGTGTTCCTGTCGGGCGATGTCCTGGTGACGCAAGGGCGTACCACGATTGCCGGTGACCGGCTGAATATCGACCTCAACACCGGTAACGGCACCGTCGAGGGCCGGGTGCGCACCATCCTGCAACCTGCGGGGCAGTAACGGATGGCAGACCGGCCCGATCTTGTGATGGAACAGGGCCAACAGGGCCTGCGCGTCACCAATCTGCGTAAAAGCTACAAGCGCCGCCCGGTAATCCGCGACGTGACCATGACATTGGACCGGGGCGAAGTTGTGGCCCTTCTCGGGCCGAACGGATCGGGCAAGACCACCTGTTTCTATTCGATTGCCGGTCTGGTCGCACCAGAAGGCGGCAAGGTCATTCTGGACGGACAGGACATCACCTATCTACCGATGTATCGCCGCGCCAAGGCTGGCATCGGCTATCTGCCACAGGAAATGTCGATCTTTCGCGGTCTGACGGTCGAGGAAAACATCACGGCGATTCTCGAAGTGGTGGAAAAAGACCGCCACAAGCGACATGAACGGCTGGAAGAACTGCTGTCGGAATTTTCCATCACCCATCTGCGCGCGGCCCCTGCGCTGTCCCTGTCCGGGGGTGAGCGCCGCCGCGCCGAGATCGCCCGTTGCCTTGCCTCGAACCCCCGTTACTTGTTGCTCGATGAGCCCTTTGCAGGCGTCGATCCGATTGCGGTATCCGAAATACGCGCGCTGGTGTCCGACCTTAAAAAACGGGGGATCGGTGTCTTGATCACCGATCACAACGTGCGCGAAACGCTCGAAATCGTGGACCGCGCCTATATCCTTCATGACGGCACCATGTTGATGAGCGGCACCGCCGAGGAAGTGGTGCGAGACGAGAACGTCCGCCGGGTCTATCTGGGCCACAGTTTCCGCATCAGTTGATCTTTGCCAACGGTCGGATCACGTCGAGTTGTCGTTGACAGATCGCCCCGATTCAGCGCCAAATGGTGGGGATGTACGAAAGCGTTCCCGATCTTGCACTGCACATCGCCGGACCCACCGGGCCGACAAATGCAAGCAAACTTCGGGCAGGCATTTTCGTTACATCGCCGCACTGACCAACGGCCGGCCGGGGACCCATCCCCGCGTCGGCCGTTTGCATTTAAGGAGGTCCTATGCGCTACCAGATCAGCGGAAAACAAATCGATATCGGCGACGCCTTGCAAACCCATGTGAAGGACAGCCTTGGCGCCGTCGTGGAAAAATACGCTGAACGCCCGACCGACGCGAATATCGTGTTCTCGCGCAGTGGCCACGAGCATGTCTGCGAAGCCACCATCCACCTGTCGACCGGGTTGACCGCGTCGGCAAAAGCCGCCGACCATGAAATCTACGCATCCTTCGACCAATGCGCAGAGAAGATGGAAAAGCAACTGCGTCGCTACAAGCGCCGCCTGAAAGACCATCACATCAAGCGCTCAGAACCCGTTGAAACCTTCGCAGGTTCCTCGTATATCCTCGCGGGCTCGGACCATGGGGATGAGGACGAACCGGAATCGCTGCAGCCGATGATCATTGCCGAGATGGAGACGAAAATTCCGTCCCTTTCGGTTGGTGAAGCGGTGATGCAGATGGAAATTTCCGGCTCGCCTGTTCTGATTTTCCGAAACGAGGGACACGACGGGTTGAATGTGGTCTACCGCCGCGAAGATGGGAATGTCGGCTGGATTGACCCCCGTTAACAGAAGCAACAGGGGCCGGGCGCAAGCGCGGCCCCAGACCGGGACGGTTTCATGGATCTTGCGTCACTATTGAGCCCGACAGCGGTTCGTATCATCGCTGATGTCACCAGTAAGAAGCGGCTGATTCAGGCCGTGGCCGATGTAGCCGCGCCACTGACGGGGCTGTCGATGACGGACATCACGTCGGCCCTGCTGGAACGCGAAAGCCTTGGGCCGACCGGCTTCGGCAAGGGTGTTGCCCTGCCGCATGCCCGCCTGTCCGGCCTGACCGGGGTACAGGGCGCGTTCATCAAGCTGGATCGACCTGTGGATTTCGACGCCGTGGACCGCCAGCCTGTCGACCTGGTTTTTGCGCTGTTCGCACCAGAGGAAGCGGGAACCGAGCATCTCAAGGCACTGGCGCTTGTCTCTCGCACCCTGCGCGACCCGGTCCTGTGTGAAAAACTGCGGGCCAATTCAGACGCGGCGACGCTGCATACCTTGCTGACCGAGGCACGCGCGACGCAGGCGGCCTAAGGCTCCCAGGTCTGGAAGCCGAAATTCAGGAAATCCTTGCGATAGATGTCGAAGATCAGCGACTCGATCTCACTGTCGTTGATCTCTGCCAGCGGGAAAGGCTCCTCTGGCAAGGCCATGTCGAACTCTGCGCCATCGCGCCCCTGCGCTTTGGCCAGCTTCGGCAGTTCTTCGATCAGCTCCTCTTCCCGCAAGATGCGGTCGGGTAGCGCGAAATTGGCCATGCCCTGAATCAGTGCCGTCTGTGACGCGAAGATCTGTTCCACCTTCAGGCTGGTCTGTCCGGCAAGGTTCCCTTTCAGGAAATTCAGAAAGGCGATGAACGCCTCCTTGTGCTGGTCGGCATAGTAGCCGGGGATCAGCCCGTCCTTGGGAATGGGAAGGTTATAGCGATTCTTCAGTACCCGCCGGATATTGGCATAGGCAGGCCTGTCTGTGGGCAGAATGCAGCTGTTGAATACGTGATAGGCGCGTTCCAGCGGGTGACGCAGGACAGTAAAGCTGCGGTGGCCCGGATGTTTGCGCATCCATTGGCGGATGTCCCTCTGCTTTAGCCCGGTCAGCAGCTTGTCCGCGCTGATACCCTCCAGCCCCGCCATCCAATCCCTGACAGGGTCCACCGCCGCGCCGCGGATTGGCATGAACATCAACCCGGTGTCCGGCATCAAAACGAAGCCCGGCACGCCGGGATGACGCGGAGGCTCGAAATTGGGGGTTTTGCTCAGATCAAACCGGTCCAGCTTGGCCAACGACCGGACCATGTGGTCGTAGTTTTCCACCTTCTGGCTCAGATCGCTCGGGTTCTGCTTTTTCAGCTTCGAGTTCGTCGCCTCCAACGCATGGCTCGACCCCAGGAACCGCGCCAAGCCGTTCACGACCTCCACATCGTTGATGTCTTCATATCGAATATAGAACGCCGCCTGCCCGGAGGTTTGCAGCCCGCGTTGCAGCCGGATCTGGAACGATTGCAGGTCTTCCAGCATCGTCTCGAACTCCCACAAGCGGAACTCCACTTTGGCGCTTTTCTGGTGCTTCATATCCGTCAGGCGCCACTGACCGGTTTCAGTCGCGATCCGGCGGCTGACATAGCTTTCCAGCGGATTACGGGTCAGGATCACCTTGGCAATGCGCGGATCGGGCAGGATACGGTCCAACACGCGCGGATCATGGTCGTGGAAGAACCGAAAGCCCGGTAGGGAGTCGCCCGCATTCCCAAGGATGGCATCCAACAGGGCGAGCGGCTTTTCCTCGCGCCGGTCCATGTCGACACCATGCATCTCGAACGTATTGTGATGGCCCATGAAGGTCGGGTTATAGACCTCGCCCAGACAATTCAGATCGGGCAGATCGTTCAGCGTCGCCTCCAGATAGTTCGAGCCCGTCCGCATTTCGGCAAAGATCACGAAGGCATCGAAACGGTCGGACATGGGTTACCTGACAAGATAGGGCCGGGACCCGCCCGACCTGGGTTGCATTCCGGGCTGGTTGACGGGGAAGTCACCCGTGACATGCGGGTTCATCCCCTGGTTCTTCAGATTTTGCAGGAACTGACCAAATCCCGACAGATCGACCATGCGCGGCGCCTCGGTTATGCGCGCACCGGAGGACGGGCCACCGATGGCATCGAGGATTGATTGCAGGTTTTCCATCGGCTCTTCGACGAATTCCGCCAGGGACCAGATCTTCACCTCCGCCCGTGTCTGCACCCGGCGCAGAATGTTGACGAAGTCGATTTCCTGCTTTTGCAGCAGGGCTGCCGTCTTTCGGATCGTGTGGAAATCCTGATTCGAGTTGAACAGCGGCACCGCCCAGGCCCCTGTCACAACCGAGATCTGCGCATTCCCGTCAGAGGCGAGGAACGCCCCGATCCGCTGTTCGTCGCGCGGGCTGAACTGAAACACCTGACGTTCGCCCCGCGTGTTCCAGATCAGGCTGGTCAGGAAATGTTCAGGGTCATAGTCGCGAATGGCGGCGGCCGAGGACAAGCAGCCTGCATAGACATCCGCATCGCCCGAAAACCGCACGCGCACGGGGTCGAACAGGTTGCCATGCACCCGCGTGCCAAGACGGCGGGCCAGCCACGGTTCGAAATTCTCGAAGAGGTCGTTGAACCCCTGAAAGACCGAATAGGGCGCGCTGGTCTTTCCATTTTCCCAGTCAGGGTTCGGGAAGCGGCTGTGCATATACATGCCCGCCCGCCCCCGCGTTCGTCGTTCCAGCGCCTTGGCGAAGACCCGGTCGATTTTGCCCGGCGCGGGTTCGGCCATGACGGTGCCGCGATCCTGATCGGTCAGGAAGGTTTCATAGAGCCAATCCGCCTTGTGCCAGATCTTGCGCGCGACGAAGCAATCCGACCGCCGCAGCAGATGCAGGTGGTCATCATAGAAGACATGGGGTTTGCCCTGAAAATCGAATTTTGAGAGCGTCAGCGACCGGCTTTCGATATGGGTCGAATACTTGCGAACCAGTGTCTGATAATAGCTTTCGTCAGGAATCCAGACCAGTTTGAAGAACCGGTCATAGGCCTTGCGTGACGGGTCTTGCAGGATGGCGGACAGTGTCTGACGGGTCAGGCACCACCATTGGCTGCCCAGATGCGGGACCAGGTCGTCCGGCATGGTCCGCTTGAAGCCCACCTTGCGCTGCAGTTCCACATAGCCGTCGAACAGCCTGCGGTGACGTTTCCACGAAAAGGGAAACCTAAGCTGGAACCGTTCCGCATGCAGACCGTCCACCGTCCATTCCACGTCTTCCGTCGTGACACTTTCGATGAAGTCGGTGCGCGGACGGGCCGCCAGATAGGCCTTGAGCTCCTCGACCGGGCGCAAGGGCAGGCAGGACCCGCTGGACAGGAAAACATGTCTGACATTGGGGAATTCGGCCAACATCATTTCTGACGCGGTCTGCGATGCGGCGACCAGAGACCAGGTGCCCCATTCGCATTTGTGCCGCCCGCAGAATTTGACGTTCGGCAGGTCAGACAGATCAGATCTCAGACCCGAATACGCCTCATTCGACACGCGTTTGTCCACGTGGATCACCACCGGGCAATCCCGTTCCGCCCAATGCCGCGCCACCTGCGCCGCGCGATGCAGCGCCGTATGGCAGAGCATGACGAACCCGACGCTCATGCCCAGTTCCCCTTGGACATGAGCCCGAGGATTTCCAGCTGCCGCCAGTTGATGAAGCGTTCAGACCATTTGCACCAAAGGTTCGGGTCTTCCTGCAATCCGGCGGCATAGGCCTTGTATTCGTGACTGTTGGCGTAGTGCTGCTTGCGCTGCAGTTCCTCCCGCGCCTTCGTGGTGAAGGTGTCGAGGAACTTAGCATGCATCAATACGCCAGAGGCCTTTTCACCCCCCCACTCATCGAACACGAGGTTCAGCCCGCGCGGCAGCAACATATGGGTAGAGCTGGCAAAGGCATAGTTCTTGTCCCATTTCACCAGCGGGATCTTGTTCAGCGCCGGGGCGCGTTCGGGATTGTCCGGGAAGAACAGGCGCGCCCGTGGGCCACCCTGAATCCAAAGATTGCCGAAATCCCAGTTGCGCTTGATCATGTAGTTGCCGCTGTCGAACCAGCAGGCAATGTCGAACGGGTTCTGTCCCTCGCTATAAGGCTGCGTCGTGATCGGCCCCTTGGGGTACATGTCCAGCAGCATCGCCCCAAAGGACTTGATCGAGCTGCTTTCCAGCCAGTCGGTCAGCGCAGGGATAGGGCGCGTGTCGCAGAACGGGTAGACTAGGAACTCATCCGGGTCGACGACGACACACCAGTGACCATGACCATATTCCCGCAACAGCGAATTCAGCCAATCCATCCCGAAGCGGGAGCGTTTGTAGCTGGCGGGCGTGGTCCAGACCGAACAATCGCCCTGCCCGGCCAGGTATTCGCGTGTGCCATCGGTGCTGTCATTATCCACGAAGATGAAATGAGACACGCCCCTGTCACGATAGTAGCGCAGGAAATAGGGCAGGCGGATTCGCTCGTTTCGCAGGGTGACGAAGCACAGAACATCGTTGGGTCGGATCTGGTCGGTGCGGTCTGCCACAAGCAGAAGATCCCGCGCCTTGCGCCAGGCACGGATCAGAAACCGCTTACGTTCAAGGCGCAGCTTGTAGCGCTGAACCACCTTCATACCATGTCCCCTGCCCGGGCCTTTTGAAGGGCCTCAGAAACCGTGTCGAAATGTGCCTGCCACGTCGGAAGCTTCGCCGCTGGCAGCATCTCGTCCGCCAGTCTATCCCCCGATCGTTTCTTAATCGTTTCCAGCCAAGAATACGCGTCCTGAGGGTCAAGGTAAACGGCGCAATCGTTAACGGTTTCGCGCAACACCGGAAGGTCCGAGCAGATTGGCAACACCCCAAGCCGCGCGGCCTCCAGCGGGGGATAGCCGAAACCCTCTGCCAGCGTTGGAAACAGCAGCCCATGCGACCCCTCCAACAGGGTCCGCACCTGACCATCGCTCAGGTCGCTGTGTTCAAAGATCGCAGTTCCACGCAGCGGGTGGGTGTCGAGCCGTTGAAAGAATTCCTCCGATGCCCATCCCCTCTGGCCAACAATATGCAGATGCGGGCGACCAGATTCGGGCAGCATCGCCCAGACATCCAGCAACAGCTGGTGGTTCTTACGGGGCTCAATGGTGCCAAGACACACAAATCGCGGAGTATCAGGGTCTAAACCAAGCGATAACGGCTCTTTCTCCACGCGATCGGGCAGGCCAAGATGGGCCGTGACGAAGGCCATGTCCGGGCTCATATGCCGCACAAGTTGTCGTCTTGTGTCCTCCGAGTTGCAGATGATCAGATTTGCATGGTCCTGGCTGGCCGTTAGCATCTTGTGAAAATGCCCTGGTATCTCTGGACGAGAGAATTCCGGATGATCCAGAGGAATGGCATCGTGCAGCAGCACGGCGACCTGCACATCCGGGTTGGCCCGAAAGGCCCGTAGACAGTCCTCGGACAGGTTGCTGTGACCGACATTCAGATAGGTCGTGTCTTCCCGCAGGTGTTGGGACAACAGTCGAAACAGGTTGGCGTGCAGGCAGCGGGCAATGGCATGGCGACGCAGCAAAGCCTCGGCCCGATGTCGCAGCAGATCCGACTTGCCGGTCAGACGTGACAGCAGATCAGGCGGAGGCCAGTCCGATTTGCCGTCAAGCGCGTTCAGAAACGCCCGCGCACCCTCTACCCCGAACAGGATATACCCGCGAGAGCTACGCACCAGAAACCGGGGGTCTGTGTCCGTCTCAAGAACCCAATCCGCATAAGCGCGTTCGACGCGATCAACGCCCGTCAACTGACCTCGCCCGACGCGGGACAACAGCCGCGTCAGGTCAAGACACAGGGCGGGCCCGATCATAGGTTACTGGGCTGCGTTCTTCGTCGCCGACATCTGGTCGAGAAACTGGGAAAACTCGTCGCGCAGATCGTCACGTGCCAGACCGAAGGCCACGGTCGCCTGCAAGAATCCTGCCTTGGACCCGCAATCATAGCGCTGACCACGGAAACGGAAGCCATAGACGTTGTCCGATGCCTTGATCTCCTCGGCAATCGCGTCGGTCAACTGGATCTCTCCTCCTGCGCCCGATTTTGCACGGTTAAGGTTGCGCATGATGTCGGGCGTCAGGATATACCGACCGATAACCGCCAGATTCGACGGGGCATCCTGGATGTCCGGCTTTTCGACCATGCCCTTGACCGATACGACCGATCCCATGTCGTCGCGAATGTCGAGCACCCCGTAGGACGACGTCATCTCGGGGGGAACCTCCATCGCGGCGACCATGTTGCCACCGGTTTCCTCATGCGCCTCGATCATCTGTTGCAGACAGGGCTTTTCCGCGGCGATCACGTCATCCGGCAGAATGACCGCGAACGGCTCGTTCCCCAGCAAACGCCGCGCGCACCACACGGCGTGGCCCAGGCCCATGGCCTTGTTTTGGCGGATATAGGCAATCTGGCCGGAATCCATGTTGGTGGACTTCAGAGTCTGCAAAAGCTCGGTCTTGCCCTTCTTACGCAAGGTGCTTTCCAGCTCGGGCGCGATGTCGAAATAATCCTCAAGCGCGCTTTTCCCGCGGGAGGTGACAAAGATGAACTCCTTAATGCCCGCTGCCCGTGCTTCATCGATCGCGTACTGGATCAACGGGCGGTCGACGAGCGTCATGATCTCTTTCGGAATGGATTTGGTCGCTGGCAGGAAACGCGTGCCTAGTCCTGCCACCGGAAAAATCGCTTTGGTTACTTTCTTCATCTTCGTCTCCAACAGGTTGGAACCTACTTGTCTGCCGTCAGACCCCAAAATACGGGCCAATCGCGGCAAACTTCGTTCCTTTGAACGCTCTCTTTATGACACCTCGTCGGTATTGCATTCAGGGGCATCGGAAATCCAGCGAATTTTTTTCAGCCTTTCGATTTCGGACCTTATGCGCCTACCAAGTGACCAGATCATGAAAAGCCGCTGATTTCTTGACGATCTTCCGAACAAACCGCCGCTTTGCAGCCAGTATCCTTGAGGGGTGAAGACCACCCGATGCGCCCGCATGGTATGATCGAAAATCATCAACGTGACCGACCTGCCATCCTGCGCAAGCGATTTCGCCTGCACTTGCAGGCGCCGGCGCGAAAACCACCGTCCCGTCAGCAAAGCCGGTTCCGGGGCGGGCGCGGACAGAAGCGGCTGAAAGGCGGGGCCGGTTCCACTCGCTTCAAAGGTGGACACGGACAGCGTTCTGCCTGCGTCCAGCCCGGCTTCGAACCCGTCAAGCAGCTTGGCCCCGGCCTGCACGGTCAATGCGCCGGAGTTTACCAACCGTTCGACCCGTTCGGATTGTTCCGCCCTGATCGAGGCAATGCCCTCTGCCACTTCGTCTCCAGTGGCATGCTTCTGCAGATAGTGCATGCTGCTTTGGCCGATTTCGAACAGGTTTAGCGGTACCCGGTCCCCGGTGCGGCGTTCGCTGGCGGCGTATCCATGGTGAACGGCGGCAAATGGCGCGTGAACAGCCCGGTGACCCGCGCACATCAGACGATAGGCAAGATCGGTCTCATCAAGGTAGAACGCGAACCCTTCGTCGAACCCTCCAAGCGCAAGAGCCACCTCCCGGCGGATCGCCATATTCGTGCCTTCCAGCTTGACAGCGCGACCTTCCGGCAAGGGACCCGGGGGCGCAGGAAACGCTCTTCCAAGCCGGTCAACGACGCGATTGGCCCACTGGACGCTGATGCCGTTCCGCCCCAGGACAGTGCCTGTCGCGGCAGCAATATCAGTGTCTAACAAAGGGGAAATGAGATGAGTCAGCCATGTAGGCTCTGGCACCGCGTCATCGTCGATGAAGGCCACGATCTGGCCGCAAGACAGTGCCAGCCCGGCGTTGCGTGCAGCAGAGATATTGGGGGTGTCCTGCGACGCTGTCTTGATGCGAGCGGCAAAGGGCAGATCGGCAATGGCTTCAAGACCCGCCGCATCGGCCACGACGACCAGTTCGAAGGGACGATAGAATACCTGCCCGATCCCGATCAGCGCGCGGCGCAGCAGGGCGGGGCGCCCGTGGCTGACGACAATGACACTGACGGGCGGGCAGTCTGTCAAGGCGCCCCCATCTCGGCCAGCATGGTCTCTATTCTCGGCACGTCTTCCGGGTTGTTCAGCTCCCAGAACTTGCGGCCCCGCGCTTCGACCTCGACACACAGCACATTGTGGCCGTTTTCCAGGAACCTAAGCTGCTCCAGCCCTTCCAGTGTTTCCAGCGCCCCGACGGGCCAGGTCGGGTAGGCCTTCAGGGCATCGGGCCGGTAGGCATAGACACCGACATGATGAAACACCGGGGTAGGTTCATCGCGCTGATAGATGCGGCCCGTGTAGGGGATAACCTCTTTCGAAAAATAGAGCGCATGGCGATTGGCGTCGAAAACCGCCGTCGTACCGCCAACGCGCCCTGCATGCCGGTCGGCCATAAGCGCCGAATGGGTTTCCCCGTCGCAGCACAGAACCGGCGTGGCCAGCGCCGCGTCCGGCGCAGCCTTCAGCCCATTGATCAGATCCTCCAGGAACCAGGCGGGCGTCAGCGGTGCATCCCCTTGAAGGTTCACCACCATGTCCACGTCATCGCCCAGCATGCCCAGCGCTTCGGCACAGCGTTCGGTGCCGTTTCGGCAGCTGTCCGATGTCATCAGCACCTCGGCGCCGAACGCCTCAGCCGCCGTGCGAATTCGATCATCGTCCGTCGCTACGTAGACCGCGTCCACGCCATCAACGTCTTGCGCAGCCAGCCAGCTGCGTTCGATCAGGCTGCGGGACATGCCGGTGGCACCCTTCAGCTCTGCCAGCGGCTTGCCGGGAAAACGGGTCGACGCATAGCGTGCGGGGATGATGCAAACAGTGGTCATTCAGCCAGCCTTGAGATCGACGCCCGGGGCATGGGCGATGAAGAACGGGTTCTCATATCCGGGTTTGCCGTAGGTAAAGGGCGAGTGATCGTCGAACCGGATCACATGCCCCCCCGCACCACGCAGAACCGCGTCACCCGCTGCCGTGTCCCATTCCATCGTCCGGCCAAGACGCGGGTAGAGATCGGCCTCGCCCGTTGCGACCAGGCAGAACTTGAGGGATGACCCCGCGCTCTTCATGTCTTCGACATTGTACATGCCGATATAGGCATCTGTCGCGGCATCCCGGTGCGATTTGCTTGCGACGACCAGAAGAGCCGAATTGTCCGGTTTAGAGACTGATATCGCGGCTACGTTGCCCTTTTTGTCAGTGTCGAACGGCTTGGTTTCCTCGACGGATCGACCATCAGCCTCGGTGTAGAACAACCGCCCCTTGGCTGGCGCATAAACGACTCCACGGATCGGCACGCCGTCCTGCACAAGGGCGATGTTCACCGTGAAGTCGCCACGGCGTTTGATGAATTCCTTGGTCCCGTCCAGCGGATCGACGATGATGAAACTGCTGGCGGATTGCTCGTGGCTGGCAGCCTGTTCCTCGGTCACAAGAACCATGTCCGGGAAAGCCGACCTGATCCCTGCTGAAATCAGGGCATCGGCGGCCTCATCGGCCTCGGTCACCGGGCTTTCGTCCGACTTTGCCTTCACCTCGAAATCATCGGCATTGTAAATCTCCATGATTCGATCACCTGCCTGCAGGGCCAGGGTGCGGAAGACTTTCTCGATACTGGGGAAATCCATCCCGTTCCTCCTTGGGAGTTTCATTGAAAAAACCACTTTTTGCCGTTATCGTCGCCTAACAAGAATTGAGCAAGGTATCCCTGCGACAAAGACGGGGGGCCTGGCGTTCGGGCAGACAACATTTCGGTACACGCATGCAGTTCGGTCATTCCAGACGCAAATCGACCTTCGCCATTCTGCTGAGTCTGGCTGAGCTGACATATACCTCCACGGTTCGAAAGGTCCGGCAGTCGCACGGCAATGCCATCATGGCCCTGCTCATGAGCATGCTTCAGGCGATCCTGTTCGTCGTGGCCTTCTACTTCATGTTTACGGTTCTGGGCACGCGCAGCATGATGATCCGGGGGGATTTCCTGATCTACCTCGTTACCGGCATCTTCCTCTATCTGACCCATATCAAGGCCCTTGGTGCCGTCATGGGGGCAGAGGGTCCGACCTCGGCCATGATGCTGCACGCGCCGATGAACACGATCGTGGCCATCGTGTCGTCGGCCCTGTCCGCACTGTATATCCAGACGCTGTCGCTCTGCGTGATCCTGCTGGGGATTCACACGATCTTTGACGGGCTGGTCATTCATGACTGGTCGGGCGTTACCTTCATGTATCTGCTGTCATGGGCATCCGGTTGCGCGGTCGGGCTGATCTTCATGAACCTCAAGCCCTGGTTCCCTGATTTGATCGGGATCCTGCAAAGCGTCTATACCCGTGCAAACATGATCGCCTCCGGCAAGATGTTCGTTGCAAACGCATTGCCGGCGATGATGCTGCCCTGGTTCACGTGGAACCCGCTGTTCCACCTGATCGACCAGGCGCGCGGCTTTGCCTTCAATAATTACTTCCCGCATCACACCAATTGGCACTACCCGATTTATTTCACCATCGCCCTCGTGATGCTGGGGCTCATGGGCGATTTCTATACCCGGAAACGGGTTTCCGCGAGCTGGACGGCAGGACGATGAAAAAACTTCTTTTGACCCTCTTTCTTGTGTTTTTTGGCCATGCAGTGGCTGCCCAAGTGCATGATTACCCCGCGCTTTACCGTGTCACTGGTGTCGCCGCGACAGACGTGCTGAACGTTCGGTCCGGTCCCGGCGTGAACCATCAGATCATCGGCTCTTTCGCCCCGAACCAAACCCATGTGGAGGTTGTGGGCACCACCGAGGACCGCCGGTGGGGACGCGTCATCATCGGCGAAACATCCGGCTGGTCCTCGATGCGGTTTCTCAGCCGCATGGGGCCGGACTGGAACGCAGGCCTTCCCGCGCCGCTCTATTGTCACGGGACCGAACCGTTCTGGAGCTTTGAGCGCTTGATCGGTGGCGGCAACTTCAACAGCGTGACGATGGCCGCCCCAGAACCCTTCGCAGAATTGTGGAGCGGGACCGCCTCTGCCAGAGGACCGCAGGCTTTCGGCATGGTTCTGGACAGCGGAAATTCCAGGATGACGGCCTTCATCCGCCGCGGCATCTGTTCGGATGGCATGAGTGATCGGGACTACGGCATCATCGCCCATTTCCTGCGCACAAGCCCCCAGGGGTCCGAGCTGTTGGAAGGCTGCTGTTCCCTGTCGCGCTAATCGACCACCCGCAAGGTCAGGTTGATCCTTCCCCCGTTCGGCAAGAGCGGGGAGGAGCCAAACTTGATCCGGTCGATCCCGTGATGGCGCAGCCGCGCCTCGCCACCCATCACCACCACATCACCGGACCGCAGCCAGACGGATCTGGTCGCTCCGCCACGCTCAACATTGCCCATCCGAAACAGCGCCTCATCCCCGAGTGAGATGGACAGGACAGGCTGGCTGAAATCCTGTTCATCCTTGTCCTGATGCAGCCCCATGCGGGTGCCTTCGCCGTAAAAGTTGATCAGGCAGCAATCGGGATTTCGCACCGACCCTGACAATTCCTGCCAGACGGCCAGAATGCTGCCCGGAATCGCGGGCCACTCCATCCCGTTCGGATGCGTCGCCTCATACCGATAGCCCCGCCTGTCACTGACCCAGCCGAACCGGCCCGCAGACGTCATGCGCACCGACATTTTCTGCCCGCGAGGCGTTACGGGGTGAAACAGCGGCGCCGATTGAACAACCTTGCGGATATCTGCCACCATCTGCGCCTGCGCATCAGGCGACAAGTGGTCGGGATAGATGTCGAAGCCCTGAATCTGCAGCTTGTTCATGGGCGCACCTCTCTCAAACTCTTCCACGGATGGAACCTGAGTCAGATTCCGTCCATTTCAACGCTTTGCCACGCTTGCAGCGACCGGAACCCCCACTTATATACCCTGCGAAGCTCGGTCGGGGCACTCCTCGGCCAAATTGGGATAAGGGGCCGGGGGCCGCAATCGGACCCGCCCCCTGCAACATCGCCTTGAAGAAGGAATGACAAAGACATGGCCAAAGTGATTGGTATCGACCTCGGCACCACGAACTCCTGTGTTGCCATCATGGACGGATCGCAGCCCCGCGTTATCGAAAACTCGGAAGGCGCACGCACCACCCCTTCGATCGTCGGCTACACCGATGACGAAAAGCTGGTGGGTCAGGCCGCAAAGCGGCAGGCCGTCACCAACCCCGACAACACCATCTTCGCCGTCAAGCGCCTGATCGGCCGCCGCGTGGGCGACCCCGCGGTCGAGAAGGACAAGAAACTGGTGCCTTATGCCATCGTGGACGGTGGCAATGGCGACGCCTGGGTCGAGGTGAAGGGCGAGAAATACAGCCCCAGCCAGGTGTCCGCGCTGATCCTGGGCAAGATGAAGGAAACCGCCGAAAGCTACCTCGGTGAGGAAGTGACGCAGGCCGTCATCACCGTGCCCGCCTATTTCAACGACGCCCAGCGTCAGGCCACCAAGGACGCCGGCAAGATCGCGGGCCTCGAAGTGCTGCGGATCATCAACGAACCGACTGCGGCTGCCCTTGCCTATGGCCTGGACAAGAAAGACAGCAAAACCATCGCGGTCTATGACCTTGGCGGCGGTACGTTCGACATCACCATTCTGGAGATTGACGACGGCCTCTTCGAAGTGAAATCCACCAACGGCGACACCTTCCTTGGCGGTGAAGACTTTGACATGCGCATTGTCAACTACTTGGCGGACGAGTTCAAAAAGGAACACGGCGTCGACCTGACCAAGGACAAGATGGCCCTCCAGCGCCTGAAAGAGGCCGCCGAGAAAGCCAAGATCGAACTCAGCTCCGCCACCCAGACCGAAATCAACCAGCCCTTTATCTCGATGGGCAAGGACGGCACGCCGCTGCACATGGTCATGAAGTTGACCCGCGCCAAGCTGGAATCGCTGGTAGGTGATCTGATCAAGGCGTCGCTCAAGCCCTGTCAGGCCGCGCTGAAGGATGCTGGCCTGTCCAAGGGCGAGATCGACGAAATCGTCCTGGTCGGCGGCATGACCCGCATGCCCAAGGTGATCTCGGAAGTGTCGAGCTTCTTCGGAAAAGAACCGCACAAGGGTGTGAACCCCGACGAAGTCGTGGCCCTAGGTGCCGCGATTCAGGCCGGTGTTCTGCAAGGCGACGTCAAGGACGTGGTTCTGCTGGATGTGACGCCCCTCTCGCTTGGCATCGAAACGCTCGGTGGTGTCTTCACCCGCCTGATCGACCGCAACACGACGATCCCGACCAAGAAGTCGCAGATCTTCTCGACCGCGGAAGACAACCAGAATGCAGTGACCATTCGCGTGTTCCAGGGTGAACGGGAAATGGCGGCAGACAACAAGATGCTGGGCCAGTTCAACCTTGAGAATATCCCGCCCGCACCGCGCGGCATGCCGCAGATCGAGGTGACCTTCGACATCGACGCCAACGGCATCGTGTCCGTGGGCGCCAAGGACAAGGGCACCGGCAAGGAACAGCAGATCACCATCCAGGCATCCGGCGGCCTGTCCGATGACGATATCGAACGCATGGTGCGCGAAGCCGAGGAAAACGCCGAGGCCGACAAGAGCCGCAAGGAACTGGTCGAAGCGAAGAACCAGGCTGAAAGCCTGATCCACTCGACCCAGAAGTCGATGGAAGAACATGGCGACAAGGTCGATCCGACCACCATCGAAGCCATCGAACTGGCGATCAAGGCGCTGGAAGAAACGCTGGACTCCGAAGACGCGGCCAAGATCAAGGGCGGCATCCAGAACGTGACCGAAGCCGCAATGAAGCTGGGTGAAGCCATCTACAAGGCCCAGGCCGAGGAAGCTGGCGAAGACGCGCCTGACGGTGTGGACGAACCCGGCGGCGTCGATGACGACATCGTGGACGCGGATTTCGAGGACCTCGACAACGACCGTCGGTCGTGATCGCGTGAACTGACCCACGTGCGACCGGCTGAGGACACCCCTTGGCCGGTCTGCGCGTTTGAGGAAGGCAGCAATCCAAATGGCAAAACGCGACTATTACGAGGTTCTCGGGGCCTCCAAGGGGGCCTCGGCGGACGAGCTGAAAAAGGCCTACCGCAAGAAGGCCAAGGAACTGCACCCGGACCGCAACGCGGACAATCCGGATGCCGAGGCTCAGTTCAAGGAAGTCAACGAAGCCTACGAAGTGTTGAAGGATGCCGACAAGAAGGCCGCCTATGACCGCTATGGTCACGCGGCATTCGACGGCGGCATGGGCGGCGGCCCGCGTGCGGGCGGTGGCCGGGGCCAGGGCGATTTCGCCAGTGCCTTTTCAGATGTGTTCGAAGACCTGTTCGGCGATTTCATGGGCGGTCAGCGTGGTGGTGCCCGCAACAGGGCCACGCGCGGATCCGACCTGCGCTATAACCTCAGGATCTCGCTGGAAGAGGCCTATGCGGGCCTGCAAAAGGCAATCACCGTCCCGACCTCTGTGTCTTGCGGTGAATGCAACGGCAGCGGCGCGGAAGGCGGGGCCGAGCCCCAGACCTGTCCCACCTGTTCGGGCATGGGCAAGGTACGCGCGCAACAGGGCTTCTTCACCGTTGAACGCACCTGCCCCACCTGTTCGGGTGCTGGTCAGATCGTGAAAAACCCCTGCCGTGTCTGCGGCGGATCAGGCCGGACCGAGAAGGAAAAGGCGCTGTCGGTCAACATCCCCGCCGGCGTCGAAACCGGCACCCGCATTCGCCTGTCAGGCGAGGGTGAGGCCGGGCTGCGCGGCGGGCCTCCGGGTGATCTTTATATCTTCATCGAGGTGCAGGATCACGCGATCTTCCAGCGTGACGGGCTGGACCTGTTCTGCCGCGTGCCGGTGTCGATGACCAAGGCCGCCCTGGGTGGCGAGGTCGAGGTGCCCACGATCGACGGTGGCCGCAGCCGCGTGAAGGTGCCCGAAGGGTCCCAATCCGGGCGTCAGATGCGCCTGCGCGCCAAGGGCATGCCCGCGCTGCGCGGCACCGGTCAGGGCGATATGTATATCGAGCTGGCCGTTGAAACCCCGGTGAAACTGACCAGCGAACAGAAAGAGCTGTTGCGCCAGTTCGAAGAATCCTGCGCCAAGTCGAACAACCCGAATGCCACGGGCTTCTTCGACAAGGTCAAGAATTTCTGGGACGGCATGACGAGCTGATTTCGCTTGGTTTAGAGACGAAAGAGGCCCGCGAGATCACCTCTCGCGGGCCTTTTCCATTCAGTGACCAATGCGGCTGGCAGCCATCGCGGCCATGTTCAGGATGTCGTTGGCAGTCGAGCCCGTCGAACAGATCTGCACAGGATGTTCCAGCCCGGTCAGGATCGGACCGATCACGGTCGCGCCAGCCATTTCCTGCATCAGCTTGACCGAGATCGACGCCGAATGCCGCGCCGGCACCACCAGAACATTCGCAGGACCGGACAAGCGCGTGAACGGATACTGCGCCATGACTTCACGGTTCAGGGCCACATCGACGGTCATTTCGCCATCGTATTCGAAATCCACGCCCCATTTGTCCAGAACCTCTGGCGCAAGGTGCATCTTCTCGGCCCGTTCCGACACCGGATAGCCGTAGGTCGAGAAACTGACGAAGGCCACACGCGGTTCGATCCCCAGACCGCGCGCCACGGTTGCACCGCGCTGCGCGATCAGGGCCAGATCCTCGGCCTCGGGCCATTCGTGGACCAGCGTATCGCCGATCAGCACGATCTTGCCCTTGTTCATCAGAACCGTGACCCCAACAGCCCCATCTTGCGCCCGCGCATCGAAGACATGCCCGATCAGTCCCAGCACATGCGCCGATTTGCGGGTGGCCCCCGTCACCAACCCATCCCCATGCCCATGCGCCAGCATCAGGGACGAGAACACATGCCGATCACGGGCGGCCAGCCGGTGAATATCGGTGCGGTCGAAGCCCTTGCGCTGCAACCGGTCGTAAAGGAAGGATTTGTAGGTATCGAGATGTGGCGTATTGGCCGCGTTCACGATCTGCAACTCGCGCGCCGCATCGCCCAGACCCACGCTTTCCAGCTTCTGTTTCACATCCGCATCGCGGCCGACGACGATGGCCTTGCCCATCCCGTTACGCTGATAGGCCACCGCCGCGCGCAGCACGCGCACATCGTCGCCCTCGGCAAAGATCATGCGGGCCTGCGCCGCACGCGCCCGCGCGTTGATCCCCCGCAGGACAGAGGCCGTCGGGTCCATCCGCGCGTTCAGGGTCTGTGCATAGGCATCGAGGTCGATGATCGGTCGCCGCGCCACGCCGGTTTCCATCCCGGCCTTTGCCACCGCAGGGGGGATCGTGTAGATCAGCCGGGGATCGAACGGCGTGGGAATAATGTAGTCGCGCCCGAAGGACAGCTTGCGGCCATAGGCCATGGCGACTTCGTCCGGCACATCTTCACGAGCCAATTCAGCCAGCGCCTCGGCACAGGCGATCTTCATCTCGTCATTGATGGCACGAGCGTGGATATCCAGTGCCCCACGGAAGAGATAGGGGAAGCCCAGAACGTTGTTCACCTGGTTGGGATAGTCGCTGCGACCGGTGGCCACGATGGCATCCACCCGCACCTCATGCGCTTCTTCCGGGGTAATCTCGGGATCAGGATTGGCCATGGCGAAGATCACCGGGTTGTCGGCCATGGATAGAACCATGTCCTGAGTCACCGCGCCCTTGGCAGACACGCCAAGGAACACGTCACAGCCCTTCATCGCATCTTCCAGCGTGCGCGCCTCGGTCTTCACCGCGTGCGCCGATTTCCACTGGTTCATGCCCTCGGTGCGGCCCTGGTAGATCACACCCTTGGTGTCGCACATGATGCAGTTGTCATGCCGCGCGCCCATGGCTTTCAACAGCTCAAGACAGGCAATTCCGGCCGCACCCGCGCCATTCAGCACGATCTTCACATCCTCGATTTTCTTGTTCGACAGATGCAGTGCGTTGATCAGACCCGCCGCACAGATCACCGCGGTGCCGTGCTGGTCATCGTGGAAGACGGGAATATCCATCTCTTCCTTGAGCGTCTGCTCAATGATGAAGCATTCCGGCGCCTTGATGTCTTCAAGATTGATCCCGCCGAAACTCGGCCCCATCAGGCGCACTGCCTTGATGAATTCTTCCGGGTCTTCTGTGTCCAGCTCGATATCAATGGAATTGACGTCAGCAAAGCGCTTGAACAGCACCGCCTTGCCCTCCATCACCGGCTTGGACGCGAGCGCGCCAAGGTTCCCAAGACCCAGAACCGCCGTGCCGTTGGAAATCACCGCCACCATGTTGCCCTTGGTGGTGTAGTCATAGGCGAGTTCCGGGTTCTCGGCGATGGCCTCGCACGGGACCGCCACACCGGGCGAATAGGCCAGGCTCAGGTCGCGCTGCGTGGTCATCGAGGTCGAGGCCTGAATGTCGATTTTCCCCGGACGCGGTTCCAGGTGATAGGCCAGCGCCTCTTCGCGTGTGACTTTCGTCTTGTTCGACATTTTCGCTCGGTCTCCGTTTTTCCAGCCAGATTGTCTTACGGCGATTGCCCCAACGTCACAACCAAGCAGTTTTGCGGCCTTTTACCCGGCCCGCGCAATTTGTACTGTGGCGGCGCAGGTAAGGGGATGTCGATGACCGCACAAGTGACGCCGATGATGGCGCAATTCCTGGAGATCAAGGCGCAACACCGCGACGCGCTGCTGTTTTACAGGATGGGCGACTTTTACGAGATGTTTTTTGACGATGCCGTCGCGGCAGCCGAAGCGCTGGATATCGCGCTGACGAAACGCGGCAAACATCTGGGCGAAGACATTCCGATGTGTGGCGTTCCCGTGCATTCTGCCGAGGGCTATTTCCTGACGCTGATCCGCAAGGGGTTTCGCGTTGCGGTCTGCGAACAGATGGAAGACCCGGCAGAGGCGAAGAAGCGTGGGTCGAAAGCCGTGGTTCACAGGGCGGTGGTTCGTCTGGTCACGCCTGGCACCCTGACAGAAGACACTCTGCTGGAGGCACGGCACCATAATTACCTCGCCGCCTATGCAGATATCAGGGGAGAGGCTGCGCTGGCCTGGACCGATATTTCCACAGGTGCGTTTCACGTGATGCCCTGCCCATTGGTGCGTCTTGCCCCGGAACTTGCCCGGCTGTCACCTCGGGAAATTCTGGTTGCGGATGGTGTCAGCGACGACGTTCTGTCAGTGATCGAAGAGGCAGAGATACCCGTCACCCCGCTGTCACCCTCCAGCTTTGACAGCGGGGCGGCAGAACGGCGGATTCAGTCTCTGTTTCGGGTGAAATCGCTTGAATCCTTCGGTGCTTTTTCCCGCCCTGACCTGGCAGCGATGGGTGCCCTTGTCGACTATCTGGAGATTACTCAGAAAGGCAAACTGCCACTTCTCAGACCGCCGTCTCGAACCTTGGCGCAGCGGATGATGCAGATCGACGCGGCCACCCGGCGCAATCTGGAACTGACAGCCTCCATGAATGGCGGGCGCTCCGGGTCGCTTCTCGCCACCATCGACAAGACCCTGACCGCAGGCGGCGCGCGCTTGCTGGAACACCGCCTGTCCAGTCCCTCGACCCAGATCCCCGTAATTGCCGACCGGTTGGAGTCGGTGGAGACTTGTGTAGATGACTCGCGCCTTTGCGATACCCTTCGTGAAACGCTTCGCAAGGTGCCAGACATGGACCGCGCCTTGTCACGTATCGGGCTCGACCGTGGCGGTCCGCGAGACCTGGCCGCCATCAGAAACGGCCTGGCCGAGGCGGCTCAGCTGCACCAAACTCTGAAAGATCGAGGCCTGCCCGAAACTCTTGCCCGTGCCGTTGGGGCGCTCTCCGGGCATGAGGACCTGATAGATCAGCTCGAGTCAGCTCTGATCGCAGATCCGCCCCTTCTTGCACGCGACGGTGGGTTCATAGCGCCGGGCTACGATAACGACCTGGACGAAACGCGGCAGCTACGCGACGAGGGGCGCGGCATCATCGGGAAGATGCAGGCCGACTATGCCAGGCAGACCGGCGTCCAGTCGCTGAAGATCAAGCACAACAACGTGCTGGGGTATTTCATCGAAACCACCGCGACTCATGCGCAGAAGATGCTGTCGCCACCCCTGTCCGAAACCTTCATTCACCGACAGACCACGGCCAATCAGGTGCGGTTCACAACAGTGGAATTGTCAGAGATCGAAACAAAGATCCTGAACGCAGGCAACCGGGCACTGGAGATCGAGAAAGCCCTGTTTCAGTCTCTGAAACAGGCGATTTTGACCCGAAATGAGGAAATCGGCGCGGCGGCTGCAGCCTTGTCCGAGATTGATCTGACCGCCGCTCTCGCGCATCTCGCCCGGTCCGAAAACTGGGTCCGTCCCCAGATGGACGACAGCCGGGATTTCATCGTCGAGGCCGGCCGTCACCCGGTCGTGGAACACGCGTTGCAGAAGGACGGCGAACCGTTCATTGCGAATGATTGCGATCTGACCGCCGAGGGCAATGCCGCGTCATTGACCCTGCTGACCGGTCCAAACATGGCCGGTAAGTCGACCTATCTGCGCCAGAACGCACTGATAGCCATTCTTGCGCAGATGGGCAGTTTCGTGCCGGCGAGGTCCGCAAAGATCGGCCTTGTCAGTCAGGTCTTCAGCCGGGTCGGCGCATCCGACGATCTGGCGCGGGGACGATCGACCTTCATGGTCGAGATGGTCGAAACCGCTGCGATCCTCAACCAGGCCGATGACCGTGCGCTGGTCATCCTCGATGAAATCGGCCGCGGCACCGCCACCTATGACGGTCTTTCCATCGCATGGGCCACCTTGGAACACCTGCACGAGGTTAATCGTTGCCGCGCCCTCTTCGCCACACATTACCACGAGATGACCAGCCTTGCCGACCGGATGGAAGGCGTCAAGAACGCCACCGTCGCCGTCCGCGAATGGGAAGGAGAGGTCATTTTCCTGCACGAGGTGCGCCCCGGTGCCGCCGACCGCAGCTACGGTGTGCAAGTGGCAAAACTGGCGGGGCTGCCGCCCTCTGTCGTCGCCCGGGCCCATGATGTTCTGGATGCGCTGGAGAAGGGCGAACGGGAAGGCGGCGACCGTCAGAAGGCGCTTATCGACGACCTGCCGCTCTTCTCGGCCACTCCCGCCCCGGCCCCGCAACCTGTGAAACCTTCACCAATCACGGACCGGTTGAAAGACATTCACCCGGACATGCTGACACCCAAGGACGCGCTCGACCTGATATACGAGCTGAAGGCGCTCGAAACGGACTAAGACACGCACAATTCGTCTATAATTGACCGCGCCCTTTCATCTTGGCCCAAACACCTCGGGGGTGCGGGGGCTGGCACCCGCTGCGCTCCCTCTCCGCCCCTACGACGCCGGAGTGGAAGACACCCCAACCTGCGCCGGACGCAGAAGCCGGTCATGCAGCAGGAAGCCGACAGCCATCACCTGAATGATCTCTCCCGCCTTGGTGCCGGGAACCGGGGCCTCAAACATCGCCTCGTGCTCATTGGGGTTAAAGACATCGCCAGTTTCGGGAACAACCGGCGTCACCCCATGCTTCGAGAAGACGTTCAGCAATTCGCGCAGGGTCAGTTCGACGCCTTCGATCACGGCTGCTGCAACCTCGTTCTCTTCCTTGTTAGCCGCTTCCAGCGCGCGCTGCAGGTTGTCATAGACCGGCAGCAGATCGCGGGCCAGCCTTGTGCTGCCGTAATGCTCTGCCTCGCGCCGGTCCCGATCCGCACGTTTGCGCACGTTTTCCGATTCCGCCAACGTCCGCAGCAAGCGGTCCTTCAGCTCGTCGCGCTCTGCGCGCAGGGCATCGAGCTCCAGCTCTTCGGCAGAAACCTCTTCTTGCTCATCATGTTGCAGCGCGGCCTCCAGTTCGGCCTCAAGCGCTTCGGGGTCGTCCAGGAATGTCTCTTCCTTGGGGTCTGCCATCTCAAACCTCTTATGCCTGGTCCGAAATCAGCTTTCCGACCAGTTGTGCCGTGTAATCCACTATCGGAACGATCCGGCCGTAATTGAGCCGCGTGGGCCCGATCACACCGACCGCGCCGATGATCTTTCGATCAGCGTTCATATATGGGGAAACCACCAGAGAGGAACCCGAAAGTGAGAAAAGTTTGTTCTCTGACCCGATAAAAATGCGCACACCGTCGCCTTCTTCAGTCAGTTCCAGAAATTCTGTGATATCCCGCTTGCGTTCGAGGTCATCGAACAGCGTCCGGATGCGCTCCATCTCCTCGGATTCGCCCCCCGTTTCCAGCAGATGTGACCGGCCCCGGACAATCAGCCGCTCCGTCCGGGCGCCCTCGTTCTCCCAGATCGCGGCGCCGCTTTCGATCAGCTCCTGTGCAAGTTGATCAATCTCCTGCCGCCGCTCACGTATCTCGGTTTCCATCAGGCGACGGATCTCGGTAACGGTCTTCCCTTCCGCCAGCGCATTCAGGAAGTTTGCAGCTTCCCGCATGGAACTTGGTGTTTGCCCCAGAGGCGGCGTGAAAATCCGGTTCTCTACATGCCCATCAGCAAACACCAACACCACCAGTGCCTTGTTGGAGGCCAGTTGAACGAACTCGATATGCTTGATCGGTGCCTCATGCTTGGGGGCCAGAACAAGGCTCGCCCCCTGCGTCACACCGGACAAGGCCGACCCCAATAAATCCAGCTTCTGCGCCACGTCAGTGTTGTTGCCGCCAACGGTCGCCTCGAGTTTCTCGCGGTCGGCCAGGGTCAGATCACCGACTTCCAGCAGGCCATCGACGAACATCCGCAGCCCCAGTTCCGTGGGTATCCGACCCGCAGACACATGCGGGCTGTCAAGCAGTCCCAAAAACTCCAGGTCCTGCATCACATTGCGGATCGTCGCCGCCGATACCTTTTCAGAGAGCGTCCGCGTCAACGTGCGCGACCCCATAGGTGCGCCGGTTTCCAGATAGCCTTCAACCACCCGGCGAAAGACCTCGCGGGAGCGTTCGTTCATCTCGGCAAGTATGTTCGTGGTTTCCGGCATCTTTTTCGGTGCTGTCAGGTCAGAATCATTAAGAAGCGGCAGCGGCAGAAGGTCAATCGGGGTTGCGTGTCGCAGGGGCTAGGGACTATCCCCGTGCCCAAGCGATATGCAGGAGATAGATATGCGCCCGTCCGGCAGAAACCTAGACCAGATGCGTCCGATTGCCATTGAAACCGGCGTGACCCGCCATGCAGAGGGCTCTTGCCTGATCAAGGTCGGCAACACCCATGTGCTGTGCACCGCATCATTGGAAGAGCGCGTTCCGCCCTTTCTGCGCAATACCGGGCTTGGCTGGGTCACCGCGGAGTACGGCATGCTACCGCGCGCCACCCATACGCGGATGCGGCGCGAGGCGTCCGCTGGCAAGCAGTCCGGCAGAACCCAGGAAATTCAACGACTTATCGGTCGTTCCCTGCGGGCAGGAATTGACCGCGTGGCGCTTGGCGAACGGCAGATCACCGTTGATTGTGACGTCATCCAGGCCGATGGCGGCACCCGTTGCGCCGCGATCACCGGCGGGTGGGTCGCGCTGCGCCTAGCGGTGAACAAGCTGATGAAAGCGGGCGATGTGATCTCTGATCCGATCATGGATCATGTGGCCGCCGTGTCCTGCGGCGTCTTTGCCGGTCAGCCGGTGCTGGATCTGGATTATGACGAAGATTCCGAGGCCGGGACCGATGGCAATTTCGTCATGACCGGCGCGGGTCAACTGATCGAACTGCAAGCCAGTGCCGAGGGCGCCACCTTCAGCCGCGATCAGTTCAACGAGTTGATGGACCTGGCCGACAAGGGCGTGGCCGAACTGGTCGCAGCCCAGAAAGCGGCCGTGGCCTGATGCGCAAGTTCACCGGCGATACCCTGCTTGTTGCGACCCATAACCAGGGCAAGCTGGAGGAGATTGCGCATCTTCTGGAGCCTCTGGGCATTTCCGTGACCTCCGCCAAGGAACACGGGCTGCCCGAGCCAGAGGAAACCGGGACCACCTTCGTCGAAAACGCCCGGATCAAGGCCCATGCGGCGGCGAAGGCCACCGGCCTGCCCGCTTTGGCCGATGATTCCGGTATCGAGATCGACGCGCTTGGCGGCGCGCCGGGCGTCTACACCGCCGATTGGGCAGAAACGCCGTCGGGGCGGGATTTCGTGATGGCGATGACCCGGACCCATGAGGAACTGGAGAAGGTCGGCGCCAAAGCCCCCCGCACTGCCCGGTTCTGCTGCACTCTGGTTCTGGCCTGGCCCGATGGGCATGACGAGGTCTTCCCCGGCGTGATGGAAGGCGCGGTCGTCTGGCCAATGCGCGGCGATCAGGGTCATGGCTACGACCCGATCTTTCAGCCGCAGGACTATGACATCACCTTCGGCGAAATGGACCGGTGGGAGAAAAACCAGATCAGCCACCGCGCCGATGCGTTCCGCAAACTGGTGGCCGCCCTTGGTAAGTGACGACTGGCAACAGGGCGGGTTCGGGCTTTATCTGCACTGGCCCTATTGCCTGGCAAAATGCCCCTATTGCGACTTCAACAGCCATGTCGCCTCGCAGGTTGATCAGAGCCGGTGGAAGGCGGCCTATGTCTCGGAAGTGAGGAGATATGGTTATATAACCCAAGGGCGCACACTAGATACTGTGTTCTTCGGGGGCGGCACACCCTCTCTCATGGACCCGGAACTTGTTCATGCAGTGCTAGAAGAAATCCGCGCAACCTGGCCTCAGTCCAACAGTTTTGAAGTAACGCTTGAGGCGAACCCAACGTCGGTCGAAGCCGGGCGCTTTGCGGGGTTTCGCGATGCAGGCGTCAATCGTATTTCCATGGGAATTCAGGCGCTTAATGACGATGACCTGAAGCGTCTAGGCCGTATGCATAGCGCGAGAGAAGGACGTGAAGCCTTTGACATCGCCCGAAAACTCTTCGATCGGGTCAGCTTTGACCTGATCTATGCCCGCCAGCATCAGACCCCGAAAAATTGGGCGAAGGAGCTGAAACAGGCTCTAAACATGGCGATTGACCACCTCTCGCTCTATCAACTGACCATCGAAGAAGGCACCGCCTTCGGGGATCGCTACGCCATCGGCCGCCTGCCCGGCTTGCCGACGGATGATCACGCCGCCGATATGTATGACATCACGCAAGAGATCACCGAGGCCGCTGGCATGCCCGCCTATGAGATCTCCAACCACGCGCGCGACATGGCGGAGAGCCGGCACAACCTGATCTATTGGCGCTATGGCGATTACATCGGGATCGGACCCGGGGCACATGGGCGGTTGACCATGGGTGGCACACGATACGCGACCGAAACCCCCCTGACCCCCACCACCTGGCTGACCCAGGTTGAAACCAAAGGGCATGGCGAATCCCTGAGGGAAGCGATCAGCCCCTTGGATCAGGCAATCGAGTATCTGATGATGAGTTTGAGGCTGTCTGAGGGAAGCTCTCTCGCTCGATTCAGCGACCTATCGGGCGTTGAGTTGCCACGAGATCGACGAGAGAGACTACAAGATATGGGGTATCTGACCGAAAATGCCAACAAAATAAGGGCGACCAAGGCTGGTCGCCCCATCCTAAACAGTTTGCTCAGAGAGCTGCTTTCCTAGCCATCCGAGTTCAGAATCTGGATGATATCGTCCAGCTGGCCAAGATCCGCGTATTTGATCGAAATCTTGCCGGTCCCGCTCTCCGCGTCATGCTCAATGCTGACCGGCAGGCCAACTGCTGCGGACAAATCGGATTCGAGCGCCTTGGTGTCGGCATCCTTGTCACCGGCGGGGCGCTGTCGGGTTGCCCCACCGGTCGGTGTGGCCGGCTTGCGCATCCGCTTTTCAACATCTCGCACGGACAGGCCCTTGTTGATCACCTCACGCGCAATGATGACCGCATCTTCGCTGCCGACCAGAGCCCGCGCATGACCCGCGCTAAGCTGTCCATCCCGCAGATAGCCCTGAACCTCCTCCGGCAGGCTAAGCAGACGCATGAGGTTCGCGATATGGGACCGGCTTTTACCCATTGCCGTCGCCAGACGTTCCTGCGTGTGGTTGAAGCGGTCCATCAACTGGCGATAGCCCATGGCTTCTTCCACCGGGTTCAGGTCGGCCCGCTGGATATTCTCGATGATCGCGACCTCCAGAACCTCGGTATCATCAAAATCGCGCACGATGACAGGCACTTCATGCAGTTGCGCCATTTGCGCGGCCCGCCAGCGCCGTTCACCGGCGACGATCTGAAACTGACCCTCAGATGAAGGATCAGGCCGAACGATCAGCGGTTGGATGATCCCCTTTTCAGCAATGGACGCGGAAAGCTCCTCCAATGCTTCCTGAGTGAAAGCGCGACGAGGCTGATCCGGGTTAGGGCGCACCGATTCGATTGGCACGGTCATATCGGGACGGCGCGGCGCGTCCGGAGCGGCGCTCACTGGCTCTGTGGGCTCGTTTATATCCGCCATCAACGCTGATAGTCCGCGTCCGAGGCCCCTGCTCTTTCTCGTTGTCATAGTCTTTGTCCTCTCAGGCCTGCTGCAACTGACGGTCCAGCACTTCCTGCGCGAGATCCCGATAGGCTTCGCTTCCGCGCGAGGTCGGATCATATTGCAGGATCGACATTGCGTAAGATGGTGCCTCGCTGAGCCTTACATTTCGGGGGATTCGGGTCTGATACACCAGGTCCCCGAGGTTCTCGCGGGCGTCCTCCTCCACCTGGCGACAAAGGTTGTTACGCATGTCGTACATGGTCAGCACCACGCCCTCAATCCGAAGACCGGGATTGGCAGACTGCCGCACTTCCCGGATGGTCAGCATGAGCTGAGACAAACCCTCCAACGCAAAGAACTCCGATTGCAGGGGCACCAGAACCGCATCTGCCGCTACCATTGCGTTGACTGTCAGAAGGTTCAGCGAAGGCGGGCAATCCATCAGGATCATGTCGAACCCAGCCACCATTGCGGGCGCCAGAGCATCCTTCAGAAGGAAAACCCGGTTTTCATTGCTCACAAGCTCTACATCGGCAGAGCTTAGATCGGTTGTCGAGGGCGCGATCCACAAGTTATCAACACCGGTTGGCAACACGATTTCACGCAGTGGCATGTGTTCGATCAACAGATCATACGTGGTAACCCCGCGCTGATCGACGTCGATTCCCAAACCGGTTGACGCATTGCCCTGCGGGTCCAGGTCGATCACCAACACCCTTTGTCCTTCGGCAGCCAGAGCAGCGCCAAGATTGATTGCGGTGGTCGTCTTTCCGACCCCGCCTTTCTGATTCGCTATCGCTATGCAGCGGGGCCGCCGGGACTCAGGCACGTCGAATATCTCCGATTTTCAGAATCACGGCCCCATCGGCCGTCTGGCTTGGGATAGAATCCATCGTCATGCGCCATGTCTCAAGCGCTTCTTCCACTTCCTGCCCATGTGTCGCGCCTTTCAGGAACAGGGCGGTGCCACTGGGCGACAGATGCCGTTCTGCGTGCCCAAGCAGTTTAGGCAAAGAGGCCAGGGCACGGGCAGAGAGTATTGCGGCATCTTGAGGTGGTGCTTCCTCGATACGGCGCGTCAGAACGCCGATTTTCAGGCCCATTCCCGCTGCAACGGTTCGCAGAAAACTCCCTTTGCGCAGATCGCTTTCGATGAAAGTGAAGCGCAGATCAGGGGCTTTTTCCGCAGCGATTGCAGCACAGACAAGCCCCGGAAATCCCGCGCCCGATCCGATATCGAGCCAGAGCCCCTCTCTCGCCGGGCATAGATGGAACACCTGCGCCGAGTCGAGGAAATGGCGCGTCCAAAGCTCCGGGATCGTGCCGGGTGACACCAGGTTGATGGCCTTCTGCCACTTCATCAATGCGGCTGCATAGGTCTCCAACCGCTCAAATGTTTCACGTGAAACATCCGCCTGCAGCCGTGCGCGGGCCTCTTGCTCGGTCATGCGCGCTTCCGTTCATGTTGGCGGATCTTGGTCAGGAGCAATGTCAACGCCGCCGGAGTCATCCCCTCGATCCGTCCGGCCTGCCCCAATGTTTGCGGCTTGATCATTGTCAGCTTGCCACGCAACTCATTCGACAATCCGTCAATGCCTTCATAGCTGAATTCCACCGGAATCTTGTGTGCCTCGTCCCGCTTCAGCGCCGCCACATCGGATTTCTGACGCTCAATATAGCTCGCATAAAGCGCCTCACGGCTGAGCTGATCTTTCGTCTCCTGGTCTATCGCATCAACTTCAGTCCAGATGGCGGAAAGATCGTCCATCGCGATATCGGGGAATGACAACAGCGATAACGCGGTCCGGCGTTGGCCGTCCTGGTTCACGTTCAGGCCGTTGTTCCGCGCTTCTGTCGGCGTCAGGTCGAGGGAACGCATCACGTCATAGCCCTTGGCCAGCCGTTCCATCTTGTCCTCGAAGGCCGCAATCCGCGCGTCGCTGGCAATGCCAAGTTCCATCGCGCGGGGGGTCAATCTCTGGTCCGCGTTGTCGGCGCGCAGGGTCAGGCGAAACTCAGCCCGAGAGGTGAACATGCGGTAAGGTTCCGCGACGCCCCTTGTAACCAGATCGTCAATCATCACACCGATATAGGACTCGCTTCGGCTGAAGGTCACCGGCTCCTGATCCAAGATTTGTTGAGCGGCATTCAACCCGGCTACAAGACCTTGTGCCGCTGCTTCCTCATACCCAGTCGTGCCGTTGATCTGGCCAGCAAGGAACAGGCCCGGCACATCCTTGACCTCCAACACCGGGCTCAGCGCGCGCGGATCGACATAATCGTATTCGATGGCGTAGCCCGGCTGAAGGATTTCCGCCCGCTCCAGCCCACGGATCGAGTGCACATAGTCATGCTGCACCTCTTCGGGTAGAGAGGTGGAGATGCCATTCGGATAAACAGTGTCATCTTCCAGCCCCTCCGGTTCGAGGAAGATTTGATGCGACTCCTTGTCGGCAAACCGCACGATCTTGTCTTCAATAGACGGGCAATATCGCGGGCCGATCCCCTCGATATGGCCTCCATACATGGCGGAGCGGTCGAGGTTGTCGCGGATGATCTGGTGGGTCGCTGCGTTGGTGTGGGTGATTCCGCAGGAAATCTGGCGCACCTGCGGACCTTCGGACAGGAACGAGAACATCACCGGATCTTCATCCGCTGGCTGGCTGTCGAGTATATCCCAGTTGATCGTTTTCCCGTTCAGGCGCGGTGGCGTGCCGGTTTTCAAGCGCCCGAGCGGCAGGCCAAACTGATCGATGCGTTCTGCCAGCAGGTTGGAGGGTTTATCGCCCATGCGCCCACCCGGGCGTTGCTTGTCGCCGATATGGATGATGCCGCGCAGGAAGGTGCCGGTGGTCAGAACCACAGCGCGCGCTCTGATCTCGCTGCCATCCTCCAACCGGACACCAGCAATGCGGCCCCCATCCATCATCAGGTCGGCCGCTTCGCCTTCGATAACGGAAAGATTCGGCAACCTGGCCAGCTCCGCCTGCATGGCAAGGCGATAGAGTTTCCGGTCGGATTGGGTGCGCGGCCCCTGCACTGCGGGCCCCTTTCGCCGGTTCAGCAGGCGAAACTGAATGCCAGAGGCATCGGCCACCCGCCCCATGGCTCCGCCGAGAGCATCAATCTCTCGGACCAGATGACCTTTGCCCAAGCCCCCGATGGCCGGGTTGCAGGACATGACCCCGATCGTATCCGCGCGCAGCGTCAGCAAAGCGACACGCACGCCCCGACGTGCGGCCGCATGCGCCGCATCCGATCCGGCGTGGCCGCCGCCAATCACCACCACATCGAAATCCAGATGTTTCACGTGAAACACTCCTATTTGCCGAGGCAGAAGCGCGAGAAGATCTCGCCCAGTACCATCTCCACATCTATGCGCCCAATGAGCGAATCAAGGCGGCGGATGGCAGTACGCAGATTCTCTGCGGCCAGCTCGGTCCGGTCCGGTCCGGCTTTTACCTCAATCAGCCCCGCTTCCAAAGCCCCAAGAGCGGACTTCATTGCTTCAGCATGACGGGCATGCGTGGCGGTTGCCTGACGGGCGGCGCGGTTGGACAGTGTATCCGTGATCCGGTCGATCAACGTGGAGACACCCTGCCCCGTTGTGCCTGAAATGCCTTCGGTCCCGTGAAGATCAGCCTTGCCAAGCAAGACGATATCATCGGGCTCCAAGGTTATGTTCGGATGCTCATCCGGGCTGGATCTCAGGAACACGCGCAGATCGGCTGCTTCCGCCCTCGCGCGGGCACGGTCAATGCCGATGCGCTCGATCTCGTCGCCAGCATCCCGCAGACCGGCGGTGTCCAGAACAGTCACAGGAAGGCCGCGAAGGTCCATCCGCACCTCGATCACATCACGGGTGGTGCCTGCAATGTCCGACGTAATCGCGGCCTCTCGCCCCGCCAAGGCGTTTAGAAGAGTTGATTTCCCGGCATTCGGCACACCGAGAATGGCCACCTCGAACCCATCGCGAATGCGCTCTGCCACATCCACCCCGGCGATCTCGCGCCGCAGGTCGTCCATGACCGGGGTCAGCAGAGCCATCACTTCCGGCGTCACATCAACCGGCACCTCCTCATCGGCAAAATCGATGGTGACCTCAAGCAAGGCCGCAGCTCGCAGCAGGTTTTCGCGCCACCCCTCTACAAGTTGACCCAGACTGCCAGAGAGTACCCGCAGGGCCTGCACCCGTTGCGCTTCTGTTTCTGCGTCGATCAGATCGGCCAACCCCTCGACCTGCGCCAGGTCCATGCGGTCGTTCTCCAGCGCCCGGCGAGTGAATTCCCCCGGTTCCGCCATTCGTGCCAGTCCGGTGCCGGAAATCGCCGCCAGAACAGCCTTGACCGTCGCGGGGCTGCCATGGGTCTGAAGCTCTATCACATCCTCCCCGGTGAAGCTGTGCGGGGCCTGGAAGGCCAGAACCAGCGCATCATCAAGATGAGTACCCTGCCCGTCACGCAACCGACGCAGACGCGCCTCTGAGGGTGCAGGAACGGACCCGGCCAGTGCCTGACCCACGGCAAACGCGTCCGGACCCGAAATACGGATCACGGCGACGCCGGCCTTTCCCGGCGCCGTGGCCAGCGCAAAGATCGTGTCCATGGGCCCCTCCGCGGGGTCAGCTGTTCATCGAGTCGAAGAATTCGGCGTTCGTCTTGGTCTGCTTGAGCTTGGAAATCAGGAACTCGATGGCATCTGTCGTGCCCATCGGGTTCAGGATGCGTCGCAGCAGGAAAGTCTTGTGCAGGTCTTTGGAGTCGACCAGCAGGTCCTCTTTCCGAGTACCGGACTTGAGGATGTCCATCGCCGGAAAGACGCGCTTGTCGGCGACCTTGCGGTCAAGCACGATTTCCGAGTTACCGGTGCCCTTGAATTCTTCGAAGATCACCTCGTCCATACGGCTGCCGGTGTCGATCAGCGCAGTGGCGATGATGGTCAGCGACCCGCCCTCTTCGATATTGCGCGCGGCGCCGAAGAAGCGTTTTGGGCGTTGCAGGGCGTTCGCATCCACACCACCGGTCAGCACTTTGCCAGAGCTGGGGACCGTGGTGTTATAGGCGCGGCCAAGACGAGTGATCGAGTCGAGCAAGATGACCACGTCGCGCTTGTGTTCCACCAGACGTTTGGCTTTTTCGATGACCATCTCGGCCACGGCCACGTGACGGGTGGCCGGTTCGTCGAAGGTCGAGGAAATCACCTCACCCTTCACAGACCGCTGCATGTCCGTCACCTCTTCCGGGCGTTCGTCGATCAGCAGGACGATCAGATAGCATTCCGGGTGGTTCTTCTCGATCGACGTCGCGATGTTCTGCAGAAGCACCGTCTTACCCGTACGCGGCGGAGCGACGATTAGCGACCGCTGGCCTTTCCCGATTGGCGACACAAGGTCGATGATGCGGGCGGAGCGATCCTTGATGGTCGGATCGTCGATTTCCATCTTCAGCCGCTCATCGGGATAGAGCGGCGTCAGGTTGTCGAAGTTGATCTTGTGGCGGGCGCGTTCCGGATCTTCGAAATTGATCTGGGCAACCTTCACCAGCCCGAAATAGCGTTCGTTTTCGCGCGGGGCGTGGATCACACCCTCAACCGTGTCACCGGTGCGCAAGGAATGCTGGCGGATCATGTCGGGCGAGACGTAAATGTCATCGGGGCCCGGCAGATAGTTTGCCTCGGGCGAGCGCAAAAACCCGAACCCGTCCTGAAGCACCTCCAGCACACCGTCGCCAGAGATCTCCCACCCCTCTTCAGCGCGCTCCTTGAGGATCTGGAACATCATCTCGCCCTTACGCATGGTCGAGGCGTTTTCAATGTCCAGCTCTTCGGCCATCGCCAGAAGGTCTTTGGGAGATTTGGCTTTCAGATCAGCCAGGTTCAGAGTTTCAGTAGTCATGGAAAATAGTCCCTCGGCTGGCCCTGCCCTGTTTCAGGCATGCCGCGTGTCGGTATTCATAGGGAAGCAGCAAGGCCGGACGGCCAAGTTGACAAGCGAGATAAGGAAAGCCGTGGGTTAAGTCAACCGGGCTTAGGAAAACGGCCTGGCGATGACGGAAATCACGATCACCACCATCAGCAGCGTCGGAACCTCGTTCATCATCCGATAGGTCCGACCCGTGCGAATATTTTCGCCCTTGGTGAAGTCCTTGCGACGCAGGGCCAGCCAATGATGAAACCACGTCATCCCCAGCACAGCCGCCGCTTTAGTCCACGGCCAGACGTCACCCCAATAGACGATCCCCGGTGTGAAGACGAGCGCGAGGCCAAAGACCCAGGTGGCGATCATCGCGGGGTTCATGATCACCCGCAGCAGTTTGTATTCCATGGTCTGGAAGAGCCGGTCGGTGTCATTGCCCTGGCCCACCTGTTCGGTGTGATAGACGAAGAGACGCGGCAGATAGAACAGTCCAGCCATCCAGGCCAGCACAGACATCACATGCAGGCTCTTGGTCCAGGGATAGGCTGCCGCCAGAAAATCACCGATCATGGGTCGCTCCGTTCTCTCCTCCCTTCAATAAATATATTTATTTAAAAGAAAAGATGATGTGGTTGTTGTACCGGGGATAACTGGGAAAACCGGGTTTGACCGGAAGAATTCAGAGAGTTCTCCACAGGGTTTTCCTTCCCACACCTTAATGGATAAGCCCTGTGGAATATGGATAATAATAATTTAATATCAAGTATTTATGAGGAAACATCTTGTGAACAACCATGGGAGAACCTGTGCCTGACTCCATCAACATCAAACCAATCCCCGTCTTGCTGGTGATGAACTGTCCCCGTGGAAAACACTTGGGCAAAACACCGTGGAAGGGCGATCCGGGCTTGGATGATCAGGGAAGTCGAAGATATACAGAACCCATTCCCGGGCTTGGCCCCAGACTTGTTCATAGAGTTATCCAATGACGCAGATCATTCTGGCCTCAAGCTCCGCCATCCGGCAGACACTGCTGACCAATGCCGGCATCCCCTTCACCGCCCTGCCCGCGCGCATTGACGAGGACGCAATCAAGGCGGCTTTGCTGGCCGAGGATGCGACCCCACGCGATGTAGCAGACGCTTTGGCCGAATTCAAAGCCCGCAAGATCGCTGAAAAACACCCGGATGCCACGGTGATCGGATCGGATCAGGTGTTGGAGTTTCAGGGGAAGATCCTGTCCAAACCCACCAGCAATGAAGAAGCAGCCAACCAACTGCGCGCGCTGCGTGGAAAGCAGCACAAGCTGCTCTCTGCCGTCGTTGTCTATTCCAGGGCCGAGCCTGTCTGGCGCTATGTCGGTCAGGTCCGTCTGTTGATGCGCGAGATCAGTGACGACTATCTGGTGGCCTATTTGGCCCGGAACTGGCCGGGGATCGGGGACAGTGTGGGCAGCTATAAGCTGGAAGAAGAGGGCGCACGGCTTTTCAGCCGTATTGAAGGGGACTACTTTACCGTTCTGGGTCTGCCACTTCTGGAACTCATCGGGTTCCTGACCCAAAAGGGAGAGATCGAGGGATGACAGAAAAGCTGTTGCTGGCCGGGGTGATCGGCGACCCGATCGCGCATAGCCGGTCCCCCCGGCTGCATGGCCATTGGCTGTGGCGCTATGGGATCGACGGGCATTACGTGCCATTACACGTCACCCGTGAACGGCTGCATGACACGCTGCGCCTGCTGCCCGACCTTGGGTTCAAGGGCGTCAATGTCACGATTCCCCACAAGGAAACCGTGCTGCAGATCGCCGATTCCGTGACCGACCGCGCGGCGCTGATCGGGGCGGCCAATACGCTGACCTATACGGCGAATGGCAAATTGCAGGCTGATAATACCGACGGCGTCGGCTTCATGGAAAACATCAAGCAATATACGCCGGGATGGTCGGCTTCAGAAGGTCCCGCGCTTGTTCTGGGCGCCGGTGGTGCTGCCCGGGCCGTGGTCTCGGCGCTGTTGTCCGATGGCTGCCCGCATGTGTTTCTCGTCAATCGCACCCGCGCCCGAGCGGAAGCCCTTCAGGATCATTTCGGAGCCAAGGTCCATGTCGCGGACTGGACGCGCATCCCCAACGTGCTGGACGAGGTCGCGCTGCTGGTGAACACGACATCGCTCGGGATGGTGGGCAAACAGCCCCTTCATATCGACCTGGACCGGTTGAACCCCGCGACCGTCGTGAATGATATCGTTTACACCCCGTTGCGGACGGAACTTCTGGAAGAAGCTGGGGCGCGCGGCTGTCACACGGTCGACGGGCTGGGAATGCTGTTGCATCAGGCCGCGCCGGGCTTTGAACGCTGGTTCGGTGTGAAACCGGAGGTTGATGACGAGTTGCGCGCGGTGGTGTTGGGGGAATGAGCTATATTCTCGGCCTCACCGGTTCTATCGGCATGGGGAAATCCACCACAGCCCAGTTTTTCCGCGAGGCCGGTGTGCCGGTCTGGGATGCAGATGCGGCCGTGCACCGGATCTATGCCAAGGGCGGTGCGGCGGTGGAACCAATCAGCAAAGTCTGCCCCGATGCGACCGCCATCGGAAAAGTGGACCGCGACGCGCTGAAAGCCTGGATTGCGCGGGATGACACAGCGCTGGCGCAGTTGGAAAAGATCGTGCACCCTCTTGTCGCCGCTGATCGCGCAGACTTCATCGCCGCCAACACCGCCGCGCCTCTGATCGTTCTGGACATCCCCCTGCTTTTTGAAACCGGATCGGCCGCCAACATGGACGGTGTGCTTGTCGTGTCGGTCGATTCTGATGAACAGCGCAGACGCGTGTTGGCACGGGAAACCATGACCGAGGAGATGTTCGCCTCCATCCTCGCGCGCCAGACGCCCGATGCCGAGAAACGCGCCCGTGCTGATTTCGTGATCGAGACCTACGATCTGGACAGCACCCGTGCGGACGTGATGAAACTGATCGACAGGCTGACAGGGGAACACCATGCGTGAAATCGTGCTCGACACGGAAACCACCGGATTTGACCCTGAATCAGGGGATCGGATCGTCGAGATCGGAGCGATCGAGCTCTATAATCACCTGCCCACGGGCGAAACGTTTCACGTCTATATCAACCCCGAACGGTCCATGCCGGATGAAGCATTCGGCGTGCATGGGATCGGGCCTGACCTGCTGGAATCCGGCCCGCGCGCCCCGAACCCCGGTGAGGTGACGCTGAAAGACAAACCCGTTTTTGCGGCTTTCGGGCAGAGATTCCTCGATTTCGTCGGCATGGATTCCAAGCTGGTCATCCATAATGCCAGCTTCGACATGAAGTTTCTTAATGCGGAGTTGCGTTGGCTGAACCTGCCGCAGATCCCATGGGAACGCGCCGTCGATACGCTGGCAATTGCCCGCAAGAAGTTTCCCGGCTCGCCTGCCTCGCTCGATGCGCTTTGCCGCCGCTTCGGGATCGACAATTCATCGCGGACGCTGCACGGCGCGCTGCTCGACTCTGAAATTCTGGCAGAGGTCTATCTGGAACTGATCGGCGGGCGTCAGCCAGATTTCGCCTTGTCAGCGCGCGTGGAAACCACATCAACCGGTCAACCGACCGAAGCCTGGCGCCCGAAACCACGGCCCACTCCGCTGCTCTCAAGGATCAGCCAAGAAGAAGCCGCCGCCCATGCATCCTTTGTAGAGGAGATGGGCGACGGCGCTGTCTGGAAGAAATTCGGCTGATCACGCGTCCGCGTGCGGCTTGGTCTGCGCGACGCGGGCCAGCTGGTTGCGATAGATCTGCACGAAATCCATGTTGTCGAGGTTCAGCGGCGGGTAGCCACCATCGCGCGAGATGTCGGACACGATGCGGCGAATGAACGGGAACAGCATCCGAGGGCATTCGATATGCAGGAACGGATGCAGCTGCTGCTCGTTCACGTTCTCGATTTGGAAAACGCCGGCATAATCCAGCTCGATCAGGAAAATCTGCGCGCCATCATCCTTGGTTTTGTTGTCGATCTTCAGTTTGACGACAACATCATACTGGTTCTCGGTCTGACGCTTGCGCGCTTCGACACCGACCTGAACCTGAATTTCGGGCTGCGTGTTGCCCTGCAGGGATTTCTGCGCGGCGATATTCTCGAAAGACATATCGCGGATGAACTGGGCAAGGACCTGCATCTTGGGCAGGACGGGGGCCTGTGCGGCGCCTTCGGGGGCTTGAGTCCCGTTTTCTTCGGCCATTGGTAACTCCGGTTTTAAAAGGCTGAACGCGGTGTATCAGGTGAATCCGACCGCCTCAATGCCGAGTCCAGCCAGAAGGCCCGTTTCGCTGCGGGTTCTCGTCCACCTCGTATTCCCCTTCGATGATCACATCGGGGCCCTGGCGGGTCTGGGTCCATTGCTGCTGCCCGGCGACGACAGATTCCACCTTGACCCGCTTGCGCAGCTCTCGGAGGACCAGATTCCGAAAACCCGGTACCAGCAGCGCAAAGCCAAGCGCGTCGGTGAAGAAGCCCGGCGTCAGCAGCAGCGCACCCGAAAACAGGATCATGGCACCATGGGCCAGAGGCTCAGTCGGGTCGTTCAGGTCATTGAAACTGTTGCGAAGATTGGCCATGGCCTGCGCGCCCTGCGACCGGACCAGCATGGAGCCGAGAACAGCAGTCAACACCACAATTCCAAGTGTTGGCCACAGCCCGATCAGCCCGCCCACCTGTATAAACAGGGCGATTTCAATCAGCGGAACGCCGATAAACAGGAAAAACAGCCACATCTTGCGTCCTTTCTTCGATCCGGGCAGCGGTTGGCACATGGACTTGACCGCCCCCCGCGCCTACATATGTGCCATCGAGCCGCAAGATTTAACCCCACCCGCCCGAAAGAGGTTCCCACATGAATTCCCTACTGCAGCTTCTGGTGTTGGCCGGGATCGCGATTTTCCTGATCCTGAAGTTGCGCAGCGTTCTTGGCACGCGAGACGGTTACGAGAACCCGCATGCGGAAGCGCCCGCGCGCCGAAGCCCCGCGCGCCGGGATTTCGAAGTGATCGAGGGTGGCCCCGACCGCGATATCACCGATCATGTAGACGATGGCACCGATGCCGCCAAGGCGCTTGCCGCGATGAAGATGGCCGAGCCGGGCTTCTCCGTATCGGAGTTTCTGCAAGGCGCCCGTGGCGCCTATGAGATGATCCTCATGGCCTTTGAAAACGGCGATGTCGAAGGGCTGCGCCCGTTCCTGGCCGAGGACGTGATGGAAACCTTCGAAGAGGTGATCCGCAACCGTGAGGAACAAGGCCTGTCCATCGACGCGAATTTCGTCGGGGTGCGGGAACTGGCCTTGCAGGACGCGAGTTTTGACCGCGCCGACAATATGGCCGAAGTCACCGTGCGTTTCGTGGGCGAGCTGACCTCTGCCGTGCGCAATGCGGCGGGTGAGCTGGTCGAGGGTGACCCCAATGCGATCAAGCGTCAGCGCGATGTCTGGACCTTTGCCCGCTCCATGGGCAGTTCCGATCCCAATTGGGTTCTGGTCGCAACCGGCGGGTGATCCCCCATGCGCGGCGGGTTTTTTTCTCTGGTCTTGTCCGCCGCGACCCTGTTTTGTGCCCCTGTGATGGCACAGCACAACGCACAGATACTCAGCTTCGACGATCTCGACGGATGGGCCGAGGACGATCATCAAGCCGCGCTTGAGGTCTTTCTGAACACCTGTCCCGACATGGACGATGGTGAATGGCTGCGTCTTTGCGCCGTCGCGCAGCAGCAGCCCAATGCCCGCACATTCTTTGAGCTGTTCTTTCGCCCGGTTCTGATCGGTGGCGATGAACCCGCGCTGTTTACGGGCTATTTTGAGCCGGAACTGAGCGGATCGTTGACCCCAACCTCTCGTTACCGGTTCCCCGTCTATCGCATGCCGCCAGATGTGGTGGAGCCATGGCATACCCGCCGCGAGATTGAACAGGACGGGCTGTTAGAGGGTCAGGGGCTGGAAATCGCTTGGGTTGATGACGCGGTAGAGCTGTTCTTTCTGCAAATTCAGGGGTCTGGCCGCATTCGCCTGCCCGATGGGCGCGTGATCCGCGTGGGCTATGCTGGCCGCAATGGGCATGAATACCGTTCCATCGGGCAGGAACTGATCCGCCGCGGCATCTATCAGCCCCACCAAGTGTCGGCACAGGTGATCGGGTCCTGGGTCAGGCGTAACCCGACCGCGGGGCGCGAACTGCTCTATCACAACCCGTCCTACGTGTTCTTCCGGGTGATCCGCACGCGAAACGCGGATGATGGGCCGCTTGGCGCGATGAACCGATCCATCACGCCGATGCGGTCGATTGCGGTCGATCCTCGGTTTACGCCGCTTGGCGCGCCGGTTTGGATCGAAAAGGATGGCGAAAGCCCGCTCCGCCGCCTGATGATCGCACAGGACACGGGATCAGCGATCCAGGGTGCGCAACGGGCGGATGTGTTCTATGGCTTCGGGGACGAGGCCGGGCTGGAGGCAGGACGGATTCGCGACCCCGGACGGATGATCGTGCTGATGCCGATCGAGCTGGCCAATCTGATGGTCCCGGACGCCTGATATGTCGCGAAGAAGGCCCAGAACACTCAGCGCGGAGGACCGCAAGCTGTGGTCCGCCGTGACGCGAACGGTCACCGCCGCGAGGCCCCAGAAGCCGAAGGAAGACGCCGTCCCCGCACCGGACCGGCCCCACCCGAAACCGAAGCACAAGCAAAGCTTCGAAGTCAGCGATTTCCGCATTGGGGAAGCCGCGACAAACGCAATGCCCGGCAGTCAGCTTGCGCCCTCGGTTTCTGAACGGCTGGCCCATGCCCCGGTTAGGATGGATCACGGCACCCACAAGAAGATGCTGCGCGGCAAGCTGAAGCCAGAGGCACGGATCGACCTGCACGGGATGACGCTGGCGCAGGCGCATCCGGTTCTGACACGGTTCATTCTGGATGCCTATGACGATGGTCTCAGGCTGGTTCTGGTGATCACCGGCAAGGGCAAGGATCGCGACGATCCCGGCCCCATCCCGATCCGGCGCGGGGTGCTGAAACATCAGGTTCCCAACTGGCTGCATATGCCGCCGCTTGGCCGTGTCGTACTGGATATCAGAGAGGCGCATATCCGCCACGGTGGAACGGGCGCCTACTACGTCTATCTACGCCGGGCGCGCTAGGCTGCGGGCAGCGGTCGTCACCCCGAACCAGATCAGGGCTGAGGCCAGCAGGAACCACATTGTGATTCCCAGCATCTGCTCGGGGAAGGTGATGCCCCGATCAATCAACACCCCCGAAATTGCAGGCCCGATGGCAGAGCCAAGGACCATCGCAGCCGTGGCGATGGACTTGATCCCGCCGATATGGCGCGTGCCGTAGAACTCCGCCCAGAAGGCGGAGGGAAGCGTCGAATTCGCCCCCGTTGTCATGGCCATCAGGGCAAAGGCCAGCGCCGCGCCCCATAGGGACTCTGCGCTTGCCATCACCACGAAGCTGATCGCAATGGGGATCTGGTAGAACGGCATCAGCCGTTTGGTGCCAAACCTGTCGATCGCCCACCCCGCCAACAGCATGAACAGCGTCGATACGACCGTATAGACCGGGAACAGCGCGACAAAGCCCACATGGCTCCAACCCTTGACCTCTGCCAGATGTACCTGCTGGAAAAACAGCGCGGTGACGAAGGCCGATGGCCCCAGGATCGAGGGCAGCACGAGCCAGAACAGTGGATGACGCAGCATCTCCTTTCGGGTCCAGTGCCGCCTGTCCATTCCAAGCGCCGTGTCGCTTTCAGCAAGCGACTGCGGGGTACGTTCCTGGCGCAGCAGCCTTTGCATCACCGGCAACATCAGCAGGATGAACAGGGCTGCTACCATCCACAGATAGTGCCAGTCGATCAGGGTCATGGCGGCCACGAACATAACCGGCAAGATCGCCTCGCCCACGGCATAGCCCGAGGCCGCGATGGCCAGCGCCTTGCCCCGCGTTGCCACGAACCAGCGGGCCATGGCGACCATCGCGATGTGGCTTGTCATGCCCTGCCCGGTAAAGCGCAGAAGGAAGATGGACAGGGGCAGAAGCGCGGCATAGGGATTGAACGCCATGAACAGGCACGCGAAGGCCAGACCGGCGAAAACAATGGCCCCCAGCACCCTGACCCGCAGCCGGTCGGTCAGAACCCCGGACCAGACCATGACGACGGCCGATGCCGTGGTGCCGAGCGAGTAGATCAACCCCCAATCCCCGTCAGACAGGGAAAAGGTGGACATGATCTCGCCTGCGAAGATCGAGATGAAGAAGGTCTGCCCGAAACTGGAGGTGAAACTCAGCAAGGCCCCGGCCAGCAGAAACGCTGCATTGTCCCTTAGGAAGGACAGCGCGGCGGTCATTGTCCCACCGGCGACAACAGGATTTGCGTGGCGTTCCTGACCGTCAGAACCGTCCCGGAGACCAGATCAATCGGGATATCCCCGCTTCCTGTTCCAATATCCGGCAGGCCCTGAAACATCTGGATCAGCGAAGGCGACGTGACCAGAGTCGAATGATTGGTCCAGTCCCCGACACCGGATCGGAAGGCAGAGATATCGACCAGCAGAATGTTGAACTCGGCCACATCCTCTGCCGTGCCCAGATTGCCAAGCCGGTTCTGACGCCCGGTGATGCCTGCCGACAGGCGCAAGGCGCGGTCATTGGCCGAGGTAAAGACGACGAAGGGCTGCGGCAGCGGGTTCACGGCACGCGCCTGGCTCTGGAACACTTCTATGTCGATATCTGGTGAGATCAGCACAATGCCGGACAAGGACTGCAAGACGGCGTCATCGCCTGAAATGCGGATCTGACGCAGGGTTTCCATGGTGATATGGCCACCAAGTGAATGCCCCACCAAAAGGATACGCCGCGCCCCTGCAGCGTGCAGGTCGCGCAGGAACTGTTCCAGAGCATCCCGTGAAAACGCCGCACTTTCCCGGTCGAACACGTAGCCGAAAGGGTTGCCCGCGCTTGGCCAGGCGAAATGCGCGGTCAGGCCGGGCGCGTCATAGTCATGGGCCATCTGCGCGATGCGGAAGAGGCCCGAGGCGAAATTGTTGTTGTAGCCGTGGACGAACACCACAACCTCCCGATCTTCGGGCGGCAGTGCGGTTAGCGCCGTGCGAATATCGGCACGAAAAGCCGTGGGGCTGGAATAGCTGCCAGCATCCGTCACAACGAAATCGGTTGTCGGGTCAGGCACTTGGCCCCGTGGCCAAGTTACCTCGCCCAAGTCACGATTCGGCGGAATAGAGACATCAAACCGCGCATATTCCACCCCGCTTTCCCGACCCGCCGTGAAGCTCTGGTCCTCGAAGGCTCTGTTGGTGGCCACGAACACGGTTCGCATCCCGGCATCCGGAACGGTGCGGGCGACCATGGCGATGTTCGGCGGTGTTCCGCAGGCGGCTGTCAGAAACAGAAGCGCGGCCAGAAGGAAACGAGTCACGGGCAAAGAACCGGAATAACAGGGCGTTTGCCCGCCCTATAGCACGTAGCGCCCCAGATCGGCAGAGCGCATCAGCTCGCCCAGATTCTTTTCCACGAATGCGGCATCGACGACAACGGCATCGCCCGCCCGGTCGGGGGCCGTAAAGCTCAGCTCTTCAAAGACGCGTTCCATCACGGTGTAAAGCCGACGCGCGCCGATATTTTCCACGCTGGTGTTCACCTCGGCGGCAATCGCAGCCAACGCCTTTATCCCGTCTTCGGTAAACGTAACGGTCACCTCTTCAGTGGCCATCAGCGCGGTGTATTGCCGGGTCAGGGCGTTGTCCGTTTCCGTCAGGATGCGCACGAAATCCTCTTCGGTCAGCGCCCGCAGCTCCACCCGGATCGGCAGACGCCCCTGAAGCTCGGGCAGCAGATCAGAGGGTTTGGCGATATGGAAGGCACCCGAGGCGATGAACAGGATATGGTCGGTCTTGACCGGCCCGTGCTTGGTGCTGACGGTCGTGCCCTCGATCAACGGCAACAGGTCGCGCTGCACGCCTTCGCGGCTGACATCAGCCCCCCGCGCATCGGACCGGGCGGACACCTTGTCGATCTCGTCGATGAAGACGATGCCGTTCTGTTCCACCGCGCGCACCGCCTCGCGCGTCACGGTTTCCTGATCCAGCAGCTTGTCGGCCTCTTCATCAATCAACACATCATAGCTGGAGGCAACGGTCATCCGCCGCTTCACGGTGCGTCCGCCAAAGGCCTTGCCGAAGATGTCGCCCAGATTCATGCCGCCGCCCATGGCACCCATTCCGGGTTGGCCGGGGATTTCGAACATGCCGCCCATGGGGTTGGATGTATCGGCAATCTCCAGCTCGATCACTTTGTCGTCCAGCTCACCCGATCGCAGTTTCTTGCGGAACATCTCCCGCGTCTGTTCGCGGGCATCAGTTCCGGCCAGGGCTTCGATCACCCGCTCTTCGGCGGCGTTATGGGCATTGGCCTTGACCTCTTCACGCATATGTTCGCGCACCATGATCTGCGCCGCATCCACCAGATCGCGGATAATCTGTTCCACATCGCGGCCGACATAGCCGACTTCAGTGAACTTGGTCGCCTCGACCTTGATAAAGGGCGCGCGGGCAAGCTTGGCCAGGCGGCGGCTGATCTCGGTCTTGCCGACGCCGGTGGGGCCGATCATCAGGATGTTCTTGGGATAGACCTCGTCCCGCAGGTCATCGCCCAACTGCTTGCGCCGCCACCTGTTGCGCAGGGCCACGGCGACAGCGCGTTTGGCATCCTTTTGGCCGATGATGAAGCGGTCCAGCTCGGACACGATTTCGCGGGGGGTCAGGTCGGTCACGTTATTGGCTCCTCAGGGGTCAGAATGTCCCAGGGGGGAAGGCGGGTTTTGCCGGGGAAGCCCGGCAGGGTGTTCATGATGGCGCGGCGGATGTTTTCCCATTGCGCGCCGAGGACGATCAGCACGAGGCCAAGCATGAAGATGGACAGGAAGGCCGCGCCTTCCATTACCGTGAAGGCCAGCGCCACGATATAGCCGACACCGGATACCAGAAAGGACCGGCGGTCGATGGCGATGGCAAAGATCGCCATGGCCAGAACGAACACCAGCACCATCAGCTGCGCAGTGACGGTTCCAATATCAAAGAGCGTCAGGGATACCGTGTTGACGATGGCGGGGGCGGCAATGACGTGCAGCCAAAAGCCGCTGGACGACCGGCGCGTCACGCGATGCGGGTCGCTCATGTCAAAGCGCAGGGCGACGGCAAGCCCGACAAGGCCAAGCACGATGGTCAGGACGGCGAAGGGGCCCTCGGCTGACAGAAGAAACAGGTCGCGCGGATCTTCGGGCAGGGTGCCACCGATCGCGATGATGCCAAAGCAGGTGGCAAAGACGCCAAGCGCAATCAGCGCCATGGCAAAGGGTACACGAAACACAGCGTAATAGGCGCACAGCAGCACAGTCGACAGACCGGCGCCAAGTGTCAGGGTCATCGGCAGGTCCCCCCGCAACATCCAGCTGAGGCCCATGCCGAACTGCGCCGTCGAGATGCCAAAGAAGATCGCCAGCGCGATGGAGGGCGCAACCATCCGGCGCTTGAGGGTGAAATAGCGGGCCAGCAGAATGACGGCACCAGCAGCCAAAGCCGCATAGACCATCGTGGCGATGTAGCCGATGGATGTGATCTCGAACAGGCTGAGCCCGGTCAGCCCGAGCCAGCCTGCGAAAAAGATGCTCAGACCCACGACGATGAAAATCTCGTTGAAGCCCTTGAACAGCTCGAACGGTTCATCAAGCCCGGTCATATGTTCCCGCACACCGCGCCGAGCGTCGGAGAGCGCCACAAGGGACGCGGCCTGGGCCTCGGAAATCATTCCCGCGCCAACGGCGGCGCGAATATCGTCGCGGTTGACGCCGGTCATGCGCCGATCCGTTCCACCGTCAGGTTGCCGTTGGTGTAGACGCAGATATCGGCGGCAATCGCCATGGCACGGCGGGCGATATCTTCGGCCCCCATGTCGCTGTCGATCATAGCGCGGGCGGCGGCAAGCGCATAGTTCCCGCCCGATCCGATCGCTGCAATCCCGTGCTCGGGTTCCAGCACATCGCCCGCGCCAGTGATGACAAACAGGTCGCGCCCGTCGGTGACGATCAGCATCGCCTCCAGCTTTTGCAGGTACTTGTCGGTCCGCCAGTCCTTGGCCAGTTCGACGCTGGCGCGGGCCAGTTGGCCGGGGGTTGCCTCCAGCTTGGCTTCCAAGCGTTCCAGCAAGGTAAAGGCGTCGGCGGTGGACCCGGCGAATCCGGCCACAACCTCGTGCCCGCCGGGCTTCAGGCGGCGGACCTTGCGGGCGCTGCCCTTGATCACGGTCTGGCCAAGGCTGACCTGTCCGTCACCAGCTACGACAACCTCGTCGCCTTTGCGAATGCCGATAATGGTTGTGCCGTGCCAGCCGGGAAAGTCGGAATTGCTCATGTCATCTCCTTGCTTCATTCGTATATGACCCCCCCGGCGGGTGGCGACAAGACCTCGCACCCACTGGTCATTCCGTTCAGGTTCGCTAATTGTTTGACCGTGACAATTCGTTCGGCACCATTCCGGTCAGACAATCGCTATAGTGCCGCCAGCCAAGATAGAGGAGCTATTCTATGATCCGCAAATTGACACTCGCCGCCGCGCTTCTTTCCGCGCCCATGGCTTTTGCCGACAGCCACGGAATGGAGCTGACCGGTGACGCAGAGGCCGGTGAAAACCTGTTCAACCGGAACTGCGTGGCCTGCCACGTTGTCCGCGATGAAGACGACAACGTTCTGGCTGGCCGTAACGGGCGCACCGGCCCCAACCTGTACCGGATCGCAGGTCGTGCATCCGGGTCGATCGAAGGCTTCCGCTATTCTTCTCTGGCAGAGGCGGCTCACGATGCGGGCCTGGTCTGGGATGAAGACAATTTCGCGGCCTATGTGCCGAACGCCACCGACTTCTTGAGCGAATTCACCGGCGAACGCGGACGGTCCACCATGACGCCGCAGCGCGTCAGCGAGGATGAAGCGCGCGACATCTATGCCTTCATCGCCAGCTTTGGCGTAACCGAGGCCATGGATGAAGAAATGGAAGAAGAGTCCAACTAAGCCTGACAACAGTCAGAATGAAGAAGGGCGGCCCAACAGGCCGCCCTTTTTCTGTTCTGACTCAACGGCGTCAGTCCAGCGACCGCTCGACTTCCTCGCGTTCGAAGATCTCGATGACGTCGCCCTTGCGCACATCGTCGTAGTTTTCAAATGCCATACCGCATTCCTGGCCGGACTGGACTTCTTTGACCTCGTCCTTGAAGCGCTTGAGCGTCTTCAGCGTGCCTTCGTGGATCACCACGTTGTCACGCAGCAGGCGCACACCGGCGGACCGTCGGGCAACACCCTCGGTCACCAGACAGCCAGCGACATTGCCGACACCGGACACGCGGAACGTGTCCTTGATCTCGGCATAACCGATGAAGTTCTCGCGCACTTCGGCAGAGAGCAGGCCAGAGGCCGCTTTCTTCACGTCGTCCACAAGGTCGTAGATCACCGAGTAATAGCGGATTTCCACACCCTTCTGGTTCGCGGCGTTGCGTGCAGGCGCGTTGGCCCGGACGTTGAAGCCAATAACCGGTGCACCCGATGCTTCGGCAAGGCCGATGTCGGATTCGGTGATGGCGCCGACGCCCGAGTGCAGGATGCGCACGCGCACCTCTTCGTTGCCCACCTTTTCCAGCGCCTGAGCGATGGCTTCGGCAGAGCCCTGCACATCGGCCTTCACCAGAACCGGCAGTTCGGCGACGTTCTGATCAGCCTTGGCCTTGGCCATCAGCTGATCGAGCGTGGTCGCAGCACCGGCAGCGGCACGGCGGTCCTTGGCGGCCTGTTCGCGGTAATCCGCGATTTCACGGGCCTGCGCCTCGGTATCGACCACGTTCAGAACATCACCCGCCTCGGGCGTGCCATTGAGGCCAAGAACCTCGACCGGAACCGACGGCCCGGCCTCTTTCACACGATCACCCTTGTCGTTGATCAGCGCACGGACTTTACCCCACTGCTCACCCACAACGAAGATATCGCCCTGTTTGAGCGTGCCGTTCTGAACCAGCACGGTAGCCACGGGGCCGCGACCCACATCGAGCTGTGCTTCGATGACAGCACCAGAGGCAGCCCGATCAGGGTTGGCCTTCAGCTCGAGGATTTCCGCTTGCAGCGCGATGGCATCAAGCAGTTCATCAAGCCCCTGGCCGGTATGGGCGGACACTTCCACGTCCTGAACCTCGCCCGACATCTGTTCCACGACAACCTCGTGTTGCAGCAGGTCGGTACGCACCTTCATCGGGTCGGCAGCCGGTTTGTCGATCTTGTTGATCGCCACGATCATCGGAACCCCGGCGGCCTTGGCGTGATTGATCGCCTCGACCGTCTGCGGCATGACCGCATCGTCAGCGGCCACAACCAGAACCACGATATCCGTCACCTGCGCACCACGGGCCCGCATCGAGGTAAACGCGGCGTGGCCGGGTGTATCGAGGAAGGTCAGCAGCTGGCCGCCGTCGGTCGTCACCTGGTAGGCGCCGATATGCTGGGTGATCCCACCCGCTTCACCGGCAACCACCTTGGCGTTGCGGATCGCATCCAGAAGCGAGGTCTTGCCGTGGTCCACGTGGCCCATGATGGTGATGACCGGGGCACGGGGCTTCAGGTCGTCCGGATTGTCCTCGACCGTGTCGATCACGTCTTCGACGTCGGAATCGGATACGCGCACCATGCGGTGGCCGAACTCCTCGACGATCAGTTCCGCGGTGTCCTGGTCGATCGACTGGTTCTGGGTGACCATCATGCCCATCTTCATGAGCTCTTTCACAACATCGGCCACACGTTCGGCCATGCGGTTCGCCAGTTCCGAGACAACGATGGCCTCTGGCACCTGAACGTCACGAACGATCTTTTCGCGTTCCTGGTGACCGCCCATGGCTTTCTGCCGCGCGCGTTCCTGCTTGCGCTTCATGGCGGCCATGGAGCGTTGACGCCCGCCTTCGCCACCGGTCAGCGCTTGGTTCACGGTCAGCTTGCCCGACCGGCGACCATCGCGTTCGCCACCTTTTCCGCGCCCGCCTTTATCGTCGCGGTCCTTGTTGTCCCGCTTGGCCGGGGTCGGCGCGCCGGTCTTGGTCGGCACGGGCCGCGCGGTGCGGTCTTCCTTAGCGCTGGCGGGTGCATCCGCAGCCGGCGAAGCAGCGGGTGCAGCACGTTCAGCGGCGCGGCGTTCCTCTTCCTCGCGCTTGCGGCGCTCGTCTTCTTCGGCCTTGGCTTTCAGCGCTTCCTCGCGTTCGCGTTCTTCGCGTTCCTTGGCCTCAATCTCCGCACGGCGGCGTTCGCGTTCTTCCTCGCGCTCGCGCTCTTCACGTTCGCGGCGTTCGGCTTCTTCGGACTCGCGGGCCTTGGCGGCCTGCAAGGCTTTCAGCCGGCGCTCCATCTCGGCGTCGGAAACACCAGAAGGCCGACGCGGCGCATCGGACTGCCCGGACGAGGATGAGCCCGGCTTGGGCACCACAACGCGTTTGCGCTTGGTTTCCACCACCACACTCTTTGTCCGCCCACGCGAAAAGCTCTGGTTCACGCGGCCCGAGCGGGCGCCGCCAGAAAGTCCGAGGGGTTTTTTACCGTCTTGATCGCTCATACGTCTTTCGTATCCTTCCCGGCGATATGTTCGCCGTATGTGCCGCGCAGGCCTCGCAGCTTCGAGGCCTCCTCTACTACACGTCGTTCGAGTCCGCCAGCCGCAAGCGCGCCATGTATCACATGTTGGCGCCCGAATGCCAAACCCAATTCATCTGCCGTCAAACAGCCGAAAAATCGGCCCCCTTCCGGCGTCCAGAGTTTCGATTTTCCCCGCTCCGAGCCGTCAGAGGCCTGGAACAGAACCCGGGCATGGCCATCCGCCAGCCAGCCTTTTACTTTTTCAAACCCGGCTACGGCCTTGCCGGATTTTCGCGCCAGAGAGATTAGCTCGATCACACGGCGCGCCAGCAGGGTTTCGACCTGTTCCGCCAGATCGGCAGGAACACTGACCTTCTGCTTGGCCCCACGGCTGAAGAGGTTCTTCTTCACCGCAAGTGCCAGCGCCTCGGGATCGGCCGAAACCCAGATGCCCCGACCGGGCAACCGTTCCGCGATATCCGGGAAGATCACCTCCCCCGGACCCACGACAAAGCGGATCAACCCGGCCTTGGGCTGGGTTTCTCCGGTGGCGATGCAGCGCCGTTCGGCCTCATCGCGCGATTTGGTTCGACCGCCCCGTGTCATGGGCTGCGCTCCCGAGACCTGAGATCAGGCCTCGGACTCCTCTTCTGCTGCTTCGGCTGCCGCCGCTTCCGCTTCGGCTGCGGCTTGCGCCTCCAGTTCCTCGATGGTGACCCAGCCCAGTTGCAGGCGTGCGGTCATCACCATGTTCTGAGCTTCCTCGAGGCTCACGTCGAATTTTTCCAGCAGACCATCGTCCTTGACGCGCTGACCGTCCACAGTGGTCCAGCCGCCCGCCAGTTCCCAATCGGCGCAGGTTGCGAAATCTTCCAGCGTTTTCACATCGTCTTCGCCAAGGGCCACCAGCATCTGGGGGGTCAGACCTTCGAAATCAATAAGGCTCTGCTCCACACCCAGTTCACGGGCCTGTTCCAGCGCCTTGCGGTTCTGCTCTTCCAGGTAGTCGCGGGCACGGGCCTGCAGCTCGTTCGCGGTGTCTTCGTCGACGCCTTCGATGACCAGCAGTTCATCCAGTTCCACATAGGCAACCTCTTCGAGTGAGGTGAACCCTTCGGAGACCAGAAGCTGTGCGAAGAACTCGTCGAGGTCGAGGCTGTCCATGAACACCTGCGTCCGTTCGGCGAATTCGGCCTGACGGCGGGCGCTTTCTTCTTCCTCGGTCAGAATGTCGATATCCAGCCCCGTCAGCTGAGAAGCCAGCCGCACGTTCTGACCGCGGCGGCCAATGGCCAGCGACAGCTGATCGTCCGGCACCACGACTTCGATCTTACCGGCGTCTTCATCCAGAACAACCTTGGACACTTCCGCAGGTTGCAGCGCGTTCACAAGGAAGGTCGGCTGATCGTCATTCCACGGGATGATGTCGATCTTTTCGCCCTGAAGTTCATTCACGACGGCCTGAACCCGGCTGCCGCGCATACCGACGCAGGCCCCGACGGGGTCAATCGAGTTGTCATAGGAAATGACAGCGATCTTGGCGCGCGAACCGGGGTCACGGGCGACGGCCTTGATCTCGATGATGCCATCATAGATTTCCGGCACTTCCATCTTGAACAGCTCGGCCATGAATTCCGGCGCGGTGCGCGACAGGAAGATCTGCGGGCCACGCGGTTCGCGGCGCACATCCTTGATGAAGACGCGGATCCGGTCATTCGGGCGATAGCTCTCGCGGCCAATCTTTTCGTTCCGGCGCAGAACCGCTTCGCCCCGGCCGATATCGACGATGACGTTGCCATATTCCTCGCGCTTGACCTGACCGTTGATGATCGTGCCCTTGCGATCCTTGAACTCTTCGTACTGGCGATCCCGCTCGGCCTCGCGCACCTTTTGCAGGATCACCTGCTTGGCGCTTTGCGCGGCGATCCGGCCCATCTCGACCGGGGGAACCTCGTCGATGATCTCGTCGCCGATCTCTACGTCTTCCTTGAAGGCGCGGGCGTCGCGGACGGTCAGTTCGGTGAAGTGGTTCTCTACCTCCTCAACCACGGTACGCACGCGGGTGAAGGTCGCCTTGCCGGTCCGGCGGTCGATGTGAACGCGGATATCCAGCTCGGACCCGTAGCGCGACTTGGCGGCACGGGCGAGCGATTCTTCCATCGCTTCGACCACCAGACCGGGGTCGATCATCTTCTCGCGGGCAACGGCCTCGGCGGTTTGCAGAAGCTCCAGCTGGTTTGCACTGGTGATTGCCATGGGTCAGTCCTCCGCCTTTCCAGGCTCTTCGGTTTCAATCTCGTCGAATTGGGTTTCGTCGATGGTGCCCGCCGCCTTGCGCTGGCGCAGCATCTCGGTGATCAGGTCGTCGGTCAGGACCAGCTTCGCGTCGGTCAGCCAGTCGAACTCCAGCCCGATGGTGACGGGTTCGCCCTTTTCATCCACCAGGTTGATCAGCACTTCGTCGCCTTCGATTCCGGCCAGTTCGCCCTTGAAGCGGCGGCGCCCGTCGATCAGCTCGGCAGTTTCCAGCTTGGCCTCGTAGCCCTGCCAGGTGTCGAAATCCTTCAGCCGGGTCAGTGGCCGGTCGATACCGGGGCTGGACACTTCCAGCGTGTAGTTGTCCTCGATCGGGTCTTCGACATCCAGCAGGGCGCTGACGGCGGTCGAAATCTCGGCGCATTGGTCAACCTCGATCCCGCCTTCGGGACGTTCGGCCATGATCTGCAGCGTCATGGTCTTGCCGCTCATCAGGCGGATACGCACCAGTTCGAACCCCATCCCCTCGATCAGGGGGGTCAGGATATCGGCCAGGCGGCGATCCATGGCGGTTTTGGCAATCAGGTCTGACATAGGTTCCAAGCACAAAAAAACGGGCGCGCGGCCCGTTGATCTTTCCCGGTGGAGCGTCGGGGGTGGAGGCCGACGCGCCGCTGTTGAAGGGGATATAGGACGAATCAGTGCCGGGCGCAAGTCATCCGCAGAAGGCCTGCGTAATCATGCCGTCCGCGTCCACGAAAACGTTGAACCGCCAAGGCCAGTAATCCATCGTCCCGGCCATGCGCTCGGCGGAAAAGACGCGAGGCGACAAATCATACTGTTCGGTGATCTCGATTGGATGGCCGATAAGGCTTTCCACCTCCGACAAGGTGCAATTGTTCTCGACAATCACCGGGCTGCGGACAACCGGGTCACAGCCTTCTGTGGCAGTGCACATGGCAACCGAGCCCGGATTTGGGCTGACACGGCTCAAATTCCAGCTTTGTCCGGCATCTTGGACACTCTGGACGGCTTGGTAAGAGTTTGCCGTGCCTTCCATTGGCGCCTGGCAGCGGCTTCCGGTGTTGCAATGGGGTTGGATGATGGTGCTGGCCATCGTGGCGTTGCCGATCATCTGGGTCACGGCGGCGACGAAAAAGATAGTGAGAATAGAGTGTTTCATAGTGGAATGCGCTTTCATGAAAGGGATGTCTGTGCCTATCCGCAGAACACGTGGAAAACTGTTTGATCCTCGTGAACTTCAAAATTCAGGCGGTCAGCGATGTGGTTATAATTTCTCACTTGACCGAACTGGAGAATCCGAGCCCCGCGCGTTGCACCGGTCGAGTGGGCATCGGATAGGGGCTGCCCAACCAGATGCTGATACAGGTTTGCACCGCACATGCGGGACATGTCGTGAACGGGGAAGCCGCCAGATGCTTCATAGGGGTTCGGACTTGTCAGGCCCGTTTCCGTGCCCGGAAAATAGGTGGCCAAGATCCCTTGGGCAAATGCCGGGGCTGCACCGAAACACAGGATTGCGAGGGTCGTGGCAAGGCGTTTCATCCGCAATAGACCCGTTCGATGATGTCGTTTTCGTCAACGGCGATGTTCATGCGTTCGGGCAGATAGATCATCGTGGTCATCATGCCGGGGCGCAGAACGCGGGCCATGTTGGCCTCTGCCATCAGGTCGGCGACAATAGCAGGCTGGCCGATCAGGGACTGATAGCGCGATGCGCCACAACTGTCGTTCAGGTTTAATTCCGCCAAGGCGGGGGTGGATGTCGCGGCCAGGGCGGCGATGAGTACGAAATGCTTCATTTGTATGTCTCCTTGTCTATAGGTGTATAATCAACACTTACAAGAGAGGAGTCAAGGCAAATGTGTTTTCGGCACACTTTCGCAAATAAGGCTGGTGCCATTTCTCTTCCATTGAATCCCGAGCGGCTTTGTCACAGGGTCGGATCAACAGAATGAAACCGGGAGGAAGTTTGATGCGCACACGTGCGGCGGTTGCTTTGGAGGCTGGGAAGCCTCTGGAGGTTATGGAGGTGAACCTTGAAGGCCCGAAGGCGGGCGAGGTTCTGGTGGAGATCAAGGCGACGGGGATCTGTCATACGGATGAGTTCACCCTGTCGGGCGCGGACCCTGAGGGGATGTTCCCGGCCATTCTGGGCCATGAGGGCGCGGGCGTGGTGCTGGAGGTGGGCCCCGGCGTGACCTCTCTCAAGCCCGGCGACCACGTGATCCCGCTCTACACGCCCGAATGCCGCGAATGCGAGTATTGCCTCTCCGGCAAGACCAACCTCTGCCAGGCCATTCGCGTGACCCAAGGCCAGGGGCTGATGCCCGACGGGACCACGCGGTTTTCCATGCTCGATGGCACGCCGATCCTGCATTACATGGGCTGTTCGACCTTCTCGAACCACACCGTCCTGCCGGAAATCGCGCTGGCCAAAGTGCGCCCCGACGCACCCTTCGACAAGATCTGCTACATCGGCTGCGGCGTGACCACGGGGATCGGCGCGGTGATCAACACCGCCAAGGTCGAGATCGGCGCGCGGGCGGTGGTCTTTGGCCTGGGCGGCATCGGGCTGAACGTCATCCAGGGGCTGAGGCTGGCGGGGGCCGACCAGATCGTCGGCGTCGATCTCAACCCCGACAAGGTTGAGATGGCCACCCGCTTCGGCATGACCGATTTCGTCAATCCTAAGGAGGTCGAGGGCAATATCGTCAACCACCTGGTCGAACTGACCGGCGGCGGTGCGGACTATTCCTTTGACGCGACCGGCAACGTGCAGGTGATGCGCGACGCGCTGGAATGCGCCCATAAGGGCTGGGGCGAGTCGATCATCATCGGCGTGGCGCCCGCGGGGGCCGAGATTTCCACCCGGCCCTTCCAGCTGGTCACCGGCCGCGTCTGGCGCGGCACGGCCTTCGGCGGCGCGCGCGGCCGGACGGATGTGCCCAAGATCGTCGACTGGTACATGGACGGCAAGATCGAGATCGACCCGATGATCACCCATACGCTTTCCCTCGACGACATCAACAAAGGCTTCGACCTCATGCATAAGGGCGAGTCGATCCGGTCCGTCGTCGTGTACTAAACGTGCTATAGTAACGTCATGGCCGGTTCCCTTCGGGGGATCGGCTGGTTTCAGGAAAGGAGTTTTCCAGATGAAGACCATGGCTCTTATTTCCGGGCTTGGCATCCTGTTGGCTTCGGGCATGGCGCAGGCCGAAGGCTGGACCGTGTCCGACCTCGGGTCCGTCGATGAACGGGCCGAATGCATGCGCCTTGCCGAAGCCACGATTGACGCCTACCGCGCGACCTATGGCGGCGACGGGTTCACCGGACGCAGCGAATGGACCATCGGCGGCTATGACCTGCGGGGCGAGGTGGTGGATGCGCTGATCATCTGCCCGATCGAGGCGGGAATCGCGGCGCCGTTCCTCATTGTGTTCAACACGGATTCCGACAACGACGCGCGTGAAACCGTGGCCGACCGGCTGAACGAGATCTGGGATCAGCAGGTGGCGGGTACATATGCACCGCCGACACCGGGCAAATAGGCACGACGCGCCGTCCCGGTCAGACATGGAGGATCTGTCATGGAACCCGAAAGCCTGGGGTTTCTGTCTGGCTTTGTCTCGGCCCTGTCCGGCTTGGCAGGAGCGCCCGACGCAGCGCCGCCACCCGACCCCGTCGTTCCGCAGCCCGGTGGGGCCGTCATCGAATTGCGGGTCTCAGGAGAGGAATACACCATCACGCCGGAGCATATCCTCGGGGTGGTGTCTGGGCTGGATGACACGATGGGGTGGCCGCAGCTGGAACTAACCTTTGATGACAGCGCCGCCGCTCTTTTTGCAGAGATCACAACAACCCATCAGGGACAGCAGATGGAGCTTGTTGTCTGCGACCAGGTCCTGATGGCGCCAGTGATACAAGAGCCGATTACAGGCGGGCAGATCGTGGTTACCGGCAGTTTTACCCAAGACGAGATATCGCACTACGCGAACCAGATTTCAGGCAGCATTCCCTGCGACTCATCCGTCGATACGAAATAAGTGAATTAAGAGGAATTTGATAATGCTTCGATCTTTCTGCTTTGGGCCGGTTGTCGCCGCGCTGCTGGCCACCCCTGTTTTCGCTCAGTCAGAGCCGGTCATGCAGCTTGGCATTCCCGGCGATACCGTGATGATCTCGCCCTCGGCCTTCACGTCTGTTGAGGCCCGTGGGGACATGTTGGTTCTGCACGCGCACAGGGGGTTTGCACCGGTCATTGCCGACTACACTGCGAACGCCCCGCAACAAGCCATCAGCGTTTCCATCTGTGATATTGATCTTGCGCCCTTCACCGTAGCAGCCCCCATTTCCGACGGATATATTGAGATCCCAACCGGCAGCGCCGCTTTTGCCGAAGCCGCTGCACCGGTTCTGCAGGGGGACGTCGGATGCGATGCTGTCACGTTCCCTCAGGGTGCGCCAACCCCGGTTCCCGCCGCAAACCCTGTTCCGCCCGCCTTACCGGGGCTTCATCTGGCGGTCGCAGGGGAAGAGCACACAGCCTGGCCCCCCGGTATCGCCCGCGTGCGCTTGTTGCGCAGCGAAGGTACGGATGTTCTGACGCTGGAGATCGAACTCGGCCCCCAGGCCACCGCCTGGATGACTGATGCGACGACCCGGAATATCGGCTCGGAAATCCAGATCTCGACCTGTGGAGAGATCCTGATCACCGGGCCTATTCCCTACCCGTTTACGGAAGGCATACTATCCTTCCCGATCGGCTCGGATCAGACCCGCGCCGTGGAAATAGCCGACAACATCACCTCGGCAATCACCTGTGACTGACCCGCGCCGCCCTCGACATCCGGGACCAACGCCGTCATCCTGACCACCCCGGGACCAACCCGGCCCGGAGACAAAGGACAGGTCCGTGACCCAAACACAAATCCCCCTGCTGGCCGTTCTGGTCGATGCGGACAATACCTCGCCCAAGCACGCCAAGGCGATCTTCGATGAAATCGCCCGGTTCGGAGAGGCCAGCGTGCGCCGCATCTACGGGGATTTCTCGTCTCAGCAGATGGCAGGCTGGAACCGGGTGCAGGCGGAGCATGGGTTGGTGCCCTTCCATCAGCCCGCCAATACCGTGGGAAAGAACGCCAGCGATATCGCCCTTGTGATCGACGCGATGGATTTGCTGCACACGGCCCGGTTCGATGGTTTTGTTCTGGTCAGCTCGGACAGTGATTTCACCCGTCTTGCCAGCCGTATCCGGGAACAGGGGCTGGAGGTTTATGGCATCGGCCAGAAGAAGACCCCAGATGCGTTCCGGCAGGCCTGCAAGCGGTTCATCTTCATCGAAAATATCGAGGGTGAAACGACCCGGCCCGCCAACGGCAAGGCCAAACCAGCCGCTAAACTGACCGAGGTGCGCGACCTGATCTATCGGGCGATGGATTCGATTGATCAGGATAGTGACTGGTTCAACCTTGGCACGCTTGGCCAGCAGATCCAGGCCGCTAATCCCGATTTTGATACCCGCAGCTATGGCAAGAAGAAGCTGTCAGATATCGTGGCGGATGTGAAAACACTTGAAACCCGGCGGGCCGAGAACAACCAGTTGTTCGTGCGTCGGGTGGATTGATCAGGCGCGGCGATAGCGGGCCAGGAAGGTTGCCACGGATTCGCGCGCAATCCGATCCATCTGCTCGGGTGAACTGTCGGTCTCGACATTGAGAATCTTGCGCAGCAGCATGTCGGCCCGGCAAAGCTGTAGGAACTGGTCGGCGGCCATGTAGGGATCGTCGATCTTAAGCTCCTGCGCCACCTTCTCGCTGCCCAGATAGGCGGCGATCTGGTCCAGCACCTGCTTGGGGCCACTGTCATAGAAGGCGCGGCCCAATTCCGGGAAGCGGTTTGATTCGGCCACACAGACCCGGAACACCTGGATCGAAAAGTCAGACATCAGGAAGTTCAGGAACGAATGCGCGATGGAATAAAGCGCCTCTGGCACCGGACGCTGCAAAATCTCGATCCCCATGGCCTGTTCCGACTGCATCTGACATTGCGATGTCAAAACGGCCATGAACAGGGCCTGTTTATCAGGGAAATAGCTGTAAAGCGTCGCCTTGGACACGCCAGCATCGCGGGCGATCTGGTCGACACTGGCACCCTCGAACCCTTCGCGCAGAAACACCTCTCTCGCCCCGGCGATGACCTGATCGAACTTCCGGCCTTTCTTGAGCGGTGTGTTGATGTTCATGCGACCTCCTGGTGATATTGGTACAATAGACTGACCAGTTTAGTTCATCAAGCAAAGCAGGCGCTGGACAGGGTCCGAATGTTGCCCTAGCGATGCGAACATGATAGAGATCTTTCTCAAAACCCTGCCCTTTTTCGCGTTGATCGCGCTCGGCTTTCAATCGGGACGCACCGGCTTCTTCACGGCAGAGGCAACGGCTTACCTGACGAAATTCGTCTTCTACTTCGCCCTGTCAGCCATGCTGTTCCGCTTTGCGGCCAACCTGTCGATATCCGAGATTTTCGACTGGTGGTTCGTGGCGGCCTACCTCTGGGGCTGCGGGGTGGTCTACCTGTTGGCGACGGCGGTCGCGTTCTTTCGAGGGGTCGGCATACAGGAAGCGGCGGTCGAGGCTCAGTGCTCGGTCATCGGCAATACGGGCTTTCTGGGCGTGCCGATGCTGGTGGTGCTTCTGGGCGAGGCTGCTGCCGGCCCGGTCCTGATGATCCTAGCCATGGATCTCATCGTCTTTTCGAGCCTCATCACCATCCTGATTACCGGGTCTCGTGATGGGCGCATGTCTGTTGACATTCTCGGCACGGTCGGAAAGGGCTTGTTGAAGAACCCCATGATCGTGTCTATCGCGCTTGGCCTGATCTGGTCGGGCCTGTCGTTGCCCATTCCCGAAGTTGCCAATGAATTCCTCGGCATTCTGGGCGCCGCTGCCACGCCCGGCGCGCTGTTCGCCATCGGGGCCTCGCTGGCAGGTAAATCGGCGGAACGGATGTCGGTCGCCGGGTGGCTCAGCTTTTGCAAGCTGGTGCTGCACCCCGGCGCTGTCGCCATCGCAGCGCTGTGGATGTTCCCGGTCGCTTCCTTCGATGCGGCGGTGATGATTTCGGCGGCGGCTTTGCCGGTCGCGGGCAATGTCTATATCCTCGCGCAGCATTACGGTGTCGCGCCGCAGCGGGTGTCGGCGGCAATCCTTATCTCGACCGCGATTTCCATCGTCACGGTCTCCCTCGTCATCGCCTGGGTCACTCCGTTGCTCTAGCCGCTTGCTGCATTGCCCCTCCCGCGTTACGCCTTGGCGAAAGCTTTTTCGGAGGACGACCCATGGAAACGATTTCAGAAAACCGGTGTTTTGGCGGCACCCAGGGCGTTTATCGCCACGCCTCCAGCGCGACCGGCACCGACATGACCTTTGGCCTGTTCCTGCCCGCCGAGGCAGAGGACGGCCCGGTTCCGGTGCTGTGGTATCTGTCGGGTCTGACCTGCACCCATGAAAACGCCATGGTAAAGGCAGGCGCGCAGCTATGGGCCGCTGAGCAGGGCATCGCGCTGATCTTTCCCGACACGTCCCCGCGTGGCGAAGGCGTGCCCAATGATGACGCCTACGATCTGGGCCAGGGCGCCGGGTTTTATGTGAATGCCACTCAAGACCCCTGGGCCGAGCATTTCCAGATGTGGGACTACATCACCGAGGATCTGCCAAACCTCGTCTTCGACCGCTTCGCGCTGGATGCCAGCCGACAGGGCATCACCGGCCATTCCATGGGCGGCCATGGCGCGCTGACCATCGCCATGAGTTTCCCTGATCGCTTCGCCAGTGTCTCGGCCTTCTCACCCATCTGCAACCCGATGGAAAGCGATTGGGGCCGAAAGCAGCTTGGGGCCTATCTGGGCGACAACACCGCCCTGTGGGAAGCGCATGATGCCACCATGCTGATGCGTGCCAAGGGCTTTCCCGGACCGGTTCTGATCGACACGGGCACTGCCGACCAGTTCGGCGACTTGCTGAAGACCGAAGCATTGGCCGAGGCCATGACCGCCCGCCGCCAGCCCGGCACGATCCGCATGCAGCCGGGCTATGACCATTCCTATTTCTTCGTCTCGACCTTCATCGAAGATCACATCAGCTTCCACGCCGAAGCGCTCTATGGCGTCAGTGCATGAGCGTTGAGGCGGTTGTTTTCGATATCGGAAACGTCCTGATCGAATGGGCACCGGAACGGCTCTATGACAGGCTTTTCGGTGAAGACCGGCGGCGAGAGCTTTTCGCCGCCGTCGATCTGGAGGGCATGAATCTCGGTGTCGACAAGGGCGATCCATTCCGGCAATCCGTCTATGCGTTGGCGGATGAAAATCCCTTGTACAGAGACAAAATACGGCTCTGGCATGACCGATGGCTGGACATGGCCAGCCCCGCCATCCCCCATAGTGTGCATCTGCTTCGCAAGCTGCGCGCCAAGGGTATTCCTGTCTTTGCCCTGTCCAATTTCGGTCGGGAAACATTCGATGCCGCCTGTGCGGAGTATGACTTCCTGACCGAGTTCGACCGGTCCTATATCTCGGCCCACCATGGGCTGATCAAACCGGACCCTGCGTTTTACACCGTGTTAGAGACTGATTCCGGTCTTTCCGGTGCGTCGCTTCTGTTTACCGACGACCGTGCAGAGAATATCGACGCCGCCCAAGCACGCGGCTGGCACACGCATCTGTTCGAAGGGCCGGAAGGATGGGCTAGGACGCTCATCGCTCATGGCCTGCTGACCGAGGAGGAGACCCACCCATGAGCATCGACATCATCGGACCCGAGGCAGAGGCGCATCTGACATGGCATGGCCTGATGGATGCCCTGCGTGCCGGGCATAAACTGCCCAAGGCCCAGATCGGTGACACGCTGCTTTATCGCGGCGAGGATACCCTTCTTTCCCGCGCCGCCTGGATCGACGGGGTCGGGTCGGCCGTGAAAACCGCAAACATCTTTCCGGGCAATCCCGGCAATGGCAAACCGCTGATCCTCGGGGCGGTGAATGTCTATTCCGACGAGGACGGCGGGTTGCTGGCGCTTGTGGATTTCGAGCTGGTCACCAAGTGGAAAACGGCAGGCGGCAGCCTGCTCGGCGCCGCGCAGCTGGCCCGGAAGGACAGTGAAACGATCCTGATCGTTGGGGCGGGCGCTGTCGGCCATTCCCTGCGCGAAGCCTATGGCGCGCTCTTCCCCGATGCCCGCTTCCTCATCTGGAACCGTACCCTCGCCAGGGCCGAGGCCTTCGCCGCAGAATACCCGGGAACCGAGGTCGCCCCCGATCTGGAAACCGCCGTGCGCGGGGCCGATATCGTCACCTCCGCCACCATGGTCACCGACCCCATCCTGAACGGCGACTGGTTCCAGCCCGGCCAGCATATCGACATCATCGGGGCCTATCGCCCGGATATGCGAGAGGTGAATGACGCGGCGATCCTGCGTAGTGCGATCCATGTGGACAGCCGCGACACCACGATCGGCCATATCGGCGAGATTCAGGACCCGATTGACCGGGGGCTGATCACCGAGGAAGATATCCTCTCGGATTTCTACGATCTGGAGGCCGGAAAGATGACCCGTCGCAGTGACGACGAAATCACGCTCTTCAAGAATGGTGGCGGTGCGCATCTGGACCTGATGACAAGCCGCTACATCCTGGACGCATGGCAATCCCGCTAATCGCAGGCGCTGCGGCGCTGGCCCTTGGTGGCAGTTATCTGGGCGCACGGTTGAACCGGCGGCGGGTGACGGACCTGCGCAGCCATATGCCCGGACGTTTGGTGCCGCTGCCTCAGGGACTAACCCACGCAGAATGGCACGGGCCAGAAAACGGCCCGGTTCTGGTTTGCGTGCATGGCCTGTCGACTCCGTCTTTCGTCTGGGCTCCGCTGCTGCCGCATCTGACCGGGATGGGCTATCGCGTTCTGACTTACGACCTGTACGGGCGCGGCTATTCCGATCGCCCCTCCGGGCGGCAGGATGCGGATTTCTTCCTTCGGCAGCTACAGGACTTGCTGGATGCAGAAGGGGTGAGCGACCCGTTCACCCTTATGGGCTATTCCATGGGCGGCGCCATCTCTGCGGCGTTCACAGCAGCCAATCCTGAGAGGATCTCTCGTCTGATCCTGCTCGCTCCGGCGGGTCTGGGCCACGCCCTTGGGCGGTTCTCCGACATCGTGGCCAAAAGCCCGCTTGTCGGCGACTGGATGATGGAGGTTCTGGGCGCCCGTAAGCTGCGAGGGGGATATGGCGAGGGGGACGGTGCCGATCCTGTCGCCGATGCAATCACCAACCGTGCGCTGGACGAACTGGCCGTAGACGGCACCCTGCGGGCAATCCTGTCGGCACAGCGCGGTATCCTGTCGGATGATCAGTCGGCGCTACACACGAACATCGCGGCGGCGGAAACACCCGTTCTGGCGATTTGGGGCGCGGAGGATACCGTCATTCCGATCACCTGCCGCGACCGTTTGGAGACGCTCAACCCCTCCGCCCGGCAGATCACCGTGGCCAACGCCGATCACCGCGTGACCTATACCCATGCGGCGCAAGTGGCTGAGGCCATCGGCCCCGCCTAAGCCACTGCCGCGCGGTCGTTCAGGGGCTTTTCGTTGATCGGCAGGTGGACCACCGCCGACAGCGCCCCGACCCCCACGCCGATCCACCAAACCGCGCTGTAGTCGCCATAAAGGTCATACATCCAGCCGCCCAGGACCACGCCGAGGAAGCCGCCCAACTGGTGGCTGAAGAAGACGATTCCGTAAAGCGTGCCCATGTAGCGCAACCCGTAGAGATAGGCGATCAGCCCGCTGGTCAGCGGCACTGTGGCAAGCCACAGAGAGCCCATGACGACCGAGAACACGACGACCGTCAGCGGCGTGATCGGGAACAGGATGAACATCGCCGCCGCGATTGTGCGGCCCGTGTAGATCAGCGCCAGCAGGTATTTCTTGGGAAACTTCGTGCCGAGCCAACCCGCCATGATCGTGCCCACCACGTTCGCCAGCCCGATGAGAGAGATGGCCACCGCCCCGAGGGTCGAGGTCGAGGTGATCCCGATATTGTGCAGCATCGATCCGGGCACGATCGGCCCGCACATTTCCGTCACCAACGCCGGGAAATGCGCCGTGATGAAGGCCAGTTGATACCCGCAGGAGAAAAAGCCAACGAAGATCAGCGTGAAGGACGGGTCCTTGAACGCTTTCTTCAGGATCTGGCCCATGCTTTCCTCGATCTCTGCCTTGCTGGCCATCGGTGGCGCTTTCAGCAAGGGCAGCACCAGCACAGTCAGAAGGATGATCCCGGCGAAGATCAGGAAGACCATCTGCCAGCTCATCATGCCAAGCAGGGCCTCGGCAAAAGGCGCCCCCACGATCTGCCCGGCGGACCCCGCGGCAGTCACGATTCCAAGGGAAATCGACCTGTTCTCATCCGACGTGGCCCGGCCCACAATGGCCAGGATGACGCCGAAACCGGTGCCCGCGATGCCGAACCCCACCAAAATCTCCAGCAATTGGTGCTGAATGGGCAGGGTTGCGCCCGCCGACAGGACCAGCCCGACGGCATACATCAGGGCCCCCAGGATCAGCGCCTTGCGATCCCCGAACCGTTCCGCGATGGCCCCGAAGATCGGCTGTCCGATACCCCAGGCCAGGTTCTGGATGGCGATGGCCAGACTGAACTCGGCCCGTGGCCAGCCGAATTCCTCGGCAATGGGGATCTGGAACACGCCGAAACTGGCCCTGACGGCAAAAGACAGCAGGATGATCAGGCATCCGCCGATCAGGACGGGCGTGATGAGCGGGGATTTCTCGGGCATGGCAAGGGTCCAAAGTCGCGTCCGGTGACAGTGGGTCAGCACTCCTGCCCTGTCAAATCAGAATTCTTGATCCGCCACGTCAGTTTTTGTGTGGATCACCGGCGCGGCTTCGCGCTACCAACCTGATATGTCTCAGCATCTTCAAGCCATCTACGACACCCGCGTGGCCGAGGGCCTGTTGCGCCCGGACCCGGCTCAGCGAGAGGTTCTTCTGCTTCTGGAAGACTTGCGCGAAAAGCTGGAGGAGCGGCCCGCCAAGCCCACAGGGTTCCTGGGCAGGTTCTTCAAACCAGCGGTGCCGGAGGGGACGCGCGGCCTCTATCTTTGGGGTGGGGTCGGGCGCGGCAAGTCGATGCTGATGGATTTGTTTCATGCGCATGCTGGAATCGCCCGCAAGCGACGGGTGCATTTCCATGCCTTCATGCAGGAGATTCAGTCCGGCCTGCACGAGGCGCGCAAATCCGGGGTCGAAGATGCGTTGAAACCGGTGGCCGACGCCGTCATTCGTGACGTGGATCTGCTGTGTTTCGATGAGATGCAGATCACCGACATTGCCGATGCGATGATCGTGGGGCGGCTATTCCAGATGCTGTTTGATGCCGGGGTCGTCGTTGTCACTACGTCTAATCGTCCGCCGGAGGATCTCTATAAAGACGGGCTCAACCGCGCGCTCTTCCTGCCCTTCATCGACATTCTGAACGACAAGCTGGAAGTGCACAAGATCACCAGCCTGACCGACTACCGTCAGCACCGGCTGGAAGGGGAGAAAACCTATTTCGCCCCAGCCAACGCGGAATCCCGCCGTGCGATCGACGAGATCTGGCGCGATCTTACCGGTGGCAAAAGCGAAGAGCTGGTGCTGGAGGTCAAAGGCCGCGAGGTACATCTGCCGCGCTATTGGGCGGGTATGGCGCGGGCTGAGTTCTGGGATCTGTGCGGGCAGGCGCTTGGACCGGCTGACTATCTGGCGCTGGCCGGGGCGGTGAAACTGCTGGTGCTGGAAAACGTTCCGCGTCTCGATAGCTCGAAGTTCAATGAAGCCAAGCGGTTCGTGACCCTTGTTGATGCTCTCTATGAAGCAAGGACGCGGGTGATTATTTCGGCTGAGGAAGAGCCGGAAAGGCTCTATCTCGAAGGATCGGGAAGCTTTGAATTCGAGCGCACAGCATCGCGATTGAGAGAGATGCAGAGCGCCGAGTGGGCCACCGAGTAGAGCAAAAACTCCTTAGTTAGAGACTGTTTTGACGTTACTACGGGGCTGGCTGGTCCCGCAGCGCCTCGGCATGAGCCTCGACAAGTTTCAATGCGGCAGCCCTTCGGGTTTCGTCAAATCGTGTGCTCAGACCGGAAACCGCCAAGACCCCCATCAACTGCCCATCCGAAGAAAAGACCGGTGTTGCAACAGATGAGATATTGGGATTGCGCCCACCCGCCAGGTTGACGGATCCGGCCGGGGTGAATTCCAACGCATGGGGCACCGGTTCCCCGGCGCAGCGACGCAAAACCATGGCGACGGACCCTCGATCCATCGGCAACCGCATCCCCTCCTCCAGATGATAGCGGATCAGGTTGGGCGAGTTTTCGCGGTACAGGCAGACACGATCTTCGCCCGCGCGTACATAGAAAGACGCGGTTTCCCCGGTCTTTTCCACCAGATCGCGCAGCACGGGCCGGATCGTGGCACCGTTCTGGTAATCCTGCCGGAACAGCAGCCCAAGGCGCCAGACCGACGCGCCGATACCGTAACGCCCGTCTGCGTCACGGGTGAGGAACCCATAGAGCTGCATGGAATTGGCCTGCCGCAGCACCGTGCTTTTGTGTAGCCCAGTCTCTTCGGCCAGTTCCGCCAGGCTCATCCGCCGCCGCTGGCCAGAGAAAGCCGAGAGGATCGACATGGCCTTCTCTACCGATTCGATGCGCGTGTTGGTCATCTGACCTCCTGAACCGCTCAGATGCCTTGATCTTGCGCCACGGCTAGGGCCTGTCCAGTCGAAACGTGCCTGAAAGATGCAAATGACTCGCAACTGCATTGACTTCTTGCAAATCATTCTCATTATTATTCTGAACACATCGAAAAGGTGCAGAAATGCTGACCCGCCTAGGCACGGCTCTTTCTATCCTCCTGACTTCTGCCACAATGGCAGCGGCGCAACTGACCGTTGTCGCCACGACAGGCATGATCGCCGATACAACCCGCCAGATCGGCGGTGATCATGTGGAGGTACAGGCGCTGATGGGGCCGGGTGTTGACCCTCACGCCTATCGCCAGACCCGTAGTGACATCGTCGCCATGACCCGCGCCGATCTGGTGCTGTGGCACGGGCTCTATCTCGAAGCTCAGATGGAAGAGTTTTTCGAAGATCTGTCCCGCCGCCGCACCGTTATCGCCGTGGCCGAGGGATTGCCTCGCGACCTGCTGCTGGCACATGAGGACTATGACAACCGCTTTGACCCGCATGTGTGGATGGTGCCAGACCTGTGGCAGAACGTGGCGCAAACCATCCGTGATGCCCTGATCGCTGCCGATCCCGGAAATGCCGACACATATTCCACCAATGCAGAGACGTTTTTGGCCGAGTTAGAGACTGTTTCGGCTTATTCCACCGATGCTCTGGCGACCGTGCCGCAGGATCAGCGCGTGTTGTTGACCGCCCACGATGCGTTCAACTATTTCGGCAATGCCTACGGGTTCGAGGTTCTGGGAGTCCAGGGGATCTCGACTGAAAGTGAAGCAGGACTCGCCCGGATCGCAGACCTTGTGGATCTGCTGGTGACCCGCAATATCCGTGCTGTCTTCGTCGAAAGCTCCGTCTCTGATCGGAATATCCGGGCGTTGATCGAAGGCGCGGCGTCCCAAGGGCACGAAGTGCATATCGGCGGAGAGCTCTTTTCCGATGCCATGGGGGAACCGGGCAGCTACGAAGGCACCTATATCGGCATGATCGACCACAACGTGACCACAATCACCCGGTCGCTCGGCGGCTCCGCCCCGGAACGCGGGATGACCGGTCAGCTTTCCGCGGGCATGTGATGACACGGATTGCACTGGCCAGCACGAACGGACAGACCATGACGGGTGCCGCCCCCGAAACAGCCCCGATGTCGATCCGGGGCATGACCGTGTCCTATGGGCAGAAGCCGGTGGTCTTTTCCGTTGACGCCACCTTCCCCGAAGGCTCCATGACCGCGATCATCGGGCCGAACGGGGCGGGAAAATCGACCCTGTTAAAGGCCTCTTTGGGCATTTTGCGCCCCCTGTCCGGTATCGTCACCGTCTTTGGCCGTCCCCTGAACAGCCAGCGCCACCGCATCGCCTATGTCCCGCAGCGTGCAAGCGTCGACTGGGATTTCCCGACAACTGTTCTGGACGTCGTCCTGATGGGCCTGTCGCGCGAGCTTGGCTTGCTGCGCCTTGTGCGGCCCCGCCACCGCGCCCGTGCGCTGGACTGTCTGATCCGTGTGGGCATGGCCGAATTTGCGGATCGGCAGATCGGACAGCTGTCCGGCGGACAGCAACAGCGCGTGTTCCTCGCCCGCGCGCTGGCCCAGGGGGCGGACCTCTACCTGCTGGACGAGCCCTTTGCGGGTGTTGATGCCGCCACTGAAAAGGCGATCATTGCCGTGCTCAAGACGCTCAGGGCCGAGGGAAAGACGGTCGTCTCGGTCCATCACGACCTTTCGACCGTAGGCGACTATTTCGACCGTGTCCTGATTCTGAACACCAGCAAGATCGCTGAAGGCCCCGTTGCGGATGCTTTCACCGAGACCAATCTGCAAGCCGCCTATGGCGGTCGGCTGGCAACCGCGCAGGTCGCGGGCATCCCGGCCGCGGGGTAAGCCATGCTTTGGCAGGCGCTGACCCTTCAGCTTGGCTATAACGCCACGCTTGTCGCCATTGGCGCAACCCTGTTGGGGTTTGCCGCCGGTGTGACGGGAACCTTCCTGTTTCTGCGCCGCCGAGCCCTTGTGTCCGACGCCATCAGCCACGCGACCCTGCCCGGTGTAGGGCTGGCCTTCATCGTGATGGTGGCGCTTGGTGGCGACGGGCGAAACCTGGCGGGGCTGCTGGCCGGGTCGGCGGTGACAGCCGCCCTTGGCCTTCTGGCCGTGCAATGGCTGACGCGCCGCACCAGGCTGGCCGAGGACAGCGCCATTGGCGCAGTGCTGTCGGTGTTCTTCGGGTTTGGCGTGGTGCTTCTGACGGTCATCCAGACGATGGAATCCGGGCGTCAGGCGGGGTTGGACAGCTTGCTGCTTGGTTCCACCGCTGGAATGCTTCGCTCTGACGCGCTTCTGATCGCGGCCGGAGGGGCGCTGACCCTGATCCTGACGCTGATCCTGCGGCGACCTATGATCATGGTGGCCTTCGACGAGGACTATTCCGCTGCGCGGGGGCTGAACATTCGGCAGGTGGATCTGGCGACCATGGGTCTGGTCATGGCGGTCACTGTCGTGGGGCTGAAAGTGGTGGGGTTGATCCTGATCGTTGCCCTTCTGATCATCCCGCCAGTGACGGCCCGGTTCTGGACGGACAGGACCGAGCGCGTCTGGCTGTTGTCGGGCGTTATCGGCGGGCTGTCGGGCTTTGTTGGTGCGGCAATATCCGCCTCTGCCCCGGCACTACCAACCGGCCCGATCATCGTGTTGACCGGGTTTTCCGTCTTTGCCGCCTCCCTGATCCTTGCGCCCAACCGGGGCGTTCTGGCCGCCGTCATTCGCCACGTCGCGTTTCAGAGGCGCGTTCACGTTCGGCAGGGGCTGCTGGCATTGGCGCATGGTCAGCCGATCTATGAACGCTACACTGTTCGTCTTCTGCATCGCGCGGGCCTGTCGCGTCCCGATGGCGTGGCGACCGAGGCCGGACGCGCCCGCGCCGCCAAGGCCCTGCTGGACGAAAAACGGTGGGAGATCCTGCGCGCCATGCCCGATCACGAGGCCGCAGCGGCGCTCTATGACGGGATGCGCCCGATTGAAACCGTGGTGACAAGAGACCAACTGGCCGAAATAGACACGCATCTGGCCGCGCCGCAGGAGGTCTCGGCATGAGCGGCGCAGAGTTCGTCCCCCTGAGCCTGACACCCATCCTGATCGGTGTGTTCGCGGCGATTGCCTGCGCGCTGCCGGGCAATTTCCTGGTCCTGCGGCGGCAGGCCCTGATCGGAGATGCGATTTCCCATGTGGTTCTGCCCGGCATCGTCGTGGCCTTCCTGATCACCGGAACGGTGACGGCCTGGCCGATGATGATTGGCGCTGCCGCCGCCGCCCTGCTGGCCGTGCTGCTGATCGAAGCCATTCGACGGCTCGGAGGGATCGAACCGGGGGCCGCCATGGGCGTGGTGTTCACGACGATGTTCGCGGGCGGAGTGCTGCTGTTGGAAAGGTCGGACACCTCGACCGTTCACCTCGATGTGGAACATGCGCTGATGGGCAATCTGGAAAGCCTGATCTGGCTGGATGCGTTCGGGTGGGGTTCGTTGCTTGATCCAGAGGCGCTGGCCGGGTTGCCGCCCGAGCTTCTTCGTATGGGGTTGTCCATGATTGGCGTGGTTGCGTTTATCTGGTTGTTCTGGAGGCCCCTGAAAATTTCCACGTTTGATGAGGGCTTTGCGCAGGTCATGGGGATGCGGACCAACCTGATCGGCATGTCGCTTGTGGCGGTGTCCGCACTGGCTGCCGTTGCGGCGTTCGATGCGGTCGGGTCGATCATCGTGATCGCCATGTTCATCTGCCCGCCCGCTGCTGCGCGGTTGATGACGAACCGGTTGGCCGCGCAGGTGGGATGGAGCGTGGTCTTCGCCACGCTGTCTGCGGTTCTGGGTTATGTGCTTGCGGGCTACGGGCCGCTCTGGCTTGGCGCAGAGGATTCGGTCAGTGCCGCGGGGATGATTGCGACCGTATCGGGCATCGTCCTCGGGCTTGCGGCCCTGTTCGGCCCTGCGCGGGGTGGCGCGCAGGGCTAAGGGTCAGGCTTGGGCCGTCAGCGCCGTGTACTGAGCAATCCGAGCGCCCACGACCATGGCCCGTGGAACCGGCTCGCGCGGAACGGGACCATCGCCCAGAAACGCGTTGGAAAACCGGATCAGGGCTTCGGGATCGGTGTCTTGCGGAACGCCACAAAAGACGCGAAATCCCTTGTGATAGAGACTATATACAACATCACACTCCTGCCCGCAGGCACCGCTGAACTGCCCATGTCCGGTCATCTCGAAATCCTCCTGGATCGTGCCTTCGCTAGCCCGCAGGGCCGCCCCGAGTTGACGGGCGAGCCTAAGGCCGGCGGCACAGGGCTGGCCGGTTTTGGGGCAGGTGGTGCAGCTATAGGAAAAGCCGTCTTCGGTCATGATCATCGCGCCCTCCGCGCTTGGGATCAGACGGGTCGGGAGGGCCGTGAAAACCCCCTCGAAGGACACCCCGCCTTCAGGTTTCAATTCTGATGGCAGGTCTCCTGACTCGCGGGTCGATGCGGTCCCCGGCCTTCCCGGTTCGTCCCTGAACCAGTGGCGCGATTGGGGGCGCTCTCCGCTTACAGTTGCGGGGGCAGTTGCGGCCTTGGGGAAACCCCGCACCGCATTCCCTTTTCATCCCCTCGGCGCAGCGCTTCGGGGAACCATCGGGGTCACATTGCGCAGGATGGAAGCTGTGGTCAATGGGGGGAGATCAGGGGGGTGCCGGGCGTACACCCCCTGTACACCCCCCGTGCACCGGGCGTGCAGACAGAAAGGGATTTCGCCGCCTGCCGGCGTCGACCGGGGAGCGGCCCTCCTCAGGCCCCTTCGGGGCCCTCGTCGGGCCGCGTTGCCACGGATTCGTGGGTCGGGAGTCGCGGGTATTCCGCCGTTGAGCGGGCTTCGGGGTTGGGGAGCCTCCGGCGGAGGTATTTGGTGCCAAGATGAAGGGGCCGGGCGGATCAGCCGTGTGTCTGGAGCACCACGCCCGCGAGGTAGAGGGAGCCGCAGATGAGAACGCGGGACCCGGGGGCTTCTGACAGGATCGCGGACAGGGCAGATTGCACGTCTCCGGCGGTTTCGGCGCTCAGCCCGGCGGCGCGGGCCTTGGCGACGGTGTCTTCGGCCGAGAGAGTCGCGGCCTGTCCGGGGATTGAAACGGCGTGGAGGCTTTCAGCGACACCGGCCAGCGGGCGCATGAAGCCGCCCACATCCTTGGTGTTCAGCATCCCGCAAATGAGATGCGTGGGTTTCACCGGCAGGCGCGAAAGCGATTCGACGATAGCCAGCGCTGCGGCGGGGTTGTGGCCGCCATCGAGCCAGAGGTCGCTGCCGACAGCATCGGCCATCTCCACCAGCGGGCCGGTTTTCAGGCGCTGCATTCGTGCAGGCCATTCGGCCTGGGTGACGGCTGCTTCGCAGGTCGCTTCGTCGAAACCGAGATGGCGCAGGGCGGCGAGAACAGCGCCTGCATTGATCACCTGGTGACCGCCTACGAGATTGGGCAGGGGTAGATCGAGCAGGCCGGTTTCATCCTGGAACACCAGACGCCCGCGTTCCTCCCACACATGCCAGTGCTGGCCATGGACCAGCAGGGGGGCGCCCAGGCGGGCGGCGCGGGCCTCGATGACCTCCAGCGCCGCGTCCTGTTGCGGGCCGACGACGCAAGGCACGCCGCGCTTCATGATGCCGGCCTTTTCGCCCGCGATCTCGGCAAGGGTCTCGCCCAGATATTGCTGATGGTCGAGATCCACGGGCGTGATGATCGTCAGCCGGGGCTGGTCCACCACATTGGTGGCATCGAGCCGCCCCCCAAGGCCGGTTTCCAGCAGCGTCCAGTCGGTGGGCACGCGCGTGAAGGCCAGGAGCGCGGCGGCGGTGGTGATCTCGAAATAGGTGATCGCATCAGGGCCATTGGCGGCAAGGCATTCGTCGAGAATGCCGCTGAGCAGGTCTTCGTCGATCAGATCACCCGCCAGCCGGATGCGTTCGTGGAAGCGCGCGAGATGGGGCGAGGTATAGACATGGGCCGACTGGCCTGCCGCCTCGATCCCGGCGCGCAGCATGGCCAACGTGGAACCTTTGCCATTGGTGCCAGCCACGTGGATGACCGGGGGCAGCTTCGCCTCGGGATGGTCGAGCGCGGCCAGAAGCCGGTGCATCCGGTCGAGCGTCAGGTCCATAATTTTCGGGTGCAGCGACATCATCCGGTCAAGGAGGATGTCGGAACGGGCCTCAGCCATTCTTGTCGGCAGCCTCTTCTTCGGACGCCACGGGCGCGGGTGTTTCCGCCTCCGGCTCCGGCGCGGGCAGGTCGCCCTTCACGGCGGGGGGCTGACCGGTCAGCATGCGCAGGATGGTCACAAGCTCATCCTTCATGTCCTTGCGATGCGTCACGCGGTCCAGCATGCCGTGATCCAGCAGGTATTCGGAGCGCTGGAAGCCTTCGGGCAGGGTTTCGCGAATGGTCTGTTCGATCACGCGGGGACCGGCGAAGCAGATCAGCGCATTGGGTTCGGCGATCTGCACGTCACCAAGCATGGCGTAGGAGGCCGTCACACCGCCCGTGGTCGGATGGGTCAGCACGACGATATAGGGCAGGCCCGCCTCTTTCAGCATCTGCACGGCGACAGTGGTGCGGGGCATCTGCATCAGCGACAGGATGCCCTCCTGCATGCGGGCGCCCCCGGCGGCGGAGAACAGCACGAGCGGCAGTTTGCGTTCCACGGCGCGTTCGGCAGCCGCGATGATCGCGTTGCCCACATACATGCCCATGGACCCGCCCATGAAGGTGAAGTCCTGCGCGGCGGCGACGATACGGGTGCGGTCGATCTCGCCCTCTGCGACCAGCATTGCCTCGAACTCTCCGGTGCCCTTCTGGGCGGCCTTCATGCGGTCGGGGTATTTCTTCTGGTCGCGGAACTGCAGCGGATCGGGGACCGGGACGGGCACCTGCACTTCGGAAAACACGCCGCCGTCAAACAGCGCCTCGAACCGGGCGCGCGGGGTGATCGGCATGTGGTGGTCACAACCCGTGCAGACATTCAGATTGTCCGACAGTTCCCGGTGAAACAGCATGGTGCCGCATTCGGGGCATTTGGACCAAAGATTTTCCGGCACCTCGCGGCGGGAAAAGAGCGAGTTGATCCGGGGGCGGACGTAATTGGTGATCCAGTTCATGAGCTGTCCGTTTCTGCGACCGTCCACGCCCAAATATGACGCGGGGACGGGAAATGCAATTGCAGCGTGGCCTAACGCCCGGTCTTTGCGAGGGCAAAGCGGATCGCGGCCCAGATCGCGATGGTGGTCGCCATGTCGCGCAGAAGCAGGGGAACCAGCGTTTCGGTTTCCGCAGGGCCGAAGGGCGTGACGTAGAGCGCAAGGCCGGACAGCGTGCCGCTGAGCGAGACGACGAGGATCGCCACCACGTTATTGGCGAAGTGAAACCCCCAGGCGGCGCCAATATTGCCGGTGCGGGCCGTCAGATCGGCGGCGCAGAGACCGAAAAGCCCGGTCGCGGCCACCACTAGCCAGGCGAGGACAGGGCCATTGGACAGGTCCAGATGCGCGAGGCCGAAGAGGATGGACGGCAGAACCATCCAGACCAGCGGCGTGTTGAACCGGGCGGCCAGTTGCTGTTGCAGGTAGCCGCGAAAGAACAGCTCCTCCGCCCCGGTCTGGCCGAGGATGACCAGAAGGGACAGGGGCAGGAAGTTGAGCCACAGGGGCAGGTCCAGGCCGGGCACCGGGTCGTAGCCGAAGGGGATAAGCGCGGAGGCCGCCAGCACCGCCAGGCAGACCAGTGTGGCGATCATGAAATGCCGCCGCATCCGCCGCCAGGGACCAAAGAGCGTCCAGGCGCTGCGGCGGTGGATCAGGGGGGCCACGGCCATGACGCCAAAGGCAAGGCCCCACAGGGTGGCGATGACCAACAAGGTAGAGGTGGGCGTATCGGCCCGCGTCATGCGGTCGATCCAGGCTTGTCCGCCTTCAACACCGGCTGTCAGGAAGACGGTGCCAAAGAGTGCAATGACCCATAGCACGCAGATCACGCAGGCCAGTACGAATCCAAGCATCAACCAGCCGATCTGAGGCCGTATCTGCGCTGGCGCCACATAGGCGTTATGGGCTTTGTAACTCATTCGCTCGGGCCTGCCTGCTATTTTGCGAGACCATACCCTGACCATCTGCCAGCGGCAATCGCGCTTGTGTGGGGGAGTCGCGCACTCTATTCCTGAAAGCAAGCGCTTTGGTAAGGGGAAGATCAGCATGACCATGGGTCCGAAAGACAAATCTCATCTGCCAAGCCGGCACACCACAATCGGCCCCGCGCGTGCGCCGCATCGGTCGTTTCTCTATGCCATGGGGCTGAGCGAGGAAGAGGTGAACCAGCCTTTCGTGGGCGTCGCCACCTGCTGGAACGAGGCCGCGCCGTGTAACATCGCCCTGTCGCGTCAGGCACAGTCGGTAAAGATGGGCGTCAAGCACGCGGGCGGCACCCCGCGCGAGTTCACCACCATTACTGTCACCGATGGCATTGCCATGGGCCATGAGGGGATGCGGGCGTCGCTGGCCAGTCGCGATGCGATCACCGACACCGTGGAACTGACGATGCGCGGCCATTGCTATGACGCAATGGTCGGGCTTGCGGGCTGTGACAAGTCGCTGCCGGGAATGATGATGGCGATGGTGCGGCTGAACGTGCCCTCGGTGTTCATCTATGGCGGCTCGATCCTGCCGGGCCGCTACAAGGGCAAGGACGTGACGATTCAGGATGTGTTCGAAGCGGTTGGCCGCCATCAGGCAGGCGCGAATTCGGACGAAGAGTTGCGGGCGCTGGAAAAGATCGCCTGCCCGTCATCCGGGGCCTGTGGCGGCCAGTTCACCGCCAACACCATGGCCTGCGTGTCAGAGGCGATCGGGCTGGCTTTGATGAATTCCTCGGGTGCGCCCGCGCCATATGAAAGCCGCGATGCCTATGGCACGGCCTCGGGCGATGCAGTGATGAATCTGCTGGAAAAGAATATCCGCGCGCGGGATATCGTGACGCTGAAATCCTTGCAGAACGCGGCGCGGGTCGTGGCCTGTACCGGTGGCAGCACCAATGCCGGTCTGCACCTGCCCGCGATTGCGCATGAGGCGGGGATTGATTTCAATCTTCAGGATGTCTGCGAGATCTTCCATGACACGCCCTATTTCGTGAACCTGAAACCGGGCGGCGAGTATGTGGCCAAGGACCTCTATGAGGTTGGCGGCGTACCCGTGGTGATGAAGGAGCTGCGCAAGGCCGGACTGATCCACGAGGATTGCATGACCGCCAGCGGGCGCAGCATTGGCGAGGAACTGGACCTCATCGAACGCGAGGCCGATGGCAAGGTCATCCACCCGATTGAGGCGCCGCTGACGGAAACCGGTGGTGTGGTCGGGCTGCAAGGCAACCTTGCCCCTGACGGGGCCATCGTGAAGGTCGCAGGGATGAGCGCGGAGGAACAGGTGTTCACCGGTCCCGCCCGCGTGTTCGAGTGTGAGGAAGATGCGTTCGAGGCAGTCAAGGCACGGTCCTACAAGGAAGGCGATGTGATCGTCATCCGCAACGAAGGCCCCGCAGGCGGACCGGGGATGCGGGAAATGCTGGCCACCACGGCGGCACTGTCTGGCCAGGGCATGGGAAAATCCGTGGCGCTGATCACCGATGGGCGCTTTTCCGGGGCAACGCGGGGCTTTTGTGTCGGCCATGTGGGGCCGGAAGCTGCCCATGGCGGGCCGATTGCCCTGTTGGAAGACGGCGACATGATCACCATCAACGCGGTGACCGGAGAGCTGTCGGTTGCCCTGACGGAGGAGGAGCTTGCCGCGCGCAAGGCCGCCTGGGCCGGACCGCGCGAAACCATCTATGCCTCGGGCGCGCTGTGGAAATACGCGCAGCTTGTGGGGTCGGCCAAATATGGCGCGGTGACTCACCCGGGCGGAAAAGAGGAACGGCATGTCTATATGGACCTCTAGGGCACTTGCGCTGACAGTGTTGCTGGTCGCTGCCTGCGGGCGGCTGGGAGGCGGACCGTCCGGGTCCCCGCCGGTGCCGGCCGTGTCCGTGACCTCTGACATGGTGACGGTGACCGGGCCGGAAGGCTTCTGCGTCGATCCCGATTCCACCCGCGACAGTGGCGATACGGCCTTTGTCCTGATGGGCAATTGCGCGGTGATTTCGAACCGCCGCAGCGCCGGACAGCCTGCGATTCCGGCGATCCTGACCGCGTCGTTGTCCGAAGCTGATGCAAGCCAGACCCTTCGCGACGCGATCCCGGATCTGAGCGCGTTTTTCGCATCCGAAGAAGGCCGCCAGCTGCTGAGCCGCGCGGGTGAGGCCGACACGGTCGAGGTTCTGGACAGTTTCCATCAGGGCGATGTGTTCTACCTGCGTGCCAGCGACAGCAGTGCCAGCGAGATCCAGAATGTCTCGGCCGATTACTGGCGGTCCTATCTGGATGTAGGCGACCGGATTGCGACGCTGACGGTTCTTGGCCGCGATGACAGCCCGGTTTCCTCTGACAGTGGATTGCAGACATTGCGCGAATTCACCCGGGCGGTGCAGCTTGCAAACGAGTCCGGTGCCGCCCCGGTTGCCCCGGCAGCGGTCCCTGCCAGTCCCGCGCAGCCGCGCGGAACGCTCTGGAATGTCGGGCTGTTTCGGAGAATAATGGGCGGTTAAGGGATCAGGGGTTAAACCCTTGGCACATCGCGGAACGAGTGGGAGAGTCTGACAGCTGACATGAGCGGTTTTCTGGAAAAACGGATGCTGAGAAAATCGGTCGAGCGCTGGGCGGCGCTGGCCGATCACGCCGGTGCCCTGCCAGCGCAGGAGGCGCAGGAGTTGCAGCGCACCGCGCGCAGATTGCGCCGCAAGCTCGATCTGTTCGTGGCCGCCGCCGAAGCCGGCCTGATCCCGGATGGGCAATCCGAAATCCTGCGCCCCGATCAATGCGACTGGGCCTGGCGGCCCGATCCCTGGACCGCCCCCCGCGTGCCCTCTGGCGTGGTGGAGGTGCCGTCCCCGCACAAGCTGACCGACAGCGTGACGCTGTTTCATGATTGCGCCCGGTCCGAGATCACCCTGCGCCAGACCCGCAACACCGGCCCTTCCGTGTCCGCGGCCTTCGGGCTGCTGCTGGATGTCTACCGCTTTGACGGATCCTTCCTGTCGCTGGTCCTGTCCCTGCCCGATGCGGCGATTTCCGGCATCACGCGCAACCATTATTTCAGTCTGCGCGCCCGCGTGATCCGCGAAAACCCGATCGAGATCTATGCGAGGCTGAACGTGCAGCACGGCCCCAACACTGAACAGATGGTGCGGCAGCTGGACCTGTCCGACGATGTGGGGCTGGCCGAGTTCGACCTGGCCTATTCCAACATCAATGAAAAGCGGGTGGAGAAAGCCTGGATCGACCTGATCTTCGACAATCCCGCGATGAATCAGGTGCTGCTGACCGACCTGACGCTGACCCGCGCCCCACGCGCCGATTTGTGAAGGAATCCCGCAAATGTCCGAATCGAGCCTGGTCAAGACCCGCCTGAAAGCCGGCCGCTACGAAGGGCTGCTGAACGCCTCCTCCGCTGCGCCGGTGGTCGAGGCCGTCCATCATGACCGTGTCATCGGCCTGCCCGAGATCACCCCGATGGAAGGGCATCCGGGGCATTTCCTGCTTGGCTTCGACATCCCGGCCGAGGTTCTGTGTGATGGGGTACAGACCATCCAGCTTCGCAGTTCCGAGGATGGCGAAGTGCTGGATCGCATCACCATTCTGGCTGGCGAACCGCTGGAGGACGACATCCGCGCCGAGGTCGAATTCCTGCGAGAGGAGCTGGACCTTCTGAAACGAAGCTTCCGCCGCCACTGCGTGGAAACCGGGGCCGATTGAGCCTGCGGTCAGGTTGAGACGCTTGACCTTTCCAGCGAGCTGACCGTCAAACCGGTTGCAACGAATGACGGCTCTGGTCCGCATCCTGCAATTCATCCTTTGCGCTTCGGTGGCAGGCTTTCCCACGCTTTGTACCGACCGCATTCGATTGCGTTTTCGACAAACGCCTACACCGGCCTTCGCGGGAAGAGGTTGCCTTGGGTCACACTACGGGCCAGCAGCGTACCGCAGGATCGGGATGATTCGTCGGACCTGGGGGCAAGGTGTTCGCGGTTCGACCAAGGAGACGGACAGGGAATATGAAGGACATCTTTCCGAATCCGCTTCGTCCCGGATGAAAGCGCTGGTCAGAAGACGAATTCGTCCACGAACTGGCCCTCGACGTCCCATTCCAGCCCGGCCTGGCCGATGGTCTGCCAGCTTGGGCTGCCGCCCCCCATGTCATACATGCCGACCGTACCGCTATTGATGTTCCGCCACAGGATGTCGTCCGTTCCGTCGCCATTATAATCGCTGGTCCCGACAATATCCCAATCAAAGCTCGCCTGCCCCAGGCCCTGCCAGACCGGCGTGCCAGAGCCCATGGCGTAGTAGCCGACCGCGCCCGTGCTTTCGTGCCGCCACAGCAAATCGTCCGTGCCGTCGCCATCGAGATCCCCGGTCCCTACCAGCCGCCAGTCGGTCGAGACATTGGCAACGACGCTCCAACTGGCCGTTCCGCTGTCCGACATCTCGAACTGGCCGACCTGGCCGGTCGTCGCGTTCCGCCAGATGATATCGTCGATCCCGTCGCCGGTGGTGTCGCCGGTTGCCACGATCTCCCACGGCGCAGATGATCCGCCAATGGTCTGCCAGCTGGCCGTGCCGCCCGACATGGCGAACATGCCGACGCCGCCATTGCTGCTGTTCTGCCAGAGAATATCGTCGGTGCCGTCGCCGTTGAAATCGCCCACGCCCACGATGCCCCACGCGGAACTGGCCTGCCCCAGGGCATTCCAGACCGGGATGCCCGAGCTTATGCTGGAGAACCCGATGCCGCCGGAGCTGTCGTTGCGCCACAGGATGTCGTCCGTGCCATCCCCGTCGAAATCGCCAAGACCCGCGATCTGCCAGGCGGTGCTTTCAGATCCGAGCACCTGCCAGGTCGCGTTGCCATTCTGCATCTCGAACATGCCGTACTGGCCCGTCGTCCCGTTCCGCCACAGGATATCGGAGGTGCCATCGCCAGTCAGGTCGCTTGTGGCATCGTTGGCGGTCACGCCGAGGATGCGTCCGTTCAGGGCGGAAGTGCTGGTAAGGCCGTTGAATGTCAGGGAATTCCCGGTGCCGAAATTCAGAACGAGGTTGCCATTCTGGAACACGGCATTCGACATCAGCGCATTGAAGTTGCCTGACCACAGAGTCGAGTCGATATCGACCAGATCACCGGAGAAGTCGGTGATCACGTCAGCGCCACCGGTATAGGCGAAGGTGTCAACGTTTGCGCCTCCGGTAAGCATGTCATTGCCAGCCCCGCCAGACAGGTAGTTCTGGGCCGCGTTGCCGATGATCGTGTCGTTCCCGGAACCGGCGATATAGTTCTCGATAACCGTGCCGCTTGCCACGACGACATTCCCGGTCAGCCCGAAGACATTCCAGATTCCAAGGCTGTTCAGGTCTACAAGCTGGTTCGCGGTGTCGTTGCTGAGATTGACCGTGTCAATGCCGCTGTGATCGTAGAGCGTGAAGGCAATGGGGCCGTTGTCATAGCGAGTGTTCGTGCCCTGCCCCGCGGTCATGATATCGAAGAGGTCGCCCAGATAGCCGCCTATGGTTTGGCCCACGCCATATGTCGTATCGCCCGCGGTGGGTGAAGAGGCATCCGGTGCTCCGTAGAGGTTCTGGATTGCGACGATATCTGCCGCCATCGCAGTCACCTGAAGGGCATAGCTTGCATCGACATCCGTGTTTTCGGTCTGCGAGAAATAGGACATGACCGACAACTGATAGCTGTCATTGCTGAAAGCTGCGTCGAAGGGATAACTGGCCGAACCGTTATAGGGCCCCTGATGGCCGAGTCCGAGCGCATGTCCGATTTCATGGATATAGGTGGAGAAGCTGTAGTCGTCATAGCCGGCGCCATAGGTATCGAGCCACGTGCTGGAGATATTGACGGTGGCGGAAGTCGTGTAGGGCCCGAGAGAGGAATAGGAGGCAAAGGCGCCGCTCTGAGTGTCGGTGAAGGTGATCTGTTCACCGCTTGTAACTTCACGGAACGTGATGTCGGCTACGGCGGTCCATGCTTCCATGGCGGCGCGGGCCAGAAACTGGCCCCGGTCATCCAATGCGGTGATGTTGACCGTGATTTCGTTGCTGCTGGACGTGTCGAAGACATGGCGGGTTCCACCGACCGAGCTCCAGTACCCGTCTGTCAGGAATGCGGCCAGTTCATCAAGGCTGCCTTCGGTGATGCTGTTGGAATAGGGCTCGACGGTGATCTGATAGGTGCCGGTGGCGCTGTCGTCCCAGGCACGCGCACTCAGATAGTAGGTCCCGTCGCTTGTCGGGGTGAAAACGAGGCGGGAATCGCGGTTCGCCCCGCCATCGTCATTCTCTGCGATCTGTAATCCGGTTTCCGAATAGACACGCAGATAGGAGTCGGACAATGTGCCTGCGCCCGCGCCGTCCGCCAGAATCCGGATCTCGTATGCTGTACCCGCCGACAGGCTGATGGCGACCCAATCGGCATCCCCGAGGGAATCGATAGTGCCGGAAAAGCTGTCACCGACAGCCATGACATTTGTTGTCGAAACGGAGGCCGGTGCCGACGGGATTTCCGGGACTTCTGCCATCTCGTTGGTCAGGGCCTTGTAGACGCAGTCAGGATCATACGGGCGGACAGCAACGCAGATTGTGCACATTTGGCTTCACTCGATTGGGTAGATTATGGCGTATGGCTTAGGCGGATAGGGTGACGTCCAAATATGGCAACCATTGGACGCGTTTCTGACGCTTTTACTGCTGTTCCTGCAAAACCTGATGAATTCACCTGTCCGGGCGGTTTCCTTTGCGTGCCGAAGCCGCGCCCTGTGCTGTCATGGGCAGTTCTATCAGGCTGGCACGATCCGGATGCATGAAAAACCGCCTGCATTTCGTCGCCGGGGCTGCCTAATCTGCAACCCGCTTGACGAATTGTGACTTCAGCCCGATCTGGCCCACGCCGGGGATCTTGCAGTCGATGTCGTGATCGCCGTCCACCAGCCGGATGTTGCGCACCTTAGTGCCAACCTTGACCACCGTGGACGTGCCCTTGAGCTTGAGGTCCTTGATCACGGTCACGGTGTCCCCATCCGCCAGCGGATTGCCGACACTGTCGCGGATGACGTCCTCCGCCGCCGCACCCGGAGCCCATTCATGGCCGCATTCCGGGCAGTTGAGCAGCGCATCCACCTGGTAGGTATAGGCAGAGGAACAGGCGGGGCACGGGGGCAGGGTGTCAGTCATGGCCTGCCTATAGCCGTGGCGATCGGGGCGGGGAAGCGCACTTGCCGTCGCGGCCTATGGTCAATTCCCGATCTCAAGCCCCTCTGGTTGCCCGACCACCACCACATGCAGCCCCTCCGGGTCCATCAGGCGGGCGGCGGTGCGGGAAATATCCTCCAGCGTCACGGCCATGACCTGATCGTTGCGTGTATTGATGTAGTCAATGGGCATCTCGTCGATCTGCATGCCCGACAGGATACCGGCAATGGTGGCGTTGCCTGTGAAGCGCAGGGGGTAGGCGCCGGTCAGATAGGTCTGGGCGGCCTCCAGCTCTTCTGCCGTGACGCCATTTGCGGCCACGTCGGCCCATTGGTCGTGCAAAACCTCGATGGCCTCGGCCACCAGATCGTTGGAGGAGGAGAACTGCCCCAGCATCATCGGGCCATGGTCAAACAGCACGAGGAACGTGGAGATCCCATAGGTCAGGCCGCGTTCCACCCGCACCTCCTGCATCAGCCGCGACCGGAAATTGCCGCCACCAAGGATCTGGTTCAGCACATAGGCGGCGAAAAAGTCAGGGTCGTGGCGTTCGATCCCGGCATGGCCGAAAAAGGCTGTGGACTGCGGCGTCGGGTAGTCGATGACGGTGATGCCGCCGGTCAGATTGTAGGGCGCATCACCGGGCATGTCGGCCCCGGTTTCGGGCAGGTCGCCAAGCAGACGGTCCAGCAACTGGCCCAGTTCCTCTGGCGTGATGTCGCCCGACACGCCGATGTGCACCCGGTCGCGGGCCAGCGCGCCCCGGTGGGCGGCAATCAGATCGTCGCGGGTCAGGGCCTGAACGCTTTCAGTGGTTCCCTCATGGTCCGACCCATAGGGATGATCCCCGAAAGTCTGGGCGTAGAGCTCAGAGGACGCGAGGTCCGACGGGTCGTTCTGATTGCTGTCGATGATCGACAGAACCTGTGTGCGGACCCGGTCGATGGCGGATTGTTCGAAACTGGGGTCCACCAGCGCCGCGCGCAGCAGGTCAACGGCCTCGTCCCGGTTCTGGGTCAGCATTCGGGCGGTGATGTTGATCGAATCCCGGTAGGAATCGAAACCGAAATAGGCCGCCAGCGCCTCGGATCGGGCCGCGAATTCGGCATTGTCCATATCGGCGGCGCCTTCTTCCAGCAGGGCCGTCATCAGATAGGTTGCGCCCCGCGCGCCGGGCGCGTCGAGCGAGGTGCCGCCTTCGAACAGAATGTCGATTGCGACGAACGGAATGGAATGATCCTCGACCAGCCAGGCCGTCAGGCCACCGGGCGAGGTGACCTCCTGAATATCGACCTGCGCGCGGGCGGGCAGGGTGGCGGCAAGCGTGAGGGCGACGAAAGCAAGAATGCGGAACATGGGCTGTCTCCTCACAGGCCGGGGGCGGTCAGGTAACCGGTGACCGAGGTGGTTTCCGTGAAGATCATGCGGGCGGCTTCCATCACTTCTTCGGGCGTGATCGAAGCGATGACATCGGGCCAGTCCTGAATGTCCTGCACCGTCAGGCCGGAGGTCAGGCCGACACCGTACATGCGCGCCAGATCGCCCACGTCATCCTGCGCATAGATCATCTCGGCTTCCCACTGGAACTGGATGCGCGCGAACTGTTCGGGGTCGATGCCGTCCTCAAGGAACTGCGCGATGACGCGATCCAGATCGGCTTCGGCCTCTTCCAGCGAGACACCGGGGACGGGCACGTTGAAGACAGAGAAGACCGTGTCATCCAGATTGGTGCCGGAGTAGCTGGCAGCGGCATAGAGAGACCGGGCCTCCTCTACCTGCAAGACACGGGGCAGCACGGCCGTGGCACCGGACCCTGCCAGCACGTTGGACAAGAGCGTCAGGGCGGCAGCCATGCGCTGATCGCCGGGGTCGCGTTCGGGCGCGATGTAGCTGCGCACCACGTAGGGGTCGGACACGCGCGGGTCTTCGTAATAGACGCGGCGATCCGCGATCTGCGGCGGGTCATGGGGGCGTTCGCGCGGTTCCACACCCGATGGCTCCAGAGGACCGTAATGTTCCTCGGCCAGCGCGCGGACTTCCTCGGGCGTCACGTCTCCCGCCACGATCAGGATCGCGTTATCGGGGGAATAGTAGTCGTGATAGAAGGAAAACACGTCCTCGCGGCCAAGGGTCTCGATCTCGTGCCGCCAGCCGCCGATGGGGATGCGATAGGGATGCGCGAGATAGAGCGACGCCCGCACCTGTTCGTTGAAAAGCGCGCCCGCACTGGAATCGGTCCGCTGCGCGCGTTCCTCAAGGATCACGCTGCGTTCGGTGGTGATATCCTCGTCCGTCAGCAACAGGTTGCGCATCCGGTCGGCTTCCATCTGCATCATCAGGCCGAGCCTGTCCGAGGCGACACGCTGGTAATAGCCGGTATAATCCCAACTGGTGAAGGCATTGTCGGACCCGCCATTGGCCTCGACAATGTCGGAAAACTCGCCGCTTTCCAGCGTCTCGGTGGCCTTGAACATCAGGTGTTCGAGGAAATGCGCAATGCCGGAGCGGCCCGGCGGCTCATCCGCTGCGCCGACGCGATACCATAGCATGTGAACCACCACCGGGGCGCGGTGGTCTTCGATGACGACGGCATGCAGCCCGTTGTCGAGCGTGAACTCCGAGACCTCTGTGGCCTGTGCCCCGGACGGGAGAAACGGCATAAGGGCCATGCACGCGGCCAGCATGTATCGGAACATTCAGAAACCTCTTCGGCAGACAAAAGCGATCCAGCCCCACAAGAGATACGGGGTTTCGCCGCAGCATCAAGCGTGGTGACGGGGATGTGAGCGATGAAGGGCGCGTTCCGGTACTCCTGCCTGGCGCCAGAGCAAGGAAAATGGCGCAGACCGGTCGGGCCTGCGCCAGATGCTGAGAAAGCGGGCAGAGGGTCAGGCCACCTGACGTTTGGCGAGCCTGTTTGCAATGTGGGCGGGAACCTGCCTTGCGCTCATCGCGCGGGGATAGGGCAACTCCTCCATCTCGGGCACGTCGCCGTAGAGCGCCTCGAACTCTGCATAGTTGTCGAAGACCCGGCGGGACACATTGTCGATGAAGGTCTCGGCGGGGGCACCGTTGGCGAGGATGATTTCATGCTCTTCCGTCTCGATATGGTAGACAGTGTAGCTGTCGCCCATCTCCGCCAAAGGCACGCGGGTAATGGTCGTGCCATTCACCAAAGCGCCAGCGTGGCAAATGACTCCATCCACCAGCATCCCGTGATCAGCAGTAACGGTCAGGTCGGTATGTGGCAGGCCGTCACCCAAAGACCCGGCAGCAAAGCGCACCGGCATCAGCCGCTCGGCGGGGCCGAAACGGGTGGAAACGGTCTGGCGGCCGATCCACTTGACCCTGACCTCGCCGTCAGCACCCGAAAGAATTCTGTCTCCTATGGACAGATCCTCTACTGCGACCTCTCCAGCCGGGGTTGCAATGCCGGTTCCGGGCAGGAAGCAGAACGTGTAGGTCGATGCCGACAGTGTAACCGTCGTGCCGCCAAGGGCGGCATTGTTCGAGAATACATACAGCTCGCCGCCGCCCAGATCGACCACCGGATCACCGGTGTCGGTGACACCCGCAAGGGTAAAGGAGGCACCAAAAACGTTTATAGCCTCGCCCACGTCTGTCGAGCCGCCGCTCGGGGTCGGATCTATCTCGATGACGTCGCCGATACCGTAGGCGTTGCCCGATGGAAATGTCAGTGTGGTCGGCACTCCGACAGGCCCAAGATAATAAAATGTGGAGTATGTTGCAGTCGCCATCGAGAATCCCTTCTATCAATCAGCTCAGGTCATTTTCGTCGCAAGCCACCTTGCCGCCGGTCTTTTTCAGTTACTTAGCAAATCCAGCCCATCCTGTCATGCCGGTTGAGTTAGCCCCGGAACAGGACCGACGGGGCACCTTTGTAAATGCAAGCACTTGAAGGCTGGGCAGTTCCGCCCCCCCGTCAGGCCACCACCTTCCCGGCCAGCTTCGCCGTGATCCGCTCCGGCACCTGCCTTGCGCTCATCGCACGGGGGTAGGGCAGTTCCTCCATCTCCGGCACATCGCCGTAAAGCGCCTCGAACTCGGCATAGTTGTCGAAGACCCGGCGGGACACATTGTCGATGAAGGTCTCGGCGGGGGCACCGTTGGCGAGGATGATCTCATGTTCCTCGGTCTCGATATGGTAGACGGTATAGGTCTGTCCCATCTCGGCTAGCGGCACACGGGTGATCGTTACGTCATTAACCAGCGCGCCAGCGTGGCAGATGACGCCATCCACCAGCATTCCATGATCGGCGGTGACCGTCAGATCCGTGTGGGGCAGGCCGTTGCCAAGCGCGCCCGGGCTGATCCGAACCGGCATCAGGCGCTCGGCAGGACCGAAACGGGTGGAGACGGTCTGATACCCGATCCATTTGACCTTCACCTCAACACCTTCGGCGGTCAGAGCCACATCCCCAATCCTTAGATCCTCTACCGCAACCTGACCCTCGGGTGACGCGATGTTCGTTCCCCCGAGAAAGCAGATTGGCGTAACGGTCGAGGCGATATCGTCCGTTGAGTCACCGGCTGTATAATTGCCATCAAAATCCACCGCCGGTGGGAAATCCGCATAGGCGACCCCCGCTTCTGATGAGCCGAGCAACTGGCCATGTTCATCTTCGAACACAAGGAATTCACGACCGTTGTAGGTGACCGTTCCAAGATAGGTTGCGCCTGAGGCGGAATAGTCGGGATCAAGCACTTCACCGGGTGAGAGATTATTATCAACCGCCGTATCTTCAGTGTAGCTGGCGGGCGTATATCCGGGATTGTTGCCTGAAAGCCCTTGCTTGTTCCAGAATTGGTTCCCGGTGGGAATATCGGTGCTTAGACTGTAGTAGCACCATGAATTGATCGTGTAGGTTCCCATCTGGCTTTCTCTCTATGGCTTGCGGGCAAGACCACAAAAATGTGGATCTGACCCGGATTTCGCGGAGCGCTTGCATAACGGGACCGATCGTATGCCGCGCGCGCCACTTTTGTCACTCAAGGAAACCTGTCGACGACACTTGCAGTTTCGCAGGTCTGCCCGTTTCTTTGTTGCGTTGCCCGATGAACCCTCCCAAGGGCCTCAGCAGCGAAGTCCTGCAACCTTGCCGTGTAGTCAGACTGCGATCAAGCACGAAAGCTGCTTGCGCAAGCGCTCTGGTAGCTGCCTTGCGCTCATCGCACGGGGGTAGGGGAGTTCCTCCATCTCCGGCACGTCGCCGTAGAGCGCCTCGAACTCGGCATAGTTGTCGAACACCCGGCGGGAAACATTGTCGATGAAGGTCTCGGCTGGGGCGCCGTTTGCGAGGATTATCTCATGTTCCTCGGTCTCGATATGGTAGACGGTATAGGTCTGTCCTATCTCGGCTAGCGGCACACGGGTGATCGTTACGTCATTCACCAGCGCGCCAGCGTGGCAGATGACGCCATCCACCAGCATTCCATGATCGGCGGTGACGGTCAGATCGGTGTGGGGCAGGCCGTTGCCAAGCGCACCTGCGCTGATCCGCACAGGCATCAGTCGCTCGGCGGGGCCGAAGGCGGTAAAAACGGTTTGGCTTCCGATCCATTTCACGGAAGCCGGCGCGCCTTCTGCCGTGATCACGGTGTCTCCGATGGACAATGTTTCGACAGCCACATCTCCCGTGTCCGTCAGAATCAGTGTTCCTTCCAGGAAGCAGGTGACACTGATTGTTGAAGAGCCGAAAGTCGTGTTCTGTGTCCAGTTGCTCGGGTCATTCAAACGCGCTGCCCAGGTCGCAGGATCCGTCAGAGATGTCGGTCCCGTGTAGGACGCAAGACTTGCCCCTGTATCGGCGGCAATTGCGTTTGTGCCTTCGGTAAGCCCGGAGCCGAGCTCGGTGTTGATCGTGCTATTGCCAATGAGATTAATTGAGAATGCCGATTGTGAGTGGAACTGAGCGATTGGGCTTCCGCCGCTCTGAGCCAGGATCTGATCGTGAGAGCCGGTCCCGATGTCGAAAACTCCATTCTCTACGAGACTTCCTTGAGAGGCGCTCCACCCGCCAGACCCGCTTGGCGTGGAGAATTCGATAACCGTTCCGGCCGCGATGGTGCCGCCGGTATCGTTTGTCCAGTTCAGCACGCCTTCCAATGTGCTAAAGCCGCCACTGTTGACCCCGTTGTCAGTGAAGCTTATCGACTCGCCAGCTGATACATCCTGCAAAACGACAATCTTGAAGTTTTGATCGGTGAAGCTTGACGCCATCGAGACTTCAACAAACCCAATATCCCCGGCGTTTAGTGGCATTTCTGTTTCCCCCAATGATTACTCGGCAGCGGCTTCTGTCGCAGGCGCTCCGGTCGGTCGTCATAATGCGCGGGAGGGTAGTCTGAAAGGTTTGGCAAGCAAAGGTTTTTTTGCCGACTGTGACCCGGTCAAGTAAACCAGTGCATGCAATCCTGATCGTCAAAGGTAGCAGTTATTGCAGTTTCTAGTTCAAAAATCGAACTCAGAGCGGTGGGTGGCATCAGTCTGCTGTTCACATCACACTTCAAGAAAGCCAGGTCTCATTGAGACTCAGTCTTCAATATTGCCGATCTCTTCCGGCGGGGCGGCGGGCGTGCGGATGCCTGCAGCGCGCATGCGTTCCAGTTCCGCGTAGCGGTCGAGCGACATGGAGCGATAGGCGCGGTGATAGACGTTCACGGCGGCGATGCGTTCCAGAATGCGGCCGTCATTGCGGCGGCGGAATTCCAGATCCTCGGCGGCCAGCGTGTCGCGGATGTCACGGCCCACGCCGAAGCGGGTGACATAGCTGACCATGCCCTGGCTGCCGGCCCCGGCGCGGTCGATATTGCCACCAAGCGCGGCGGCCACATCGGCCTCGGGGTCGGGATCGGCGCGGTTGATGCCACCGGGGGACGGGGCAGGCAGGCTTTGCAGATCGTCCGGCATTTGCAGAGGCCGCGTGGGAAGAATGCCGAACTCATCGGGGCCTTCGCCGTCCGCACGCAGGTTTAAGAGGCGCGGGTCGTTTCGACCACATGCCGCAAGTGCCAAAAGCACCAGTCCCAAGCCGATTGCCGTGCGAAGCCTGCTCATTCAGTCTCTCCTCTCGGACGGTTTAGCGCATGTTTTCGCCGCCGTCACGGGGTCATATTCTTCGTATCGGCAAAGATCAGCAAGCCAAAGGCGCCGACAAAGACGCCGATATCGGCAATGTTGAACGCATACGGGTTCTGGAAGCCACAGCAGGAGGTGTTCAGGAAGTCCGCAACCGCGCCATAGATGACCCTGTCGAAGGCGTTTGCAATGGCCCCGCCGACAATCGCGCCAGCCGACAGCATCGAGATGCGCTTCTGCATCCGGCGCGACCACCAGAGGATCCAGGCCGAAATGACGAAGGCGAGGGCAACGAGCAGCCAGCGGGTGGCATTGGCGTCATTGGCCAGCAGGCCGAAATTGATGCCTGTGTTCCAGCCCATGTGGAAGTTCAGATAGGGCGGCAGGATTTCCATCTGGCCGATGGTCAGCAGGTCCAACTGGTAAAGCACATACCACTTGCTGATCTGGTCGAGCGCGAACCAGAAAAGCGCGGAGAGGAGGGTGAGGCGCATATGAGTGTCCTTCGTGCTGATCCAGTCGGGTTTCGCCGCCTTCGGCGTCGACCCGCGGGGGGCGCTGCCCCCCGGACCCCCCGAGGTATTTGTGCCAAGATGAAAGGAGGTCGGATCGGATTCAACCCCTCTCAGTGACGGAAATGGCGCATCCCGGTAAAGACCATGGCAAGACCTGCCTCGTCCGCCGCGGCGATCACCTCGTCGTCGCGCATGGATCCGCCCGGCTGAATCACGCATGTCGCGCCTGCGGCGGCCGCTTCCATCAGCCCGTCGGGGAAGGGGAAGAAGGCGTCGGAGGCCACGGCGGAGCCGATGGTCAAAGGTTTCGGCAAACCAAGCGTTTCGGCCATGCGTTCGGCCTTCTTGGCGGCAATGAGGGCGCTGTCCACGCGGCTCATCTGGCCTGCGCCGACGCCGACGGTGGCGCCGTCCTTCACGTAGACGATGGCGTTGGACTTGACGTGCTTGGCCACCTTCCAGGCGAAGAGCAGATCGCGCATCTGGTCTTCGGTGGGGGCTTTCTTCGTCACGACCTTGAGATCGTCCATGCCGACAAAGCCGTTATCCTTGTCCTGCACGAGGAACCCGCCCGCGACCTGCCGGAAGGCAAGGCCGCCTGCACGGGTGTCGGGAAGGCCGCCGGTGGTCAGCAGGCGCAGGTTCTTCTTGGCGGCGAAGATCGCCTTCGCTTCGTCAGACGCGCCGGGGGCGATCACGACCTCGGTGAAGATGCCGGTGATTTCCTCGGCTGTGGCTGCATCCAGTGGCTGGTTCAGGGCGACGATGCCGCCAAAAGCGCTGGTGCGGTCGCAGTCGAAGGCCGATTTATAGGCGTTAAGCAGCGTCGCGCCCACGGCCACGCCGCAGGGGTTGGCGTGCTTGATAATCGCGCAGGCGGGCGTGTCGGTGCCGAACTCGGCCACCAGTTCGAAGGCAGCGTCGGTGTCGTTGATGTTGTTGTAGCTCAGCTCTTTGCCCTGGTGCTGCTGGGCGGTTGCCACGCCCTCGCGCTCTGAGCCATCGGTGTAGAAGGCGGCGCGCTGATGGCTGTTTTCGCCATAGCGCAGGGTCTGTTTCAACGTGCCTGCAAAAGCGCGGCGGCGCGGGGTGTTGGTACCGAGGGCCCCGGCCATCCAGGTGGAGACGGCGGCATCATAGGCGGCGGTGCGGGAATAGGCTGTCAGCGCCAGTTGCTGGCGGAAGGCGTAGCCGGTTGCGCCATCGTTCTCGTCGAGCTGTGCCAGAAGGGCGGCGTAATCCTCTGGGTCCGTCACCACGTTCACGAAGGCATGGTTCTTGGCCGCCGCGCGGATCATCGCGGGGCCGCCGATGTCGATGTTCTCGATGCAGGTGTCATAATCGGCGCCTTTGGCGACGGTTTCTTCGAACGGGTAGAGATTGACGACCAGCAAATCGATGCCCTCGATCCCATGTTCGTCCATCGCAGCGACATGGGCGTCGTTGTCACGCAGGGCCAGAAGGCCGCCGTGCACCTTGGGGTGCAGGGTTTTGACGCGGCCATCCATCATCTCGGGGAAACCGGTGACCTCGGCCACATCCTTCACCGCCAATCCAGCATCGCGCATCGCCTTGGCGCTGCCGCCGGTCGAGAGCAGTTCCACCCCGCGCGCGGCGAGGGCCTGGGCCAGCTCGATCAGCCCTGTCTTGTCGGATACGGAAAGCAGGGCGCGGCGCAGCGGCACGAGATCGGTCATGGTGTCTCCTGTGTCTTTTCACAACCGGAGCACATCGGACGCAGGGGCGCGAGGGGCGCGGGGGGCGTCGGTGGGTTTGGCGAGGCTCCAGCTTATGGCGCTGCCATAATCGGTAACGCGGGAAGATAGAACGATCTGTTTTGTCGCGCGTGGCTTTAATCGCCCGGATTCGAGGTAAACGCTCTTTTCAAGGGTCAGATTGGCCTCCTGCCCGTGGCGGAAGACCCAGACCTCGCCGCCGCGCAGGGTCAGGGACACGGCTGCCCCGCCAAGGTCCAGCTCGGCCTCGACATCCGGGTGCAGGTGAAAGCGCAGGGTGAACGGGATGCCGTCAATGGGCAGGCGGGCCATGACCCGGTCGAGCGTATCACGGTCCTTGTCGGTGAGCGCGGCAAGCCCATCCTCGCCCCGCAACAGACGCCCGTCATTTTCAAGGCTCAGGCTGCGCAGGTGGATCAGCCCGTGGGTGCGGCGGTAGCCGTCATGCGAAAAGGCAATGGCGCGCGCAGCACCGCTGTCGCTTTCCTGAACCTCCACTTTCTCGGGGCCTTCCAGAAGCGCCTGTTTCACGACGCCATGATAGGCGGACCGGGGACCGAGCCGGGCCGAAGAATATCCCTCAATTGACAGGGTGGAATGCGAAGGCGTGGCGCGGCCCGCGCGTCGCCAATCCGCGCCGAACCCCGCGCCGGACCCGCAATTCACGATTACTGGGCGGCGACCTGATGTGAGTTCGAAGGCCAGCGTGGAGGCGTGGGAATTATAGGCCTCTGGCCCCATCATCGGGGGCGCGGCGTCGATCACGACAGAGGTTCGCCCGCCCGAGAGCCGAGCATAGCCCATGGCAAGGCCGGACACAGTGGCGGGCCGTACCCCGGATTGAGAGAGCGCATGATCCAGCCGCCCGACCTGCCCGCGCCCGCCGCCATGGAACCGCGCCAGTCCGCCATCCGCATGACGCAGGCTGCGCAGGGTGGGGGCCATCCGCATGATGGCGGTGTTGACGGCTGGGTCGGGGCTTTTGCCAGACTCAGCCAAAACGGCGGCAGTCCAGGTCAGCAGGGTGAAGACCTGAAGCAGTTCCTCGGGGTTGCGGGTGACGATGCCACCGGAGGAGTCGATTTCGCGCGCGCATTCTTGTGCCAGGGCTTTCAGCGCCGGTTTCAGGTGATGGGCCACGCCGATCAGCGAACAGGCGGAATAGATCAGGCCCGTCAGCGCCTCGAACCGGGGCAACCCGTGCGATGTGCTGCGCCAGCGACGGGCGAGGAAATCGGCCTGTCGCCCGAGCGCGGCGTAAAAGGCGCGGGTTTCAACAGCCTCTTGCCCGTTCATCAGGAACAGCGCATGGCTGATCCAGCGGATCTGACGCCGTCCGACAAGATCGGGCACCCAGCCCGGCCCCTTGCCGGTGCCATAGCGCGTCATCCATCCGGCAAGCCAGTCCTGGGCCATGGGGCGAGCCGATCCATCGGCGACAGCGGCCAGATGGTCGAGCCATTCGAATCCGTGGAGCTCGTCCTCGAAAGCGTCAGAGGGCGGGATAAGTGCCCAAGGCACATCCTTGGGCATCTGCACCAGCACACCGGCAAAAAGCAGATTGCCGGCCATAAGCTGCCGCCCACGCACATCCGATCCGATCAGGCGCGGTTCCGGCTGAGAGGTGAACCCCTTGGGTTTCGGTGCAAAGCCCGCCCGCCACGCCGCCCACCGGTTGGCGAACCGGTTAAGCCGTCCGGGGCGCTCGCGCAGCGCGACCGGGGCGGGTGAAAGGGCTTCGGACATGTGTTTGCGGGCTGCTCTTGTTTTTCTGGCCGCAAGGATAGCAGGGATCAGGCCCGTTTCAAAAGGGCCATGTAGAACCCGTCCATCCCACCCCTGTCGGCCCAGAAATCCGGGCGCAGGCGCAGACCGCCTTCAGCGCTGGCCCAGTGGGCGTCACCGCCAAGCGAGACCGGGTCAACAGGTAGAATCGTCAGGTCTGCATGACGTTTCAGCGCCGCCTTGACCTGATTCTCCCCCTCATTGGGAAGCAGCGAACAGGTGCAATAGACCAACCGTCCACCGGGCTTCAGCAAGGTCATCGCGTGGTCGATCATCTGCATCTGTAGCCGGGTCAGCGATTCGACCTCCTTGGAGGTTTTCACGAAGGGAAGGTCGGGATGGCGGCGAATGGTACCGGTGGCAGAACAGGGCGCGTCGAGCAGGATCGCGTCGAACGGATCGGCCTGATAAGTCAGCGCGTCGGCGGTGACGAGAGTGGCCCTGAGCCCGGTGCGGGAAAGGTTTTCTTCGACCCGTTTCATGCGGGACGCGGACAAGTCGAGCGCGGTCACGTCTGCCCCGGCAGCGGCCAGTTGCATGGTCTTGCCACCCGGCGCGGCGCAGAGGTCGAGCACCCTTTGGCCTGTCATGTCGCCAAGCAGCTTTGCGGGCAGGGCAGCAGCGGCGTCCTGAACCCACCAGTCGCCGGTCTCATAGCCCGGCAGGGCGGTGACCTGGGTCTGTGCCAGCCGGAGCGACCCGGTCGGCAGCAGCTCAGCGCCGTCGATTGTGATGCCGGGCTTGGGCGTGATGTCCAGGGGCGCGGGGCGCTCATGGGCGACCTCGATGGCGGCGACTGCGTCGACCCCATAGGCCTTGTGCAGCGGTTTGCGCAGCCAGATCGGCAGCGCCTGCGGGGGCGTCTTTGCCCAAGTCTCGCGCGCTTCGGCATCGAGTTTCCTCAGCACCGCATTCACCATGCCCGAGGCGCGAGACCAGCGCGGGTGACGCTTGGCGATCTCGACCAGTGAGGCGACGACGCCATGCGGTTCGGACCCGTCCACCAGCAATTCCGCCGCGCCGAGGCGCAACAGGTTCTGCACCGCCAGCGTCGGGCGGCGGGTCAGGTAGGGGCGCAGCACCGCGTCGATCCGGCCCATATGGCGCATGACCGTCAGGGCAAGGCGCTGGGCGCGGGCGGCATCCTGGGGGGACAGACCCTGCGGCGCGGGCTGATGCGACATCATCCGGTGGTCTATCATCACGCCGCGCAAGTGCTCCAGCGCCGCGCGGCGGGCGGCGAGGCCGGTGTCGGGGCCGGTGTCTGGCATGGGGTGTCCTCTTGTCACTCAACCCGCGCGGGGTATATCAAAGCCCCAGACCGCACAAGGATCGCGACCCATGTCCGACGACGCCACCAATCCCCGCACCGATCTGCCCCCCGCCGCGCAGCGCGCGCTTGCCGAGGCCGAGGAACGGCGCAAGGCGGCGAAAGCGCTGGACCTGCCGACCGAGCTGGGAGGGCGCGACGGCCCGGAACCGGTGCGATTTGGTGACTGGGAAAAAAAGGGAATCGCGGTTGATTTCTGAGAATTTCGCCGCCTGACGGCGTCGACCGGGGAACGCCCCTTCTCAGGCCCCGGCGGGGCCCTCGGCGGGGCGTGTTGCCACGGGAAATCCATGACGGTGCCGCGCCCTGGAGACGGTCGTCAGGGCCGATAGGTTCGGTGAGTCCGGCGGAGTGTTTACTACCGGCGCTAACCTACCCTGACGGTTTCGTTCAGCTTGTCAAAGCCGCGACACCCACTGGATCAGCGACACATCCGCTTGATCTGTTGCAGAACATCGGGGTTTCCTTCCAGCGCCGCCGCGGCCAGATCCCGCGCCGCACCAAGCAGCGCATCCGGTGAAACGATCCGATCCAGCAGGCCCCATTGCAGCGCTTCGTCCGCTTCGATCTTCTGACTGGCCAACAGGATCATCCTGGCGCGCGCCGGACCGACCAGAGCCGCCAGCCGCCCCGGGTCGGACGGCTGCGGCAGATAGCCGAGCTTTGCCACCGGGTAGAAGAACTTCGCCCCCGGCACCGCGATACGGATATCGCAGGCCAGTGCCATGCCGAATGCCCCACCCGCCAGCGTTCCGTTCAGGGCAGCGATGGTCAGGCAGGGCAGGGCTGCAATCGCGCCGGACATCCGTTCCCATAGCGGCGATACCGCAAGCCCCGCCTTTGCCGCCTCCAGATCCGCCCCGGCGGAAAACACGCGGTCCCCGGCCCCTGTCAGAACGAAGGCACGCAGGCCGTCATCCGCAGCCCCGCTCTCTGCGATTTCGGCCAGCTCCTCCAGCATCCCGGCGGTCAGCGAGTTTGCCTTGTCGGGGCGGTTCAGCGTGACGGTCCAGAGCCCGCCCTCCTTGGTCAGATCAATCACGCGATCACCCCGATCCGGCGGCGAATACTCTCGTCGCGCAGGGAAATCTCTTCGCCAAGAAACTCATCCGCCTGTGCGCCGCACATCCACAACAGGCATTGTGCGGGCCAGTCTGCCGGAATGTGATCCTCCCACGCCAACTGGCTGACCGGGTTCACGCCGCTGGCCTTGATCTCGCGCTGCATCTGCGTGGCGACGGTACCGGGCGACAGGCCGATGGCCCGGATGCCCTGCGCCGCGCCTTCCTTGTGGGCGCATTTGGTCAGCATGGCGACGCCCGCCTTGGACGTGCAATAGTGGCTCCAACCTTCCAGTGCATTATGCGCCGCGCCGGAACTGATGGTCAGGATCGACCCGCCACCGCGCGCCACCATCACCGGCATGGCCGCGCGCATACCGTAATAGACGCCTTTCAGGTTGATATCTATGACATGGCCCCAGGCATCGGGGTCCGAGCCCATCAGCGAGGCAACAGGCTCGATCACGCCCGCGTTGTTGATCAGGATATCGAGCCCGCCAAAGGCTTCGACACAGGCATTGACCGCGGCCTCGACCTCCCAGTAGCGGCTGACATCGCAGGGAATGGCCAGCGCCGAATCGCCGATCTCACCCGCGATCTGGGCGATCTCGTCGCGGGATCGGGCCAGCAGGCAGACCTTGGCACCTTCTGAGGCAAACAGCCGTGCCGCCGCCTCGCCGATGCCGCGGCTTGCGCCCGTTATCATTGCTACCTTACCGTCCAAGCTGCCCATATGCGCTGTCTCCCGCCGAAAATCTGTTGCAATCCAAGGTCATTGTATCCAGACCTTGACGCCCGCCCCTGTGAGGCGGACATTCTTGTCAGCAATTCACATTTGGAAGGTCGTTATGTCAAAGATGAAATCCCTTTCACTCAGCCTGTCTACCGCCGCATTGGTGGCCGCAAGCCCTGCCATGGCCGAGATCAATGCCGATCAGCTTTGGGCGATATGGCAGGAACAAGCCAGCGAGTTCGGGTATAGCCTGACCGCGCAGGCCACCCCCAATGACAGCGGGCTCACTCTCTCGAACGTGACCAACACCATGATGATTGAAGAGGTGTCGATCGCGGGTACCATCCCGCAGATCACCCTGACCAATCAGGCCGATGGCTCAGTCATGATCGCGGCATCCGACTCAATGATCTACTCGATCACCGGGTTTGACGATTCAGATGCCCCCGATGCGATCAACATCCATATCAGTCTGCAAGGATTCGGGGGCTTCGCCACGGGCAGCCCCGAGCTTCTGACCCTGAACACCGGGTTCGAGCGTGCAACCGTGGCCGATGTCGAGTTCGTGGGCGGCGATCCTTCGGAAATCCCCGAAATGATCTATGATATCTCGCTGGACGGGTATGGCGGCAGCGCGACCTATGATTTCTCCGACCCCGCGATGCTTGGCATCACCTCCAGCGGTACACTGGCGGGACTGACTTTCGATGTCGAGATGTTCGAGCCCGCAAGTGGCGCAGAACCCGCCCCGGTGCCGACACCGCAGCCATCCCAGCCCGCACCCGGCAAGGTCGTGACCCCGGCGGCACCGCAACCCACCCCGATGCCGTCCCCGACGGGCGGCCGCGGGGACGGCCATCTCGATCTGTCGATCATGCTGGCCGGCATGGACAGCACCGCCAACGGCACCATGCCGCGCGGCATCGACTGGATGACTGTCGAAAGCTTCCCCGAAGGGTTCTCGATCAGCGGCGATGCCAGCTACACATCTGCCTCGGCCAGTTTCATGTTCGTTGACACCTACGAAAATGTCGATTTCTCGGCCTCGAATACCGGCGGGTCGATCGGCTTTGGCCTGTCTGAGGAAAGCATCCGTTACGCGCTGGCCGCGACGGGTGTCAACATCAACCTCGCAACGAACGAGATGCCCTTCCCGGTGGCCGCATCGGCCGATTCAACCGCGCTGTCCATCGACATGCCACTGGCGCAATCGGCAACGCCGTCGCCCTTCTCGGCCACGCTCGCTTACCAGGGCGTTTCTGTCGATGAATCGCTTTGGGCCATGGTCGATCCGGGCCAGGCGGTTCCGCGCACGCCTGCGACGGTAATCGTCGACCTGTCGGGCACCGTGCAGCTGTTCGTCGACCTTATGTCGATTGATCCCGAGAGCCTGTCGGCCCCTCCGGGCGAGCTGCGTGACCTGACGCTGAACAACCTGCAAGTGTCCTTCGGCGGGGCGGAACTGACGGGCACCGGCGATGTGGACTTCGCCCCCGGCCAGATGATCCCGATGCCGGTCGGCGCGGTGGATCTGAGCCTGACCGGCGCAAACACCCTGATCCAGTCGCTGTCCGACGGTGGTCTGCTGCCGCCGCAACAGGCAGGCATGGCGCGCGGGATGCTGGGCATGTTCGCCATTCCGGGTGCAGGGCCAGACAGCTACACCTCGACCATCGAGTTCCTGCCGGGCGGTGCCATCACTGCCAATGGAGTTCCGCTGCAATAAGCGCGGCCGATGGAAACAACCCGCCCCGGGCTGCCCACGCGGCCCGGGGTTTTCTTTGCGACCTTGCGCCGTTCGCAACAGGGCACTAGGTCTCGAAGTCAGTTCTTGCACAGGATCGCCACCGATGACCCAATCGCCCGAAACCCTCGCCCATGCCCTTCTGGACGCCGCCCGCAAGGCTGGGGCCGATGCGGCCGATGCGATTGCGGTGCAGGGAACGTCGCTTTCCATCGACGTGTTGAACGGTAAGCTGGAACATGCCGAGCGCGCCGACGGGGTCGAGATCGGGCTGAGGGTTCTCATGGGGCAACGGCAGGCTTGTGTGTCCGCCTCGGACATCCGCCCGGAAACCATGCAGGAAATGGCCGAACGCGCCGTCGCCATGGCCCGGCTTGCCCCCGAGGACCCCAATATCGGTCTTGCCGAACCATCGCAGCTGGCCACCGGATGGGACATCGCAGCGCTCGACATGATCGACCCGGCGACAGAGCCCGACCCCGCCGATCTGGAGGCGCGCGCGCTGGAAGCCGAAGCCGCCGCGCTGGCCGTTGAAGGCGTCAGCCAGGTTCAATCCACCAGCGCAGGGTATGGCCGCCGCACCCGCCATATCGCCGCGACCAACGGCTTCTCCGGTGGCTATACCCGCACCGATCACGGCCTGTCCTGCGTTGCCATCACCGGCGAGGGGCTGGGAATGGAACGCGATTATTACGGCGATATGCGGATGCACCGCGCTGACATGATCCCTCCGGCAGAGGTCGGCCGGATCGCCGCCGAACGTGCGGTGGCCCGCAATGGGGCCCGCAAGCCCGCGACCGGCGCTTTCCCGGTGCTTTTTGATGAACGGGTGTCGTCCTCGCTGATCGGGCACCTTCTGCAGGCCGCCAACGGTTCAGCCATCGCGCGCGGCGCGTCCTGGCTGCGCGAGGCGCTTGGGGAACAGGTGCTGCCCGAGGGGCTGTCGCTGATCGAACAACCGCTGCGCCCGCGCGCCAGCGGATCGCGCCCCTTCGATGCGGAAGGGCTACCCACGGCAGAGCGCGCGATCATCGACAAAGGCGTGCTGACCGGGTGGACGCTGGACCTTGCCACTGCCCGCAAACTGGGGCTGCAATCCACAGGGAACGCCGCGCGCGGCACCTCTTCGCCGCCCTCGCCCTCGGTCTCGAATGTGGCGCTGACCCAAGGCACGGCCAGCCGCGAGGATCTGTTGCGCGACATGGGCACCGGTCTGCTGATCACCTCGATGATCGGCAGTTCCATCAACCCGAATACAGGCGATTATTCCCGCGGGGCTTCCGGCTTTTGGGTCGAAAACGGAGAGCTGGCCTATCCGGTCAACGAATGCACTGTCGCTGGCAACCTGCGTGATATGCTGCGCACCATTGTGCCCGCCAATGACGCCCGCACCCATCTGAGCCACGTGGTGCCGTCGCTTCTGGTCGAGGGGCTGACGCTTGCCGGGGCCTGATCTGACCCTTCTGGTCGACGCGGCGCTGGAGGCCGGCAGGATCGCCGAACGCCACTGGAGCCGCGATCCACAGATCTGGGACAAGCCCGGCGGTCACGGCCCGGTAACCGAGGCCGATCTGGAAATCGACGTCATGCTGCGCGAAAGCCTGACCGCCGCGCGCCCCGGCTATGGCTGGCTGTCGGAGGAAACCGAGGACGGGGCCGAGCGTCTGTCCCGCGATCACGTCTTCATCGTTGATCCCATCGACGGCACGCGGTCCTTCATCGACGGGCAAAAGAACTTCGCCCATTCTCTGGCGGTGACCCGTCAGGGGCAAGTGACGGCGGCGGTGGTCTACCTGCCGATGCTGGACAGGATGTTCACGGCAGAACTTGGGAAAGGGGCGGCGCTGAACGGCGCACCCCTCGCCGCCTCCGGCACCCATGATGAACCAAGTGCCACGGTTCTGGCCTCTCGTCCGAATTTCAAGCCGGATCACTGGCCGGGGGGCGTGCCCACGGTTCATCGCAGTTTCCGCCCCTCGCTGGCCTACCGGCTGGCGCTTGTCGGGCAGGGCCGCTTTGACGGCATGATCACCTTCCGCGATAGCTGGGAATGGGACATTGCCGCCGGCGCGCTGATCGTGTCCGAGGCAGGGGGGCTGATCTCTGACCGGGACAACCGGCCGCTTGCGTTCAACAACCCGCGCCCGTTGCTGCCCGGCGTTATCGCCGCCAACCGCCCGATCCATGCGGCCCTGATGGCGCGGCGCGCCCTGGCCTGACACCCCTGAAACGCAAACACCCGCCCGGATGGAACCGGACGGGCGTTCGTATTCTCGATCAGGCTGCGTTCAGCGGCGGATGCCGAGACGCTGGATCAGGCTCTGGTAACGAGCTTCGTCCTTTGCCTTGGTGTAGTCCAGCAGCTTACGACGCTGAGCAACCATCATCAGAAGACCACGGCGGGAGTGGTTGTCCTTCTTGTGGCTCTTGAAGTGCTCGGTCAGCGTGTTGATGCGGCTGGTGAGAATCGCGACCTGAACTTCGGGCGAACCGGTGTCGCCTTCCTTGGTTGCGAATTCCTTGATCAGACGGGCCTTTTCTTCGGCAGTAATCGACATCGGGGTCTCCTTTTCAGGTTCAAAGTGGATGGCGCAGGCCGGGATGTCGTCCAGCAAGGCCCATGGAGAAGTGTCACCCCAAGCGGGGCGATTGCGGGCGTATAGGGGATTATCCGGGCAAAGGAAAGCCCCATTTTCTCCAACCAAATAAGGCAATTCTGCCGGGATTGGGGCGGTCGGTCATTAACCATATGGATAGGATTTTATTGAGCTTTTCATCAAAGACTCGGAACATTTACGCCTCGACTGGTGATTCATTCACCCTTCGGAAACAGCGCCACATTTATTCCACAGGAAAACCTTGTGGTGGTCGGTAAATGACCCAATGGCCGGCGCAAGATCATCGTCAAGCATATGAAAAGGCTCAACCCCCGGGGCCATTCGTTGAGGCAAAGGAACGAAAATGATTGCAGCGGGTGGAGTAATGTTGCTGATGCTTCTCGGGTTCGCGCTCGAGGGGCTGTTTTCTGGCGGCGATGAACAAGATGGCGCGAGCGATGGCTCGGACTCGGCTGCCGATGGCCGCGCCGATGGCGGCTATGACGCCTCCGTCTATACCTCCGATCTGCATGACCTGTTGTTCGGTACCGATGGCATGGGCAATCCCGGCTCCGGCTCCGAAGAGGACAGCGGCGACAGCGGCGAGTCCGGTGGCGACCTGCTGGATGGCCTGTTCGCAGCCCCCGAGGATGACCCGCAGGAGCAGCAGGTCCTCTTCGGCACAGCTGCCAGCGAGGCGATGTCCGGCGATGTCGGCGACGATGCAATCTACGGCGAAGATGGCGACGATTCCCTTTACGGTGATGATGGCGAAGACACGCTTGACGGTGGGGACGGGGCCGACACGCTGGACGGCGGTGATGGGGCCGACACCCTGATCCTGGGCGATGGCGACCTTGCCACTGGCGGCGAGGGTGAGGACACGTTCCAGACCGATGACGATATTCCCGAAGATGTGCCGATCCTGACCGACTTCCTGACCGGTGTGGATACGATCCTTGTGCGCTACGATGGCGACACGCCGCCGGAAATCACGTTGGAAGCGGATGAAGAGGCCGGCAATACGGCCGTGTTCTCGGATGGCGTGCAGATCCTGCAACTGGATGGCACCACCGATGTCAGCCTTGACGATGTGGTTCTGGAGCAGGAGATGACGGACCCAACAGACGGCGATGACTCGCTGACCGGCGGGGAAGGCGATGACACGATTGATGGCGGTGAGGGCGATGACACGATCACCGGCCTCGATGGGGACGACCTGCTGAACGGCGGCACAGGTGATGATATCCTGCGCGGGCGCACCGGCATGGATGAACTGTTCGGTCAGCAGGGCGCAGATGCCCTGACCGGAGGCGATGGCGACGATCTGATTTCGGGTGGCACGGAGAATGACCTCGCCTTCGGCAATGAAGGTGACGACACCGTGCAGGGCGATGACGGCAACGACGAGCTTTACGGTGATCAGGGCGCTGATGTTTTGCAGGGTGGAAGCGGCCATGACCTGCTGCATGGCGGGGAAGACGACGACAGCCTTTACGGCGATGATGGCGATGACCTGCTGTTCGGTGCCGAGGGTGACGACGACATGCAGGGCGGCGACGGCGATGACTACCTGCTTGGCGGGTTCGGGTCCGACAACATGTCCGGCGGTGACGGCAATGATACGCTCGATGGCACCTTCACCAGCGGTGACAGCAGCTTCGGCCCCTATGATGAGGACAGCCCCGACACGCTGACCGGCGGCAACGGCAACGATCACCTTTTCCTTGGTGAGGGCGATATCGGCATTGGCGGTAGCGGTGCGGATCTGTTCGAATCCGGCAGCTACATCGAATCCGAGGCCGCAGTGGTGACGGATTTCAACCCGGACGAAGACCAGATTCAGGTCAGCGTGGACCTGGAGGCTTCGCCTGATCCCGATGTGTCCGTCATTGATTTCGACGATGGTACCGGCGCCAGCATCATGGTGGATGGCACGATCGTTCTGCAAGTGACCGGCGCGCAGGGGCTTGACCCCTCGGCCATTCTGATCCGCGATATCCGCCTCGACGATCTGGCGGAATCTGCCTGATCGGCGGTTACCCCGCGAGGAAATGCGGACGGACCGCCGTTAGGATGGCCTCGGGCACTTCTTCCATCGCGAAATGACCGGTTCCATGGATCTCTTGCCCGGTCACAGGCTGCTCACACCAAGCCTGCCACAAGGCCTGTGGATCGCCCGTCTTTGCCGGAAAGCCCGCGCTGGCCCATACGAAAAGCATCGGAGCGGCGATCTTGTGGCCGGACAAACGGTCGGCCTCATCCAGGGCACGGTCTATCGTTGCCCCCGCCCGGTAATCCGCGCACATCGCATGCACACGCGCCGGGTCCGATGCCTGCTGCCGGTACCTGTCAAGGGCAGCGCCTTCAAAGGGTGCGAGGCTTCGGCAATGGGTCCAGCTTGACAGGGTCCAGTCGAAAAACGCCAGCGGATCGGCCCCGATCATCCGTTCCGGGATAGGGGCGGGTTGGGCCAGAAAGGTCCAATGGTAGGCCTTGAGCGCCAGTTCCGCATCCCACGCCTCCCAGAAATCCACCGTTGGCACCACCTCGATGATCCCCAGCCGGTCCACCCGGTCGGGATGATCCAGCGCCAGCCGATAGGTCACCCGCGCGCCGCGGTCATGTCCAAGGATGTGCGCTTTGGGCAGCCCCATGAAATCCATGATCCCGATGATATCCCTCGCCATTTCTCGCTTGGAGTAGGTGTGGTGATCGGCATCGTCGGCAGGCGCGTCGCTGTCGCCATAGCCGCGCAGATCGGGGATGATCACGTGAAAATCCCGCGCCAAATCGGGCGCGATCTTGGCCCAACACATGTGGTTCTGCGGAAAGCCGTGCAGGCAGATCAGCGGTGGCCCTTCACCCCCCTGATGCACGGACAGGCGGATGCCGTTCGTCTCGATGAAGCTCTGCGTGAAGCCTGGAATATCCGACATGGCGCGGCCCTCCTGCCTGACAGACTGCGCGCCGCGAAGAGCGAGGTCAACGGGCAGGCCAGACCTGCGGCTCCGTGGCATAGGCGATATAGAGCGGATGGCGCGGATGCCCCGCCTTGGACAGCCCCAGACAGTGCAGATCGACGCCTGCCCCGCGCAGCAGCGCCTCTACCTCCGGTCCCCGGTTCATATGCTCGCCATGCACGCCCCAACCGGCGATGACCGTGTCGGCCCAGTCCAACCCGTCAAGCAGGAACGCGTCATTCTCGCCCCCCACAGGGTCGGGCGCGGCGCGCAGCAGGCGCGGATCGGTTTCCCGCCAGGCGAAGATGTTCATCACCCGGAACCCGCCAAACCCCAACACCCGCGCCCGCCGTTCGCAGCGTTCCACGGTGGGGTCGTTCTGCACCTCGGTCGCCTTGGAGGGGTTCAGCATGATGAACAGAACCCGAGGCCCAGCCTCATCCCAGACCCGGGTCAGCGAATAGCGGTACCGTTCGCAATCCGAGTAGACCGCGACGCTGGCCGCATCTCCCTTTTGATGGGTTCGCGTGATCACAGGTTGAAGACGCGAGAGGGGTGCACCTCGCCCCCCCGATAGATGCCGACGGCGACCGGCGTGCCCTTGTAAGACACCCAGACCTCCTCGCCATACTCGGCGGTGCCCAATACCTGCCCCGGATTGCCGTTCTTCAACCGGGCATATCCCAGATCGTTGGCGCGCAGTTCCGGCAGATCATCTAGCCCCACCTGTAGCGGCAACAGATGCGCATCGAGCGCCGGGTCTTTGGCCATTTCCTCGACCACCGAGAACGCCACAGCATCCTCTACATCGAAAGGGCCGGACCAGACGCGGCGCAGCTGTTGCACATGGCCAAGGCATCCGAGCGCTTCGCCCAGATCCCGCGCGATCGACCTTACATAGCCGCCCTTGCCGCAGACCATCTCCAGCTCAGCATGGTCGGCATCGGGTCGCGACAGCATTGTCAGGCTTTCAACGAATAGCGGACGCGCGGCAATCTCGAACTCTTCGTCGTCACGGGCCAGTTTATAGGCGCGTTCCCCGTCGATCTTCACGGCGGAAAACTTGGGCGGGACCTGCATGATATCGCCCTCAAACCCCTTCAAAGCCTCAACAATCCGATCATCCGTCGGGCGCAGGTCGCTTGTCTGGATGACCTCGCCCTCGGCATCATCGGTGTTGGTCGCGGCCCCGAACGTCACGGTAAACACATAGGCTTTCATGGCATCGGTGATGAAGGGCACCGTCTTTGTCGCCTCGCCCAAGGCCACCGCCAGCACGCCCGTCGCATCCGGGTCCAGCGTGCCCGCATGGCCTGCCTTCTTGGCATCGAACGCCCACCTGACCTTGTTGACCACGGCGGTCGAGGTCAGCCCCGCGGGCTTGTCCACCACCAGCCAGCCGTGAATATCGCGTCCCTTGCGCCTGCGCCCCATGGCTCAAGTCTCCGTAAAAAAACGTCCCAGAAAGGCGATGCTGCTAGCGGGACTTGCCCGCCTCGTCAACAACCGTCCCCAGAATGGGGCCCAGTTGGAACCCGAAATCGTCACGCCCCAGATCCGGGGCATAAAGCCGCGAGACACGCCCATCGAGGTAGAGCGCATTGGGCGTGCCCAGATGATCTCGGAAGAGCCGCCCGAAATGGTCGAAATTCACCGCCCTGTCGGAAATCGCGAAGATCGCGCGGGTGCCGGTCGCGTCGACCCCCACCCCGTTGCGGATGTTGAGAGATGTGCTGTCGGGCAGAAAGCGCGGATGCAGCGCCCCGTCAATGACCAGCATCGGCCCCGATTGCGTGGCATAGCGGCAGTCGGGTGGGTTCGCCGCATAGGCGCGGCTTTCTATCACCTGCGCACGGCCCGCCTGAATGCAGAACACCCCATTGGGCAGCAATCCGAAATTGCCCGGCCCGTCAGAGGTGACGACGCGCATTTCCTGCCGCCCATCCTCGATATAGAGCCCAACGGGCCGCCGATCGTCATGGAACATGCCAGCATTCACGGCAAAGCCAAGCCGCTGACCGGGCCTCAGGTTGCGTTCGACACGAGAGAAATTGCCAAGGATATTGCCAGCCTCATCGCGCAGGAACAGGCGTAGATCCTCGCGGGTCAGATCCACTTCGCAGATGGTGAAATCGGCGCCATCAAACTGGTCCTGCCGGCATTCGGTAGCCTGCGCCGCCGAAGCGGCCAGCATCATCAGCGAAACGGTCAGCCAGCGCATCCTAGTCCTCGTCGCTGTCCTCGGGGCTGTCCAGATCCTGCCGCACTTTCTCCTGTTGGAACAGCGCACGCGCCTCGTCCATCTTGTCGAAGGTCTCGTCGATCAGGAACCGGAAGTCGGGCGCGTATTTCAGGTTCATCTTCTTGGTGATGACCCGCCGCAGTTCACCCTTGTTGCGCTTCAAGGCCTGGATGGCCTCTTGCCGATGACCGCCCCCAAGGGGCAGGACATAGACGGTCGCAATCTTCAGATCGGGCGAGGTCCGCACCTCGCTCACCGTAATCGACATCGCGTTCAGTTCGGGGTCATGAATATCCCCCTGCATCAGCACATCCGACAGGGTGCGCCGGATCAGTTCGCCCACCCGCAACTGCCGCTGCGAGGGCCCGGGTCCGTCGTGAAACTTGTTCTTTGCCATGGCCATCATCCTTTGCCCCTCCCTTATGGGATCACCCCGCCCCCCGCAAGCAACGGCTTTCACCCGCGCCCGGGGTGCGCTAGAGCAGGGGCAGGATTTTGCCAGAGGATCGGGATCATGCAGGGCAGCACCGCAATCGCAGTCATGGGGGCATCGGGCCGGATGGGGCAGATGCTGATCAAACTGGTAAACGAAAGCGATGCCGCGCATCTGGTTGCGGTGACGGAACGCGCTGGCCATGACTGGGCGGGGCGCGATCTGGGCGAATGCATGGGCGGGGCCGCAACCGGGGTCATGGTTCATGCCGATCCGATTGACGCCATCGTGAATGCACAGGCCGTGATCGACTTCACCTCGCCTCAGGCGACCGTGGCCCATGCCCAACTGACCGCACAGGCCCGCTGCGTCCACGTGATCGGCACCACCGGCATGGATGACAGCCACGATCAGGCACTGACCCATGCCAGCCGCCACGCGACGATCATCCAGGCCGGCAATATGAGCCTTGGTGTTAACCTTCTGGTGCAGATCACCAAACAGGTTGCCGCCGCGCTGGATGAAGATTTCGATATCGAGGTGATTGAAGCCCATCACCACCACAAGGTCGACGCCCCCTCTGGCACCGCGCTGATGCTGGGGCAGGCGGCGGCGGATGGCCGGGGCATTGACCTCAATGTCGCGAAGGATTCGGGCCGCGACGGCATCACAGGTGCCCGTCAGCGCGGGCATATCGGCTTCTCCGCCATTCGCGGCGGCGATATCGTCGGGGAACATGACGTGCTTTTTGCCGGTCAGGGCGAACGCATCGTGTTGCGCCATGTCGCCACCGACCGCGCCATCTTCGCCCGAGGCGCGCTCAAGGCCGCGCTTTGGGGGCAGGGCAAAGGCCCCGGCCGCTTCGATATTCTAGATGTTCTGGGAATGCGCTGAACCAGCCCTTAAGCAGCCGAGAACCGGTGGATCAGCGAGATTGCCAGCCCCGCCGCGCGCCGGGGGTCTTCGAGTGGAAATCGGCAGGGCGCTTTCGCACCCAGGCGATGAACTTGCTCAACCTCGGTTGCGCCTGAAGCGCTTCGATCGTGTTGAAATCGCGTGCGAGCTCTGTTTCCGACAGAGTCGCGTGAATCTCGTTGTGACAAATCTGGTGCAGCAAAACGGTCGGTCCGCCCTTGCCGCCGCGCAGGCGCGGGATCAGGTGATGAAGGCTTTGCTTCGCGTGGGGAGGGATCGGTCGTCCGCAGAGGGGGCAGATTGGCGTTTCGTCCATTTCGCGTGTGGTCCTGCGCTGTCCTGAGCCATAGGATGGGGCAAACCCGGGACGAGGCAAGCGCGGATGCAAACCGAAAAACTGGACGCGGTTGTGATTGGGGCGGGACCAGCCGGTCTGATGGCCGCCGAGGCCATGAAGCGTGCCGGGCGTTCCGTGGTGATTGTCGAAGCAAAACCTTCGGCCGGGCGCAAGCTGCTGATGGCAGGCAAATCGGGATTGAACCTGACAAAGGACGAGCCATTCGCGCGGTTCCTCGCGGCCTATGGTGAGGCTGAAGACTGGCTGAAGCCGATGTTGCAGGCGTTCGGCCCAACAGACGTGAAGACCTGGGCCGAGGGGCTTGGGCAACCGGTGTTCACGGGATCATCCGGTCGGGTGTTTCCAAAGGTGATGAAGGCGTCGCCCCTGCTACGGGCCTGGCTTGGGCGGATCGGGGCAGAGATGCGGCTGCGCTGGCGCTGGACCGGGTTCGAGGGGCCCGCGCTGCGCTTCGACACGCCGCAAGGGCAGCGGCTGGTGCAGGCAGAGGTAAGTGTTCTGGCGCTTGGCGGTGGATCCTGGGCGCGGCTCGGGTCGGATGCGGCCTGGATGCCGTGGTTGCAGGATATCGGCGTTGAGGTGGCCCCGATCGTTCCGGCAAATATGGGGTTTCGGGTGACCTGGTCACCGCATATGGCGCGTTGGTTCGGGGCCCCGGTGAAAGGCTGTTTGCTGACCGCCGGAACCCGGGATGTGAGGGCGGAATTCGTGGTGTCCGAACGCGGGGTCGAGGGCGGTGGCATCTATGCGCTCTATCGCGAGTTGCGCGAAGGGGCGGGGCTGGTGCTGGATCTGTTCCCGGATCAGACACTTGAGGATCTGGCCGCGCGCCTTGCCCGCCCGCGCGGGAAGGCGAGCCTGTCCAACCATCTGCGCAAGCTATTGGGATTGGAGGGCGTGCGCATGGCCCTGGTGAATGAGGTCGCGCGACCTCTGCCGGAGGGTGCGGCGCTTGCGGCAAATCTGAAAGCGCTGACTCTGCCGCTGGCCGGGCCGAGGCCGCTGGATGAGGCGATTTCCACGGGCGGCGGCGTGATGCGGGCGGCGGTCTCGGACGGGCTGATGCTGCGGGCGCGGCCCGGCACATTCGTGGCCGGCGAGATGCTGGACTGGGAGGCCCCGACCGGGGGGTATCTGCTGACGGGCTGCCTTGCCACAGGGCTATGGGCCGGGCGGCACGCGGGGGCGTGGCGCGGCTGATTGCGCCCCGGACGGTGCCGGGTCGCGGCGGGGGCGGTCCTCGTCAAGCCCCTACGGGGCCCTCCTCGAACCGCGTTGCCACGGAAGGCGGTGCCGACCGTTCCGGACATTCCACGATCCACTGGCGGCGCTGCAGGAACGCCTCCGGCCGGAGTATTTGGGCCGAGAAGCAGGGGCGCGCGCGGGTCAGGCGGCAGCGGCTTTCTTGTAGGCGGGGCGGTCGAACATCATGGCCCCGAAGGCGTGGATGCGGTCATCGACGATGGGGAATTTCGCGCCAACAGCCCATCTGAGGCAATGGGCCAGCAGGATGTCGGCAATCGTCATGGTTTCACCCATCAGGAAAGGGCCGGTTTCGGACATGCGTGGCAGCAGGCGGTGTTGGCTCTGCTCGAACTCCCATCTCAGGCTGTCCTTGATCGCAGGCAGACGATGTTCTTCGGGCAGGACAAAGCTGTGACGGGCGGCCATCCAGAGGATCTGGTCGAACTCTTCGTTGATGAAATGGGTGAGCGCATCCTGATGGGCGCGGTCGATGGTTCCGGGCGCGAAGGTCAGGGCCGCGTGGCGGTCAGCCAGGTAGGTCATGATCGCCAGCGAATCGGTGATCGGGACGCCATCGGCGATGAGGACCGGCACTTTGCCCGCCGGGTTCACGGCGACGACGGAGGGATCGCGCGGCGGGGCCTGCACATGGTCATAGGCGAGCCCAAGTTCCTCCAGCATCCAGAGAACGCGCAGGGTGCGGGTCTGGGTCTTGCCGATCACTTTGTACATGCTGTGCCTCCTGTTGCATCGGCGCAGTCTGGCGCGTGACGGCGGGGGCGTCCAGAGGCATGCCGTTGCCTGCCTGTTTGTGTTAGCCTGATGTCGAGGCCGATCAAACAGGAGACATCCGATGCACCGCCGATCAAGGCACCTATTGCTCGCAGTCTGGGTTGCTTTGGCCGCGGTGAACCCATTGCAGGCGCAAACGACGGATATTCCGGACTGGCTGCAGCAGCATGTGGGGCAAGGGGAAGGACAGATCGCCTTGGTGGTGCTGCAAAGGGCGCGAGATCTGTACCGGGAGCAGGTGCGCGAGGCGGGTATATCCAACCCCTGTTACCTCGCGATGGACGCAACGCGCCCCAGCACATCTTCCAGTGGCACACCGGGGCAACGGTTCTACATCATCTGCGAGGCTGAAGAGTCGTTCCGCGCGGTGTCGTCCGGTTATGGAAGCGGGCGGGATCTGCCGCAGGCGAACTTTCGGAATGGACGGGAATGTGCACGGCATTTCAGCAATGCGGAAGGATCCAATCTGACCATGGGCGGGGCCTATGTGACGGCGGAGACCCGGACCTCCTTCAAGGGCTATTTCAGCGAGTCCGATGACAGGGTGCCGTTCGAGCGGACCTTTCTGCTGTTCGATGGCATGGGCGAAACCGACAATGCGCGGGAGCGGGAAATCGGTGGGCATGTCGCGATGTTCCTGCGGTGGCAATGCCGTTACAGCGACCCGGAAAGCCCTTTCGCGGACGAGGACGGCTATGTCCCCTTCGGCCGACTGATCAACTATGATGGCGGGCGGAGCAATGGTTGCACGACATGGTCGGAAGAGGTGGCGGAGGATATCATTGCGATGGTCGAGGGGGAGCCGACGACGCTCTACATCTACCCTGAATCCGGAGATATCAATGCGGTGGCGGAGGCCGTGACAGGGCAGCGGAGCCTTTCGGAGGAGGGACTCTACTGGAACGCGGCCTGCCTGGAGGAGATCGAGACACCTGTATTCTGGACGCGGGAAACCCTGCGGCCAATCATTGACCAATGGCGGGAGTCTCTGCCGGAACAACCGCCCCTTGAGCTGCCGATCTGTCGCTGACCGATTGTCCTATCGCATCCGTGACGCTACCGTGGCCAGCCGGATCAGCACCCGTTCCAGCAGCGCATCCTGCGGGGCGTGCTGGCTGGACCGCAAGGTCAGGTCCAGCTCAATCAGGGCCTGAAGGGCCTGTTCCAGCCGGTCCGATCCCCACATTCCGGCCTGCCGGACCATCTTGTCGCGGCGAGGACCGAAGACGGGGGGGCGCAATGCCCCGACACCGGCGGACGCCCCGCCGGGATGAATGGCGGCGGCGTGGAGCGTTCGGAAATGGCGCAAGGCCATGATGGTCAGGGTCACGGGGGCGACGCCCTGTCCCGTCAGTTTCTGCATCAGTGCGCCGATCTGGGCGATCTGGCCTTCCGCTGCTGCGTGGATGATATCGTCCATCCCGGCCTCGATCGTGGCGGGCGCACAGGCAGACACATCGGCCACGCTGACCGGGGTGGGGTCACCAATCTTGTAGAGCGCCAGTTTTTCAACTGTCTGGCGGAAATCGCCGGGATCCAGTTGGGTGGCCAGTGCGGTGAGCTGCGCAGAAGCATCGCGGTCAAGCTGGGTCACGCCGGATTTGGCCAGCGTCTCCTCGATCTCGGCGCGGCTTGGCGGGTCGTCATAGATGCCCACGCAATAGGCTTGCTTGTGGCCTTCAAACAGCTTGCGCAGGGCGGATTTGGCGGGCAGGGCGCGCGGCGCGGTCACGATGATCTGGGCGTCGCCCGGTTGCCAGTCCTTCAGCGCTTCCGCAATTACCGGGGCAAGCCCGTCGGCGGCATCTTCAACGAAGGCCACGCGCGGACCGGGAAAGAAGCCGACGGCCTTCACCGAATCCAGCAACAGGGCCTTTTCGCTGCGCAACTCACTGGCGGAGATCCGGCTCAGGCGCATCTCCTCCTCCGCGCCGGGGCCAAGCAGTTTGGCAATCACATCCTGCCGCTTGATGGCCACGCGCATCGCATCGGCCCCGAAGATCAGCAGGCCCGCGGCGGATTGGTCGGGATTGGCAAAATAGGCGCTGGCGTCGCGGGCCGAAAGCTTCATGACCAGCGAAGCGAGGAGGCCAGTAGCCGCGACATGACTTGATCGGCCAGCGCGATCATCAGCCGATCCTGCGCGTCGCGGCGGGCAGCGGTGGTCGCGACCGAGGTCGAGGTGGTGGAATAGGCCGTGAAGGTTGAAACGGAATCGGCCAGCAACTGCGCATCCGTCGCGGTTTCGGTCAGCGTAAACCGGACAGTGCCCGCGATATTGATACGGGTGATGTCATTGGTGCCGGTGATGGCCAGATCGGTTTCCGAGGTCTCGATGATATAGTCGAGCCGGTAGGTCTCGGCCTGAGGCAGGCCAAGCCGTTCCTCCAGTCGCGCGACCAGCTGAAACCCGAGCCGCGTGTCCGGGGCGGCAACCAGCACCTGCCCGCGCAGGGCCTGACCCGCCCCTCCCGGCGCATAGACCGGAGCAAAGCCGCAGCCCGCAAGCGGGGCCACGGCCAGAAGGGTCAGAAAATGGCGGCGGTCAGATGACGACATTGACGATACGGCCCGGAACGACGATCAGTTTCTTGGGCTGACCACCGGCCAGCGCCTTGACCACAGCGTCGTCTGCCAGCGCGATCTTTTCAACCTCTTCCTTCGCCATATCCTTGGCGACGGTGATTTCCGACCGACGTTTGCCGTTGATCTGGATGGGCAGCGTCACGGTATTTTCCACCAGCATCGCCTCATCCGCCACCGGCCAAGACGCATCGGCCAGCAGACCCTCGCCGCCCTGATGGGCCCAGATATCCTCGGCCAGGTGCGGGGTCATGGGTGACATCAGCTGCGCCAGCGTCATGATCGCCTGCTTCTGTGCCGACGCGCCTGCCTTGGATTTGGCCAGCGTGTTGGTGAAGGCATAGAGCCGGGCAATCGCCGCGTTGAAGCCAAAGCTTTCAATGCCAAGCGTCACGTCACGGATGGCCTTGTGCATCTCGCGCAGCAGGTCTTCGTCGCCTTCACCCTTTGCATCGGCGTCCATCGCGGCGATGCGGTCACACAGGCTCCAGACCCGGCCCAGATGTTTGTGGGCAGCCTCGGCCCCGGCGGCGGTCCATTCCACGTCACGTTCCGGCGGGGAATCGGACAGCACGAACCAACGCGCTGTGTCGGCGCCGTAAGAGGCGATGATGTTCATCGGGTCGACGACGTTGTTCTTGGACTTCGACATCTTGGCGGAGGGGATGATTTCCACCTCCGTGCCGTCTTTCAGGAACCCCTTGCCATCGCGCATCTCTACCGCTTCCGGGTAGTGATACACGGGGCGGCCATTAGCGTCGCGGGTCTGGAAGATCGCGTGCGTCACCATCCCCTGCGTGAACAGCGCATCGAAGGGTTCCTTCGACTTCTCCGGCAGATGACCACAGATATGCATCGCGCGAGCGAAGAAGCGGGAATAGAGCAGGTGCAGGATCGCGTGCTCGATGCCGCCGATATACTGGTCGACATTCATCCAGTAGTCCGCCTCGGCCATATCCGTGGGGGTCGTGGCGCGCGGCGCGGTGAAGCGGGCGAAATACCAGGACGAATCGACAAAGGTATCCATCGTGTCGGTTTCGCGTTTCGCGGGCGCCCCGCAGGACGGGCAGGCGCAGTCGCGCCAGGTCGGGTGACGGTCAAGCGGGTTGCCGGGAATGTCGAAACTGACATCCTCGGGCAGCTCAATCGGCAGGTTTTCCTTTTTCTCGGGCACCACGCCGCAGGCATCGCAATGCACCACGGGAATCGGGCAGCCCCAATACCGCTGACGGCTGAGGCCCCAGTCGCGCAGGCGGAACTTGGTCACGCCATTGCCAAGGCCTTTGGCTTCCATATAGTCGATGGTGGCGTCGATCGCCTCCTGCCCCGTGGCCTCATCCAGCCCGGCGAAATGGTCGATCCACTTCACTTTCTCGGTCTTCGGTGGCACGAAGGCCTCTTTCTCGACCGGCGCGGGATCATCCAGAGCCACAAACGTGTCGATTACTGGCAGGTCGTACTTGCGGCAGAAATCCAGATCGCGCTGGTCATGCGCGGGGCAGGCGAAGATCGCGCCGGTGCCGTAATCCATCAGGATGAAGTTGGCGACCCAGACGGGAATTTCCCAGTCCGGGTTCAGCGGATGACGCACGCGAAGGCCAGTATCGGCCCCCAGTTTTTCCGCCTTTTCAATGGCTTCTTCCGTAGTGCCGCCCTTGCGCATCTCGGCCACCTTGGCGGCGAGATCGGGGTTCTCGGCCTCCAGCGCCTTGGTCAGCGGGTGGTCGGGGGAGATGCCGAGGAAGGACGCGCCCATCAGCGTGTCGGGACGTGTCGTGTAGACCTCCAGCGACTCGTGCCCATGCGCAGGTTCGGTCAGCGCCCACGAGAATTGCAGACCGCGCGATTTGCCGATCCAGTTGGCCTGCATCAGTTTGACCTTGGCGGGCCAGTCATCCAGCCCATCCAGCGCGTCCAGCAACTCGCCTGACATGTCGGAAATCTTGAAGAACCACTGGGTCAGCTCGCGCCGTTCCACCAGCGCGCCAGACCGCCAGCCGCGCCCATCCTCGACCTGTTCATTGGCCAGAACGGTCATATCGACCGGGTCCCAGTTCACGATGGCGTTCTTGCGGTAAACCAGACCTTTTTCAAGGAAATCGAGGAACAGCGCCTGTTGCTGACCGTAATATTCCGGGTCGCAAGTGGCGAACATGCGCGACCAGTCGATACCGAAGCCAAGCGGCTTCATTTGTTCGACCATCGTGTCGATGTTTGCATAGGTCCATGTCTTGGGATGCCCGCCCGAGGCCATGGCGGCGTTTTCCGCAGGCATCCCGAAGGCGTCGAATCCCATCGGGTGCAACACATTGTGGCCAGTCGACTTTTTATAGCGCGCGATGACGTCGCCCATCGTGTAGTTGCGCACATGGCCGATATGGATGCGGCCCGACGGGTAGGGAAACATCTCCAGCACGTAGTATTTCGGCTTCGTCTCATCGCGCTTGGCGAGGAACGTGCCGGACTTTTCCCAGGCGGATTGCCATTTCGGTTCGATCACACTGGGGTCGTAGCGGGCCATGTGCTGTCCTTGTCGTCTGTCATACGAAAACGCCGGGCACGAGGGCCCGGCGTGTGTTTAGAAGCCTTGCGGGGCAGAATCTAGAGGTCACCTTCGCGGATACGGATCTGACGCGCGCGGGTCAGAATCGCATCTTCCACGGCGCGCTGCGTTTCCCGGCTGACAGGGCCACCACGCGATTGCAGGGCCACGCGCAGGCTGCGGGCATCAAGCGCAGGGTCGGTCACATAGACCGTCGCACGATAGGCGCGGCCACCACCGGGCGGGGTGCCATAGCCGAAGACGATGACGCCCGAGAACGGATCAGCGGCCTCGATCGGCATGAAGTCGAGAATCTCAAGCGAGGCATTCCACAGGTAGCGGTTCACCTCGACGGTCACATTGGGATCGTCGTTATTGGAAAACAGATCCCAGATCGTGTTGCGCGACGGATCTGGAAGCGCACCGCCTTCAATGAGTTGTGCACGGGTTTCTGCGCTCATCTCATTATCCATCCCGCCGAAACGACCGCCGCAGGCCGTCAGCGCCGAAAGCGCAAGCAATATCGCCAAGATTTTGCCCAAACGTCCGATCATGATACGCTCCCGTCCCGTTCCATTCCGGTTTACAGCCTTAAAACCGCTTGGCCCTTGGTATCGCAGGGCCAATAGCGCGGCAAGTGTCTTAAAAGGCGCGTAAGCAGGTGACCCGTTGGGCTACTGTGACATGTCTGCACCATCACCGGGGCAAGATGCCTTATCCGCGACGCGCTTTCTTGCAATCAGACCGCCGAAAGTTGAGAGAGAGGCATACCCAACGCGGATTCCCCGGTTGGGGAGATTTTATCTAACGAGGGAAAAACCATGAAAAAGGTTCTCTTCGCAACGACTGCACTCGTCGCCACCGCGGGCGTCGCATCTGCAGAAGTCGCAGTTTCCGGTTACGCTGAAATGGGTCTTGCCGGCGGCGACTCCATGGAAACTCAGTTCATCCAGGACATCGACGTCACCTTCACCCTGACCGGCACCACCGACAACGGCCTGACCTTCGGGGCTGCCATTGACATCGACGAGGGCGGTTCTGGTGCAGATGCCGTTGCTAATGACTTCGAAGATGGTGGCGTTGCGGTGTTCATTTCCGGCAACTTCGGCACCGTCACCATGGGTGACACCGACGGCGCTCTGGACTGGGCCCTGACCGAAGCTGGCAATGTCGGCAACCCCGGCACCCTGCGTGACGACGAAACCGGCCACGGCGGTTACCTCGGCTCCTACGGCGACGGTTCCGCCGACGGTCAGGTGCTGCGTTACGACTACTCCTTCGGTGATTTCGCATTCGCGATCTCGATGGAGCAGGACACTCGCATTGGCGGCGTCAACAATGGCGGCGTTGTTGACGCGGGCGACAACAGCGGCAACATGGCCCTGGGTCTGCGTTACTCCACCTCCGCAGGTGGTGTGGATCTGAGCCTCGGCCTCGGCTACCAGTCGACCGACTTCGGCACTGCAAACGATCAGTCCATCATCGGTGCATCGGTTGTTGCATCCTTCGCAGGCGGCTTCTCCGCAGGCATCCAGTACAGCGACTGGTCCGACGTGGGCGGTGTTGCCGGTGCAGACAACTCGCACCTGGGCATCGGCATCGGCTACTCGATGGACGCCATCTCGCTGCACGCCAACTACGGCGAGTACGACTCCGGCGCATCGGGCTTCGGCCTCGCGGCAGCTTACGACCTGGGTGGCGGCGCTGGCCTGCACCTCGGCTACGGCTCGACCGACGGTGGCGCAGACACCTGGTCCTTCGGCCTGGCAATGTCCTTCTAATCCAACCGGATTATTTGGTAGGGAAGAGCGGGCTTTATGCCCGCTCTTTTCTTTTGTGCAGAAGGATCGTCACAGATGTCACTTTCCGAAATCTCCCGGGCCATCACACGGGCAGAAGCCGCCGCAGGGCGCGCGCGCGGGTCTGTTCGCCTGATTGCGGTGTCCAAGGTGCAACCGCTGGATCGGGTCGAGGCGGTGCTGGAAGAGGGGCATCGGTTGTTTGGCGAAAACCGTGTGCAGGAAGCCGCCGGGAAATGGCCCGCGTTCCGGGACCGATTCGAGGGCATCGACCTGCATCTGATCGGCCCGCTGCAAAGCAACAAGGCGCGCCAGGCGATGGAGCTGTTCGACGCGATCCACACGCTTGACCGGCCCAAGCTGGCCACAACACTGGCCCGGCTGGCGCAGGATCTGGGACGTTGCCCGGATCTGATGATCCAGGTGAACACCGGCGCGGAACCGCAGAAGGCGGGCGTCCTGCCCGGCGACGCGGATGCGTTCATTGCGGAGGCGCGGGCGCTGAATCTTCCAGTAAAGGGCCTGATGTGCATTCCGCCGGTGGAGGAGGAACCGGCGCTGCACTTCGCCCTGCTTGCAAAGATCGCAGAGCGGAACGGATTGCCGGAACTGTCCATGGGCATGAGCGCGGATTTCGAGACGGCGATTGCGCTTGGCGCGACCTATGTGCGGGTGGGGTCGGCGATTTTCGGGGACCGGGTGCCCGGCTGAGAGCGGTTTCGCCGCCTTCCGGCGTCGACCGGGGGGCGACCCTCGTCAGGCTCCTCCGGAGCCCTCCTCGGGCCGCATTGCCATGGACAGTCGGCCCCGGCTGGTCTGCGGTTTCGCCGGGGGGTGCGGCTTTGGGGTCGAGATGCCTCCGACGGAGGTTTTTTTACCAAGATGAAAGGGTCTAGTCCACGATCAGGCGGCTGCCTTGTGCCAGCTTGCGGGTGAGCCAGAGGAGGTCGCCCGGTGCCATGGCGACGCAGCCTTCGGTGGGGTGGCCGGGCTTGCGCCAGCGATGCAGGAAGATGGCGGAACCGCGCCCCGGATTGGCGACAGGCCAGTTCCAGTCCGTCAACAGGATGAGATCGTACAGGCGGTCGGCGCGCGACAGCCGTTCGTGGCTGCCGCAATAGGGGGCGCGGACTTTCAGGTTGTAGTCCGGGCAACCCGGGTCGTCGGACCACAGATCGCCTGGCCCGATCGGCCTTGCCCAGCCTACCGGGCGCGGGATTCGGTCGGGGCGGTAAAGGCAGCCCACGATCCTGTGGATGCCGTGCGGGGTGGCGCCGTCGCCTTCGCGCTTGTCCGACCGTATGCCGCCCTTGCCGATGGAGCAGGGAATCACGCGGCCCTGAAAGCGTAGCCCCATGGGGGTGAGGACCATATCCTGCGGGGTCACAGCAGGTGGCCCGATTTCTTCGCCTTCACGTCAAGGTAGTGGGCGTTGTGTCGGTTCGTCGGGGTGATCAGCGGCACCCGTTCAGACACCTCGATTCCTTCATCTTCCATCATCGCCACCTTGCGGGGGTTGTTGGTCATCAGCCGCACGGCGGAAAAGCCCATGCGGCGCAGGATATCGGCACCGAGGCGAAAGTCGCGTTCATCATCTTCGAAGCCGAGCCGGTGGTTTGCCTCGACCGTATCGAATCCCTGATCCTGCAGGGAATAGGCGCGCATCTTGTTGGCGAGCCCTATCCCGCGCCCTTCCTGATTGAGGTAGAGCAGCACGCCTGCCCCCGCTGTTCCCATCTCTGCAAGAGCGGTTCGCAGTTGCGGGCCACAGTCGCATTTCAGTGAACCGAGCACATCGCCGGTGAAGCAGGCGGAATGCAGCCGGGCCAGAACCGGGGCATCACGGTCGGGGCGGCCGATCTCGATTGCGTAGTGTTCGGTCCCGCCATTATCGGGGCGGAAGATATGCAGGCGACCGGCGTCAGCGGCCTCGATCGGCAAGCGGGCGGCCGCAACCGGGTTCAGGGCGTGGTGGCGCAACAGATCCTGATGTGTGGCGTCCGGATGCAGGCGGGTCAGATGATGATCGGCGGCGAATGCCTTTGCATTGACGATCGGCACGATGATCGCCGCAGGCAGAAGCTGCGCGGATTTGATCAGGGCAATGGCGAGGCGATGAAGCCCTGCCACCCCCTCGCGCCGGGTCAATAGCGGGCCTTTCATCGGCACACGCAAATCGTCGGCGGGATCTGCAACTGCCCGCACCCAGGACGCGGTGGCATCGTCGGGGACCACAACGCGCGCCAGGTCGCCATCATAGGCCCGCGCCTTCAGCGTTTCCGCGCGCCGGTCGGTGATCGCGAGGTCCAGCTCGCCAAAGCCCCGGATCGCCGAAAGCCGGGCATCGGTCAGTGTTTCTGCCGCCAGAAGGGCAATGCCATCGCCGTTCCCCAGAACGACAGGCAAGCCGACGCGCAGATCGGCGCGGGCGCGGGCGGCAAGCTCGGACGGGGTGGGCAGAAGCGGCATCGCATGGTCCTGAATGACGGGTGTCTTCCCCATGTAGACTGCCCTGTAGCGTTTTGAAACATTTGCTCGCTGTCTGACACGGCTGCGTGAGAAGTTTTTCGATGCACTTGTCAGACGGGTGATTGCACGACATGTGCAGAGAAGAACAAGCAACGGGAGCCACCAAAATGGCCAATCTCAAGAAAATCCTGCTGGTGGATGACGACGAGGATCTGCGCGAGGCACTGGCCGAACAGCTGATCATGACCGAAGATTTCGACGTGTTCGAGGCCGGCAACGGGTCCGAAGGCCTGCAGAAGGCCAAGGAAGCGATCTATGATCTGGTAATCCTGGACGTGGGTCTGCCCGACACCGATGGTCGCGAACTGTGCCGCCTGATGCGCAAGCAGGGCGTGAAATGCCCGGTTCTGATGCTGACTGGCCATGACAGTGACGCCGATACCATCCTTGGCCTTGATGCGGGGGCGAATGACTATGTCACGAAGCCCTTCAAGTTTCCGGTGCTTCTGGCCCGCATTCGCGCGCAACTGCGCCAGCATGAACAATCGGAAGATGCCGTATTCCAGCTTGGGCCATACACGTTCAAGCCCGCCATGAAGATGCTGGAAACGGAGGATATGAAGAAAATCCGGTTGACCGAAAAGGAAACGAATATCCTCAAATACCTTTATCGCGCCCAGGATGGTGTGGTGGCGCGTGATGTGCTGTTGCACGAGGTCTGGGGTTACAACGCCGGGGTGACCACCCATACGCTGGAAACGCATATCTACCGCCTGCGCCAGAAGATCGAGCCCGACCCCTCGAATGCGCGCATTTTGGTCACAGAAAGCGGCGGATATCGTCTTTTGGCGTGAAATAACCACTAAATGTTGACTAATTGATATTATCAACCGATAGTTGACAGAAGGTGAACAACACCTACCTCCCTGTTGGACTGGCCCGGCCAAGAGCCGGGCTTTTTTCGTCTGGTGGCCAATGCGCGCATTGATCGACGGACTGACCGGGGCGGAATGAGGCTAATCTATTGTTTCTTTTCTTGAAACGCATTGCTTCGACGATCTGGCCGACATTTTTCAAAAGAAGCGGTTAACCTTCTTCGAGGCAATGAAAACGCCGTCTTAACCATCGCATGAGTACCTCTGTTGTCATCGTCCGCATTGTTCCGGGCGGAAGAGGAATTGTTCTTGGGGCTGCACTCTGCTGCGACATGGCTGTCGCCCGGGGCGCAGGTCGCCACGATGGTTGCCTTCTGGCCCGAAAGAGGAATTGCCATGCCGCCGCTTGAACCGATCTTTCCGCTCGGCGATGTCGAAGACATTTCAGGCAGCTTCGAGTTGCAGGTGGTCGCCCGCTTTGACGATCTGACCGGCGGGTATTGGCAACGGCTGATTGATATCGGGTCCGGGGCGGGTGGCAATAACATCCTGCTGACACAGGTCGAGAATACCGGCGACATCATGTTCGTCCTCTATCAGGACGGCACCACCTATTCAGTGATCGCACCGGGCGCGATCCTTGAGGGGGAAACCGCCACCTGGACCGTTGGAATAGATCAGGACGGCCTGATGTGGCTTGACCGGGACGGTGTGCGGTTGGGGCAGACTCAGGCGGTTGTGCCGGATGACAGCCTGCGCCCGAATGAACTGTTGGGCCAATCCAACTGGGCGGACGATTCGCCCATGATCGGGGCAATCCTTGGGGTCGATATCACCAACGTGGGCGATGTGGTGGATGGCGGTCGCCTCAACATCCCCGAGGACATCAATGGGGCCTTCCAGGTCGATGCCGTTGTTCGGTTCGATGATCTGCGGGCTGGTGAAGATCAGACGGTGTTCACCTATGCCAATGCCGATAGCGGATCGGCAATACGATTGTTCCGGGTCGCGGACAGCAACGATATCCGTTTCGAGATCGTGGAGGACGGGCAGGTCTACAGTGTCACGGCTCCGGACGCGATTTCAGAAGGCGCATGGGCCATGTGGTCCGTTGGGGCCGATGCAGATGGCACGATCTGGATCGAGAGAGACTCCGTCCGCTTGGTGGACGCAGCGGGGACCGTCCCGACCGGCTTTCTTGCAGAACATGCAACGATCGGTGCCATGGGCTCTGCCGGGGATGGTAGACTGAATGGGGTGGTTCTGGATCTGACGGTGTCCACGCCACAGGATGGCACGGGTGGCGCCGACCCGGTCGATCCGGTCGTGGGAGTCGGAGACATGATCTTCGTCGCCCATCAGGATGACGATCTGCTGTTCATGAACCCGACCATAGACCGGCTGATCGACGGGCCCGAACCGGTCAGCGTCGTCTATCTGACGGCGGGCGATGCCGGGCTGGACGCAGGGTATTGGGGCGCAAGGGAAGAAGGTGTACGTACGGCCTATGGGCAGATGGCCGGGGCGAATGATTGGGTGGACGAAACCGTTACCCTGGCTGTCGGCAATAGCCAGTTCGAGGTCGCGAGTTCCTACCTTGCCAGCCAGCCCGACATTCGGCTCTATTTCCTGCGCCTTCCCGATGGATTCAGCCGGGGTGAAGGGTCAGAGGTCAACAGTTTCGAAAGCCTTGAACAGCTTTGGGACGGAGACATCGCAACGATCACGGCCGTGGACGGAAGCGCGACTTACACGCAAGCGGACCTTGTCGGGCTGTTGTCGGTGCTTCTCGATCAGCATCAGCCTGATCACATACACCTTCAGGATCACACGACTGACTATGCGGATATCGAGCATTCCGACCACCTGCACTCCGCCGAATTCGTCACAGCGGCGCTTAGCAGCTACGCAGGAGATCTGACCGTCACAGGCTATGTGGGCTATGCCAGCTGGGGGTTGGACGAAAACCTGACGGCCGAGGAAGAGGCACTGGTTCGGGAATTCTTCGCCCAGTATTCTGCCTACGACCCCAATGTGTTGGGCAGCGACGGGGCGTTTCTGGAGGCCTACGAGGAATGGGTCCAGCGGGAATACATCGCCTATGAATACACGCTGTCCGGCACAGGCGGCGGCGGACCTTCGGGGGTCACCAACTCTTTGTCAGACCTCACGGGCGACGGCACCTCCGACATTCTCTGGCGCAACGGCACGACGGGCCAGTACGGCATGTTCGACATGGCGGGTGGCACACCCACCTGGAGCGTTCTGGGGGGCGAGAGCACCGCCTGGCAGATCGGCGGGCTCGGGGATTTCGACGGGGACGGCACGGACGATATCCTCTGGCGCAACGATACCTCCGGCGGCATCGGCTTTTCCGCCATGGGCACCGGCAGCCCGGTCTGGAACGCGCTCGGCACCGCCGGGGCGGAATGGCAGATCATGGGCGTCGGCGATTTCAACGGGGATGGCACCGACGATATTCTCTGGCAGAACAGCAACAATGGCGGCGTCGGCATGTTCGCCATGTCGGGCGGGTCCGCGACCTGGCAGACGATCGGCGGATCCTCTGCGCCGTGGGAGATCGTGGCCACCGGCGACATCACCGGCGACGGGATCGACGACATCATCTGGCGGAACGCGACGACCGGCCAGGTGGGCCAGTTCGAGATGTCCTCGGCGGGCACGCCCACGAGGAGCGTCGTCGCCAATGTCTCCAACGACTGGCGGCTGGTGGGGACCGGGGATCTCGATGGCGACGGGACGGACGATTTGCTGTGGCGACATGAGAGCTCGGGCGCTGTGGGCTACTACGCCATGGGCTCGGGCAGCCCTGTCTGGCAGGGCCTTGGGCAAGCCAGCTTCGACTGGGACATCGTGGGCGTGGGCGACTACAATGGCGACGGCACGGACGATATCCTGTGGCGGAACGTTAATACCGGCACGGTCGGCATGTACGACATGGATGGCGGGCCAAGCTGGCAGACCATCGGCCAGGCCGCGCTGGCATGGGACGTCGAGGGGCAGTTCGTGGATGAGTTTGTGTTCTGAACGGTGCCCGATCAAGGTCGCTATTCGGTGACCCATCCGGGTTGTCCGAGACTGCTCAGTTCCGCCCGGATTGCCGCGTGATCCGATTGCTGGAAGCGCGCCAGAATGTCGGTGCCATGCAGGCGGCGTTTCTGCGGATCAAGCGGCTGTCTTTGAACCCCAAGGAAATCCTGAACGCCATCGAACCCGTCTTGCACCAGGCTTGAAAAGGAAATGTTCAGCGTCGGACCGGTTGCCTGACTGCGATAATAGTCAAATGTCTCGGTTTGGAATGCGATGAAATTACGGAAAGCCCTGGCGTCGAAAACCAGCGGCGCGGATTCCAGCTTCTTTCCGCCTGACTCAGCGCTGAGGTTCCAGATGCCTGTCTGGTGGGCCAACAGCGTTGAAGAATACTGAGAGAGCTTGTTGCGGCGTTCGAGGATGATCTTCGATACTGACCCATCGGCAAGCAGCCGTGCGCATTCGTCGGGCTCCTGAATGCGCCACATCTTGAATCCGACGGCCTTCGCATCGGGCTGATCAAACACTTGGTCGAGAAACGCCGCCTTTTCCGCGCGCAGCTTGAGCAACGTGTCATTGCTCAACTTCGCCATGGTGCCCCGGAAATGCCACGCCGGGTCCGGATGGAACACTTCGCCATGGCACGTGATCTCGGGATGGCTGTTTAGCGTTTCGGTCAACAGAGAGGTTCCCGACCGGGCCTCGCTGAGAATGACGAAGCGGGTAGAATCAGTCGAACTTGTCACGCCGTTGTCTCCAGGCTGGCTTGTGTTGTGGCGTGGAAATCGATCCAGCCATGGGCAAGCATTCCATCCTTGAGCTGCAATTTCCGGAACATCTGGAACCGGTCGAGGCATTCTTCCGCATCGATCCACTTCTCGGGCGGCAGTTCCTTCCCGAATAGCCCGCTCATATGGCCGTTGAACTTTGCATCCGCAAACTGCCCTTCTCGCGCGGGTTCCACCGGGCGGACCATGTTGTGCAGCGCCTGGTTTACAATCTGGAACCGGTCATAGCCCGCCGCGCGCAGAAAGCAGATGGTATCTGCCGACATGGCCTCTACCGAAACGAAATCCGGGCGCCGTGCGTCGGTTGCCAACTGTTGTGTAAACAGGTCATCCACGCCTTCCATGTCGCACTTGATGTAGCGCGGCACACCATAGCGGTCAAAGAGACCCGCCAATGTCACGGTCTCAACCTGTATTTCCTCTGATTCATGGCCGCCTTTTTCGGCCCATCCCTTTTTGACGCTGCTCCAGTCGTCCTTGACCGGATTGACGTGAAAAGCGATCTGGTGATCCTCTGTATCCCAGAAGGCGCGGTTCACGATCGCAAGGCGACCATCGGCCACTTCGGTTGGAAACCTCTCCTGCGCGCGTTTGCACATTTCAGGGTTCGCTTCCAGCGCAACAACCGAAAAGCCCTTGCGAAGATAGAAATCGGTATCAAGAGCCCAGTGCATGCCGAGGTCGTAAATCAGATCCGAACGGGGCTCGTGGCTCATGCTAGCTGTCGTCATTTCAATCATCCTTCAAGGGATCTGTTGGCTCGGGCTGCGTTGGCTGTTCCAACGCGTCAGAGAGCGCCTGTGTCGCCGTCTGCCATGTACGAGAAAGCATGTCTTCAAAACCGGAAGCCGACATGGCGCGCAAACGGTCGCGATCGTCGGACAGAAGCTCAAGCGCATCCAGCGCCGGGGTAATATCTTCGCTGTCGGGAAACAGAATGCCGGACTTGCCGTCTCGCACAACCTCTGAGATGGCGCCGACATCCGTCGAGATGACCACCGCGCCAGAACGCATGGCCTCCAGCACCGTTAGCGGCAACCCCTCGTAGCGGGACAGCATTACAACGACGTCCGCCCAGTCATAGGCGGCGGCAAGGTCCGCGGGATCGGACAGGGGGGCCTCTGGTGAGATGACAAGGTTACCGCTTGTCAGGCTTCGGTTGTCCCCCATGACCGAACTTCCAATGACACGCCAGTCCACCGGCAAGCGACGGGACTTGCTGGCGCGGATCAGTGCGTCCAGCCGATCGACGCCTTTCTGACGGTCCAGCCGACCGATGAAAAGCGCCCTGAGCGGTTGATCCGCAGGGCGGTCACGACGCCGGGCAAGGGCATCAGATGCCAGCGCGGAATTTGGCAGGTCAAAGCCTGGTGCATTCGGAACGGTCACGATCTTCTGACGCGGAACGCCCATGCCGCGCAACCAGCTGGCCATCGCTTCGGAGCAAGGGGCAAACAGATCAAAGGCGTGCTCATAAGCAAGACCCACATGCGTGTTCCCGGTGGGGCGTCCAAAGCGGGTCAGGTCATGGACATGCAACGAGTTGACGGTGCGAACACCCAGTCGCCGAAGCTGCCCCATTGTCCCGGCCACCGCGCCACCATGGAAATTGATCACGCAGTCGAGCCAGTGAAGCATGCTGAGGACTTTGTCGTGATTACCCGACACGGCCCAGCTTGATATCGGGCTGCCCAGGAAATTCTGCGGCCCGTCCCCGCCAAGACGGAAGTCGGGGTCGGACAGGAACCCAACGCTATCGAATGCGTCCTGCCAGTCGGGCAGGATCTTGATCGACCCGGTATCAAGCAGCATGGCATGAGTAGACCAGCCGCGTGCCCGCATCGCTTTTGCGATATTGTAAGCGACCCGTTCGACGCCCGCGAATTCCGCCATCGGCAGCAGGAAGCCCATGTTGCGCGATGTATCTCGCGTTACACGCGGAAATACCGGCTGACCTGAGAACCGCTTTCGGGGGATCCTGTATTCGAGATTGCGCATCGTCGCGCCGTTGCTGCGCCACTGCCACTCCTGCCCAAGCGCTGCGCGGTAAGGTGATGCGCGCAAAGAGTGGATCAGCTGGACAAGGCTGCTGGTGGCGTCGCGATGCAGGCGGTCCGTGTCGGCGACGGAGGCGGGAAGAAACAGCTCGCTCTGGGCAATCCTGGGCTTGGGATGCGCACTGAGGACCGTGTCGATCCAGTCGGAAACCGTATCGCGCAGCACCTCGGCAAGCAATTTCGGGGAAATGGCAGCAACAGCTGCTTGGCGAATTCGGCTCTTGTCCTCGGTAGCCGATATATCAGCTATTTCAACGCGCCCCGGTGTGCCCTGGGAAATATGAAGCCCGGCAACATGCGCGGATTCCAATTGGCCTTCCAGCTTCCACAAGGCCCAGTGCAAAAGACCGGACGATCTGAGGCAGGCCAGAACCGCACTGTGCATGACCACTGTGAAGGGCGGTGCCGAGTTTGCACCGGGAAGAACCTGAGATTGCCATACCTGCCGGATATGAGTTTCGATATCCACAATGCGCAAAGAGCCGTCATCCGGATCGACACAATGCAGCAGTTCGGCCCGGTCGGGCATGTAGATCGCGTATCGCGGTGCCTCCTCGGCTTCCAGTCGCACCAGTTCACGCGGCGCAAACAACAGCTTGTGCTTCTGCGCCATATCCCCCTGCAACTGGGCCGCTTCGCGGTCGGCCTCCATCAGCATGCTTTCGGGGCGCTTCCGGTAACGGAAGCCAAAGTCCTCCAGATACTTTCCCCGGAACCCGGAGCGCGCCGCCGACAGGAAGAAATCCCAATCCTCCCAGCCGAGCCGAAAGCTCTGATCGAAGAATACCTCGTCTTCGAAGACCTTTCGCCTGACAAGACTGCCCGCCTCGCAGATGTTGATGGTCGAGTGCTGAAGAAGTGAATAGGGCCCGCTGTAGTCCCAAGCGCTGGGAAGGCCGAACATATCGATGCTGGGATATATCCAGTCTGCGTCCGGATCCGCGTCGAGCGTGGCCATGGCCCGTGCCATCGCCTGCGGTCGCAGCCGGTTGTCGGCGTCGAGAAAGTAGATCGCATCGACAGAGGGGTACCGGTCCAGCACTGTACGAATTCCGTGGTTGCGCGCGCTGGCGAGTCCACCATTCGGCTTGCGAAGATAAATCACGCGATGCGGATAGGCTCGGGCATAGGCCAGCCCGACTTCTTCCGTTTCGGGGTAGGGGCACCCGTCGTTGACCAGTGCCACAAGGATCGGAAACGGGGCTTCCTGCGCGAGGGCTGATTCCAGCGCCTCGGTAACCAGGCCGGAGTGGCGGAACACCGGAATGACGATCGCAACCCTCGGTGCAGCCGGTTCTGCTACGTCTCGCATCCTGCTAGAACCTGTCGCGGCACAGGGTGACAGACGAGAACGCCGCCCAGGCCCAGCTTGGTGGCAACTGGTGATCTGCCATGCGGGTAATCAGATAGAGATCCATTGCCGATCCTGCCGGTTCTTGCAGGAGCAGATGGATATGGCCTCTCTGGCCAGCAGACAGCCGGTACCATTCGGATTTTTGCGCACCGGGCGAGTCCAGCAAACTGTTCAGGGCGGGTGCCAACGCACTGCGTCTCCGGATAAAGGCACGCTTGTTGCCGGCAGGATCAATGCGCGCGGCGGTTGGGGCAACTGCAATCGCATATTCGATATCAGCACCTTGTTCGGACAGGCTGTGAATGCTGGCCGTGACCTCATTCACCCCTGCACCAACCGCATCGCAAAGCAATGCTGCTGCCAGATCACCCTGAACCGGATGGACCTGCAGAACATTCTGCTCTTCGAGATACTTCGTGTCGGTATTGTCCGGGTTGAGATTTCTGGCTGCCCTGAGCGCCGCTTCTGCCAATACCTTGACCCCCGCGCCATCGCTGGAATGGGGAGGGGTGCAACCGGGAATGTAAGTCCACAATTGCAGGGCAAGTACCCGGTCCTCAGTCTCAGATGGCTTGGCTTCTGATCCTTCGTGGAGCTGAAGGCAATAGCGCGGGTCCGGATGCCGCAGTGACCAATCAAGCTCCAGCGGTGCGGTGCCCGTCCATTCGAGGCGCAGTTGAAGCGTGGTATTGTCAGGTCCAAGCGCGACCTCCAGCGGCAATCGCAACCAGCCGGCGCTCAGATCGCCCTGATCGATGGACCATTCGGCAAGCGTCTCGCCTTTTTCCAGTGCGTGAAGCCCAATCAGGAGCTGGCCACCCGAACCGGCTGGGGTCCGCGCGACGTGCAAGCCAATATCAGAGATCCCGCTGCTTTCTCCTGGCAGCCGTTGATGCAGAACTGCACCCGCTGGCAAGGTCACCGGTTTTGTGTTCGAAGCCGGGGCAAGATCCCGGCGCAACTGCCTGTGATCGAGCTCTGCCTCCTGGACAAAACCTTCCAGCAATCCGAACGCGTTGCTCAACTCTTCGAAATCTGCCCTGAGATGTGCCAAGTCGCGCAGCAGCTCGACCTGGCGTTGCGCGGTCCTGAGCCGTTCCCGAAGCAATAAATCGACGATCTGGCTCAGCACCTTGGCCTGTCTCTGGTCGGGATGCGTGTCGCTCAGGTCGATCAGAAGCAAGGGCTCTGCCCCCAGTTCCGTGACGAACCGGGCGCAAAAGGTTTCCGCCTGCCGAAGGCCATCGGGCGAGGCCGCCAGAATGCAGAGCGCATTCTGCTGAAGATCGGAGAGGGGGACCTCGGATACCGAATGCCAATCGGTGACACGCCCCTGCGTGTCGCACCGCAAAAGCGGATACCCGAAATCGAAGACTTGAGCAAAGTCGTCACCCGGATCAGCAATGACGATGGCATTTTCCATGAGGCGAGCAACGGCTTTCTTGTTTCCCGCTTCCTTCTAGAGAAATCTATTGCCACCAACAAGGCTCAAGGGCGCAGGAAAATACGTCTCTGCTTTCAGATAGATCAGAACACGAACTCATCCACGAACTGCCCTTCGACGTCCCAGACGAAGCCAGCCTGGCCGATCGTCTGCCAGCTTGGCCCGCCATCCATGTCGTACATGCCGACCGTTCCGGTATTGACGTTCCGCCACAGGATATCGTCCGTGCCGTCGCCATTGTAGTCGCCCACGCCCACGATATCCCAGTCGAAACTGGCTTGCCCGAGGCCCTGCCATGTCGGCGTGCCGGAACCCATGGAGTAATAGCCCACGGCGCCCGAGCTTTCATGCCGCCACAGCAGGTCATCCGTGCCGTCGCCATCGAGATCGCCGGTCCCCACCAGCCGCCAGTCGTTGGAGACATTGGCCACCACGCTCCAGGTCGGGGTGCCCGCCGAGGACATCTCGAACTGGCCCACCTGGCCGGTCGTCGCGTTCCGCCAGATGATGTCGTCGATCCCGTCACCGGTGATGTCTCCCGTGGCCACGATCTCCCACGGGGCCGAGGAGCCGCCGATCGTCTGCCAACTGGCCGATCCGCCCGACATGGCGAACATGCCGACGCCGCCATTGTTGCTGTTCTGCCAGAGAATATCGTCGGTGCCATCGCCGTTGAAATCGCCCACGCCCATGATCTGCCAGGCCGCGCTGGCCGTGCCGAGCGCGTTCCAGACCGGGCTGCCGGTGCCCATGGCGGAAAAGCCGATGCCGCCGGAGGTATCGTTGCGCCAGAGGATATCGTCGGTGCCGTCCCCATCGAAATCCCCGAGCCCGCCGATCTGCCAGGCGGTGCTCTCGCCCCCCAGAACGCTCCAGGTCGGCGTGCCGCCCGCCATGTCGAACATGCCGTACTGGCCCGTCGTGCCGTTGCGCCAGAGGATATCGGAGGTGCCATCGCCGGTCAGGTCGCTGTCCACGTCGGTGGTGGAACTGACCCCATTCACGGTCACCGTTGCGACCGCCGATGACGTGCCGCCGTTGCCATCCGTCACTTCGTAGAGCACCTCAACGGTCGCGGACTGGCCGGTGGCGAGGTGCTGATAGGCCGTGCCCGGATCATAGGTGATCGAACTACCATCCGCCGCGATGCTGACCGTGCCGAGCCCCGATTGGATACTCGCCGATCCGACGGTCAGGGTGTCGGTCGTGTCCGGGTCGGTGTCATTGGCCAGCACGTCTATCAGAACCGCGTTGTCTTCGTCGGTGGTGGCGGTGTCGGCGACTGCCGTGGGCTGGTCATTGGCGCCCGTCACGGTCACCGTTGCGACCGCCGACGAGGTGCCGCCGTTGCCATCCGTCACCTCGTAGAGCACCTCAACGGTCGCGGACTGGCCGGTGGCGAGGTATTGATAGGCCGTGCCCGGATCATAGGTGATGGACCTGTCATCCGCCGCGATGCTGACCGTGCCGAGCCCGGATTGGATGCTGGCCGATCCGACGGTCAGGGTGTCGGTCGTGTCCGGGTCGGTGTCATTGGCCAGCACGTCGATCAGAACCGCGTTGTCTTCGTCGGTCGTTGCGGTGTCGGCGACTGCCGTGGGAGAGGTATTGATCCCCACCAGCCGCCCTTGAAGAACCGACGCATCGGTGATGCCGATCAGCGTCAGCGTGTCGCCGCCACCGAAATTGAAGAAGAGGTTGCCGTTCTGGACCTGAGCAATCGCAAGCAGTTGCGCCTGACCCCAGAACCACATGGTGGACATGTCGAGCAGATCGCCGTTGAAATCCTCGATCACATCGGCACCGCCGGTATATATGAACGTATCTATGCCCGACCCGCCATTCAGCGTGTCATTGCCGCCCCGTCCTGAAAGCGTGTCATTGCCCGCACCGGAGTCCAGACGATTGTTGTTGCCGTCTCCCCGCAGCTGATCCGCACCATTCCCCGAGATCAGGTTTTCGATGCTGAACAGCTGGTCATTGCCGAAATCGCCGGTGTTCTGCGAACCGCTGATGGCCAGATCGACCGTGGCGGACAGGGCAAAACTGGAATAGACCGCCGTGTCGGTGTCGCCGCCGCCAACCAGGGTATCGTCGCCTTCACCCCCTTCCAGAGTGTCGTCGCCGTTTTCCCCGAAAATCTGATCGCCGCCATCCCGGCCGATAAGCAGATTATCGAAATCATTGCCAATCAGCGTGTCGTTGTAGAAGCTGCCTTCGACGTTCTCCACATTGGAGATTGTGTCTGTGCCCTGGGAAGTTCCCTGCCCAACGCTGAAGCGTAAATCGACCAGCACAGCGTCGTCAGAGGAGGCATAAATGACGATATCTGTCCCGTCGCCGCCATCTATGTCGTCATTGCCGGTACCGCCATGCAGCCTGTCGTCGTCATTGCCGCCGCGCAGGGTGTCGTTGCCGCCCCAGCCCAACAGAACGTCGTTGCCGTCCCCGCCGCGCAGCACGTTGTTGCCATTCGCGCCGACGAGAACGTCGTTGCCGCTGTAGCCGTCAAACACATCCGGCAGGTCCTGGTCGGGGTCGTCGGGGTCGCGTTCCAGGTAATCGTTGACGCCGTTGGCGCCCTCGAACCATTCCCCGCTGGTTAGCTCTTCTAGATGGGAGACCAGCTCCTCAAGCTGGTTGCCACCAGAGCGGTCATAGTCAATGTCGACCACCGGGTCGATCGCCGGTGCAACCTGATCCTCCAAACCATACTGTTCGACAAAAGCCAGAAATCCAGCGGTGTCGACAATGTCGCCAACCTCTGGAACGATATCTAGAACGCTTCCAACACCCCCGACACTGATGCCAGTGATCGGCTCATGTACAAATTGAAGCAGTGTATTACTTGACTGCTGATCCGGAACCGTGGTGCCTGTCCGGAATTCCAGCGTAATCGTCCACGGCTGAGAACCTTCTACTTCTACAATGACGATCTCGATTCCCTGTTCCAACTCGTCGCGAAGCGGAGCCGGAATCGAATGAAGATCCGCGATCGTGCGCAGCAATTCGGATTCCAGCTCAGCCGAGTGGGCGCCGTCCTGAAAGATCTCCATCACTTGCAAACGCAGACCCGTCGCCGCGATCATCATCGGGGCCATAATCACCCGTTCCACCGCGGTTAAGCTCGTAAAGGACGCAACTTGCGCCAGCGCTAAACTGGAATACGTTATGGCATCATCGCGATTGCCCTGCTCTAATTGCGACTGCGCCACTTGCATGTTCGCAACCATAGTGGAAAGATGCGTGTCTATCGCTTCCTGCCGCACCTCTTCAAGACTGTCCGCCAGGGCGAGAGTGGCGTTCAGAAGTTCAGTCAATCGGTTGTTTACTGTATCAAGTGGGTCTCCGCTAGCGAGGCCGTCATAGATCTGATAGGCGTCCCAGGCTATACCCATAGCGTCCCACGGTTTAATACTTGGCATCGTTTCTTCCCCCGGTGTGCCGCCGTCACACCCTCAAACGCAAATCACCAGAACCGCAGGCAGCGTTTCAAAATGACGTCAGAGCACCTCTGCGCCTCGAAAATTCTGACATCCTGGGCAAATCAACCGGTCGCGAGCCGTGCGAGTAATCGGGTAAGATGGCCAAAACCCCTAAGTAACTTATAGGTTTTTTCACTTAACCTGCAAAGAAAACATTTTCGGTGGCGGATCACGCGCGTCCACGCGACGGGCGAGCCCCACCAAGACCGCTGCACGACGCATGGACCAATGAGGCTGGACCGGCCTCATTGCTTGGTGCGTTGGTCTGTAGGGGCAGCGGTTTGATCGGGACTATCTTGGAGGTGGCTTGACCGGACCGTTCCGAGTGCTGGCAGGACGGCGTCCCCACCTGGCCAGCGGACGGAAACGCCTTTGAAGGCAGCGGGAGGAGGCAAGCAATTGCGTCCTCGCCACGCCCCCCTCAGAACACGAACTCGTCCACGAACTGCCCCTCGACGTCCCAAGCCAGTGCGGCCTGGCCGATGGTCTGCCAGCTTGGCCCGCCATCCATGTCGTACATGCCGACCGTGCCGGTATTGACGTTCCGCCACAGGATGTCGTCCGTTCCGTCGCCATTGTAGTCGCCCACGCCCACGATATCCCAATCGAAACTGGCTTGCCCGAGGCCCTGCCAGACCGGCGAACCGGAACCCATGGCGTAGTAACCCACGGCGCCCGAGCTTTCATGCCGCCACAGCAGGTCATCCGTGCCGTCGCCATCGAGATCGCCGGTCCCCACCAGCCGCCAGTCGTTGGAGACATTGGCCACCACGCTCCAGGTCGGGGTGCCCGCCGAGGACATCTCGAACTGGCCCACCTGGCCGGTCGTCGCGTTCCGCCAGATGATGTCGTCGATCCCGTCACCGGTGATGTCTCCCGTGGCCACGATCTCCCACGGGGCCGAGGAGCCGCCGATCGTCTGCCAGCTGGCGGACCCACCCGACATGGCGAACATGCCCACGCCGCCATTGCTGCTGTTCTGCCAGAGAATATCGTCGGTGCCGTCGCCGTTGAAATCGCCGACGCCCATGATCTGCCAGGCCGCGCTGGCCGTCCCGAGCGCGTTCCAGACCGGGCTGCCGCTGCCCATGGCGGAAAAGCCGATGCCGCCGGAGGTATCGTTGCGCCAGAGGATATCGTCGGTTCCATCCCCGTCGAAATCGCCGAGCCCGCCGATCTGCCAGGCGGTGCTCTCGCCCCCCAGAACGCTCCAGGTCGGCGTGCCACCCGCCATGTCGAACATGCCGTACTGGCCCGTCGTGCCGTTGCGCCAGAGAATGTCGGAAGTGCCATCGCCGGTCACATCGCTTTCGGGGTCATGCTGGTTTGCGACCTCGATGCGCCCGTCCAGTGCAGAAACATCCGTGATACCGTTCAGCGTCAGCGTGTTGCCACCTCCGAAATCCAGAACAAGATTGCCGCTGACCACACTGGCCGCTGACAGCACCGAGGCCAAATTGCCGCTCAGGATTGGCGAGTCGATCTTCAGGAAATCGCCGGAGAAATCCTCGATCACATCCGCGCCGCCGGAATAGAGGAACGTATCCTCCCCTGCGCCGCCATTGAGCGTGTCGTTGCCGGACCCGCCATTGAGCGTGTCATTGCCGCCGTTTCCGTCAAGATCATCCGCGCCGCTGCCGCCATCGAACGCTTCGCCATCCGAGGTTCCGACGAAGGAATCATTCTGTGACACCGATGCCCCGGAAATGGCTGTCGGGTCGATCGCCTGGCCGGGCGCATATGGGGCTGGCGCGGTTTGGGCCGGTGTGGTTGGATTTATGGACGCAAAAAGGGCGTCGAACTCCGCCTGGTTGGTGGGAGCCGGTGCGCTGCCTTCCAGCAAGAAAACATAGTCGATATCCGTGCTGCTATCGAAGTGAGACAGGACAGTCACCGGCCCGGTGCTGAGATTGAGCTGATAGATATAGGTCTCGTCTTCGTCAGCCACGGGAATGGGAACGCCGCTGTTGAGAGAAAACTGGCTCGTGAAGGCCCCGTAGGAGCTCACGACATCCACTTCCGTGATGCCGAACAGATTTGTGACACCCTCCGGGACATCGGAATAAGACAGTGTGGCCCCTTCGGAAATCGTGAGTGTCAAGGATGCCGAGCCGACATAGGTTGTGGAATTGATGGCGAAACCCTGAAGAGTGACTGTCGACATTGAAATGCTCCAAATACTGGCCGTTCTATTGCCTCTGGACAGGATGAGGCCTTGTGCGAAATGTAGGGAAAATTGACTTCATGTCGAGTCTATTAACTATTGTTAACCAATTGGTTACAATCTGTTAGCAGAATGCCGGAATGGGCGCGATCTTCCGCTTTCCAGCTTCCAAAGCGCTCCGATCAACAGGTCGGTCACTGAAAATGAACCGCTGAAAAGCGCCAAGAGGCGCAGCAATCACGCGAAATCGCTGTCGGCATAGCCCTGCAGATAAAGCAGCGCCGTCAAGTCGCCGTGGTTCACGCGGATATCGCACTCCGCCTGCACGGACGGCTTCGCATGCAGCGCCACACCGGTGCCCGCCAGCCCCAGCATGCCGAGGTCATTGGCCCCATCGCCCACGGCGATCACGTCGGCGGGGGTGATGCCGATGCGGGTGGTGATGTCGTGCAGCGCCTGAACCTTGGCATCGCGCCCGAGGATCGGGCGGGCCACCTCCCCCGTCAGCTGGCCCGCCTCGGTCAGCAGCGTGTTGGCGCGGTTTTCGTCGAAGCCCAGATCGGCGGCGACCTGCGCGGTGAAGGCGGAAAAGCCGCCCGAGACCAGAGCGGCGTGGGCACCGTGGGTCTTCATCGTTGCCAGCAGCGCCTTGCCGCCGGGCATATGGGTGATGCGCGTTTCCAACACCTGGGTAATGACGGATTCGGGCAGGCCCTTCAGCAGACCGACGCGTTCGATGAGCGCGCCTTCGAAATCCAGCTCACCGTTCATGGCGCGCGCGGTGATGTCCTTCACGCGTTCCCCGACGCCCGCTTCATCGGCCAGTTCGTCGATGCATTCCTGCTGGATCATGGTGCTGTCCATGTCCGCGAGCAGCATCTTCTTGCGGCGGCCCTCTTCGAGCTGAACGACCAGGTCCACACCCTCGGCTTGCAGGCTCTCCCACACGTGCCAACGGTTCGACGGGATCTCGGCCAGGGCGAACTCGGCCGCCACATCCGGCGAGAGCCAAAGCGCGTCACCCCCGCCCCAGGCATTGCGGAGCGATTCGACCAGCGCGCCCTCCAGCCTGGGGGTTGCGGGATTGGTCAGAAGCGTGGCGATGTACATGGGCGGTCCCCCGTGGCCTGCGGTTGGACCGCATAAACCACGGGGGAGCGGGGATTTGAAGGGGCTCAGCCTGCGTCAGGAAGCGGCGGCAGGCTGCGCAGGTAGAGGATAATGGCGGCGAGGTCTTCGTCCGTCATGTTCGCGAGGAAGCCATAGGGCATCGGCGGGAACATGGGCGAGCCGTCGGGGCGCGTTCCTTGGGTTATCATCGCGGCGATGTCTTCGTCGCTGTAGCCCGCCAGCCCGTCTTCATGGCTGGTGAGGTTGGAGGCGACGGAGGTGCCCCAGGGCCCGTGGAATTCGAACCCGCCGCGACCAAGGTCAGTCTCGACCATCGGCCCCATGGGACCCAGCGGGGTATGGCATTCCATGCAGTGGGCAATCGGCCCCGCAAGGTATTCGCCATATTCCACCGTCACGCCTGCGGGGATGTCGGCCACGCTATCGACCGGTGGGCCATAGGCGGGCGGCAGGGGGATGTTGTAGGCGGATTGGCCGGGGTCATGGTCAACGGCTGGCACCGTACGCAGATAGGCCACGATGGCGGCAAGGTCGGTGTCGCTGAGGCCCCGGTAGAAGGTGAAGGGCATGGGCGGGCCGATGATGGACCCATCGGGGCGGATGCCCTCTCGGATCGCGCGGGCGAGCTCCGCGTCGCTCCACTGGCCCGAGGGTCCTGCCGGGGTGATATTGGGAGCAATGGCGGTGAACATGTCATTGGCTTCGACCAGCCGGCCGCCGAGTTCCTGCCCTTCGATAAATCCGGTTGGCCCCATGGGCGAATGGCAGTTGCCGCAGCCTGCCGGGCCAGTGACGAGATACGCGCCGCGCGCAACCAGATCATCCTGGTCGGCGATGGCCGGTGAAGACAACAGAACAGCCGCGACAATGGTCGCGCGGGTCAGTCGTGTCATTGAGTGTCCTCCTGTTGGTCGGTCCCCTTATGGCGTGGGGCCGAACCGCAACTTTAGCACGAATTCCCGGAGCGGAAGTAGAATCCTGCCCCCTGGGGTTGTTTTTCCTGGGTTTCCGATGGTGAACGTGACGGACGCAGAATTTTCCCGAAGCGACAGTTTTGACGAATTTTCCGACTTGTGCACCCCCGCGGCTGGCCGTAAATCCGTCGGTGGGACACCCCTCCCCAACGAGGGGCGTATATCTGGAAGGATACCAGCAATGGTGACGAATACCCCGGCAGCGCGCCCGGCCAATCCGCGCTTTTCCTCTGGCCCTTGTGCCAAACCCCCCACCTGGACTTTCGATGCTTTGAAGGACGCGCCCCTCGGTCGCAGCCACCGTGCCGCTATCGGCAAGGACAAGCTGAAGGCCGCCATCGAAGAAACGCGCGAGATCCTCGGCATTCCCGCAGAATACAAGATCGGCATCGTGCCCGCCTCCGATACAGGCGCTGTTGAAATGGCGCTGTGGTCGCTGTTGGGCGAACGCAAGGCGACCATGGTCGCCTGGGAAAGCTTTGGCTCCGGCTGGGTCACGGATGTGGTTAAGCAGCTGAAGATCGATGCGGATGTAAAGACCGCCGACTATGGCCAGATCGTTGATATGGCCACTTTGGATTATGACACCGACGTGGTGTTCACATGGAACGGCACGACATCGGGTGTACGTGTCGCCAATGGCGACGTGATCCCGGCGGACCGCGAGGGCCTGACCATCTGCGATGCGACCTCGGCCGCTTTTGCCATGGACCTGCCCTGGGACAAGCTGGATGTGACCACCTTCAGCTGGCAGAAGGTGATGGGTGGTGAGGCCGCGCATGGGATGCTGATCCTGTCGCCCCGCGCTATTGAGCGTCTGGAAAGCTACACCCCGGCCTGGCCGCTGCCCAAGATCTTCCGCCTGACCAAGGGCGGAAAGCTGATTGACGGGATCTTCACCGGCGCGACGATCAACACGCCGTCGATGCTGTGCGTAGAGGATTACCTTTTTGCGCTCGATTGGGCGCGTGAGGTCGGCGGATTGGAGGGGCTGATTGCCCGGTCCACCGCCAATGCGCAGGCGATCTGGGATTTCTGCGACCGGCATGACTGGATCGCCAACCTCGCCGAGGACCCGGAGACCCGGTCCAACACCAGCGTCTGCCTGAAGTTCACCGATGCGCGGATTACTGACGGGGCGAGTTTTGCCAAAGCCGTTGCCAAGCGGCTGGAGGCCGAGGGTATCGCGCTGGATATCGGTGCCTATCGCGATGCGCCTGCGGGCCTGCGCGTCTGGTGCGGGGCGACGGTGGAGGTCTCGGATATCGAGGCGATGCTGCCGTGGCTGGAATGGGCGTATCAAGCCGAGATCGCCGCACAGGCCGAAGCTGCTTGAGGTGCGGCGGGGTGAACCCCGCCCTACCCACATCCCGAACCAACTTCATCATGCGTAGGGCGGGGTTTACCCCGCCGCTCCACCAAAGGACCAATGACCATGGCCCCCAAAGTTCTCGTCTCCGACAAACTCTCGGAAACCGCTGTCCAGATCTTCCGTGATCGCGGCATCGAGGTCGATTTCGAACCCGCCCTTGGCAAGGACAAGGACGCGCTGCTTGCCAGGATCGGTGAGTATGACGGCCTTGCCATCCGTTCCGCCACCAAGGTGACGGAGAAGATCCTTGCCGCCGCCAACAACCTCAAGGTGATCGGTCGCGCCGGAATCGGCACCGACAATATCGACAAGCCCGCCGCGTCCAAGAAGGGCGTGATCGTGATGAACACCCCCTTCGGCAACATGATCACCACCGCCGAGCACGCGATCGCGATGATGTTCGCGGTGGCCCGCCAGATCCCCGAGGCCAGCGCCTCCACCCATGCGGGCAAGTGGGAGAAGTCGAAATTCATGGGGGTCGAACTGACCGGCAAGACGCTTGGCGTCATCGGCGCGGGCAATATCGGTGGCATCGTCTGCGACCGTGCGCGCGGCCTGAAGATGAAGGTCATCGCCTATGATCCGTTCCTGTCGGAAGAGAAAGCCGACAAGATGGGCGTGGAGAAGGTGGAACTTGAGGATCTGCTCAAACGCGCCGATTTCATCACGCTGCACGTGCCGCTGACCGACCAGACCCGGAATATCCTGTCGGCGGAAAATCTCGCCAAGACCAAGAAGGGCGTCCGCATCATCAACTGCGCACGTGGCGGTCTGGTGGATGAAACCGCGCTGGCGGAGCTGCTGAAATCGGGCCATGTCGCAGGCGCGGCTTTTGACGTGTTCGCAGAGGAACCGGCCACGGAAAACCCACTGTTCAACCTGCCGAACGTGGTCTGCACTCCGCATCTTGGCGCAGCGACGACCGAGGCGCAGGAAAACGTGGCGTTGCAGGTGGCCGAACAGATGGCCGATTATCTCCTGACCGGGGCCGTGCAGAACGCGCTGAACATGCCATCGGTCACGGCAGAGGAAGCCAAGGTCATGGGCCCTTGGCTGAAACTGGCGCAGCATCTGGGCAGCTTCGTGGGCCAGCTGACCGAGGAAGCCATCGACGAGATCCGCATCACCTATAACGGGGTGGCGGGCACGATGAACTTGGACGCGCTGAATTGCGGCGTGATCGCGGGGATCATGAAGGCGGTGAACCCGGATGTGAACATGGTTTCGGCCCCCGTCATCGCGCGCGAACGGGGCATCGAAATCTCGACCACCACGCAGGACAAGTCCGGTGCGTTCGAAGGCTATATCCGGCTGGAGGTCGTCACCCCGCACCGCACCCGGTCCATTGCGGGCACCGTGTTCTCGGATGGGAAGCCGCGCTTCATCCAGATCAAGGGCATCAATATCGACGCCGAGATCGGGGAGCATATGCTCTACACCACCAACGAGGATATCCCGGGCATCATCGGGACGCTCGGCCAGACCATGGGCGAAAACGGCGTGAACATTGCCAACTTTACCCTTGGCCGGTCCGGCGCGGGCAAGGATGCCATCGCGCTGCTCTATCTCGATGCGCAACCCCCTGCGGACGTGCTGGAGAAACTGCGCGCCACTGGAATGTTCCAGCAGGTCGCGCCGATGCAGTTCGATGCCGCCTGAAACTGTCGTGTCAGCCCGTCAAAGCCCCGGTCTCTGGCCGGGGTTTTTTCGTTCAGGCTTGCGGTTTGGGCCTGTTTCACTCCATCCTTCACACATGAGCACCAACACGCCTTTCGTCCTGGAAGACTTCCTGCCCTATCAGCTGGCCGTGGTGGCCGAGCGGGTCAGTGGCCAGTTTGCCCGCCACTACAAAGAAATGTTCGGCTTGTCGCGGTCGGAATGGCGGGTTCTGGCGCATCTGAGCCAACAGTCTGCCGTTTCGGTCCGCGAAATCTCGGCTCAGGCGGTGCTGGACAAGTCCAAGGTCAGCCGGGCCGTGTCGCGGCTGGAAGAGATGGGATATATCAGCAAGACGACCTCACCTGCTGACCGGCGGCTCGTCGTATTGGCGCTGACGGAAAGCGGCAGGGGAATCATCAATGCGCTGACGCCGATTGCCGAAAGCTATCAGACCGAGGTGCTGAAATCGCTCGCGCCGGATGCGGAAGGGTTTCAAAGCGCGCTGAAACGGCTCATGGCGGAACCGGCGCGACGCGGGTAAACAGCGTTCAGGGGAATTTGGCATATTGCTCGCCGGCTGGCGGGTTGAAGTCTTTGGAGGACTATTAATGACCGATATCGTGATCCTGTCCGGCGCCCGGACAGCCATCGGCACCTTTGGCGGATCTTTGGCCGCGACACCCCCGATCGAACTTGGCACCGTCGCCGCCAAGGCCGCACTTGAACGGGCCGGTGTGGACGGCAAACAGGTGGGCCATGTGGCCTTTGGCCATGTCATCAACACCGAACCGCGCGACATGTACCTGTCCCGCGTGGCGGCGATGCAGGCGGGTATTCCCGACACCACGCCCGCGATGAACGTGAACCGGCTGTGTGGCTCGGGCCTGCAGGCCATCGTTTCGGTGGCGCAGAACCTGATGCTTGGCGATGCGGAGTTCGGCCTTGCCGGCGGTGCCGAAAGCATGAGCCGCGGGCCCTATATCGTGCCTGCCATCCGGTGGGGCCAGAAGATGGGCGACATGTCCGGCACCGACATGATGGTCGGCGCGCTGAACTGCCCATTCGGCACCGGCCATATGGGTGTGACGGCGGAAAACGTCGCAGAAGAGCATGACATCACGCGCGAGCAGATGGATGCCTTTGCGGTCGAAAGCCAGAAGCGGGCCTTGGCCGCGATCGAGGCAGGCTATTTCAAGGAACAGATCGCCCCGGTCGAGGTGAAGGTGAAGCGCGACATGGTGCCCTTCGACACCGACGAACACCCCAAGGCCTCCACCATGGAAGCGCTGGCCGGGCTGCGGACGGTGTTCAAGAAGGATGGCCGCGTGACGGCGGGCAATGCCTCGGGCATCAATGACGGTGCCGGTGCGCTGGTTCTGGCCCGTGCCGATGCGGCAGAGGCTGCTGGCCTGAAGCCGCGCGCGCGGATCATCGGTTATGCCCATGCAGGCGTGCGCCCCGAGGTGATGGGCATCGGCCCTGTGCCCGCAGTTCAGAACCTGCTGGCGCGCACCGGTCTTTCGGTCACCGATTTCGACGTGATCGAATCGAACGAGGCCTTCGCGGCGCAGGCGCTGGCAGTGAACAAGGGTCTGGGGCTCGACCCCGCCAAGGTGAACCCCAATGGCGGCGCGATTGCGCTGGGCCACCCGGTGGGCGCCACAGGCGCAATCATCACGGTGAAGGCCCTGCACGAGCTGGAGCGCACCGGTGGCAGCAAGGCGCTGATCACCATGTGCATCGGCGGCGGTCAGGGCATCGCGATTGCCATCGAACGCATCTGATCCAGTAGTCAGGTCATGAAAAACCCCCGGTGCCGTATCGACATCGGGGGTTTTTTGTTGGAACCGGCGGGATGGGGAGAGGGGCACCCTGCCGGTTCCGGCCCGTGAGTGAAGGGCATCAGTCTTCGAAGCGCGATTCTTCGGCAAGCTGGGCGAAGATGCGGGCCGCGACCTCGTTGTGGCCAAAGCTCTGGGTCGAGATCACCTCGGTGCCGCTATTGGTGAGGTAGGCTGCGATGGCGTGATCATCATCTTCCTGGACCTGACGAACACGGGCGTCGAATGCAACCGAAGCGTCAACCGGACCTGCGCCGCCGTTCAGGATGAAGGCCACTTCTGCATGGTCGTTGTCGGACATGGCCTGGCTCAGCCGGACCAGTTCGGACGTGGAGTAGGTGCCGGGCTCAACACCCAGTGATGCGGCAAGGTTGTCGGACGCGAATGCCGCGGGGGCGGCAAGGGCGGTCACAAGGGCGGTGGCGAGTGCGATGGTTTTCATGGGTCTTTCCTTTCAAGTGTCGTTTGCAGTGCGTTTGCGGTTGAAGGCGTTGTGCCTCCGATGACACTCAACTTAGGAGCTTGAGTTTGGTGTTTCACCCAACGAAAGCGGGATAATTGCGTGAGGTTGGTGCGCATGTGCACATCGCCATCTGCGGGATCGCCCAGAGCGTCACTGTTGGTGACGGCTGTGTGATCTCGTGAAACTTATCGGCTGTTCAGCACGTTGGTTTTTCTGGGGAATGCTGTGCGACGCTTGCGAATGCCTGTGGCCAGCGAATCCCCGGCATCGGGTGTTCGACAACTCAGGGGGCCGCGACTTCGACCGTGATGCGGGCGGCCCGGCCCATTGAATCAATAACCGTCAGCTCCCCGAACCCGGGCCCGGCAAGGTCAAGCGTCATCTGACGATCCCGGTTCGCAGTGCTTACCGGTGCGCCATTCCAGAGCCAGGTGAAAGGTGGCCTGCCCCTGTCCACCCGCGCCATCAGGGGCAGGCCCGGCTGGCTGGCAAGCACGGCGCCATCTGGGGGGAAGGCGATCTCGGGCGCGTCTGGGTCGGTCGCGGGGGCAGAGCGGCTGGCAAAGCGTTGCAGCGGCTCGGGCAGGTCGGAATGGCTGACCATCAGCGCTCCGGGGGGTGGCGCGGGCAGCGGTGTCAGGCGCGGGGCGACGCGGGCAAAGGCCTCGAACAGCAGCGGCGCGGCCACATCGGCACCGAACGCACCGGGGACCGAGGCCCCATCAGCACGTCCCAGCCACACGCCCACCACATGCCGCCCGTCATAGCCAAAGGCCCAGGCATCTCGGTGGCCGTAGCTGGTGCCGGTCTTGTAGGCCAGCCCGTTGCGCGGCGCATTGGCCGGCGGGATCATGTCGGACAGGATATCGCTCACATACCAACTGGCCACGGGGGACAGGATTTGCACCGGATCGCCCGCACGGTTGCCCTGACGGTAGTGCAGCGGCACGTATTCTCCGCCCGAGGCCAGCGATCCATATAGGCGCATCAGGTCTTCCATCGTGACGCCCACACCGCCAAGCGCCACGGCCAAGCCCGGCTGACCGGCAGGCAATTCAGGCTCCATCCCCGCGCGGCGCATTCGGTTCATCAGCTCCGCCGGGCCAAGCTCTTCCAGCAGCGACACAACAGGAATGTTGAGCGAGGCTTGCAGCGCACGGCGGACAGACAGTTCGCCCCGGAAGACGCGGTCGAAATTCTGGGGTGCGTAGCTGCCGAACCGGGCGGGACGGTCCTCAATCAGGCTTTCGGGGTGGATCAGCCCGGCCTCGAAGGCCAGACCGTAGATCAGCGGTTTCAGGGTAGAGCCGGGTGAACGCAACGCCTGCGTCATGTCCACGAAGCCCTGCAACGGGTTGTCGGAATATTCGGCAGATCCGACCGAGGCCAGCACCTCACCCGTCTGGTGGTCCATCACCATGATCGCGGCATTCAGCCGTGTGCCCTGCCCGCGCACTGCCTCGCGCGCCAGAGCCTCCATCTGCGCCTGCAAGGTCGCGTCAATGGTCAGCCGGTGCTGCCCGGTCGGGTCTTCGGTCAGCATCCGGTCCGACAGATGCGGGGCCAGAAGAGGGAAGTCGCGGCGCTCGGTCGGCAAGGGTTCGGCCATGGCCGAGGTCGCCTCTTCCTCCGACAACACGCCAAAGGTCTGCGCCCGCGCCAGCACGCGGTCGCGGGCGATATGGGCGTTTTCCGGGTTGCGGTCGGGGCGGCGGCTGTTGGGGGCCTGGGGAATGGCGACCAACAGGGCGGCTTCGGCCGTCGTTAGCTGACGAGGTTCCTGACCGAACCAGGTAAAGGTCGCGGCGCGGATGCCCTCGATATTCCCGCCATATGGCGCGAGGTGCAGGTAGAGCGTCAGGATCTCCTGCTTGGTCAACTGCCGTTCCAGCGCCAGTGCCAGCCGCATCTGCCTGAGCTTGCCGCGCCAGGATCCTGTACCGCTGTCTTCAAGAAGCCGAGCAACCTGCATGGTTATTGTGGAGGCGCCCGAGACGATCCGGCCATTGGTGACGGCCTGCCACCCGGCCCGCGCCATTGCCCGCCAGTCGACGCCCGCATGATCGTAGAACCGCCGGTCCTCGAAATTCAGCAGAAGATCGATGAACTCGGGGTCCACCTCGGCCAGTGACACGGGCAACCGCCAACGCCCGTCCTCGACCGTATAGGCCCGCAAGAGCGTTCCGTCGCGGTCCAGCACCTCGACCGAGGTGACGGGCACCAGCGGCGGGATGACGGTCGCGTCGATCCACGCATCGAACCGGTCCCGCGCCAGCCCGACCGCCAGCAGCAGCGCCGCCAGCCAGAGGAAAAGCCTCGCCCTGATCACTCGGTGATCACCACATGGCCCGAGGCCGTCTGCGCCCGGAAGGTGGGGCGATACATATCCTCGACCGAGGCCGCCGGGTGGTGGAAGCTGCCGGGCGTGACCGCACGCACGATATAGGCAAGCCGCATCAGGTCACCGCGCCGGTGTGTGACGGCGGCAAGGAACCTTTCTTGCCGAAACTCCGTATGATCTGTGAAGTCGGTCACATCCAGATCGCTGAGCGTTCCGATATCACCGGCGCGCAGCAGGTTGGGATTGTCGATCTCGAAGCCCGCGGGCAACGGATCGTTCACCATCAGCCGCGCGGTGCGGTCGGTGAACCCAACCACGTTCAGCACGACCACCAGCCGTGTGCCGACAGTGATCTCGGAGGGATCGGCAGGCACGCCATCGAGCGTCATGTAGCTGCGCGTGATGCGGTAGCCATTGCCGCCCTCTTCCGTTGCGCCCTCTGCCTGACCGTAGCGGGTCAGCGTCAGGGTTTCAGGCCGGTCGCCGGTATTGGTGAGGGTCCGCGTGGTGGGGTCGCCCGCCTCCAGAACTTCGATGAGGGGGCCATCCACAGCGACACCATTCAACGTCAGCGATGACAGTCCGTCCATGTCAATCAGCGCATCTGCGGCCAGAAGGCTCCACACCGCTTCCTGGGTGGAGACATTTGTACTGGGCGCGGGCAAAGCAGCAGCGAGCGCATCCAGCGGAATGGCCTGCGACCCGGCCCCGGCGGCCAGCGTCAGCAGCGCGGTGGCGTCACGGCGGCGTGTGCCAAAATCGGCCCGCCAGCCGGTGGATTCAGACGCAAGGCTCTGTCTCAGCAGCAACTGATAGCCCTGCCGGAACATCGCATCGGCGCGTGGCTGATCCCCATACATCGCCAGCGCCGCGCCCAACTGGCCAAGCGCCAGCGGAGTGGCGAAGGCATCGGCCTTCACATCGGCGTAGTAGCGCAGGTCACCAATCGCTGCTGCGCCCTCTCGCGCCAGAACCATCAGCGAATAGGCGATGGATTCGCCGCCCTCCTCGAAATCGGCGGCGGTTGCCACATGGTTGCGCAGGGCATCGAGCGCCGACTGAAAGGCAAGATCGGGCACCGCATAACCCTCCGCTCGAGCGCGCGACAGGAAGTCGGTGACATAGGCATCGAGCCACGGATCGCCGGAATAGGCCCCCCAGAGGCCGAACCCGCCATTGGCCGCCTGATTGACCAGCACCGCGTCAATGCCCTGCTGGATGCGGATCGTCAGATCATCCGCATGGGCAAGGTCCAGCGCCTCGGCCACATCGGCCATGTAGAGCAGCGGCATCGCCTGGCTTGTGACCTGTTCGGTGCAGCCATAGGGGTAACGGTCGAGCATCTGTAACAGCCCCGGCGCGTCAAACCGGGCAAGGGGACCGGCGGAGAGCGTTGCCCGGCCAGTGCCGGGGCGCAGGCCAGCCAGAACACTTGCGTCAAAGTCGAGGCTGTCGCCGGGGGCGAGGGTGAACCGAGAGGTCACTGCGGTGACCGGATCGTTCGATTGCACCACCAGCCGCAATGTCCGCGACAGCCGCTGCCCGTCGGGCGTGATCAGGGTGACGTCAACCTGCTGCTCGCCTAGCTGCTCCAGCGCGAAAAGCGGCACGCGCAGGCGTTCGGTCTCGCCTTCCTCCAACGTCACGGCGGACAGGATAGAGCCGATGTTCAGCCCGTCGGAGGTCTCAATCTCAATTGGCATCAGCCCGGTAGGCCCTTCCGCGTGGGTCACCTCAAGCAGCAGCCGCGCATTGTCGCCCGGTGCCATGAAACGCGGCATACTGGCGGTGACAACCACCGGGTCGCGCACCAGCACATCGGCCTCGGCCTGACCGATGCCGGTCTCGTTCCACGCCATGGCCATTACGCGCACGGTGCCGTTGAAGCTGGGAATGTCGAAACTGACACGCGCCAGCCCGTCCGCATCCACCGTGACGGGACCGGAATGGAAGGCCACAAGCGCCTCGGTCGGGGGTGGGGCCTGCATACGGGCACCGGCACTGGCATCACCCCCTTGCCGGATCGCACCCGGGTCACCCCCGCCAGAGATCAGCCGCCCGTAGAGGTCTCGGATACCAACGCCAAGACGCCGCTGACCGAAGAAATGCCCCATCGGGTCTGGCGACTGGAAGCCGGTCAGATTCAGGATACCCAGATCGACGGCGGCGATGCTGGCATAGACGGTCTCACCGGGTTCGGCATTGCCGACGCGCAGCGCGACCTCCAGCGGGCCGCGGGGGGCGGAGGTGATCGGGGCTTCCATCACCACGTCGAGCGCGCGCGGGCCGGGATTGACCGTGGCATGCACCAGGCCGAGCGAGCGGGCGGGCATCTGTGCGGGCAAGCCCTCCAACGGGCGCAGGAGCGTTGCGGTCACGTAAGCGCCATTGCCCCATTGCTCTGTCACCGCCAGCGGGAATGTGTCGGGGTCATCGCCGATGGTGACCAGTTCCTGATGAATCAGCCGGTTCGACATCACCCGGATCAGGACCAGTCCGCCGGACCTTGGCACCACGCGCAACCGCGCCTCGTCGCCTACGTCGTAGCTTTCGGCATCGAGCGAGACTTCCAGCAGATCGGGCGTACCCACGTCATCGCCGCCGCCATACCACCCGGCGCGGAAGCTGACCGAGCTGGCCGTATAGCGGCCTTCGGTGCTTTCCACGCGCAGTTCATAGCGGCCCCAATCGGCGGGGGCGGAAATCTCCACCGGGTCGGCGCCAAGCACGGCCTCGCCATTGGCGATGCGCGTGCGGGTCGTCACCGGTTCCCAGTTCCAGCGCCCGTTCTGGGTGTACCACTGATAGCGGCGCTCGACCCGGTTCAGCACCCATCGCACCGGCTGCGCCTCGGCCCCCACGGCAATCAGGTGGAACTGCGCTTCGCTGCCTTCGGGCAGGGTTCCGTCAAAGAGCGGGCGAATGCCGATCAGTGTGCCCGAGGGGTCGATGGGCCGCGTGATCTGCCGTTCCACCGGGCGGCCAGAGCCTTCTGTGACGCGGGCGGTGACGTTCATCGTCCATGGATGCGGCAGGCCGTCGATCTCTGGCAAGGACAGCTCAATCCGGGTAGCGCCAGTGGCATCGGTTCTCTGGCCATCCGGCAGGCTGTAGCGAATCCGGTCAGGGCGATCATCGTAGCGACCGAAGCGATAGCCGGGGAAAGCCTCCAGCGTGGCCACCGGGCGCAGAACCCACTCTCCCTCAATCGGCAAATCGCCCGCGGGGGCCCCAAAGAGATAATCGGCCTGAAGGTCCAGCACGGCGGCCCGGTCGAGGGGTTGCGAGCCTTCGGGCAGGGACAGCTCCACGTCGATCCGCTCCGGCAGGAAATCCTCGACCAGCAGGGTCTGGCTGGCCAGTGCCTGCGCGTCGGGGTCGGCATGGACGGCCAGCCGCCATGTCCCGCGCGGCACATTCGCGCCAAGGGGCATCTGCCAGACAAAGCCGCCTGCGCCGGTTTCCTCCAGCACCATGCGGCTGTATTCGACGCCATCGGCGCGGGTCAGAATGGCCGTCAGCGGCAGGCCGGGCAGCGCGCGGGATTGCCCGTCGCGGGCCAGGGCGGTGGCGTGGATGGTTTCGCCCGCCCGATAAGCGCCGCGTTCGGCGGTCAGGAACAGGTCAATCGGCGGCGCAGCCGGGCGGCCCTCAACGCCCCGGTCAGACAGGTCGAACTCCGCCTCGCGCAGCGACAGGAAGGCGAAATCGCCCTCTTGTTCCACGGTGATCATGGCAGGCGATGCCCCGGCCCGGCCTGCGGTCAGATCGCCGGGGAAATGCACCCGGCCCTGGCGGTCGCTTTCCAGTTCGGCCAGCACCCGGTTCGATTCAGACACCAAGCGCACGATGGCCCCCTCGATACCGGACGTATCAGCCAGAGACCGCACGATCGCATGGACCCCATCGGTTCCGGAGACAGCAGAAAGCCCAAGGTCAGAGACGAAAAACCACTGCGTCGCCGGGGGCAGATCGCGCCCTTCTGGCCCGTCAATCCGCGCCTCCAGCGCATAAAGACCGGGGTCGAGCGTGGCCAGAACCTCGCCCATGGGCAGGCTTGTCGTTACGTCCTGATTCAGCAGGTTAGAGACCTCTCCGACACCTTCCCAGACGGTTTCGGCCAGTTCGGTGGAAAAACGGTTCACCTCCCACTGGTTCAAGGGCCGCCCGAAATAGTCGTCCTGCAAGCTGCGCACAATATTGCGGTCGGTCACGGAATAGAGCCGCAATGCCACCTCATCGGTATTCACGGTCACGATGGGCAGCGCGCCGCCCGCTAGGCGCGGCAGAACATAGGCGCGTCCCGGGAACCGCAAGGCGGGCGAGCGGTCGCGCACATAAAGACGTAGGGTGGCCGGGCTGTGCAGGGTTTCGCCCGAGGCGGCGGGCAGGCCGGCGCGCAGGGTGAATTCATAGCGCTGCCCATGCTGGACGCCAGAGATGCAGAATTGCCGGTTTTCGGCTTCGACCGACAGGCCGCTGACTGTGGTTTGCAGGAAATCCGCATGGGTGACACCGCCCGCAATATCCTCCGAGAAGATGGCGCAGATGCGCGGCTCAGCAGCGTCGTTTTCAACGCGGGTCGTGGTCACGCGGAAGCCGTAGAGCCCGATGGCGCGCTCAAGCTCTGCTTCCAGGGCCGCTGACGGGGCCTCGGCGATCGCCAGCCGCAGCGCGAAGATCATGCTGCGGCCCCGGCTGTTTTCCTCCAATGCGCGGGCCAGCAGGGCGGCGGCGTCAGACAGTTGTTGCCCGGGTTCGGCCCGCAGGATGGCATTGGTGGCCGCTGTCAGGGCGGTGCGATTGAGGTTGCGCTGTTCGGTCCGGCTGGGCACTTCGATTTCCAGCGCCAGACGCGCATATTCCATCCAATGGGCAGGGTCGTCTGTCACGGTGATGGCAGAGCCATAGAGCCGCATGGCCTGCTGGAACTCCCCCTCTTCCAGCCGCGCTTCGGCGGCGGCGAGAATACGTTCTGCCGTCCATGTCCCGGCATAGTGGCGGCGGGGCAGGCCCTGGGCCTCGATACGCGCCCTGGACAGATCAGTCGCATTCAGGAAATCCAGTTGCTCCAGCCGGTCCTCCAGCCGCGCCAGAACCGCCGGATCGGTGTCGCGTACGGTGGCGGACATGGCCCCGTCATAGGATTCCATCGCCAGAACCGCCGTTTTTGGAAAACAGCTGCCATTGCGTTCGTTGAAGGTGAAGGCGGCACAATCCGAATCTGCCAGACAAGCCCGGATGCATCCGATCAGCGTGGTGTCATAGATTGGTGTCAGGTCTGCACCGGGAAAATCCGTGTCCTGGGTGATTGCATAGAACCGCTCGGCCACGGGCCCGTCTTGGGCGGTGGCCACAAGGGGCAGCAAGGACATCAAACCAGCCACGATCAACGCGCGCATGGGAACCTCCGGTATCAAAAATCGTATCAATAAAAAGCTTTCTCTTATGCTGCCATGACCAGCCCCTTGGAGTCCATGCCGCGACACCGGTCTTAAGCCGATGGAAAGGAAACCGGCGTCATTCTGCCGGTCGGAGAATGGATTCGGGTGAGACAGGGCATGGATGGCACCGGCTTCGACGATCGTTTGGCGCGCGAACGCCGGGCGCGGCTGGCGGCTGAACGCCTGCTGGTTCAGAAGCAGGAGGAACTGTTCGCCGCCAATCGCAAGCTGGCGCAACAGGCGGACCGTCTGTCGGACCAGGTGATAGAGCAGCGGGAGGAAAACGCCGAACTGGTCGGCGAAACAACCCGTGCGCGGGCCGATCTGGAAGTGGCGACAGAAAAGGCCGAACGCGCCGAACGGCGGCTGTGGGACTCGCTCGATATCATCGAGGACGGGTTTGCCATCTATGACCGCTCGGGCAGGCTGGTTGCGGCCAACAGTGCTTTTCTCAACATCTTCGAGGGCATGGTCGAGGTTGGGCCGGGGGCCAGTTACGATTCCATCCTGCGGATTGCCGTGGACGAAGGGCTGGTCGATCTGGAAGGCGTGCATCCCGACGATTGGGTCGATGACATGACGGCCCGATGGGAACAGGACCCGATTCCGCAGCGCACGGTCAAACTGTGGAACGGCGGCTTCGTCAAGCTGGTGGACAAGCGCGCGCCCGATGGCGACATGGTCAGCCTGATGCTGAACATCACCGAAACGATCCGGCGGGAACGGGATCTGCGCGATGCCCGCGATCAGGCCGAGGCTGCGAACCGGGCCAAGTCGGCCTTCCTTGCCAATATGAGCCACGAGATCAGGACGCCGATGAACGGCGTTGTGGCTATGGCCGACCTGCTGCGCGAAACCGATCTCGATGAGGATCAGCGCCAATGCGCCGACACGATCCGCAATTCCGGCGAGGCATTGCTGGAGATCATCAATGACGTGCTCGATTTTTCCAAGATCGAGGCCGACAAGCTGGTGCTACATGCCGAGGTCTTCGATCTGGAGGATCTGATCCGCGAGATCTTCCGCCTGCTGCGCCCGTCCATTCAGGGCCGAGATCTGCAATTGCTGCTGGATTACGATATCTTCCTGCCTCAATCGCTTGTGGGCGACCGGGGCCGGGTGCGGCAAGTGCTGACCAACCTGATCGGGAATGCCGTCAAGTTCACCGACCGGGGCCATGTGCTTGTGCGCGTCATGGGCGAACCGGTGGAAAACGGTCACGTCATGCTGGTGATCGCGGTGGAAGACACCGGCATCGGCATCGCGGCCGACAAACAGGCGCATGTCTTTGGCGAGTTCAACCAGGTCGAGGATCAGGCGAACCGCAAATATGAAGGCACCGGGCTGGGGCTGGCGATCACCCACAAGCTGGTGCTGATGATGGGCGGCGATATCTGGATCGACTCGGAGCTTGGGCAGGGTGCAACCTTCGCGTTCCGACTGACCCTGCCAGTGGCGGAAGGCGAAGTTCCCTGCCCGGTGCAGCCATTGCCCGCGGAGCTTAACAAGGTTGTGCTGGTCGGCCCGGATACTGGTGCGCGACGGCTGGTGGAACGCCAGTTCCTGAAGCTCAAGGCGGATGTGCGGGCGGTGGACGAGGTGGCAGCGATCGGGGGCAGGCCCGACCTCGTGGTTCTGACGGAAGAGGCCGGGGAAGAGCTGCCGGAAACCCCTGCCTTCCCCGTCCTGCGATGCCTTTCGGATCGTCGGGCCAACCCCGAGGCCCCGATCCCCGAAATCACGCTGGAAGCCCCCTTGCGCGATTTCCGGCAAGCGTTGATGGAAAAGGTGGCGCTGATATCACAGACATCACCTGCGCAGGATGCCCCGCCTGCGGACGCTCCGCGAAAGCTGCGCCTGTTGGCAGCGGAGGATAACAAGACCAACCAGATGATCTTTCGCAAGATGATCAAGGCGCTCGATCTTGAGCTGGAGCTTGCGAATAATGGTCAGGAGGCATGGGATGCCTATCAGGCGGAACGGCCCGACCTGCTGTTCACCGATATCTCTATGCCTGAAATGGACGGGCTGGAACTGACCCGCCGGATCCGTGCGGATGAGGAGGCGAAGGGTCTGCCGCGATTGCCGATTGTTGCGATGACTGCCCATGCGATGGAGGATCACGAGGCGGAGATCGTGTCGGCGGGGGTGGATCACTACCTGACAAAACCACTGAAGAAGGCCGAGATCATCGGAAGGTTGGCGGCATTGAAGCCGGAGGACGTATTGCCCCTAATGCAGGAATAGGCACCAACCGGTTTCGCCGCCTGTCGGCGTCGACCCGGGAGCGGCCCTCCTCAACCCCCGGCTTGCGCCGGAGGCCTCGTCATGCCGCGTTGCCACGGAAGCGTGGAAAGCGCGGTTAGCCGGCCGTGATGAAGGGCCAGGCAGAGAGGGCAGGACGCCTCCGGCGGAGGTATTTTTGCCAAGATGAAAGAGCCCAGGGGGGGGTGGTCTGTCCGACTGTAGCCCGTGGCTCTCGACTATGCTGTCCAGTCGGAAAGCGACCCTGACAAGCGATATTCCCCGGTCACGATATCGCGGCGGTTACGGATCGGGCCATTTGTAAAGGTGAGGGCGGCTGGATGGCGTGCGTCCAGCACACCCAGGCCGCACAGTATGCGGGTGATGACCGCCTCCGATCCTCGCGTTGCCCCGTCCTCGATCTTCAGGGCGACGCCCATGCGCCGTTCCGGCACGATGGCGATGAACACTGCCTCGGCCCCGGTCTTGACCGAAGCGCGGCCCGACATTGCACGCATCAGCACCGTGCAGGATCTTCCTTCGCCCGCCACCAGAACCGGATGGGCCGCCATGGCGCGGGTCAGGCGGTGCATGGCGCGGTCGCGCGCATTGCCCGCACCGGTTGCGGCGGCGAAATGGCCCATGGCGCGGGCCAGCCCGGTGACGGTGCAGGCAAAGTTGGGCGCGGAACAGCCGTCAATGCCATGGCCGGGGCTGGTTTCCCCGGTCACCTCCTCGAACGCGGATTTTACCGCCACCTGGACCGGGTGGTCGGGGTCCACATAGTCCGGCCCGGCCCCCAGATGCTTTGCCAGGGTCAGAAATCCGGAATGCTTGCCGGAACAATTGTTGTGGATCTGGCAGGGCGAACTGTCGGTCTTGATCAGCGCGCTCCGCGCGTCAGGGTCACCCGGCATCTGCGGCCCGCAGCGCAGGGCCTCTTCGGGGTCGATCCCCAGCCCGCCCAGCCACGCACGCACCATATCCGTGTGGATCGCCGCCCCGTTATGGGACGCGCAGGCGAGGGCCAGTTGCGCCTCTGACAAGCCGAACGCATCGGCGGCGCCGCTTTCGATCAGAGGCAGGGCCTGGATCATCTTGCAGGACGAGCGGGGCAGGATCACCTGTTCCGGATCTCCCCAGGCGGCGACGATCCCGCCATCGGCATCCCACACAACCGCATGACCGCGATGGACGCTTTCACAGAAAGGCCCGCGCCAGACCTCGACCAGTGCTTCCGCCTCTGCCATGTTGCAGTCCTCCATCCGAACGGGTTATGGCAATTTTCCGCTACCGGGGCTTTTCCCCAAAAGGATTTTCAGGTTAATCTCCGCTCGCAGTTAGAAGTGGGCGGGGTGCGAGTGCAAGACCTGACGAACAGGCCGGACCCCAAACCGGAGGCAGAGACGGCTGGAGGCTGGATCAATATGAAGAACTGGGTTGCTGGATTGGTGATCGCATTGGCGTTTTCGGCGCCGACGTTTGCCCAGGACACCGAAGAATCCGAAAACCGCGTGAACGCGGAAACGGATTGGAGCGTGTTCGTCGAGGATGACCCCACGCAATGCTGGGTCGTGTCCGCCCCGCGCGAAACGGTTAACACCCGCGATGGTCGCGTGGTCGCCGTGCGCCGGTCCGAGATTCTGTTGTTCGTCAGCTATTGGCCGTCTGAAAGCCGGATGGGTGAGGTGTCGTTCACCGGCGGTTATCCCTTCGCCGATGATTCCACCGTCACGATGGAGATCGGCAACTCGACCTTCGAACTGTTCACCGATGGCGAGATGGCTTGGGCCGCGTCCGAACAGGAAGATCAGCGGATCATCACCGCGATGAAGCGCGGGGCCGAGGCCGTTCTGACCGCCCGGTCTTCGCGCGGGACTCAGACGGTCGATACCTTCTCGCTGCTTGGCTTCACCGCCGCGGTAGAAGACGCCGAAACCCGCTGCGGCGGCTGATTTCCGATCAATTCCTGCCAACACAAGGTTTGCCTTGAGGGGAGGATGCCTATATGTGTCCGCATCCCATCCAGGAGCTTTGACCCATGTCCGCCAGCGCCCCCATCACGCAGGATGTCCTGACCATTCCGCGCAAACTGCCCGAAGGCCCCACGAATATCGTCGGCCTGACTCGGGACCAGTTGCGCGCGGCGCTGATCGCGGCGGGAACGCCGGAAAAGCAGGCCAAGATGCGCGTGAACCAGATCTGGCAGTGGGTCTATCACTGGGGGGTGCGCAGCTTTGACGAGATGACCAACCTTGCCAAAGCCTATCGCGCGCAGCTGGCAGAGCGCTTCGTGATCGAGGTGCCAGAGGTCGTGACGCGCAATGTCTCTGCCGATGGCACCCGGAAATATCTGGTTCGGATCGCCGGCGGGCATGAGGTGGAGATCGTCTATATCCCCGAAACCGACCGCGGGACGCTGTGCATCTCGTCCCAGGTCGGCTGCACGCTGACTTGTTCCTTCTGCCATACGGGTACGCAGAAACTGGTGCGCAACCTGACAGCCGGTGAGATTGTCGGACAGATCATGGTGGCCCGCGACGATCTAGGCGAATGGCCGGAACCGGGTGAAGGCACTGGCGAGAACGGCCCGCGTCTGCTGTCGAACATCGTGCTGATGGGCATGGGTGAGCCGCTCTACAATTTCGACAATGTCCGCGACGCGATGAAGATCGCGATGGATGGCGAGGGGATTTCCCTGTCACGCCGCCGGATCACCCTGTCGACCTCTGGCGTGGTGCCGGAGATTGCCAAGACCGCCGAGGAAATCGGTTGCATGCTGGCGGTGTCCTTCCACGCCACCACCGATGAGACCCGTGACAAGCTGGTGCCGATCAACAAGCGCTGGCCGATTGCCGATCTGCTGGACGCGCTGCGCGCTTATCCGAAACTGTCGAACTCTGAACGAATCACCTTTGAATATATGATGCTTAAGGATGTGAACGACACGGATGAAGACGCCCGCAGGCTGGTGAAGCTGATCAAGGGCATCCCGGCCAAGATCAACCTGATCCCGTTCAACGAATGGCCCGGTGCGCCCTATGAACGGTCGGACTGGGAGCGGATCGAGCGCTTTGCCGACATCATCTACAAGGCGGGCTATGCCAGCCCTATCCGCACCCCGCGGGGCGAGGATATCATGGCCGCCTGCGGTCAGCTGAAATCGGCCACCGAGCGCGCCCGGAAAAGCCGTGCGCAGATCGCCGCCGAGGCCGGGATATCTGAATAATTCCTGGCTTTTTCAGCGTCTGAACATGAAAAAGGCGGCCCGCGAAGGCCGCCTTTCTCTATTCTAGAAGTCGATGACTTATTAGTCAGCGATTGCAGCTGCGATCAGGATGATGGCCAGCAGGGGAACCAGGACGCCGCCAGCGGAGGACGAGGTGTCTTCCACGATTACGACGGGTTCCAGAACGGGCTCAACGTAGCCGCCAGCAAAAGCGGAGGTGGCGGCAACGGACAGAGCGGCTGCGAGTGCGAGTTTTTTCATAGTATCCTCCAAGATACGCCCCAAAATTTTTCGCGCGGTATTACGCATAGCGGGGCACCCAAGACTGTACCTCGTATCTAGGTTTAAGCAGCAATGCCTTGGGATTGCAATGCCGGGAAATCGTCCCGAACCCCAAGATCGCCGATTTGTGGTCAAATTAGCAACACTTGGGTGCCAACACGGGCCAGTTCGAACAAATCTGCGATATGTTCATTGTACAGGCCGATACATCCGTTCGAACTGCGCCGCCCGATCTTGCGCGTGTCATGGGTGCCGTGAATCCGGTAATAGGTCCAGCTGAGATAGAGCGCATGGGTGCCAAGCGGGTTGTCCGGCCCCGGCGCCACATATTCCGGCCATTCCGGGTTGCGTTCGCGCATGGCGGGCGTAGGGCGCCAATCGGGGCCTTCCACCTTGCGTACCACACGGGTGCGGCCCCGGCGGGTCAGATCCTCGGTTGCGGGAACGGATGTGGGATAGAGGCGATAGACCGTCTCTTCCTCGTTCCAGTAATGCAGCGCGCGCGAGGTGATATCGACCAGAATCGCGCCGTTGTTCAGGTTGTCGAAATAGTCCTGCCATTCCAGCGTGCGAAAGCTGGAGATATTGTGCCGGACGGTCTGGCTGACATCGCGCTCCAGCTCGGTGCTGCCTTCATAGGTGCTGTCCTGCGCCAGCGCCGGGGTTGCCAGCGTCGCGGCCGCTGCGCCCAAGAACAGGCGACGGTTCAGGTTGGGGTTTTTCGGGTCGCTCATTGTCCGACCTCCGTAAGGAACTGCCTCTGGCGCATAAAATAGCGGCTCTGGCCCGCTGCGTCCATTGATGGGCGGATCACAATGCGCAGATTCGCGCCTGTTGTGTTTGATCGGAGGGGGCCGGGGCGCTATTGATCTGGACAACCAAAGATGAACAGACGCGAACCCACCCATGCTGCGACGCACTTTTCTGATGACGACGGCCCTTGGCTCGCTTTCGGCCTGCATGGGCACCACCAGCCCCCGGCTTGGGGCGGACGGGCGCCCGTTGCCGACGGTCTATCGAATCAACCCGCGAGACGAGGCAGAGATCCAGTTTCGGGTGCTGGACAGCGTCAACGCCCTGCGCAGCGCCGCCGGGGTTCCGGAACTGGAACTGAACGCGGAACTGAACGCCGCCGCCGCCACCCATTCACGGGATATGAGCCTGCAAAACCGTCCCTGGCATTTCGGGTCGGACGGATCCTCGCCCATCGACCGGGCGCAGCGCGCGGGTTATCAGGGCCGGCTTCTGGGCGAAAACATCTCGGAAACCTACGAATCAGAGCTGGAAACCGTCGCCGCCTGGATGCAGCAGCCCGACACCCGCGACGTGATCACCGACCCTGATGCGCGTCATCTGGGCTTTGCCTTCTATCAGGAAGAGGCGGGCAAAATCTGGTGGACCATGGTCACCGGCGATGGCGGCACCACCGGTCAGGGCCTGCCCGCGAATCGCAGCACTTAAGCGGCACTTACGGATAGATGTCGATCGGCGTGCCAAGCCGTACCATCGAATAGACCTCGCGCATTTCTCGGTTTGAAATGGCAATGCAGCCGGCGGTCCAGTCATCGCCCCGGCGGAACGGGTTCGGCGTGCCGTGGATGAAGATATCGCCGCCGGGGCTTTCGCCAAGCTCTTCCGCCTCGGCGATATCCTCTTCGTTGGGGTAGGAAATGCCGATCGACAGGTAGAACTCGCTGTTGGGATTGCGCCGGTCGATGATGTAGCTGCCTTCGGGTGTGCGCCCGTCGCCTTCCACTTGCTTGTCGCCTTCGGGGGCAAAGCCAAGCTCCATCTCGTATGCGCGCAGCACCTCGTCATGATGCATCAGGATCAGCTGCCGCGCGCTTTTGTTGACGATGATCCGCGTCACCTCTGGCCCGTTATATGTGGGAAACCGGCTGCACCCGGTCAGGGCGAGGATCGCCAATAGAAAAACTGCCAGAACTGCGCGCATAGCCTGCCTCGAACCTGTTTTGCAGCATCCTATCAGAAGTCTATCGCGCCCGGAATCAGCCTTTATTTGCCTCGGCGGCAAAGAGCGCATCGAGCCCCGCCCTATAGGTTGGATAGCGCAGTTTCACCTTGAGCTCTCGCTTCATCAGGCTGTTATCGACGCGCTTCGATTCCGCATAGAAACTGCGGGCCATGGGCGTCAGATCCGCCTCTTCAAACGGCACGGCGGGGGGCAGATCGACGCCGAGCAATTCCGCCGCATAGGTCAGAACGTCCTGCGGCGGCGCGGGATCGTCATCGCAGATGTTGTAGATCGCACCGGGACGCGGGCGTTTCATCGAGGCCATCAATGCCTGAGCGATATCCTCCACATGGATGCGACTGAACACCTGCCCCTCCTTGATGATCCGCCGGGCGGTGCCGTTCCTGACCTTGGCGAACGGCCCGCGCCCCGGCCCGTAGATGCCCGGAAGTCGGAAGATATGCAGCGGCAGGCCCTTCAGCCGGTAAAGCTCGTTCCATTCCATCTCTGTCTGTACCCGCGCCCGACCGCGCTTGGTGGCGGGGGTCAGCGGTGCGGTTTCATCCACCCATCCGCCCTGATGGTCGCCATAAACCCCGGTCGTGGACAGGTATCCGACCCATTTGAAGCTGCCCGCAAGCTCCTCGAATACCGGGCGCAAGTGCTTCAGAACCGGGTCCACCCCGTCCTCCGGTCCCGCCGTGATCAGCACATGGGTCGCCTTTTCCAGATCGGGGCGCATGTCGGTGCCGGGGAAGACGCGCGGATAGATCGAGGTTTTTCCCAGAATCTCGGCCTTCTGCGGGGACCGTGTGGTGCCAATGACGCTGCTCGCCGGATAGGGCCGCATTTCCCGCACAAGCGTGGCCGCCGAATAGCCCATGCCGAAGATCACCAGTTTCATTGCAACCTCTCCACCGCCCAACGGGCCGCATCGGCAACCGTTGGGTCTTCATCTTCCGTCAGGGCCTGCGCCGCCGCCTTTAGCCCTGCGTCACCACTGTTTCCAATCGCATAAAGCACATTGCGCACGAACCGCCCACGCCCGATCCGCTTGATTGGCGACCCGCTGAACATGGCGCGAAACGCGGCGTCATCAAGCCCTGCGAGATCGGCCAGCCTTGGGCTTTGCAGCTCGGCCCGCCCGGCATAGCGCAGCTCGGATGCGGCCACGGCGAACTTGTTCCACGGGCACACGGCAAGGCAATCGTCGCAGCCATAGATCCGATTGCCCATCAGCGGGCGCAACTCCGGGTCCACCGGCCCGTGGTGTTCAATCGTCAGGTAGGAAATGCAGCGCCGTGCATCGAGCTGAAAGGGCGCGGGGAAGGCATCGGTCGGACAGATATCCAGACAAGCGGTGCAATTGCCGCAATGGTCGCGCTCGGGCGCATCCGGTTCCAGCTCCACAGTCGTAAATATCGAGCCAAGGAAAAACCAGTTCCCCAGATCGCGCGCCAGAAGGTTCGTATGCTTGCCCTGCCAGCCCAGCCCCGACGCCTGCCCAAGCGGCTTTTCCATCACTGGCGCGGTATCGACGAAGACCTTGATCGCCTCGCCCGGTGCCTGATCCAACAGCCATCGACCCACCCGCTTCAGCCGTTTCTTGACCAGATCATGATAATCGCGGTTCTGCGCATAGACACTAATGGTGGCGCAATCGCGCTTCTCCAGCGCCTCCAGCGGATCGATCTCGGGCGTGTAGGGTTCCGCCAGCATGATCACCGACCGCGCCTCGGGCCACAAAGCGGCGGGATTTCCCCGCCAGGTCATCCGCTCAGCCATCCAGCCCATCTGGCCATGGCGCCCGGCATCCACGAACGCGGCCAATCGATCTGCCGCCTGCGGAATGGCATCTGGCTGGCAAATACGCATCTTGGCAAAGCCCTCTTCCAAGGCCTTTGCCTCCAGCGCCGGTTTCAGCCCGGTCAAAAGTCCAGATTCGCGTAGTGGGGTGGCTGGATAAAGCCGGGGATCTGGTCGGCCAGGATCGATCGGAAAGCCGGGCGCGATTTGATCTTGGCGTACCAGTCCTTGACCACGGCCGACCGGTTCCAGTCCACGTCCGAGATATAGTCAAGGCAGGACAGATGCGCCGCGGCGGTGAAATCGGCAAGGCTCAGGCTGTCGCCCGCAAGCCAGCGGCGATGATCTAGCAGCCATGTCATGTAATCGAGGTGGAACTTGATCTTCTGCGCCCCGGTTTTCACGGCTTTGCCGTCCGGGTAGCCGCCGCGCATCACCTTCTTGTTCACGCGCTCATAGACAAGATTCGCCGTTACCTCGTGGTGAAACTTGTCGTCGAACCAGAAACACAGCCGCCGCACCTCGGCCCTCGACGCCGGATCGCGGGGCATCAGGGCGGGTTCGGGGTGGGTTTCCTCGATATATTCGCAGATCGCCTGGCTTTCGGTCAGCAGCATCCCGTCCATCTTCAGAACCGGCACCTTGGCCGCCGGATTGCGGCGCAGAAACTCGCCCGAGGGTTCCCAGTAGCGCTCGTCGATCAGCTCAACATCGATCTTCTTCTCGGCCAGAACCAGCCGGACCTTGCGGCAGAAAGGGGAGAGGGCGAAGTGGTAGAGGCGGGTCATGATCTGCTCTTTTTTGGCTTATCCCCTCTCTTTGCCTTGGGGCGAGGCCAATTTCAACGCGCAAAACAGGCGTCACGGCCATCCGCGCGTATCGTTGCCGCCCCGTCGGCGATCCGCGCGGCCCGTTCGCGCAAAGCCGCCGAGGGGGAGGAGGCCGACCGTTCGCGCGGGTTTGGCAGAACGGCGGCCAGACGCGCGGCCTGCGTCGGGTTCAGATCGGCGGCGGAGATGCCGAAATAATGCTGGGCGGCGGCCTCGGCCCCAAAGATGCCCTCGTCGAACTCGACGATGTTCAGATAGACCTCCAGCACCCGGCGCTTGGTCCAGATCAGCTCCATCACCGGGGTCATCAGCCCCTCCAGCGCCTTTCGGGCCCAGGACCGCCCCTGCCACAGGAAGGCATTTTTCACCACTTGCTGGCTGATTGTGGACCCGCCGCGCGACATGCCCTCGGCAATCGCGGCGCGGATCGCGTCCATGTCAAACCCCGCATGCAGGCAGAAATTCGCGTCCTCGGCGGCCACCACGGCCCGCGCCAGATGTGGCGAGATGTCCTCCATCGGTCGCCACACCTGCACCACCTCGCCCAGCCGCGCTCGCTCGCTCAGCATATAGGGCGTGGTGGGCGGCGCCACGATGGCATAAAGCGCGATCCATGCCGTGGCCAGAACGGCAAACAGCAACACCCCCCGAAACAGCCAGCGCAATAGGAAACGCAGCAGCGGTCGCCGTCTCGCCTTGCTCGTCTTCCGGGCCAATCGCGCCTCCTGCCTTCTTCTTGGTCCAAATACTCCCGCCAGAGGCGTCCGCGCTCTCCGTGCGCGCGACGATCCTTTCATAAGCGGGGCGGGATCAGCCCCTGTCCAGCACCTCATGCACCCGTTCCGGCGGACGGCAGATTGCCGCCTGATCGCCCGCTACGACGATGGGCCGCTCCACCAGCACCGGATGCGCGATCATCGCGGCCAGGATCGTGGCGTCATCGGCCTTGGCCAGCCCAAGCTCCGGCGCGGGGTCCTGTTTCACGCGCAGCGCCGCGCGCGGGCTGATGCCAGCCTTTTTGAACAGGTCGGTCAGCAGCACCTCGGTCCAGCCGGTTTTCAGGTATTCCACAACCTCGGGCTCCACACCGGCAGCGCGGATCAACTCCAGCGCCTGACGCGACTTGCTACACCTGGGGTTGTGGTAGATCGTAACGCTCATCTTTGGCCTCCGGCTTGGGTGCGCGCAGGGTAAGCGGGAAGCAACCGATTGAAAACCTGTCATGAAAATGTGGCTTGAAGCCGGAAAAAACCGGTGCCAGATTGGAGCATGGAAAAACAATCTTCATTCAAATCATGGGCCGAATCTGCGGCCCGACTCGTGGCCATCGCGGCCGGGCGTGAACCGGCCGATCTGGTTCTGCGCAATCTCAAGCTCGTCAATGTTCAAAGCCGGGAAGTGCTGGATGGCTGGCAGGTGGCGGTGGCCGATGGCCGCTTTGCCTATGTCGGCCCGGATGCCAGCCATTGCATTGGCGACGGCACCGAAGTGGTCGATTGCGGCGGGCGCTACCTGATCCCCGGCCTTTGTGACGGCCACATGCATATCGAATCGGGCATGCTGACGCCTGCCGAATTCGCCCGCGCGGTCATCCCCCACGGCACCACCACCATGTTCACCGATCCGCACGAGATCGCCAATGTGATGGGGCTGGAAGGCGTGCGCCTGATGCATGACGAGGCGCTGATGCAGCCCGTCAATATCTACACGCAGATGCCTTCCTGCGCACCGTCCGCGCCGGGGCTGGAAACGACAGGCTATGAGATCGGGCCAGAGGATGTGGCCGAGGCGATGACATGGCCCGGCATCATCGGGCTGGGCGAAATGATGAACTTCCCCGGCGTCGTGAATGGCGATCCGCAGATGTTGGCGGAAATGGCTGCGACGATGAACGCCGGAAAAACCGTGGGCGGCCACTATGCCAGCCCCGACCGCGGCCCTGCCTTCCACGCCTATGCGGCGGGCGGGCCTGCGGACGACCACGAAGGCACCCGCGAAAGCGACGCGATTGACCGCGTTCGGCAAGGGATGCGGTCGATGCTGCGGCTTGGGTCCGCGTGGTATGACGTGGAAAGCCAGATCACGGCGGTCACGGAAAAGGGTCTCGATCCGCGCAATTTCGTGCTTTGCACGGATGATTGCCATTCCGGCACGCTGATCCATGACGGCCATATGAACCGCGTCTTGCGTCATGCCATCGACTGCGGCTGTGATCCTCTGGTGGCGATCCAGATGTGCACCGTGAACACCGCCACCCATTTCGGGTTGGAACGGGAACTTGGCTCCATCGCGCCGGGTCGCCGGGCTGACATGGTCCTGACGAGTGACCTCAGGACCCTGCCCATTGAAGTGGTATACGGGCGCGGCGTGAAACTGGCCGAGAACGGGGACATCCTTGTCGATTGCCCGCATCTCGACTGGCCCGCCAAGGCGCGCAACACCGTGCATCTGGGCAAGGCGCTGACCGCGCAGGATTTCGAGATCGAGGCCCCCGCAGGCGCCAATTCCGCCCATGTCAAAGTGATCGGCGTCGTCGAAAACCAGGCCCCGACCGAGGCGCTGACCGCTGAATTGCCGGTCGTTGACGGGCTGGTCGAGGGCGAAGGCGATGTCTGCCAGATCGCCCTTGTCGAACGGCATCGGGCCACAGGCGGCGTGGTCAATGCCTTCGTGTCCGGCTTTGGCTACAAAGGCCCGATGGCCATGGCCTCCACCGTGGCCCATGACAGCCACCACATCATCGTGGTGGGCACCGACCGGGACAACATGGCCAAGGCGGCCATGCGGCTCTCTGAGGTCGGCGGCGGTGTCACCGTGTTCAAGGACGGGGAAGAAATCGCCCTGGTCGAACTGCCCATTGCCGGGCTGATGAGCGACGATCTCGCCTCTCGCGTGGCCGACAAGGCGCAGGGAATCGTGGCTGCCATGGCCGAATGCGGATGTACGCTGAACAACGCCTATATGCAGCATTCTCTGCTGGCGCTCGTGGTGATCCCCAGCCTCAGGATCTCCGATCTCGGGTTGGTGGACGTGACCACGTTCGAGCTGACCTCACTTTTCGTGGAGGGCGACCAATGACCCCCGTTTCCCAACAACTGCCCCTCGAAACCCCGAAAGAGGCCGAGCCGCGCTATTTCTCCGATCCGGGCGAGGCGGTGGACTATCTGCAAAAGCTCTATGCGGATGCGACAAGCTTCCTTCAGGCCCGGTTTTCCGAAGTGGTCGAGTCCGGCATGCCCGACCGCCGCTACCGCGCCTTCTATCCCGAAATCAGGATCACAACGACCAGCTATGGCCATGTCGATAGCCGCCTGTCCTTCGGGCACGTGGCCGAACCCGGCACATATGCCACCACCGTCACGCGGCCCGACCTGTTCCAGCACTACCTGACCCAGCAGCTTAAACTGCTGATCGACAATCATGGCGTGCAGGTTTGTGTCTGCGCCTCGCAAACGCCGATCCCGGTGCATTTCGCGGTGCTGAACGACGCCGACATTCAGATCCCCCATGACGGGGCCATGTCCTTCCCGCTGCGCGATGTGTTCGACGTGCCCGATCTGGGCACCACCAATGACGACATCGTCAACGGCTACGGCTTCAAGAACGAGGATGGGTCGGGCGCTCTGGCGCCCTTCACCGCGCAGCGGGTGGACTATTCGCTGGCGCGTCTGTCGCATTACACCGCCACGGGGCCGGAGCATTTCCAGAACCACGTCCTGTTCACCAACTACCAGTTCTATGTCGAGGAATTCGTGGCCTATGGGCGGCAGATGCTGGCCGATCCCGACAGCGGCTACACCGCGCTTGTGGGGCCGGGCAATGACGTGGTGACCGAACCCGACCAGCAGCTGAACACGCCCGCGAAGCTGCCGCAGATGCCCACCTATCACCTAAAGCGTAAAGGCGGCGGTGGCATCACGCTGGTCAATATCGGTGTGGGGCCGTCGAACGCCAAAACCGCGACCGACCATATTGCCGTGCTGCGCCCGCATGTCTGGCTGATGGTGGGCCATTGCGCCGGGCTGCGGAATTCGCAAAGCCTTGGCGATTTCGTGCTCGCCCACGCTTATCTGCGTGAAGACAATGTTCTGGATGACGATCTGCCCGTCTGGGTGCCAGTCCCGGCACTGGCCGAAGTGCAGATCGCGCTGGAACAGGCGGTGGCGGATGTCGCTGAAGTGTCAGGGTTCGAGCTGAAGAAGATCATGCGGACCGGCACCGTCGCCACCATCGACAACCGCAACTGGGAACTGCGCGATCAGTCCGGCCCGGTGCACCGACTGTCCCAGTCCCGCGCCATCGCGCTGGACATGGAAAGCGCCACCATCGCGGCCAACGGCTTCCGCTTCCGGGTTCCCTATGGCACGCTTCTGTGTGTTTCGGACAAGCCCCTGCATGGCGAGTTGAAGCTGCCCGGCATGGCCAGCGCCTTCTATAAAACGCAGGTGTCACGGCATCTTCTGATCGGAATCCGGGCCATGGAAACGCTGCGGGAAATGCCCCTTGAACGGCTCCACAGCCGGAAATTGCGCAGTTTCGAGGAGACGGCCTTCCTGTGACGCTGGGGAATTTGCCCCAAAATGCTTGTTTTTTGAGGAAATGGCACACTAGTCATTGTGTGCCCCTACAATATTCGGGTAGCTTTCCCGCAACGAGCCCCATGGGTTCGGGCAGTTAAGGAGAACAGAACATGGCACAAAAGCCCATGACCAAGACCCAGCTTGTTGCAGCCCTTGCCGAAGAGATGGGCAGCGACAAGAAAGCTGCTTCCGCAGCGCTCGACGCAGTGACCGCCGTCGTGTCCAAAGAAGTCGCCGCTGGCGGCGCCGTGACCCTTCCCGGTATCGGCAAAGTGTATTGCCGCGAACGCCCCGAGCGTATGGTGCGCAACCCTGCAACGGGTGAGCAGATCAAGAAAGAAGCCGACAAGGTGGTCAAGGTGACCATCGCGAAGGCTCTGAAGGACAGCGTCAACGGCTAATCGCCGGACCCGTCTGACAGAATTGGGCCGCCTGTTCGGGCGGCCCTTTTTCGTTTCAGACGGTTGCTGCCATCAGGTCCGCATCATAGGCCAGTGCCGCCTGCATGGCCGGGCGATTGGCGCAACGCGCAACCCAACCCTGAATGTCCGGATTGTCGGGCATCAGGTGCGGCAGGGTGCTGAAAGTGGAGGCGATGATCAGGTCGGCAATCGTGAAGTCATCGCCCATCAGATAGCTGTTCCGCTCCAGCGCGTCGGCCAGCCGATCCGTGGCCTCGGGCAGACCCCGGAACGTGGTGTTCAGCACCGGGTGCGCGACCCCGCACAAGGTCAACACGATCACCGGTTCCAGAACGCCGCAATACCAGGACAGCCAGCTCAGAAGCGGGCCACGATCCGCTGCACCGACCTGCGGGGCCAATCCGGCCTCCGGTGCCAGTTCCGCAAGATAGAGCGCAATCGCCGTCGATTCCCGGATCACCGCACCGTCATGCACCAGCAGCGGCACCTTGCCCTCTGGGTGCGGGTTCTTCAGGTCACGCCCGCCGCTGCCATCCGCGCGGGAAACGGTCACCGGTTCAATCTGCACCCGATCCAGAAGGCCCAGTTCGTGGATCAGCGCAACGATCCGCGTCGAGCGGCTTAGGGGTGCGTGGTAGAGCGTCAACAAGGGGTGTTCCTTCGTCTGTTGAGTTACTGAGTAGCGCCTGTATGCTCCCGCAATCCTGTCAGTTTCCGTCAGGAGCGTCATGCCCCGCACCGACCGCCTTTTTCGCCTGCTGCACCTGTTGCGCAGCCTGCCCCCACCCATCACTGCCGCACGGCTGGCGGAAGAAACCGGCGTGTCCGAACGCACGCTTTACCGCGACATCGACAGCCTGCGCGCGGCAGGCGCGCTGATCGACGGCGAAGCGGGATACGGTTATCGCCTGACCGAAGACCCCGCGGTTCCGCCGCAGATGTTCGACCGGCACGAGGTCGAGGCGCTGGTTCTGGGCCTGTCTGAGGTCAGAGCAACCGGCGACACCGCCCTGGCAGACGCCGCCGACCGGGCGCTTGCCAAGATCACTGCGCGCTTGCCGGAACGGGTGGCGCAGCAGGCCGCCCATGCGGTCAGCATGGTCTATCGTTTCCGACCGTCCGCCCGCGCGTCGGAACTGCTGGAACCGCTGCGTCAGGCCTCGTGGGCCGAGCGTGCGGTCGACATCACCTATGTCGATCGGCTTGGGAAACGAACGCACCGCCGTATCTGGCCCCTTTCCATCATCTTCCTCGAACAGCGCCAGTTCGTCCTTGCATGGTGTTGCCTGCGTCAGGGCTTTCGCAAGTTCGACCCCGAACAGATCGAAAGCCTGACAGACTCAGACGACTCCTTCCGCCCGCACCGGGTGCGCCTGCTGCGCGACTATGTCGATCAGCTGCGGAATGGGGGCTGACCTTTCCCGCGTCGCGGGATAAGGCAGTTAACAGGGCAAGAAACGGAGATACGGCATGGATCTGCGCGCAATCGGCATGGGGCTGGCTTTCGCCCTGATCTGGTCTTCGGCCTTCTCCTCGGCGCGTATCATCGTGGCCGCCGCCCCGCCACTTACGGCGCTGGCGATTCGCTTTGCCATCTCCGGTGCAATCGGTGTCCTGATTGCCCGTGCACTAGGGCAAAACTGGCAGCTCAGCCGCGCCCAGTGGCGCTCGGTCATCATTTTCGGCATCTGCCAGAACGCGCTCTATCTTGGTCTCAATTTCGTGGCCATGCAGTGGATTGAGGCATCTTTGGCCGCCATTATCGCGTCTTCCATGCCGCTGATCGTGGCCGCCGCCAACTGGGCCATCTTCCGTGAAAAGCTGCCTGTCATGGGCGTTGTCGGCCTGATGGCGGGCTTTGGCGGCGTCGCGCTGATCATGGCGCAGCGGCTGACCGGTGGGGTCGATCCGCTTGGCGTCGCGCTGTGCATCGTCGGCGCCATTGCACTGGCCGTCGCCACGCTGACCGTGACCGGCGCATCCTCTGGCAAGAGCAGCGGGGCCAGCGTGCTGATGATCGTGGGTCTTCAGATGCTGGTGGGCGGCGCGGCGCTGGTGCCCTTTGCACTGGTGATGGAAAGCTGGGTGGTGGACTGGTCCTGGCAGTTGATCGTCGCCTTCATCTACACCTGTTTTGCCCCCGGCCTGCTGGCCACCTGGATCTGGTTTCTGCTGGTGCAGCGCATCGGGGCCACGCGTGGCGCGACCTTCCACTTCCTCAACCCGTTCTTCGGGGTGGCAATCGCAGCAGTGATTCTGGGCGAACGCCTGGGTTGGGCAGATATCCTTGGCGTCACGATCATCGCGGCTGGCATTCTGGCGGTGCAACTGGCTCGCGCCGCCCGCTGACGTCACTGTGATGCCCGCTCACGCAGGCGTCAGATGACATTACAGCGCCTTCGCGCCAGAACAGGCGCATGTTGGAACTTGTCTTTGCCTATGGCGCGGGTCTTCTGACCCTCATCAACCCCTGCGTGCTGCCGGTGCTGCCCATCGTGCTGGCGGGGTCCCTGCAGGCCAGCCGGTTCGGCCCGCTGGCGCTGGCGGGGGGGATGAGCTTGTCTTTCGTGGCGCTTGGCCTGACGGTCGCATTGGCGGGTCGGGCCGTGGGCATTGATGAACAAGCCATAGGGCAGGCGGGCGCGGTTCTGATGATCGCCTTTGGCCTCGTCCTGCTGATCCCGCGCTTTTCCGCCGCCTTCGCCACCGCAACGGCGGGCGTTTCATCGGGTGCGGACAGCCAGATGTCGTCGCTGAATGGCCGCGACGGCTGGCAGGGGCAGGCGATTGGCGGTGCGCTGCTTGGCGCGGTCTGGTCGCCTTGTGTCGGCCCTACCCTTGGTGGCGCAATCGCGCTGGCCAGTGCGGGTGAACACATCGGCCGCGCTGCGGCGATCATGGTGTTCTTTGCCCTTGGCGTGTCCACCATCATCCTCGCCCTCGGCTATGGCGCGCGGTCCTTCTTCCAGCGTCGCCGGGCGCTGATGCAGGCCATCGCCGAACGCTCGCGCCCGCTGCTTGGGGGCGTCTTCATCCTTGTCGGCACCGCGATCCTGCTGCGCTGGCACCACGCAATCGAAATCTGGCTGCTCGATGTCCTGCCCTATTGGCTTCAGGATCTTTCGGTAGCCCTGTAAGGGAGAAACCTGATGAACCGACGCGACCTATTGATCATGTCCGGGGCCGCGCTGTTGCTGGCCGGCCGGGCCAGCGCCAGCAATATCGACTATACGCCGGGTCTGGTGCAGCAGCGCCTGGCCGCCGGCGAAACGCTGTTCGTGGATTTCTTCGCGCCCTGGTGCGGGACCTGCCGCACGCAGGAACGCCATATCGAGGCCCTTCGCGAGGAAAACCCCGCCTATGATGCCGCGATGAGCTTCATTCGTGTGGATTGGGATACCTATGGACGAGGCGAACTGGCCCAAAGCCTCGAGATTCCCCGCCGATCCACGCTGGTCGTGCTGCGCGGCGACGCCGAACTGGGTCGCATCGTTGCGGGCACCAGCCGGTCCGCGATTCAGGAACTGATGGATCTGGGGCTAAGCTGATCCGTCTCAGACGTCAGAGGGGTCGTTGGTTGATGTCACTGCGACATTGTCCACGGCCCAGCTTTCGTCATGGACACTCTGGTTCAGGGTAGACCCGAAGCCGACACTCATCGACGGGCCGGGATCGGTCACTTCCACCCGGACGGTAAAGCTCTGGTCTGTCCAGCCGTCATTGTAACCGGTATGCGACCGTGAACCGGACGGTTCGATGAACACGCTGTAATTTCCGTCAGAGGTTGTCCAGCTTCCGGTTGTGCCGTCGCTTCTCCAGTCGAAATTGTGGGAACTGATCGGAGAGCCATCGACGAACATGATAAACTCTTCGCTGTCCCAGCTGTCGAGGGCGTGCAGATCAAACTCGATCACCGCATGGTCGTAACCCGACATCAGGTCATAGGTCCGGGTCACGATCTCGGCCCCGCCGCTGCCGCCATAGGGGCCCAGAAGCCCGCCATAGGCCGCGTCCGAGCCATCGGTCACGCCGCCGAACCAGAAACCGGCACCGTTCTCGAAGTCGTCGAAATAGCTCTGCCGGGCGAAGCTCGAATTCACGATCTGACCACGCAGCGTTGCGTCAATGTCCCCAGCCAGATTCTCGATGCCGGCCGACGTGGAATTCAGCACCGCAATGCCGACGCCCACGACGCCCGCGCTCAGCACCACGTAATCCGTGGTCACTGCGCCCGATTCCGATCTGAAAAACTCCTTCAGCATACGCTGAACTCTCCGCTGGCAGTCACGTGAAACCCACGCCTATCAACGGAGAATGGAGAAATTAGGGGCAAATTTAGCCGATCTGCCCCCGGTTTGCCCCAATCTGGCCACGATGCAGCAACACGTGATCCAGCAAGACGCAAGCCGCCATCGCCTCGGCCACCGGAACGGCGCGGATGCCGACACATGGGTCATGACGACCTTTTGTAATGATTTCAGTCTCTTCACCTGACTTGGTGATGGTCTTGCGCGTCGTCAGGATCGATGAGGTCGGCTTGACTGAAAACCGCACCACCACATCCTGCCCGGTAGAAATCCCGCCCAGGATTCCCCCCGCATGGTTGGAGCTGTAGACCGGCCCATCCGGTCCCATGCGAATCTCATCCGCGTTCTCGCTGCCGGTCAGGCAGGCCGCGTTCATACCCTCGCCGATTTCGACGCCCTTCACCGCATTGATCGACATCATCGCGGCAGCCAGATCGGTGTCGAGCTTGCCGTAGATCGGTGCGCCCAGCCCCGCCGGCATCCCCCGCACCGTCACCTCGATCACCGCGCCAACGCTATCACCGGTCTTGCGCAGACCGTCCAGATAGTCGGCCCAATCCGCCGCTGCCCCGGCATCCGGCGTCCAGAACGGATTGCGCTCGATCTCGTCCCAGTCGAACCGGTCCCGGTCAATCCCATGCGGCCCCATCTGCACCATGTAGCCGGTGATCGACAGCCCCGGAACCAGCTGCTTCAGCGCCTCGCGTGCCACGCCGCCCGCTGCCACCCGCGCCGCCGTTTCCCGCGCGCTGGACCGCCCGCCGCCGCGATAATCGCGGATGCCGTATTTCTGCCAATAGGTGATATCCGCATGTCCGGGCCGGAACTTCTCACTGATATCGCCATAATCCTTCGACCGCTGATCGGTGTTGCGGATCATCAACTGAATGGGCGTGCCGGTGCTGACGCCCTCGAAGACGCCTGACAGAATCTCCACCTGATCGGGTTCGCGCCGCTGCGTGGTGAACTTGTTCTGCCCGGGCTTGCGCTTGTCCAGCCAGTGCTGCAACGCCTCGGCCTCGACCGGCACCCCCGGCGGGCAGCCATCCACCGTCGCCCCCAGGGCAGGCCCGTGGCTTTCACCCCAGGTGGTGACTCGAAAAAGATGGCCAAAGCTGTTCATGGACATGGGGGCGCTCCGTTTTCCTGCCCCCGGTTAGCCTGCCAAGCCCCGGATTCCAAGGCTCATATAGCACTTACAGCCCATAGGCCCGCTCCAGAACCGCCAGCGCCGTGCCAATCAACGCGTCATCATCCTGCCCCGCCAGCTCCCGCGCCGCATCGGCCCCGTTGAACCCCAAAAGGATCGGTTCGCCCAGAACCGGCAACAGGTTGAGCCACTGGTTGAACTGTCCGCGCGGCAGCCCGGTATCGGCGGTCACGATCCATGTCGGATCGCCCTCCCAGAACGGTGTGTCGAATTGCAGGTAGAGCTTGTCCAGCACACCCATGCCAAGCGATGCAATGGCCTCCTGCTTGGTGTCTGGCAAGGCCGGGTCAAAGACAATCCGCCCTGCCTGCAAGACACCCAGGGGCACGGTGACAACAACCGCATCGTGCCGCGCCTCCGCGCCATCGGCAAACCCCAGCCGGATGCCCCCGCCCAGCGTCACCCGCTGCACCACATGGCCGGTCAGCAGCGCGTAGTCCCCGGCCAGCTCCGGCACCAGCCGGTCATATCCCTCGGCAATGACCGCCTCTGCGCCGCCATAATCGGTCGGGGCGCGAAACGCGGCAAGGTTGATCTGGTTCCGCCGTGCCCCGGCATTGTGCTGGATCGAGATGACCTCCTCCAGCCAGTCCGGCACCTCCTCCGCGTCCTGCATCGCCCCGCCGCTTAGCCGAAAGACGATCTCTTCACCGGTTTCGACCAATGTCGCGCCAGCATCCTCCGCCAGACCGACCAGCGGATTGTCCTCCATCCCGTGAATCCAGCTCGCCCCAAGATCCAGCGGCACCCCGAGGCTGCGGTCCGTCCATAGCCGCCCGCCAATCCGGTCGCGCGCCTCGTAGATCGTCACGTCATAGCCCAGATCGGCCAGCATCTGCGCCGCGCGCAGCCCGGCGACGCCCGCCCCGATCACGGCAATATCCTCGTGATCTTCCTCCTCAATGGCCTCGACCGCATGGCCCGCCGATTCATAGGCCGCGTGAACGGTGCTACCGTAATCCGGGTTTGCGGCCTCCCCGGCAAAAAAGATCCGTCCTGCCACCGGTTCCGCCAGCCTGCGATGCGCGGCGCGAAACAGCCCGCGCGGTGTGTAGGAATAAGACCCGAAGCAGAACGGATCGCGGCTCCAGTTCGTCCGCAGATAGCCGGTCAGCCGCGCTCCGTTGGCCAATCCCCGATCCACCGGCAGAAACGTCCCGACCAGTCCCGCCGCAACCGCTGTCAATACGTCGCGTCTTTGCACGCCACCCCCCCAAAATCGGCTCGCCGGAATTCTGCGTTACCCCCGCACATCGCGCAATACGGCCCCTTCATCTTGGCCAAAATACCTCCGCCGGAGGCATCCTGACCTTCCGGTCGGCACCCGATCAGACCGGCGCACCGTCCCATCCGATTTTCCGTGGCAACGCGGCCCGAGGAGGGCTCCGAAGGAGCTTGACGAGGGCCGCTCCCCGGTCGACGCGCCCCAACGCGGCGAAACCGCTTTCCGTATGCACGCCCGGTGTACGGGGGGTGTACAGGGGGTGTACGGGTGGCACCCCCCCTTTTCAGGCCCTCACGCCTGCCGGCTCAAGCGCGCCACGCCGAGCACGTCGAGCACCTTCGCCTCGATATGCTCGGCATTCATCGCTGCCGTGGCGTACATATCTTCAGGGCTCGCCTGGTCGATGAAAACATCGGGCAGAACCATCGACCGGAACTTCAGCCCACGGTCGAAAACGCCCTCTTCGGCCAGCAACTGCGCCACATGGCTGCCAAAGCCGCCAACCGCGCCTTCCTCGATGGTAATGAGCGCCTCGTGATCGGCGGCAAGCTTCAGAATAAGTTCTGAATCCAACGGCTTGGCAAATCGTGCATCGGCAATCGTCGGCGTGATCCCACGCGCGGCCAGCGCTTCGGCGGCTTCTTGAACCTCGCTCAGCCGGGTTCCGAAAGACAGGATCGCAACGCGGCTGCCGTCCTGGATCATCCGGCCCTTGCCGATCTCCAGCGGAACGCCGCGCTCCGGCATATCCACGCCCACGCCTTCGCCCCGCGGATAGCGGAAGGCGATCGGCCCGCTGTCATGCGCCACGGCGGTGGCCACCATATGCACCAGTTCCGCCTCATCGGCTGCCGCCATCACCACGAAACCGGGCAAATTCGACAGGTAGGCAACGTCGAAAGACCCCGCATGCGTCGCCCCGTCGGCACCCACTAACCCCGCGCGATCAATAGCAAATCTGACGGGCAGGCGCTGGATGGCCACATCGTGAACGACCTGGTCATAGCCCCGTTGCAGGAAGGTCGAATAGATCGTGCAGAAAGGTTTCATCCCCCCCGCCGCCATGCCGGCACAGAAGGTCACAGCATGCTGTTCGGCGATACCGACGTCAAACACCCGCTTCGGAAACCGCTCCCCGAACAGGTCCAGCCCCGTCCCGTCCGGCATCGCGGCGGTGACGGCAACGATCTTGTCGTCCAGCTCCGCCTCGCGGATCAGGCTTTGCGCAAACACCTTGGTGTAGGAGGGCGCATTGGACGGCGCTTTGCGCTGTTCGCCCGTCACCATGTCAAAGGGCGCGCGGGCGTGCCCACGGTCGGCATGCCCCTCAGCATGGCGAAAGCCCTTGCCCTTCTTGGTGATTGCATGGATCAGGATCGGCCCGTCAGCCCGCGCCTTCACGGTGCGCAGAACGGACACCAGTTGTTCCATGTCATGACCGTCGATGGGACCGACATAGGAAAAGCCCAGTTCCTCGAAGAGCGTCCCGCCAACAGTTGCCGCTTTCAGCAGCTCTTTCGCGCGCCGCGCCCCTTCCTGGAAGGGTTCGGGCAGCAGCGACACCGCGCCCTTGGCCGCCGATTTCAGCTCCTGGAACGGGGCCCCGGCATAGAGCCGCGACAGGTAGGAGGACAGCGCCCCGGTTGGCGGCGCGATGCTCATCTCGTTGTCATTCAGAATCACGATCAGACGCTTGCCCAGATGACCGGCATTGTTCAGCGCCTCGAAGGCCATGCCCCCGGTCAGCGCGCCATCACCGATCACCGCAATCGCATCACCAAGCCCGGTTTCGATCACGCCCCCCAGATCGCGCGCCACGGCAAAGCCGAGTGCTGCGGAGATCGAGGTCGACGAATGCGCCGCGCCGAACGGATCATAGGGCGACTCGCTGCGCTTGGTGAAGCCCGACAGGCCCCCCTTCTTGCGCAGGGTCGGCATGGCCTCGCGCCGCCCGGTCAGGATCTTGTGGGGGTAGCACTGGTGGCTGACGTCCCAGATCACCTTGTCGCGCGGGGTGTCGAAGACCGCATGCAGCGCCACGGTCAGTTCCACCACGCCAAGCCCCGCACCCAGATGCCCGCCTGTCTTACTGACCGCGGCAATGGTTTCGGTGCGCAGGTCGTCGGCCACGCGGCGCAGATCAGACACCGGCAGCCCACGCAGATCGGCCGGGGAATGGATCCGGTCCAGATGGGGCGTGTCGGGGCGGTCGCTCATGTGGCTCTCCGAATTCGGTTACTGGTCACGGGCGATAACGAAGCGGGCCAGTTCCCGCAAGGTTTCCGCGTCGGAGCCATAGGGGGCCAACGCCGCCTCGGCCTCATCAATCAACCCCTGCGCGCGGGCTTTCGCGCCCTCCAGCCCAAGTAGCGAAACAAAGGTAGCCTTGCCCGCCTCGGCATCCTTGCGCAGCGCCTTGCCCGCTTTCTCGGCATCGCCCTCTACATCCAAGATGTCGTCGGCGATCTGAAAGGCAAGGCCCACGGCCCGCGCATAGCGCCGCAGGGGGGCGGGGTCGGCCCGGCCAAGGATCGCGCCCGCGACCACGGGCCATTCCAGCAGGGCGCCGGTCTTGTTGGCCTGCAATTCGGTGATCTGGTCGAGGGTGAGGGGGGTGAGAGCGGTTTCGGCGGCGATGTCCTGCGCCTGACCCAGAACCATGCCCTGCGGGCCAGAGGCGCGGGCAAGGGTCAACACCAGCTCTGCCCGCTGATCGGCGTCACCCGTAACAGGATCGGCCAGCAGCTCGAACGCGAAGCTTTGCAGCGCGTCGCCCACCAGCACCGCCGTCGCCTCGTCCCATTTCCTGTGCACCGTGGGCATGCCGCGGCGCAAATCGTCGTCGTCCATGCAGGGCAGATCGTCATGAACAAGGCTGTAGGCATGGATGCATTCCACGGCGCAAGCCGCCTGCATCGCCGCCCCCGCATCGCCGCCCGTCAGCCGCGCCGCTTCCAGCACGAGGAACCCACGCAACCGCTTGCCGCCCGCCGTTGCGTAGCGCATGCCTTCAGCCACCCGATCAGACCCCAGCACCGCCATACGATCCGACAGGGCGCGGGCAATCGCGTCCTGCGCGTCTTTCAACTGCATCTTGAACAAGGATTACAGCCCCTCGACCGGCTTCGCCCCCGTGGGCTGCCCGTTGGCGTCCAGCGTGATCTGCGCGACCTTTTCCTCGGCTTCCTTCAGCTTCGCCTCGCATCGTGCCTTCAGCTGCGCGCCGCGTTCGTAAAGCTTGATGGAATCCTCCAGCGCCACGTCACCCCGGTCGAGCTGGCCGACCACCGTTTCCAGTTCCCGGATCGCTTCCTCGAAGCTCATTTCCTCGATTTTTTTCTGGTCGCTCATCCGCTTCTCTCCGTCAAAACGCGCACATGGGTGGCAGCCGAGGCTGCAAGGGCGTCCAGATCATAGCCGCCTTCGAGAGTCGAGACCATGCGGCCGCCGCAATGCCTGTCAGCGATATCGCAAAGCCGGTGCGTGAGCCACTCGTAATCCTCTTCGACCCAGGCGAGATCGGACAAGGGGTCGGCAGCATGGCAGTCGAACCCCGCCGAGATCAGCAACAGGTCTGGCCGGAACGCCTCCAGCCTCGGGAACACCCGCGCCTCATAGGCATCGCGCATGGCCTTGCCGCCCGTTCCCGGGGCGAGCGGCACGTTTACCACGCTGTCATGGGCGCCGGCTTCACTGATGTCACCGGTATCGGGCCAGAGCGGCATTTGCTGCGAGGTGATCACCAAGGCGCGGGGTTCATTCCACAGCAGGGCCTGTGTGCCGTTGCCGTGATGCACGTCAAAATCCACGATGGCGACGCGCGACAGCCCGTGGCGATCCAACGCGTACTTCGCGCCCAAAGCCACATTGCCGAAGAAGCAAAACCCCATGGGCAGTTCCTGCTCGGCGTGGTGGCCCGGCGGACGCACGGCGGCAAACGCGTTGGTCAACTCGCCGGACAGCACGAGGTCGACGGCCTTCTGAACGCCGCCCACGGCGCGGTAAAGCGCGGGCAGGGATGTGGGCGACAGGAAGGTTTCCTCGTCCGTGTCGGGGTCCAGCATGGTGAACCCCTGGGCCGGAACACTTGCGAGGATGTGGTCGAGATAGGCGGGCGTATGCAGCGTCAGAAGCGTGTCGCCACTGGCCAGCGGGGCCTCGTATCGGAAGAGCCTCAATCCCTCCAGCGCCTGCAACACGCGGGCCAGCCGGGCGGGCTGTTCATGGACATGGGCGGGCGTCACATGCGCGAGGCAATCGGGGTGGGTGACAAGCCCGGTCGCCACTCTATGCCTCCATCAGCTCGGTCACATGGGCAGCGACGGAGTCTGCAAGGGCATCAAGGTTGTAGCCGCCTTCCATCGACGACACGAGCCGCCCGCCGCAGGTGTCGTCTGCCACCTTGCACAGTTCCCGCGTGATCCAGGCAAAATCCTCGGTCGTCCAGTTGAGGTTGGCCAGAGGATCGTCGGCATGGGCGTCGAACCCGGCAGACAGGATGATCAATTCCGGCTGGTAGTCGCGCAACCGCTGGAACAGCCGCGAGCCGTAGATGGAGCGCATGGTTTCCCCGTCGGAGCCCGGCGACAGTGGCACGTTCAAGATATTGCCATGCGCGCCGCGCTCATGGGCGGCGCCAGTGCCGGGATAAAGTGGCATCTGGTGGGACGAGATAAACAGCGTGCGCGGTTCGTCCCACAGAAGATCCTGCGTGCCGTTGCCGTGGTGCACGTCGAAATCGACGATGGCGACGCGGGACAGCCCGTGCCGGTCCAGCGCATGTTTCGCGGCGATGGCGACATTGCCGAACATGCAAAACCCCATGGCGCGAGTCTTTTCGGCGTGATGGCCGGGAGGCCGCGTGGCGACAAAAGCGTTCTTCGCCTCGCCCGCAAGCACCGCATCGACGGCGGCAAGGCAGCCGCCGACGCCGCGCAATGCGGCTTCCCACGTGCCGGGCGACATGGATGTATCGGGGTCGAGCGCGATCAACCCTTCCTGCGGCGCGGCCTCGCGGATCGCGGTGACATGGCTTTCGGGATGGGCGAGCAGCAGGTCGGCCTCTTCCGCCATGGGGGCCTCTCGCCGGTCGAGCGCGGCAAATTCAGGCGCGGAGAGCGCGCGGTTCACGTGTTCCAGCCGGGCGATCTGTTCCGGGTGGCCAAGCGGCATCTGGTGGCGCAGGCCCGCGTCATTCGTAAATAGCAGGGTCATGGACATCCTCAGTCGGGGGCCAGCATGTAGCCCGCGCCGCGTACCGTTTGCAGGTAGCGCGGCTGTTTCGGGTCGGCCTCAATCTTGCGGCGCAGCCGGGTGATCTGCACATCAACGGCGCGTTCCTGGCTGGTGCTGCTGCCCACGCCCTTGTCGCGGCCCAGATCCTCGACCAACTGAGTGCGGCTGACGGGTTCGTTCGGACAGGCAGAGAAGATCCGCATCAGCGCCGATTCCGTTGCGGTCAGGCGGATGGGGGTTTGTCCCTGCCACATCTCACCCCGTTCAAGGTCGTACCGGATCGGCCCCAGATGCAGCATCTTGGGGGCCGATTGCGTTTCGGACACGCTTGGAACGCGCCGCAGGATGGCGTTGATCCGCAGCAGCAATTCGCGCGGCTCGAACGGTTTCGGCAGGTAGTCATCGGCCCCGGCTTCCAGCCCGGTGATCCGGTCGCTGGCCTCGCCCCTTGCCGTCAGCAGCATGATCGGGGTTGTCAGCTTTTCGCGCAGCGCCTTGGTCAGGCTGATCCCGTCTTCACCGGGCATCATCACATCCAGGACGATCAGGTCGAATTCCAACCCCTCCAGCAGTCGGCGCGCGTGGGCCGCATCGCGGGCGGCACTGACAATGAAGCCGTTGCGAATCAGGAACTTCTGAAGAAGACCGCGAATGCGCTCATCATCGTCGACGATCAGAAGATGGGCTGCCGGATCTGTCATGCGCCTCCCTCGGTGTTGGAAAGGTAATGATGGCGAAGTTCAGGGTCCATCATCTGTTCCAGCACCGTGCGGAAGCCCGCCACTGCGTCGGGTCCGGCAGCACGATAGGCAGCCCGCATCCGGGTGCGTTGTGCCTCGGACAATTCACGTTCCAGTGCAATGCCCTGCTCGGTCAGGTACAGGTGACGTTCGCGTTTATCTCGGGTGCCGACGCGGCTTTCGACAAGGCCGTCCTCGACCAGTGTGCGCAACACCCGGTTCAGAGATTGCTTGGTGACGCCCAGAATGGCCAGCAGATTGTTTACCGTGGTGCCGGGGCTGCGGTTGATGAAGTGGATCGCCCGGTGATGAGCGCGCCCATATGCGTGGTTTTCGAGAATGCGGTCCGGGTCGGCGGTAAATCCGCGATAAGCGAAGAACATCGCCTCGATCCCGCGCCGAAGCTGTTCGTCGGTCAGAAAAAGCAGGCTTTCCCCGCTGCTTGCAGAAGACTGTGCCGCACCGCGTTCGGCCATGAAATGCGTTCCCCCCGGGGTCCTGTCGCCTTTTGCCCGACTTTATGTCAGCCTTGTTGACTTTCCAAGAATCAATTGTTACCGAATGTCCGGTTTTGCGTAATTTTATGTCCGGTTCGGACGTATTTTGCGCAACAAACCGAAAATGCCAAGACCCCTGCCGAAGGTGAACACAATGGGCGCTGCTTACGACGATCGCGACGGAACCATCTGGATGGATGGCAAACTCATCCCCTGGCGGGATGCGAATGTACATATTCTGACCCATGCGATGCACTACGCCTCTTCCGTGTTCGAGGGTGAGCGCGCCTATAATGGCAAGATCTTCAAAAGCCGCCTGCATTCGGAGCGTCTGCATTTCTCCGCCGGGCAGCTCGATTTCCAGATTCCTTGGACCGTGGACGAAATCGAGGCCGCCAAGCAGGAGGTCCTTACAGCGAATGGCCTGACTGACGCCTATGTGCGCGCTGTTGCGTGGCGTGGCGCGGGTGAGGATATGGGCGTCGCCTCTGCCAAGAACCCCGTCCGGCTGGCCATCGCCGCCTGGGAATGGGGTGCCTACTATGGTGACGCAAAGATGAAGGGCGCCAAGCTGGACATTTCCAAGTGGAAACGTCCCAGCCCCGAAACGATCCCAAGCCACGCCAAGGCCGCCGGTCTCTACATGATCTGCACGCTGTCGAAACACGCGGCAGAGGCCAAGGGCTGTTCCGACGCTATGATGTTCGACTATCGCGGCTATGTGGCCGAGGCGACCGGGGCCAATATCTTCTTCGTCAAGGATGGCGAAGTGCACACGCCGCTGCCCGACTGCTTCCTCAATGGCCTGACCCGCCAGACCGTGGTGGGCATGTTGAAAGACCGTCAGATCAAGGTGCATGAACGCCACATCATGCCGGAGGAACTGGAAAGCTTCCAGCAATGCTGGCTGACCGGGACCGCGGCAGAGGTCACGCCCGTGGGCCAGATCGGCGACTACAACTTTGAAGTCGGCGCCATCGCCCGCGAGATCGCGGAAGGCTATGAGAAGCTGGTGCGGGAGTAGGTGATCCGAGTATTTTGGACAAACCGCGCCCCTTCTTCCGGCGCGGTTTTTTCGTATCCAATGCGTGCAGCCTCGGTTTGAATCAAGTCGCTCAGCACCGAGGAAATCGCGAAGGGCGCAAGGGGGTCGTTGACGGCATCGTTTCGCTCACTCTTCATGACAAGAGACCGTCCCCGCCCACGTCTGAAATCGCCATGTCCTGCGTGCCCTGGTTCCGGACGGGACGTCAATTGACTCCTTGTCGGACGAAGGTCTGAAGGACTGGCCGTCTCATTCCGGTTTTGGCCACTTAGGCAACAGATTACATCTTCGAACCTGAAGAATGCTTGATCCGGAAGCCTTTACCGGCAAGTCTTGACCAAGCGGCGAGCCGCACAATGAGAATGATTGGAGGAATTACCTTGAAATTCTTAGCCACGGCCCTGTTCGGCCTATTTGCGATGTCGGCGGTAGCCATGGCCTGTCCGACATTCAACCAGACCGGGGCGAGCCATACGCTAACCGGTCAGCAGCTTTACAGCCCGCAGAGTTACTCTGTCGTTGCCGGCGGACAGAACCCGCTGCAGAACTGCGGCTTCAGCAATTTCGGCTATGTGACGACCGCGCCGGATTTCTCATTCTACCTGTCAGGGATGGACCAGTACTATCTGGTGGCTGATGTGGTCAGCCAGTGCGACGCGGTGCTGCTGGTCAACACCGCCAATGCGAGCTGGCTGTTCGACGATGATTCCAACGGCAACCTCGACCCGCGGATCGAGATCCGGGGGGCTGCCAATCTCAATGGTCGGGTGGATGTCTGGGTCGGCACCTATGACGGGTCCTATTGCAACGCGACGCTGAATATGGAGACCTGGCTTGCTCAGGCCCCCGCACCCCAGCCGCAACCGCAGCCCCAGCCACAGGCGAATTGCCCGAGCTATGCCTATACGGGGCAGGAGGTCTCGCTGACCGGCCAGCAACTCTACACGCCGCAGCGATATAATGTGAATGCGGGCGGCCCGACTCCCCTGGCCACCTGTCCGTCCGGGGGTCTGGGCTATGCCTACGCGGTGCCGCACTATTCCTTCTACCTCTCCGGCATGGAAGGCTATCAGCGGTTGGAAATCGAGGTTGAGGGCCAGTGCGATACGACGCTTCTGGTCAACACCCCCTCGACCCAGTGGTATTTCGACGATGACAGCCGCGGGAACCTGCAGCCGCTTCTGAACCTCGCTTCCTCTGACGCTCTCAATGGCCGGCTGGACGTCTGGGTTGGCACCTATGACGGCGCGACCTGCCTTGGCGTGCTGGAACTGGAAACCTGGGAGCCGGTCAATGTGGCGCCGCCCGCACCGCCCTCCATGGCCCTGCCCGATGGGTATTTCCGACTGACCACGATGTTCCGGGAAGGCTTCTCGGAATGTCTTGAAGGAAATCAGGCCGCGAGCGGACCGGCCTTCATGGACCGGTGTCAGAACGTCACCGGCCAGCTCTGGCGTGCCATGCCCGTTGATGGCGGCTATTACCGCTTGACCACCGCCTTCCGCGAGGGGGCCAATGAATGCCTTGAGGGCAACCAGATCAATGGGGCAGCCATGAACGGCGCCGCCTTCATGGACAGCTGTCAGGATGTGAGCGGCCAGCTTTGGCGGGCCGTTCCGGCGGGCGACGGCTATTTCCGCCTGACCACGATGTTCCGTGAAAACGCGGGCGAGTGCCTTGAGGGCAACCAGGCCAACGGCGCGACCCTGAACGGGGCGGCCTTCATGGATATGTGTCAGGATGTGAGCGGCCAGTACTGGCGGGCCATCCCCGCGGAACTGGTGCAGCAGGTCGATATCGACGCGACGGCCGAGGTGATCCAGGGGCAGCTGGAAACCGCTGGCATGACCAACCTGCCGATCAACTTCGAGTTTGACTCGGCAACGCTCACGCCGCAGGCCCGCGCCCTCGTGGCACGTCTCGCACAGGCGATCTTCGACGCCGGGCTCTCTGGACGGGCCTTCGAGGTGCAGGGCCATACCGATGCGTCGGGGGCCGCGAGCTACAATCTGGACCTGTCGAACCGGCGGGCGCAGGCGGTGATCGAGGAACTGGTCAATGTCCACGGCATCAACCGCGCCTTGCTAACGCCCGTGGGCTACGGTGAAACCCGCCTGATCAACCCCTCATCGCCCAATGCGGCGGAGAACCGGCGCGTGGAAATCCTCCTGCGCTAAGACCGGGAGTCGGGTGACAAAAGCCGGGGCGTATGAGTCATGCGCCCCGGTTTCTATGCGATCAGACCACATTGCACGCGTTATCGCCCGCGCCGTGCTCTGGGCAATGCGCCTTGGATGGGCGTGGTGTTTCGGCCAGAATTTTTTGTGGGTGCGGCTGGTATCACGCGCTGCCGAGCGAGCGGCTTACACACGATGATAAGGGCTTCCCGCCAGGATCGACGCGGCGCGGTAGAGTTGTTCGGTGAGCATCACGCGGGCGAGCATGTGGGGCCAGACCATGGCCCCGAAGCTCAGCACCATGTCGGCCTGACCCACCAGCGAGGGGTCGATGCCGTCGGCACCGCCGATCAGGAACGCTATGTCCTGTGCGCCCTGGTCGCGGCGTTTGGCAAGAGCGCCCGCGAAATCGGGCGACGACATCACCCGCCCGCGTTCATCCAATGCGCAGACCGTCGCGCCCGTTGGGATCGCCTTGCGCAGCAGATCAGCCTCTGCCGGTTTGCCGCCGCCTTTCTTGTCTTCGACCTCCACCACACGCGTAGGGCCAAGGCCAAGCGCGCGGCCCGTGCGGTCGAAGCGTGTCAGGTAGTCAGAGACAAGATCAGCTTCTGGCCCGGCCCGAAGCCGGCCCACAACGCATAAGGTCACCCGCATGAAAGATCAGACGCTGCCGGCGGGCAGCCACATCTTTTCAAGCTGGTAGAACTCCCGCACTTCGGGGCGGAAGACATGGACGATCACATCGCCCGTGTCGATCAACACCCAATCGCCGGTGTCCTTGCCCTCGATCCGGGCGGTAAGCCCGAAGGTTTCCTTCAGCCGCGCGACCAGCTTTTCGGAGATCGCCGCCACCTGACGCGAGGAGCGACCGGAGGCGATGACCATGTGATCTGCCATCTGGGTCTTTCCGCGCAGGTCGATCTGGACGATCTCTTCTGCTTTGTCGTCGTCAAGGGATGCAAGAACCTCGGCAAGCAGGGTGTCGCTTGTCAGGTCTTTGGTCGGGCGCGTCATCTGCGCCACTGGTGCAGCCCCGGTGGTGGCTGCTTGAACAGGTCCAGTCAGGACGTGGTCCTCCTTCACAATACGCCGAAGATCCCCGGCGCCGGGATATGGCCAAGATAGCATTCGAGCGGGGCTGTCTCAACCAGCGGACTGATTCGCAAGCGGATTCAAACCGATTATTGTGGCCAATCGGTCGAAACAGGGTGTGGAAAACGAAAAACCCCGGCCGCTGGAGGCCGGGGTTTCGGGAGGCACCTGACGAAGGGATCAGGCGGGAACAGCGCCTTTCGGGGCCGGTGCGAAGTGCTTGCGGGCCAGCATCCAGACCAGGACGATCATGCCCAGTTGCAGCGCCACGGCGATGCCCGAGATGGCCCAGTAGGCAACCGAGTACTTGGCGACGATGCCAGCGGCGACCAGACCCTTGTTCAGCCAGAAGTGGGTCATCACCGAGAGCGCAACACCGGGGCAGACCAGCGCATAGGACCCGGCGGAGGTTTCGGACCCGGTCACGAAGCGGGCGACGTAGCCCACGCGGGACAGAACGGCGAGACCGAAGAGAGCGAAGATCACCTCGACAGACAGCAGTCGGGTCAGCAGCATCAGCGTGTCGGCGGCAGTGCCATGGGCCTCGAACGTGGTGTGCAGTCCGTGGTTCTGACGCAGCAGGGCGATGCCGATCACGGTCATCAGCGGGATAACCACCATCAGGGTCGGGGCCGCTTCGACATTGACGCCATGTTCCAGCATCGACCGCATGCTCATGACCAGCACGATCAGCGCAAGGATTATGGCGGTGGTGATGAAGAAGGTGGACAGCACCAGGCTGACACCCACGGTCAGGGTGGCTCCGGACATTGCTGCCGGGGCGGCGAGGCCCACGCCGATCATCGCCAGGGCAAAGGCGGGCAGCATCTGGGCGAAGCTGTTATTGGCGGAACAGTCGAAGCCACCGGAATGCAGGCGTTCCTTGATGAAGTGACCCAGTTCCCTGAAGGCGATCCAGCCGATGGCAAGGAAGGCTGCCAGCGCGGCGGGGAACAGGTATTCGACAATGTTCCACAGGCCGGGCACGAAGGTCAGGCCCAGGATGAACATGGCGTTCACGGACATCGCCAGCGCAAGAGGCATCGCCAGAACCTGGCTGCCCGCGTTGGATCGCGCGAAGGTTTCATAGGCGTCCGAGCGGCGGAACTCTGCAAAGCGGCGCAGGTTGAAGGCCAGAAGCTTGAGGTTGAGGAAGCCGAAAATGGCGATTCCGGCCCAGGCAACCAGGATCATCGCCTGTTGCATCAGGGTGCCGCCGGTCAGCAACGGCCATGCATCTTCAAAGATCGGAACCGGACGGCCGGTATGCGGAACCCAGAACATCAGCCACATGAAGAACGTAACGGTGAGGCCGCCCGCGCCAAGCGAGGCGAGGAAATAAAGCGGCGAATAGCGGTTTTCGGCGACGGTCATCTCTGGCACTCCTTTAATTGACATTGGTAACTAAATACGCGGCCAGGGGGCGAGTCGCAACAATAAAGTTGACTTTGTTAACTACAAAGGTGTCGCACCCCGTTTACCGGCTGTTAACCACCCCGGCCCAAGACTGGGCGCATGAAGATGACACCCTTTCCCCTGCTGATGCTGCTCGCTGCCTGCGACAGTCCCGCCCCGGCGATGATGGGGGCCGAAGCGACGCGGATCACAATCGACGCCGTGGAGTTTTCCATACGCCTTAGGGGCGACCGGGCCGAGGCGATCCGCACCAACATGATGCCCAACCCCTCTATCGGCTCCGTCTATCCAAGGGCGGTGCAAGCCATGGAAGCGGTGAGCGGTTGCCGCGTGATCGAGGACAGCCTGCGGGGGGACGTGGCCGTGATGCGCGCCGATCTGGACTGTGGCTAGGCGGCAAAAAGCATATATCTTGTGGATAATGCGCCGAAAACCGCCATATCGTGGGGCTGAACGTTGACTCATGCGCGTTGACTGCCGGACACTTGCCCAGACGGGAATCAACAAGAACAGGCAGGCACGTGCGGTTTTCGCGGCTCAGGCTCAACGGTTTCAAAAGCTTTGTCGATCCAACCGATCTGATCATCGCGGATGGGCTGACCGGTGTTGTGGGCCCCAACGGCTGCGGCAAATCCAACCTGTTGGAGGCGCTTCGGTGGGTGATGGGTGAAAACCGCCCCACGGCGATGCGCGGCTCAGGGATGGAGGATGTGATCTTCGCAGGTGCCTCGACCCGTCCCGCCCGGAACTTTGCCGAGGTCGCGCTGACGATCGATAACACCGAACGGCTGGCGCCCGCCAGTTTCAACGATACTGACAACCTGGAAATCATCCGCCGGATCACCCGCGATGCCGGGTCTGCCTTCAAGACCAATGGCAAGGATGTGCGCGCGCGTGATGTGCAGATGCTGTTTGCCGATGCCTCCACCGGGGCGCATTCACCGGCGCTGGTGCGGCAGGGGCAGATTTCCGAACTGATCAACGCCAAACCCAAGGCGCGGCGGCGCATTCTGGAGGAAGCTGCCGGGATTTCGGGGCTTTACCAGCGGCGGCACGAGGCCGAGCTGAAGCTGAAAGGCGCGGAAACCAACCTGGCGCGGGTCGACGACGTGCTCGATCAGTTGAACGGCCAGTTGGGGGCACTAGCCCGGCAGGCCAAACAGGCCGCGCGCTATCGGGAAATCGGGGGCGAGTTGCGCCAAGCCGAAGGGCTGTTGCTCTATCGCCGCTGGAAAGAAGCCGATGATGCGCGGTCCGAAGCCGAAGCCGCCTTGCGCGACGCGATCACCGCCGCCGCCCGCGCCGAAACCGCCGCGCGTGAGGCCGCCAAGGCCCGCGAAACGGCGGAAGAGGCTGTGCCACCCCTGCGCGAGGAAGAGGCGATTGCCGCCGCTCTGTTGCAACGGGTGACCGTCGAACGCAACGCCCTGAACGAGGAAGAGGCCCGTGCGCGGCGTGCGATAGAAACCCTGACCAACCGTATCGCGCAACTCGCCAAGGATCTGGCGCGCGAGGGCAGCCTGAACGCCGATGCGGGCAGCACCATCGAGGCGCTGGAACAAGAGGCGGAGACGCTGCGCAATGCTGGCGAAGGCCACGAAGATGCGCTCACCGCTGCATTGGAAGCGGTCGACGCGGCGACCACGGCGCTTGCCGAACAGGAAACCGTCCATGCCAGCCTGACTGAGGAAGCGGCCCGCCTCGCCGCCCGTCACCAGTCTGCGCAACGGCTGGTCGATGACAGCGCCCGCGCCGCCGACCGCCACGGGACCGAGGCCGAGAATGCCCACGCCGAAGCCGATCAGGCCGAGGCGCGGCTGGCCACACTGGCGCAGGAACACGAGGAGGCCGAGGCCGCACTTGCCCGCGCCACCGATCTGTCCGCCCGCGCTGAAGAAACGCTGACCGAGGCCGAATCTGCCCGGTCCGACGCGCAAACGCACGAGGCCGAGGCGCGGTCCGTTCTGGCGGAAGCCGAGGGCGAGTGGAACACGCTAGATGCCGAAGTGCGGGCGATGTCGAAACTGCTGGAGCGTGAACGCGGCGGACGCAATCAGTTGCTCGACCGGGTGCGCGTGGCGCCGGGATACGAGGCCGCCGTGGGCGCGGCGCTGGCCGATGACCTGAAGGCCCCCGAAGCGGATGAGGGCACCGGCTGGACCACCCTGCCGCAATATGATGCGCCGCAGCCATTGCCAGCCGGCGTCGTGTCGCTCGCTGAATATGTGGACGCTCCGCCGGTTCTGGCCCGACGCCTGCGCCAAGTGGGTGTGTTGCAGAACGGCGAAGGCACGCGCCTTCAACCTCAGCTGCTGCCCGGTCAACGGCTTGTCACTCGGTCTGGTGATTTGTTCCGGTGGGACGGCTTTGCACTGGCTGCCGCTGACAGCTCCTCCTCCGCCGCGCGCAGGCTGGAGCAAGTCAACAAGCTGAACGACATGTCGGCGGAACTGGAACGCGCCGCTGTCGCCGTGGATCGGGCCCGGACCAGCCACAGGGCCAATGCCGACCGGCTGGCCGCGCTGACCGAGGCCGACAAGCAGGCCCGCGCCGCCCGCCGCGCCGCCGATCAGCAGATGGCCGATGCCAGCCGCGCCTTTTCCCGGACCGAAGCCGACCGCAATATCCTAGAAGGCCGTCTCGAAACCCTGCGCCAGGCCGCCGCCCGTCATGGGGAAGAGGCCGAGGCCGCCCGCCAGGCCCTTGCCGACGCCACCCGCGCCCGGTCCGAACTGGATGATCTCGACACCGCCCGCGCCCGCGTCGAAGAGGCCCGCGCCGAGGTGGAAACCGCCCGCTCCGTCCTGCTCTCTGCCCGCTCCGCCCATGGCGAGTTGAAACGCGCGGGCGAGGCGCGCGACAGTCGCCTGACGCGGATCTCGGAAGAGGTCTCGACCTGGCAGAAGCGCCTCGACAACGCCGCGACCCGCATCAAGGAGCTGGAGAACCGCAAAGGCTTCGCCGAGGTGGAACTGGAGGCGGCACGGAAGGCCCCCGACCAGATCATTGCCCGCAAGGACCAGTTGGCCGACACGATCGACACGGCCGAGACCCGCCGCAAATCCGCCGCCGACGGGCTGGCGCTTGGCGAAACCCGGCTGAGAGAGGCGGTGCAGGCCGAACGCGAAGCCGAACGTGCCGCATCCGATGCCCGCGAAAGCCGTGCCCGAGCCGAGGCCCGCCGCGACAGTGCCGCCGAAGTGCTGGAGGCCGCCGCCGACCGCATCCAGGAAGAGATGGAGGTGGGCCCGGCGAAACTGCTGGAGCAGCTTGGCGCTGACCCCGAGCGGATGCCCTCCGTCGACAGCATCGAGGCCGACGTGATGCGCCTGCGCCGTCAGCGCGACGCGCTTGGCGCGGTCAACCTGCGGGCCGAGGAAGACGCTCGCGAGGTGACCGAGGAACGCGACACGCTGGCCGCCGAGAAAGTGGATCTGGAGGAAGCCATCCGCAAGCTGCGCGGCGGTATTTCCAGTTTGAACCGCGAAGGCCGCGAACGCCTGTTGGCCGCGTTCGAAGAGGTGAACAGCAATTTTGCCATGCTCTTCACCCATCTCTTCGGCGGCGGCGAGGCCAAGCTGGTGCTCGTAGAAAGCGACGACCCGCTGGAGGCAGGGTTGGAGATCCTCTGCCAGCCGCCGGGCAAGAAGCTGTCGACGCTCTCGCTTTTGTCGGGCGGCGAACAGACCCTGACAGCGCTGGCGCTGATCTTCGCCGTCTTCCTTGCCAACCCCGCGCCCATCTGCGTGCTGGACGAGGTCGATGCGCCGCTTGATGATGCCAATGTCACCCGCTTCTGCGATCTGTTGGATGAGATGACCCGCCAGACCGACACCCGCTTCCTGATCATCACCCACCACGCGGTGACGATGAGCCGGATGGACCGCCTCTTTGGGGTGACAATGGCCGAACAGGGCGTCAGCCAGTTGGTCTCGGTGGACCTCAAGAAAGCTGAGCAAATGGTCGCCTGATGGCAGGCGAAAAGCGCTTTAGCAGGCTATCCCCTTATACTGAACGCCCTTTCATCTTGGTCCAAATACCTCCGCCGGAGGCATCCCACCCCAACCGCCTTCACCGCAGCCAGGTCTGATGACCGGACCCGGTATTCTTCCGTGGCAATGCGGACCGACGAGGCCTCCGGCGTCAGCCGGGGGTTGAGGAGGGCCGCTCCCGGATCGACGCCGGAGGCGGCGAAACCGGATCAGAGCCTGCGCAGCAGTTCCGCCGTGGGCCAGGCATCGGCGGGCATCCCAAGACGCTGCTGTTCCGCCTGAACGGCGGCCCGGGTGCGGGCGCCCAGGATCCCGTCGATTCCGCCAACATCATGGCCCAAGGCGGTCAGGCGCTGTTGCAACTGCCGCATCTGGGTCTGGTCGAGACCCGGGTCCGGATTGCCCGCGTTATAGACCGGCGCGCCTTCCAGCCGCGTGGCGAAATAGGCGGCCGTGGTCACGTAGACAAAGCTCTGGTTCCACTCGAACAACACGGAATAATTCGGATATGCCATGAAGAGCGGGCCGTTCCGCCCCTGCGGTGCCACGATCGAGGCCTGAAGCCCCGTATTCGTCAGCGCGCCGTTGCGCCCGCGAATGCCCATCTGCTGCCATTGCGACACGCGCCGCGTGGTCTCCAGCCCAGAGAGGGACCAGTCGAAACTCGATGGCACCTCGATCTCCACCAGCCAGGGCTGGTTCGCCTGCCAGCCAAGGCTGCGCAGCATGTTGGCCCCGGACATCAGCGCATCGGGGGCCGAGTTCTGCAAATCCACATGCCCGTCACCGTCGCCATCGATGCCCCGGTCACGGATGTCTTCGGGCAGCATCTGCACCATCCCGATCTCACCCGCCCAGGCCCCGGTGGTGCGGCGCGGGTCCAGATCGCCGGATTCGAACAGGTCGAGCGCCGCGAAGACCTGCGGGCGGAACAGCTCGGGCCTGCGGCAGTCATGGGCCAGGGTGACCAGCGAATTCACCGTGTTGTAATCGCCTTGGAAGGCCCCGAAATCGGTCTCGAAAGCCCAGAAGGCCAGTAGCACACCACGGCTTACACCCAGCTCCCGCTCCATCCGGTCGAAGACGCTGCGATAGCGTTCGGCGTTGGCGCGGCCATTGTTGATCCGGTTCTGGCTGATCAGACGGCGCGAGAACTCCACGAACGGGGTGGCAAAGATCCCTTGCCGCCGGTCAGCATTCAGCGTGGCCTGATCCTGGGTCACGCCATTGAAGAAGGCATTCACGCTTTGCGCGGAGTGGCCGTTGCGCAGGGCTTCCTGCCGCAGCCCGTCGACGAAGGCTGAAAAACTGCCGCCACATTGTTGCGCATGGGCAGCGGTGGAAAGGACAAGGGTCAGAAGGGTCGCTGAAATCAGTCGCATGGGAAAATCCTGTGGCTGTTGTTGGGCGAGAGATTAACAGGCGCTCAGAACAGGGCAAGCACCAGTGTGACCGCACCAAACGCCGCCCAGACCCGCCAGAGCACGGATATGGAGGCATCGACCTCCGCCACCCCGATCTCCCGCACACCGCTGCCATTGACCCACGGAAAGTCTCGCGTTTCCCCGTGGTAGCTGCGCGGGCCGGACAGGGCCACGTCCAGCACGCCGGCCATCGCCGCCTCTGGCCAGCCCGCGTTCGGGGACCGGTGCAGCCGCGCGTCTTGGCGGATCACGTCGACGGCGCGGTCCGACCAGAAGGCCAGTGCAATCAGCCCCGCGGTGATGCGCGCGGGAATCCAGTTCAGCACATCATCAAGCCGCGCGGCGGCCCACCCGAACTCCGCGTGTCGGGGCGTGCGATAGCCGATCATGGAATCGGCGGTGTTCACCACTTTGTAGATCAGGATGCCCGGCAATCCGCCAATGAGGTACCAGAAGGCGGGCGCAATGACCCCGTCCGAGAAGTTCTCGGCGGCACTTTCAATCGCGGCCCGCGCCACGGCGGGCTCATCCATGCCACTGGTGTCCCGGCCCACGATCATCGCGACCGCCCGCCGCCCCTCGCCCACGCCATAGCGCAGCCCGTCGGCCACGGCTTGCACATGCTGCACAAGGCTTTTCTGTGCCAACAGGATCGCCGCCCCGATCAGGGACCAAAGCCACCCCAAAGGCAGTGCTTCGATCACCGCGCCCAAAAGGCCCGCCCCGGCGACCAGCCCCATGACGACCAGAATACCGTTGTCCCACCGGGGGAAGCGGTTGAATTCCGTGTCACACCAGCCAATCGCCCGCCCCATCAGCACGGCAGGATGCGGCACCCGCGACCAGAGCCAGCGCGGCTCTCCCATCACGGCATCGAGCGCCATGGCCCCAAGCAGCAGCCAGGCGGTCATGACAGGGCCTCTTCCAGCCGTGCCCAATGGGCGTCCGGTCCCGGCAGGCCGAGCCGTAGCCAGCGGTCGGAATAGGGGAAGATCCGGCTCCAGATGTGGTGCCGCGCCAGCCGGTCTTGCCAGGCCGCCGCCTCGCCCACATCGTAAAGCCGAAAGAGCGTTGTGCCGCCTGCCACTGTAGCCCCCGCGCGTGTCATCAAAGAGTCCAGCCGGTCCGCATCGCGGGCCAGCCGCGTGCGGGTCGTCTCTGCCCAATCCCGATCGCGCAAAGCTGCTGCCCCGGTCACCAGCCCCGGACCGGACACCGCCCATGGCCCGATCATCTCGGCCAGCCGGTCGATTGTCTCTGGCCGCGCTATGGCAAAGCCAAGCCTCAGCCCCGCCAGCCCCCAGAATTTGCCAAAGCTCTTCAGCACGATCACGCCTGGACGCTCCGCCATATGAACGAGGCTGTCCCCCGGCATCACGTCGCCAAAGCTTTCGTCGATCACCGTCAGGGGTCGCTCCCCTTCCAGTTCCGCTGCGCTCCAGACCCGGCCATCGGGATTGTTGGGGTGGACCACGACCAGCGCACCGCCCTCACCGGCCTGCCATCCATTGGTGCGGAAGGCGGCCCAGTGTTCGTTATAGGTGGGGGCAGGGATGTGGACCCGGCCAGCGGGCACAAGCGCCGGAATGCGCGCGATCAGCGCCGAGGCACCGGGCGCTGCTAGAATAGCTGCACCCGCAGGAACGCTCCAAAACGCCCGCGCCGCCGCATAAAGCGCTTCGAATGCGCCCTGGTCGGGCAGGGCGGTCCAGGAATCGGCGGGAAAGTCCGGCACCGGGTAGGGCAGGGGGTTGATCCCGGTCGACAGGTCGATCCAATCCGCCCGCGCGCCGCCATAGCGTGCCGCCGCGCCGTCCACCCCGCCGCCATGATCGCGTTTGCCTTCGATCCCGGTCATCGCTGTCCCCTGTTCGCCGGGAACGGTTCAACCCGATTTTCAGGCCGCCCGCAATGCCTCTCGCCCATGCGGAGCATCCCAGTCGATTTGCGGCCCGATGGGGATGATCCGGTGCGGATTGATGCTGTCGTGGCTGTAGTGGTAGTGGCGGATGAAATGGTCGAACTGCACGACGTCCCGGATACCGGGGCACTGGTACAGCTCCCGCGCCCATCCCCACAGGTTGGGATAGTCGATGATCCGTGCCCGGTTGCACTTGAAATGCTGGTGATAGACCGCGTCAAACCGGGCAATGGTGGGGAAAAGCCGCCAATCGGCCTCGGTGATCCGGTTGCCCGTCAGATAGCGGTTCCGCGACAGGATATCCTCGATCCAGTCGAGCGCCTCGAAAAGCGTGTGAACAGCGCTGTCATAAGCCTCCTGCGACGTGGCGAAGCCCGCCTTGTAGACGCCATTGTTCACCGCGTCATAGATGCGTGCATTCAGCGCGTCGATCTGATCCCGCTGAGCCTTCGGGTAGAAATCCTGCGTATCCCCGGTGATGCCGTTGAAGGCCGAGTTGAACATGCGGATGATCTCGGCGCTCTCGTTCGACACGATGGTATCGCGGTCCTTGTCCCACAGGATCGGCACGGTCACGCGACCCGTTATGTCGGGCTTGGCGCGCAGGTAGATGTCACGGGCGAAGTCCGAGCCGAACAGCCGGTCACCCGTCGCACCGGGAAAGTCATCGGAGAAGGTCCAGCCGTCTGACAGCATGTCTGGATGCACGACAGATACATCTATATGTTCGGTCAGCCTCTTCAGACTGCGGAAAATCATCGTGCGGTTGGCCCAGGGGCAGGCATGGCTGATATAAAGATGATAGCGCCCGCTTTCGGCCTTGAAGCCGCCTTCGCCGGTGGGGCCGGGTGCGCCATCGGTGGTGATCCAGTTGCGAAATTGCGCTTCGCTGCGTTTGAACGCTCCGCCTGTGGATTTGGTGTCGTACCACTTTTCCACCCAGTGTCCGTCGACCAGCATACCCATTCGTGCGCTCCTTTCGATTGCTACTATGCAACCTAGTCGCCACATCAGCGCAGGCCACCTTCAGTAGCGCAGAGCCTCCCTGCCCCTATGCACAGATCCCGCCTTCTCCTTGTGAAAATACTCCGGGGAGCGCGAGGGGCAGCGCCCCTCGCACGGGTCGACGCGCAAAGCGCGGTGAAATACCGTTGGATCAGGCGGCGTGCCGTTGCCGTGCGCGAAAGCTTTCGGCCTTGGCGCGGTTGCCGCAGCGCGACATGGAACACCAGCGCCGCCCGACGCCCCGCCCCTTGTCGATGAACAGATGCGTGCAGCGGCGACATTCACGCAGCCTCCCGAACTGGTCGGATCGCAGCAGGTCATCCATCGACAGCACCAGCTGTTCATAGACGCGGCCAAGCGGGCTTGCGGCGACTGTCAGGCCGGTATCGCCAATGCAGATTTCAGCATCCTGATAGACGGCTTTGAGCGCCTCGGTCAGATACAGCGCGTCTTCCCGCCCCGGCGCGCGTCCTGCCGCGATGGCGGAAAAGGCGGCGTAGGCTGTTTCCCTGAGCGTCAGGATCTTGCGAAGCTGCATCGGCGTGACCGGTTCAGACGGGGCCGCAAAACCCTCTTCTTCCAACAGGCGCACCAGCACGGTGGCGTTTTGAAAACTGTCGATCCGTCGCGTCTTTCCGTCATCGGCAACGGTATTCAAGAAGGTCAGGAACGGGTGGCCCGCGCCCGGTTCAGAGCGTGAAATCGCCTTGGTCATTTGTACTGCACCGCCTCGGAATGGTCTTTTCTTTTTTCGGTGCGCCTATGGTGCCGCAGGGTGTGCGGCAAGTAAAGCACCGGATCGCTGCGCCGGGCTCCGCCCGCGGTGCGCCGCCGATTCCCGGCAAACCGGTGTTCATGGGGCGTGAGGGCGCGTCGCCACGGGGTGCAGCGAACCACGGTCATGACCGCGCCAACCGCCGATTTGACCGTCCGGCCGGGACAGGACAGGCAGATGCTGACAGGCGCTTCGGCGATCACACCGCTTGGGCAAAGGTCGGTTCGTCTGGTTGTTACATGCCACCCTTAAGGGATCTTGCACCCGATTTCGGATAGTGTGGCCCGAATGCGACGTGCTGCGATGCGGCGGGGCTGTGGACTTGTCCGAATCTGTCTGAGGTCCAAATTGACCCGAGCAAGCCCCAAGGATCTGTGCGATGTCAGATTTTCTGCCCAAGGAAGTGATGGACGGCCTGCGCGCCGCACAAAAGAAGGCCGAGCGCAAGCGCAGCCGCCGGTCCGTGCATGTGGGTGATGACGTCTATCCGATCCTGCAATTCGCGGAAGAGGGCTTTGCGCTGGACGCCGAGTACGCCCCGCATCTGCGGGGATTGGTCGATATCTACGAGGGGCCGAGGCATCTGTATCAGGCCCTGATCGTGGCATCGGAGATCAAGGGCGATCTGATGCGCTATGAATTCAAGCGCAACACGGTTGCTTCCGATCATGCACCGCGCGACTTCTATCAGGAACAGGACGCGCCTGTGGCGCTACTGGACTGGTCGAAACCCTGAATTTGGCCTTTGCAACGGTGGCTCAACCCGCTGTAATCGGGATCGAATCGCGCCCTGCACGGCGCAGCTTTCCCATAGCCGAGGCCCAAGATGATCCAGACCCCATACCTGTTGTTCCTGGGCGACGCGCCCGATCAGCTCGCTGCCAAAGTGGCCCAGGGCATCCGCGACTGGCGACCCGACAATGCCGTTGGCCAGTTCCGCATGGAGGGCTGCGGCGCCGATGTGAAGCTGCCCGACATGGATCTTTCCGCCGCGAAAGAGGCCGGGGCCAAGACGCTGGTCGTGGGCGTTGCCAACCGCGGTGGCGTGATCAGCCAGGAATGGAAGAAGGTGCTGGTGATGGCGCTGGAGGAAGGGTTCGACCTCGCCTCCGGCCTGCACAATCTGCTGCGCGATGAGCCCGATCTGGTGGCGGTTGCCGAAGCCACTGGCCGCAAACTGCATGACGTGCGGGTGCCGGACGTGAAATACCCGATCGCCAATGGCGTGAAACGGTCCGGCAAGCGCTGCCTTGCCGTGGGCACCGATTGTTCCGTCGGCAAGATGTACACCTCGCTGGCCGTGGATGCCGAGATGAAGAAGCGCGGCATGAAGTCGAGCTTCCGCGCCACCGGTCAGACCGGCATTCTGATCACCGGCAACGGGGTTCCCCTCGATGCCGTCATCGCCGATTTCATGGCAGGCTCCGTCGAATGGCTGACCCCCGACAATGACGACGACCATTGGGATCATATCGAGGGGCAGGGCAGCCTCTTCCATGTGTCCTATTCCGGTGTGACCATGGCGCTGATCCATGGCGGCCAGCCCGACGCGCTGATCCTGAGCCATGAGCCGACCCGCGCCCATATGCGCGGCCTTCCGGGCTATGACCTGCCCTCGCTGGAGGCACTGCGCGACACCGCCCTGCCGCTCGCGCGCATTGCCAACCCCGCCTGTCAGGTGGTGGGCATTTCGGTCAACACCGCCGCCATGGGCGAGGATGAGGCAATGTCCTATCTGGAAGCGACCGAGAAGCGGATGGGTCTGCCTGCCGTTGACCCGTTCCGCCAGGGCGCGGGCCGTCTGGTGGATGCGCTCGACGCGATCTGATGTTGTCCGTTACCGCCGATACCTTCCGGCTGGCGCAGGTCTTCACCATCGCCCGCGGCAGCCGGACCGAGGCTCATGTCCTGACCGTCCGCGCCTTTGCGGATGGAGTTGTGGGGCAGGGCGAATGCGTGCCCTACGCCCGCTACGGGGAAACGCTGGACAGTGTGACCGCCCAGATCGAGGGGCTGCCGGAGGGCATTTCCCGGCAGGATCTGCAGGATGCCCTGCCTGCTGGCGCCGCCCGCAATGCCGTGGACTGCGCCCTGTGGGACCTTGCCGCCAAGCAGACCGGCGCGCCCGTGTGGCAACTGGCGGGGCTGCCTGCGCCGCGTCCGCTGATCACCGCCTACACGCTGTCGCTCGATACGCCCGAGAACATGCGGGCCGAGGCCGCGAAACACGCGCATCGGCCTCTTTTGAAGATCAAGCTCGGCACGCCCGACGACATGGCGCGGCTGGAGGCGGTCCGTGAGGGAGCGCCCAAGTCCCCCATCATCGTCGACGCGAATGAGGGCTGGACGGCAGAGGTCTATGCCGACCTCGCGCCCCACCTGCTGCGCCTCGGTGTGCAGATGGTGGAACAGCCCCTGCCTGCTGGTTCCGACGACATGCTCGGGGAAATCGAACGCCCCCTGCCCGTCTGCGCCGATGAAAGCTGCCACGACCGCGCCAGCCTGCCGGGGCTGAAGGGCAAATACGACATGGTCAACATCAAGCTGGACAAGACCGGCGGGTTGACCGAGGCGCTTGCCCTCCGCGCCGCCGCCCGCGCCGAGGGCTACCAGGTCATGGTCGGATGCATGGTGGGGTCGTCGCTGGCCATGGCCCCCGCTGTTCTGGTGGCGCAAGGGGCCGAGGTGGTGGACCTCGACGGACCCTTGCTGCTGGCCGAGGACCGCGACGCGCCGCTGGTCTACGACGCCGCCGGAGTGCACCCGGCGAGTGCGGAGTTGTGGGGGTGAGCGGTGGTTTTGGGGTGGTGGGCTAAAATGCCCGCCCACCAAACGGTCGCTACTGTCCCCACCAGCACTCACCAGTGTCTTGGCGTCGATATTCACCGGGCGGGCAGTCTCCGCTGGAAGACGACGTTGACGATGATGTTGAGTTCGGGGTGGTTGATGTCGGAGTATATGTATACACGCACCTTGAGCCGTCCCAGTAGCCAGTCCCACAGTCCGGTGTGCTATAGGTTGATGGAAATGGATTGCGGTCCATATTGGAGTCCCCGCAAGCGGTCATCACAAGCATTGAAATTATGGCTAGAATTGCTCGCATTTTACCCTCCTCTGTTAGTGCGCGACAAAGCTTATTTAGCTGTTTAAGAATACAATAACCACGCTCTGTACGAGATCAAAGTTTTCGACCCAGTGGTCTGGAGAGAATTTCTAGCTAAGGGGTCAACATCTCCCGGCGCGGAATCAAGGGCGTCAGCCCGCCGCGCCATCGCCGACGCGCCCCCACGCGGAGGCGATTTGGGTGCCGTGAGCGCGACGATTGAGGTCGCCCAGGTGTGGCAGAGATAAAGTGTGCTGATCACAGGTCGGATCGCCCCCGCGCGCGTCGTCGATGGTGCGGCTACCGATGCAATGATTTCCCCTTTCCCCATATGGCCCTCCCCCCATCTTTGCGCTAAGCAATCCCCGCTCGACAGGAGGACCGACATGCCCAGATACCGTTCCCGCACGACCACCCATGGCCGCAACATGGCCGGCGCCCGTGGCCTTTGGCGCGCCACCGGGATGACGGATGGCGATTGGGACAAGCCCATCATCGCGATCGTCAACAGCTTCACCCAGTTCGTGCCGGGGCATGTGCACCTGAAGGACCTCGGCCAGATGGTCGCGCGAGAGGTCGAGGCGGCGGGTGGTGTTGCCAAGGAGTTTAACACCATCGCGGTCGATGACGGTATCGCCATGGGCCATGACGGGATGCTGTATAGCCTGCCGAGCCGCGAGGTCATCGCCGACAGCGTCGAATACATGGTCAACGCCCATTGTGCCGATGCAATGGTCTGCATCTCGAACTGCGACAAGATCACCCCCGGCATGCTGATGGCGGCCATGCGGCTGAACATCCCCGCGATCTTTGTTTCGGGCGGGCCGATGGAAGCGGGCAAGATCGACATTGCCGATCTGGAGATGAGCAAGATCGACCTTGTGGACGCGATGGTCGCCGCCGCCAATGACAGCTTCACCGACGAACAGGTGCAGCATATCGAGGAAAACGCCTGTCCGACCTGTGGGTCCTGTTCCGGCATGTTCACGGCGAATTCGATGAACTGTCTGGCAGAGGCTCTTGGTCTGGCGCTGCCGGGCAACGGATCGACGCTCGCCACCCATGCCGACCGCAAGGGGCTGTTCCTCGAAGCGGGCCGCAAGATCGTCGAGATCGCCAAGCGCCACTATGAGGGCGAGGAAAAGGGCCTGTTGCCGCGTGAGATCGCCACTTTTGAGGCGTTCGAGAATGCCATGTCGCTCGATATCGCCATGGGCGGGTCCACCAACACCGTGCTGCACCTGCTGGCCATCGCCCATGAGGGCGAAGTGGATTTCACGATGTCCGATATGGACCGGCTCAGCCGCAAGGTGCCCTGCCTCTGCAAGGTCGCGCCCAACACCGCGAACGTCCATATGGAGGACGTGCACCGCGCCGGCGGCATCTTCTCGATCCTGGGCGAGCTTAGCCGCGCGGGCCTGCTGCACAACGACTGTCACACCGTGCATTCCAGCACCATGGGCGAGGCGATTGCGAAGTGGGATATCGCGGTGGCGAACAACCCCGAGGCGGAGAGCCTGTTCAAGGCCGCACCGGGGGGCGTGCGCACGACGCAGGCCTTCAGCCAGTCGAACCGCTACAAGGAGCTGGACACCGACCGTACCAACGGCGTGATCCGCGACAAGGATAACGCGTTCAGCCAAGACGGGGGCCTTGCGGTTCTGTTCGGCAATATCGCGCTGGATGGCTGCATCGTGAAAACCGCGGGCGTCGATGCGTCGATCCTGCAATTCACCGGCACCGCGCATGTCTGCGAAAGCCAGGACGAGGCCGTCAGCAACATCCTGACCGGCAAGGTCAAGGAAGGCGATGTTGTGGTCATCCGCTACGAAGGGCCACGCGGCGGGCCGGGGATGCAGGAAATGCTCTACCCGACCTCCTACCTCAAGTCGAAGGGGCTTGGGAAAGCCTGCGCGCTGCTGACCGATGGCCGCTTTTCCGGCGGGACCTCGGGGCTTTCCATCGGGCACGTGTCGCCCGAGGCGGCGGAAGGCGGGGCGATTGGCCTCGTGCAGAACGGCGACAGGATCGAGATCGACATCCCGAACCGCACCATCAACCTCGCCGTGTCGGACGAAGAACTGGCCGCCCGCCGCGCCGCACAGGAGGCCGCCGGGTGGAAACCCGCCAAGCCGCGCGCCCGCAAGGTCTCGACCGCGCTCAAGGCCTACGCCGCCCTCACCACCAGCGCCGCCAAGGGCGCCGTTCGCCAAGTTTGAGAAGGACCACCAAGAATGACCCGCACCGTCTATGTAAACGGCGAGTATCTGCCGGAAAATGAAGCGAAGGTGTCCATCTTCGATCGGGGGTTTCTCTTTGCCGATGGCGTCTACGAGGTGACCTCCGTGCTCGGCGGCAAGCTCATCGACTTCGCCGGTCACGCCAAGCGTCTTCAGCGGTCTCTGGACGAGCTGGAGATGGCCAATCCGATCAACACCGAGGATCTGCTGGAGGTGCATCGCCAGCTGGTCGAGAAGAACGGGATCGTGGATGGTCTGATCTACCTCCAGATCACCCGCGGCGCGCCCGATGACCGTGATTTTGCCTTCCCGCCTGCCGACACCGCGCCGACCATCGTGCTGTTCACCCAGAACAAGCCGGGGCTGGCGGATGCGCCGCAGGCCAAGGTGGGCATGAAGGTGATCTCGGTCGAGGATCTTCGGTGGGGCCGCCGCGATATCAAGACGGTGCAGCTGCTTTACCCCTCGCTTGGCAAGATGGCCGCGAAGAAAGCGGGTTGTGACGATGCCTGGATGGTCGAAGATGGGTTCGTGACCGAGGGCACCTCGAACAACGCCTATATCGTCACGAATGACGGCACCATCGTCACCCGGCAGCTGTCGAACGACATTCTGCACGGGATCACCCGCGCCGCCGTACTGCGCTTTGCGCGCGAGGCCCAGATGAAGGTCGAAGAGCGTCCCTTCACAATCGAGGAAGCGCAGAATGCGGCAGAGGCATTTGTGACCTCCGCCTCCGCCTTCGTGATGCCGGTTGTGGAGATCGACGGTCAGCCCGTGGGCACCGGCAAGGTCGGTGAGATCGCCCCGCGCATCCGCGAGATTTACCTGGAGGAAATGCGCAAGGCGGCGATCTGAGCTGACGCTATTTCTGATGTGAGAAAGGGCCGCGTAGAGCGGCCCTTTTTCGTCATGCGGCCGGCTTGCGGCGTTGTTTGTTGCGGCGTGCCTGACGTGGTTTGGCTGGAGCCTGGCCTTGTCCTTGGCCCCCGCCACCAGACCGGCGGCGGCGTTGCCCCCCACCACCGCGCTTGGGCTTGTCTTCCTTCACCGGTTCCGGGCGGCGGCCACTGGCGACGGGGATCGAGATCTTCATGACTTTCTCGATATCCTTCAGCTGATCGACCTCTTCGGCACAGCAGAAGGCAATTGCCTCGCCATCCTTGCCGGCACGGGCGGTGCGCCCGATGCGGTGAACGTAGTTGTCGGGCACGTCGGGCAGGTCGTAGTTGTAGACTGTACGCACATCGGGGATGTCGATGCCACGCGCGGCCACGTCGGTCGCCACGAGGATCTTCACCTGCCCGTCCTTGAACGCCTTGATGGCGCGGTCGCGCTGACCCTGGCTCTTGTTGCCATGGATGGAGGCCGCGTCGAACCCGTCAGCGACCAGCCCTTTCATCAGCTTCTCCGCGCCATGCTTGGTGCGGGAGAAGACGAGGCTCAGCGTATCGGGATGGCGGCGCAGAAGCTCGCGCAGCAAGGCGGGCTTTTCGCTTTTGGCGATGAAATGGATGCACTGCGTCACCTTGTCGGCGGCTTTACCCGGCGGCGAGACCTGCACTTTGCGCGGGTTCGTCAGGTAGGTGCGCGACAGTTCTTCCATCTGCTTGGGCATGGTGGCCGAAAACAGCATGGTCTGGCGCGGCGTGCCCAATGCGGGCGCAATCCGGCGCAGCGCGTGGATGAAGCCAAGGTCCAGCATCTGGTCGGCCTCGTCCAGCACAAGGAACTGGGCCAGGTCCAGCCGCACCGCGCGGCGGTCCATCAGGTCGATCAGGCGACCGGGGGTGGCCACCAGAATGTCGGTGCCGCGTTCAAGGAAGCGCATCTGCACATTGATCGACTGCCCGCCGACAACGGTGCCAACGCGCAGGTGAGAGCCCTTCACATAAGTGCGCAGGTTCTCGGCAATCTGGTTGGTCAGTTCGCGCGTCGGCGCAAGGACCAATGCCTTGACGGATTTGGGTTCGCGCTTGCCCTGATGGGCCAGCAGATGTTCCACCAGCGGCAGGCCGAAGGCCGCGGTCTTGCCGGTGCCGGTCTGGGCAAGGCCCATGATGTCGTGCCCGGCCAGCGCAAGCGGGATCGCCTGGTTCTGGATGGGCGTCGGGGTGTCGTAGCCAGCGGATTTAACGGCGGCCAGCAGGGTCGGCGAGAGGCCGAGCATATCGAAATCGAACAAGGTCTTCCTTTCCGGCGCGATGGCGCGCTCGGGTGTAAACGGATCATGGTTCCCGGAATCGGGAACAGCGAGGGTGCGGTCAGGCGCTCTGCGAAACGGGCGGATCCCATTGAACCGGCCGGACCGTCAGACCCTGCGTGATGGGGACTGGGAATTCTGTTGTGCCGTGAACGCGGGGGCGACAGGGTCGCAAGGGGGCGTTCGGCTCACGCGGCCAATGGGCACGGGTGTCACATGTTCGCAATTGCAGCATAAGTCAAGCCTGTTGCCCCTTTTGATTCTCGTGCCCATGCGATATGTGCGCCGCTGTTCCCAACCAAGAGGACAATATCATGGGCTACAAAGTTGCCGTTGTCGGCGCCACGGGTAACGTGGGCCGCGAAATGCTGAACATCCTGGCCGAGCGCCAGTTCCCGGTGGACGAGATTGCCGCGCTGGCGTCGCGCCGTTCGCTTGGGACCGAGTGCAGCTTCGGTGACACCACACTGAAAACCCAGGATCTGGATACATTCGATTTCACCGGGTGGGACATTGCCCTGTTCGCCATCGGGTCGGACGCGACGAAACAATACGCGCCCAAGGCCGCCAAGGCGGGTTGCATCGTCATCGATAACAGCTCGCTCTACCGCTACGACCCGGAAATTCCGCTGGTCGTGCCGGAGGTGAACCCCGAGGCCGTCGATGGCTATGCAAAGAAGGGCATCATCGCGAACCCCAACTGCTCTACCGCGCAGATGGTGGTGGCGCTGAAGCCGCTGCATGACCGTGCGCGGATCAAGCGTGTGGTGGTCTCGACCTACCAATCCGTGTCCGGCACCGGCAAGGACGCGATTGACGAGCTTTGGGACCAGACCAAGGGCATGTATGTGCCGGGTCAGGAAGTGGCCCCCAAGGTCTACCCCAAGCAGATCGCCTTCAACGTGATTCCGCATATCGACGTCTTTATGGAGGACGGCTCGACCAAGGAAGAATGGAAGATGGTGGCCGAAACCAAGAAGATCGTGGACCCCGCGATCAAGGTCACGGCTACCTGCGTGCGGGTGCCGGTGTTCGTGGGCCATTCCGAAGCGATCAACATCGAGTTCGAAGAGTTCATCGACGAGGATGAGGTGCGCGATATCCTGCGCGAGGCGCCGGGCATTCTGGTGGTGGATAAGCGCGAGGCCGGTGGCTACGTCACCCCGGTGGAATGCGTGGGCGACTATGCCACTTTCATCAGCCGCATCCGTCAGGACAGCACCATCGAAAACGGCATCAACCTGTGGTGCGTGTCCGACAACCTGCGCAAGGGCGCGGCGCTGAACGCCGTGCAGATCGCCGAAACGCTCGGCAATCGGGTGCTGAAAAAGGGCTGAGCCGAAAGGCCGCTTGACGACTCGACGAAGAAGATGAACCCTCCTCGCACAACCTGCTTGGAGGGTTTTTCAATGAGATTTCATATATTTGCGGTTGGTGTTTTGACGGCGGGCATGGCCCATGCCGACGATATTCCCGTACGCGCCGACGTGACCCACGCCACGATCTACGGCGGCGCAGCAGAGGTGACGCGACAGGCGACAGTGACCATCCCCGAAGGGGCCCACCGGGTGCTGGTCCCGGTCCCGCCCTACATGCAGGACGCTGGCGTTGTCAGCGCGGCGCTGTCCGATGGCACCCCGCTTGGCCCGGTGCGTCTGGAATTGGCCCCCGGTTTCGAGGATGGCCAGTTCGACACGCCTGCACAGGCCGCCTTGCGCGCCCGGATCGAGGCGCTGGAGGCCGAGATCGAAGAGGCAGAGGATCAGCTTGCCCATATTGAAGCGGGGCTTGGCACGATTGCCCTGCAACGTCGCTATCTGGAAAGCTACGCCGCCAGCGGCTCAGGCGAGGTCACGTCACCTGACGCCATTGGCTCGGTGCTGAGCGTGCTTGGTCAGCAAATGGCGGTGCTGACGGCGGAGCTTCTGGAAAGCGAACAGCAGCGGGATGAACAGCGTGCCGCGATCGTTGAACTGCAAGGGAATCTCGGCGAAGCAGAGGCAGCGTTGCGTGCGCTTTATCCGCTTGGGGCGGACAGCATCGCGTTGGCGATTCCGGTAGAGGTGACGGAAGACGCCGACCTGAGCCTCGCCCTGACCTATCTGGCCAGTGGCTTTGGCTGGGACATGACCTACACCGCAAGACTGTCAACCGAGGATGGCGCGCTGACGCTGGCGCGCACCGCGCGGTTGGAAACCGTCCTGCCAGACCGGTGGGAGGAGGTCGCCCTGACCCTGTCCGGCGAGGAATGGGGGCAAGTGCTGGACATGACGGGCGTCTGGCCCTCGCCTGCGCGGATCGAAGAAGAACGCCCGCCAGAGATTGTCCAGGATCGGATTGCAGGCGGGGCCTTTGTCGCGCCGGTGATGGAACCGGTGATAGTCAGCGAAGAGGCCGCCTCGTTCGACAGTTTCGGCCTGTCCTTCAACGCCACTGTCGCCACCCCCCAAACCCTCAGCGAGGGCGCGGACACGCTGGTGCCCTTCGATACGCTCAGCTTCGACCCGGAGGTGACCATCGAGGCCAATCCCCGCCATGACGACACGGCCTTCCTGGTGGCACGGGCCGAGAACACAACCGGCCAACCGTTGATCCCCGGTGAAATGGCCGTTTACCGCGACGCGGCGTTTCTGGCCGATGAATACATGGACACCATCCCGCCCGGTGGCGAACTGGAATTGCCCTTCGGGTCCGTCGATCACCTGCAACTCTTCTGGCGGGATCTGTCGCGGAATGAGGGCGACGAGGGCTTCTTCAACCGGTCCAACGTGCAGCGGCAGGTGGTGGAATTTGGCGTCACCAATGTCTCGGACCAGCCGGAGGATGTGCGCATCCTCTATGCGGTGCCATACACGGAACAGGACGACCTGGAACTTGATCTAACCCTCTCCGTCCCTCCAAGCGTCGAAAATCTCGACGGGCGGCGCGGCATCCATGCCTGGGATCTGATCGTCGGGCCGGGGGAAACCCGCACCATCCGGATGGAGGCCGAGATGTCCTGGCCGGAAGGGTATGACCTTTATTGGCGTCCGTAAGCGATAGGGCCGGGCGTCAGAACCGCTCGGCCCGCAACACTTCGCAATCGGTGACACTGACCACGCCGATATGACGTTCAACCACCTCGAAGGCGGCATCAAGCAGCGCGTCCAGCCGCTCGGGCTTGATGATGCAGACAACGGCCAGCATCCCACCTGCCCGGCTGACCTGCCCGGCGCGGCTCCACTCCCCTGAGCGGCCCGAACCACCCTTAACGGGCAGGATGGTGTACCCGGTCACATCCGCCTTGCGCAGTGCCTCGGTCAGGCGGCGTTCCATCATCGATTCGATGATGATCTCGACACGTTTTGCCTTGTGGGTCTGCATGGGTCAGCCTCCGGTCACGGTGCGGGCAATCGCCAGGTAGATCGGAATGCCCAGGGTCAGGTTGAAGGGGAAGGTGACGCCAAGCGACAGCGTCAGGTAGATCGACGGATTCGCCTCTGGCAGGGCCACGCGCATGGCCGCTGGCACCGCGATGTAAGAGGCCGAGGCCGACAGCACCATGAACAGCGCCACACCCCCCGCCGACAGGCCGATCAGCATCCCGGCGGCAAGGCCAAACAGACTGCCTACCAGCGGCATTACGATCCCGAAGGCCAGCAGGCCCGGCCGCAGAACCCCCGCTGCGCTGCGCAGACCGCGCCCGGCAACCAGCCCCATATCCAGCAGGAACAGGCAGAGCACGCCTTGGAACGGCGCCACGATGAAGCTTTCGATCCGGGCCAGCCCCTCCGCCCCGGTGATCGCGCCGATCAGGAACGACCCGATCAGCAGCACGATGGAGCCATTGAGCAGGATCTCCCGCAGCAGCTCGCCATCCATCTCTTCGCTGTTCGATTTGTCACCGTAGCGCGCGATCAGCCACAGGGCGGCAAGGATCGCCGGGGCCTCCATCGCGGCGGCGACGGCGACCATGAAGCCTTCGCCCGCCAACCCCGCAGAATCGAGCACCGAGGTGCCCGCCACGAAGGTCACGATAGAGATCGACCCGTAATGCGCGGCGACGGCGGCGGCGTTGGTGACGTCCAGCCCCGACATGACGCGCAGCAAGGCGAAGGCGACCAACGGCAGAACGAAGGACAACACCACGCCCGCGACCAAAGACAGGACCAGCGTCGTGTCCACCCCGTGCGAGGCCACACTTGCCCCACCCTTGAAGCCAATGGCAAACAGCAGATAGAGCGACATGGCCTTGGCCACGGCCTCTGGCACCGTCAGGTCGGATCTCGCATAGGCGGCAGCGAATCCAAGCACGAAAAAGAGGATGATGGGCGACAGCAGATTTTCTGCCGCCAGCGAAAGTATCTGGTCCATGTCGTCCCCACATTCCGACGGGTTGTTCAGTAGCCGCAGAACGGTTCCGAAATTCCCTACACTTTTACAAAGGAATTAGTGCCGGGATCGTACATTTCCAAGGCCCCGGATGCGATTTCATTCCACAGCCCATGCAGGCTGAGGCGTCCACCCTCGACAGCGTCGGCCACGAAGGGGAAGGTCATCAGGTTGGCCAGAGACACCAATACCGATCGCTTCTCCAATTCCTGCTGGCGCTCATCTTCATCGGTGATATCGGCGGTCTCTTCACAGGCGGGACGCAGGATATCCATCCAGCGGCCCACGAAACTGGTGGGCTGCTCAAGTTCGGGCGCATTGCCCGACACCATCTGGATGCACCCGTTTACGCCGCCGCAGTTGGAATGGCCCAGAACCATGATGTTGGCGACCTTCAGCGCCGTGACCGCATATTCCACCGCCGCGGATGTGCCGTGGTGATCGCCATCGGGTGCATAGGGTGGCACCAGGTTGGCGATGTTGCGGTGAATGAAGAACTCGCCCGATTCAGCCCCGAAGATCGAGGTGACATGTACCCGGCTGTCGCAGCAGGAAATCACCATGGCGCGGGGACGCTGGCCTTCCTCTGCAAGGCGGCGAAACCAGGCCTGGTTCTCGGAAAATTCGGTTGCTTTCCAGCTGTGATAGCGCCGTGTCAGGTATGTCGGCAGGGGGGAAACGTGTTTCATCTAGCGTCCTCTGTCGTCGCGTCGACCCTGATAGGCTGCATTCCCCGAAAGTTCGAGGTTTTTTTGGTCGCGGACCTAACAGTTTCTTCAGCAAGCCGGGGCACAGTCCCCCTATCCGTGGGGGCGGAAGTGGAGTGAGTGATGGAGCAGGATGTAAGCAGGCTGCGGCCGGAAGAACCCGCGCGGTTCAATCCCGAACGGCTGGAACACCTTTGTGACGAAATAGGGGAAATCCGCGCAGAGCATGAAGTTGCCAGCGCGTTGCAGGCGATCAACCTGCATCTTCAGACGATCCGGCACCTGCATCCGGTCGGGGCCAAATTGTTGCGCCCGGTCCGCAATCTGGCCGCAGCCTCGGACCGGATCGGCATGGCAACACTGGCTCGGGTGGCCCGCGATGTGCTGGCCTGTATCGGCAGCGGCGATCAGGTGGCCCTTGCCGCCACCCATGCCCGTTTGCTGCGGGTCGGCGAAAGATCCATCCATGCAATCTGGGATCTGGAGGATGTCACCGGCTGATCAACCTTGCAGACACAGCCCGTCACGTTAGGTTGTCGCCAGCCATTTTTGTGACGGATGACCATGGACAGACGTTTTTCCCCCGCCGATCCCGGCGCGATCCCGGTAACCTGTATCGACCCCGATGCGCTGGATGCCTCGCTTGCGGAACTGCCCGCCGCACATTCCGCCTGGGCGCGGTCGACCGGCTTTGCCGCAGGTCTTGGGGAAACCTGTCTGCTGCCGGATGCGGATGGCGGCATCGCCCACGTCCTGCTTGGACGTGGCACCGCCGACGCACGGGCCCGCAAGCGCTTTGCACTCGGGGCGGCACTGGCAGGATTGCCGGAGGGCACCTACAGAATCGCGGATGGTCTTCCCAAGGCCGAACAGGAAGAGGCCGCGCTTGGCTGGCTGCTCTCAGGCTACCGCTTTGGCCGGTACAAGAACGCCCCCGTGCCGAAAGCGCAGCTTGTCGCGCCAGAAGGGCTGGACGCCCCCGCACTGGAAAATATCGCAGCGGGCGAGGCACTGACCCGCGACCTGATCAACACCCCGGCCAGCGATATGGGCCCGGATCAGCTGGAGACTGCCGTTCATGGCTTGGCAGAGCAGTTTGGAGCCTCCGTTTCCGTCATCAGGGGCGATAACCTGCTGACCGCCAATTTCCCGATGATCCACGCCGTCGGCCGCGCCGCCGCACAGAAACCGCGTCTGATCGAGATGACCTGGGGCAGCACCGGCCCGCTCGTCACGCTGGTCGGCAAGGGTGTCTGTTTCGACACCGGAGGGCTGAACCTCAAACCCGGCGCCTCCATGGGCCTGATGAAGAAGGACATGGGCGGATCGGCCACGGTCCTTGGCCTTGCGCGGATGATCATGGGGGCGGGGACGCCCCTGCGCCTGCGCGTCCTGATCCCGGCGGTGGAAAACGCGGTGGCGGGCAATGCCTTCCGCCCCGGTGACATCCTGACCGCACGCAATGGCCTGACGGTCGAGATCAACAACACCGATGCCGAGGGGCGGCTTGTGCTGGCCGATGCGCTGGCGCTGGCCAGCGAAACACCCCCCGATCTGCTGATCTGCATGGCCACCCTGACCGGCGCCGCGCGGGTCGCGGTCGGGCCGGATATCGCGCCGTTCTATACCGACGATGACGGGCTCGCCGGGACGCTGACCGCCTCTGCAACTCGCGTCGCGGACCCGGTCTGGCGGATGCCCTTCCACACTCCCTACGAGGCGATGATCGAACCCGGCATCGCCGATCTGGACAATGCCCCGAAGGGCGGCTTCGCAGGGTCCATCACCGCCGCACTCTTCCTGCGCCGCTTTGCCAAGGATGCCCCGCGCTTCGCCCATTTCGACATCTACGGCTGGCAGCCCGCCGACGCCCCCGCCCGGCCCAAGGGCGGTGTCGGGCAGGCCGCGCGCGCGATCTTCGCCGCATTGCCCGAGGTTCTCAGCAATGACTGATCCCCGTATCACCCCAACCAATGGCCGCGTGGCGCATGTCAGCCTCGAAGGCCAGGTCGAGGCCGAGAAATTCGTGCAGGGCCGTCGGATGATGGTGATGCAGCCGATGGCCAACATCACCGACGAACCGCGCGGCAAGCGTGTCAGCCAGTTGCTGTTCGGCGAGGTCTTTCACGTGCTGGAAACCGATGATGGCTTCGCCTTCGGGCAGGCCGAACGGGACGGGCAGGTGGGCTACATGCTGTCCGGCGCGCTGGCCTCGCCCGAGCAGCCGACCCACTGGATTACGGCCCCCGCCACGCATCTCTACCCCAAGCCCGATCTCAAGGCCCCGCCCGAGGTCGCCATTTTCTTCGGCTCTCAGGTCAAGGTGGTGGGGGAACGCGACGACTATGTCCGCATCCACACCGGCCACTTCATCCCGCGCCCGCATCTGCAACCGGTCCGCGCCCGCTTTGGCGACCCTGTCGGGGTGGCGGACCTGTTCCTTGGCTCGCCTTACCTGTGGGGCGGGTCCAGCCGGTGGGGCATCGACTGCTCCGGCCTTGTGCAGATGGCCCTGCTGGCCTGCGGCGTCGATTGCCCGCGCGACAGCGATCAGCAGATGGTGTTGGGACGAGAGCTGCACCACGGAGAACCGTTCGTGCGCGGCGATCTGGTGTTCTGGCAAGGGCATGTGGGCTTCATGGCGAATGAACGGATGTTGCTGCACGCCAATGCCACCCATATGGCCGTGGCCTATGAGCCGCTGAAAGATGCCGCCGCCCGGATCGAAGACAAGGGCGAAGGCCCGATCACGGCGCGGCGCAGGTTTCTGAAACCCGGCGGCTGAGGCGCTATTCCACCGCCCGGATCAGCTTGCGTTCCAGAACCCGCAACACCGTTTTCAGGTCGTGCCCGCGTTTCAGGATGCGCCCGTCCATGCCGATGACGGAATACTGCCCCTGCCGGTCGCGCAGCTTCGGGCGCTTTTCGACCCGGTAGATGGGATGTTCCGCTGTGCGCCGGAAGACGGAAAAGACCGCCACCTCCCTCAGGCAGGATATCCCGTAATCGCGCCATTCACCGGCAGCCACCATGCGCCCGTAAAGGCCCAGGATAACGCCAAGCTCCGTCCGGTGAAACGCCACCTGTTCCGGCTGCGGGGGGACTGGACCCATGGGCTGAATTTGCATGTCCATGATGCAAGCTTGGCCCTCATGTCGCGACTTATCAAGACCTGCCCTGCAATTGCCACGAAAGAGCCGCTGGATTTTCCCGCGACCTCCCTCAATTCGCCCTGCCACGATGCCAAACATAACCTTGTAGTGACGAGCATAGTCTCGCCCCCGGCGGATCGGTTTTCTTGCCCCCACCCAGTCCGGTCTGCCGGGGGACTACACCAAACAGAAAAGGCCCCGCGCGAGAGTGCCGGGGCCTTTTTGCTTGATGAGGGATTCGAGGCGGCACCAACAGGAACCCTTGAGATGGTCCCTTGGTGCAGAGCGTTCCAGCTCCTTGATCAAGGCTCACTGGTCAAAGCGCGGTGGAGCGGCGCAGGTGATCACACCCACTCGATCTGGGCAGCTTCAAAGGTGTTTCGGATCGGGACAGACGGTTTCTGCCGAAGGGAGGAGAGAGCTCGGGGCGCAGGCCAGCCGTTCACACCGATTTCTGGTTCGTATCGACGTCTCAACCGCCCCGTTTTGTCTGCACGCCCGGTGTACAGGGGGTGTACGGGGGGCACCCCCCTCTTTTCGAGCGTATCGCGCATCCGCCCTGTAGAGGTTGCGTGTGCCTCCCGGCGGGCCTAGAACGCGGGTAAGTGTTGTGAAAAAGGGGTCTCTCATGGCCGTTCCCAAACCTGTCGTCCTGTGCATTCTCGATGGTTGGGGTCTGGCGCCAGATGGGCCGGGAAACGCCCCCTCCCTCGCCGCAACCCCCTGTTTTGACAGGCTTATGGCGACCTGCCCGAACGCCACGCTGATCACCTATGGGCCCGATGTGGGCCTGCCCACGGGGCAGATGGGCAACTCCGAAGTGGGTCACACCAATATCGGCGCGGGGCGCGTCGTGGCGATGGATCTGGGGCAGATTGATCTTGCGATCGAGGATGGCAGCTATCGCGAGCGCCCCGCTTTGCTGCAATTCATTGAAAAGATGAAGAAAACCGGCGGAACCGCGCATCTTTCCGGCCTTACCAGCCCCGGCGGTGTGCATAGCCACGAGAGTCACATCCTGGAAACCGCCCGCGCCCTGACAGATGCCGGAATTCCCGTGCAAATCCATGCAATTACAGATGGGCGCGACGTGGCCCCAAGATCCGCAATCGAGACGGTCGCGGCCTTTGACAATGCCCTCCCCAAAGGCGCCCATATCGGCAGCCTCATCGGCCGCTACTACGCCATGGACCGCGACAACCGGTGGGAACGCGTACAGCAGGGCTATGACCTTGTTATTGAAGGAAAAGGCCACGAAGCTGCCAGCGTCGAGGCTGCCATTCAGGCCGCCTATGCGCGCGATGAAAGCGACGAGTTCATCACCGCAACGCGGATCGAGGGATACCAACAGCCAAAGGACGGCGACGGCCTTCTGTTCCTCAACTTCCGCGCCGACCGCGCTCGGGAAATCCTTGCCGCCCTGGCTGACCCCGAGTTTGCCGAGTTCGACACAACCGCAAGACCCAACTGGGGCGCAACCTGCGGGATGGTGGAGTATTCCGACCGGCACAACGATTATCTCGACGTGTTTTTCCCCAAGCAGGATATCGTCAACACCCTTGCCGAATGGATCGCCAGCCATGGCCGCACCCAGTTTCATATCGCGGAAACCGAGAAATACCCGCATGTCACCTTCTTCCTCAATGGTGGCAAGGAAGACCCGGTCGAAGGCGAAGATCGTTACATGCCGAAATCGCCAAAGGTCGCGACCTATGACCTGCAGCCGGAGATGTCGGCGGGCGAGGTGACGGACCATCTCGTGGACGCGATCGAGAAGCAATACGACCTGATCGTCGTGAATTATGCCAATCCCGACATGGTGGGGCACACGGGTATTATCCCTGCGGCGGTGAAGGCTTGCGAGGCTGTGGATACGGGGCTTGGCGCGGCGGTTACGGCGCTGGAGAAGGTCGGCGGCGCAATGATCGTCACGGCGGACCACGGCAATTGCGACATGATGATTGATCCCGAAACCGGCGGGCCGCACACGGCTCATACGCTGAACCCGGTGCCGGTGATCCTGTTTGGCGGGCCGGAGGGCGTGACGATGCGGGACGGGCGGCTGGCGGATCTGGCGCCGACAGTGCTGCGCCTGATGGGGTTGGAACCACCAGCCGAGATGACTGGAAAGTGCCTGTTTGCATGAGGCTTCTGGCGCTGATCACGGCGCTTTGTGCGTTTGGGTCTGTTGCATCGGCGCAGACCACTGACCCTGCCTTGACCGCGCAACGCGCCGCGCAGATGCTGGAACGCGCCGCGCTGACGATGGCAGAGGCTGACGATGCGCGCGACCGGGTCGATGCGCTGACGGAAACCATTCGCGCCTATGAGGAAGGCCTGTCTGCCCTGCGCGAAGGCATGCGGCGGGCGGCAATCCGGGAACAGTCGATCACGGTCGTCTTCGAGGCGGAACAGGAGCGCTTGGGCCGTCTTCTGGGGGTTCTGCAATCCATGCAGGCTGCGCCCGCGCCGCTTCTGCTGATCCACCCAAATGGCCCCGTGGGTACCGCGCGGTCCGGTATGATTGTGTCCGAAGTGACCCCCGCCGTGGCGGCGGAGGCCATGGAACTGCGCCGCCAGTTGGAGGAACTGGCCCTGCTGCGCGCCGTTCAGGAAACCGCCGAGGACCAGCTGTCCGCCGGGCTGACCGGCGTGCAGGAGGCCCGCGTTGCGCTCAGCCAGGCGATGGCCGAACGGCGCACCCTGCCGCCGCGCTTTGCCTCGGATACCGAGGCGCTACTCGAGCTGACCCAAAGCGCCGAAACGCTGGACAGCTTCGCCACCGCGATCCGGGCGCTGGACGTAATGGCCGCTGACACAAGGCTGCCCTCGTTCTCCGATCAGCGGGGTCAGCTTCCCTTACCGCTGCAGGGGCGCGTTCTGCGTGGTTTCAACCAGGCCGATGCAGCGGGCGTCACCCGGCCCGGCCTGATTCTGGCAGCAGAGGCCCGCGCGCTGGTGTCCGCCCCGTGGCACGCCACTGTGCGCTATGCGGGGCCGCTTCTGGACTATGGCAATGTCATCATCCTTGAACCGCAAGGCGATCATCTGCTGATTCTCGCGGGTCTGGGAGAGCTGTTCGTAAGGGCCGGAGATCTGCTGGCAGCGGGCGATCCCGTCGCTTTGATGGGCGGCGAAGCGCCAAACCGCGAAGAATTGATCGTTTCTGACCCACTCGCGTCTGGTGGAGAGCTGTCGGAAACGCTTTATATGGAACTGAGACAGGCCGGAGAGCCCGTGGACCCGACCGCGTGGTTTGCGACACAAGACCAGTGAGGATTTGAGAGAATGAAGAAGTTCATGATGGCGGCCCTTGGCGGCACCGCGGCGGGTATTTTGCTGACCACCCAAGTCGCCGGTCCCCTGATCGCCCAGGAGAACATTCGCAACTCGACCGTCTATGAACAGCTCGACCTGTTTGGCGACGTGTTCGAACGGATCCGCACCTATTATGTCGAAGATGTGGACGAGGCGGAGCTGATCGAGGCTGCGATCAACGGCATGCTGATGTCGCTTGACCCGCACAGCTCTTACCTGCCGCCGAGCGACTATGAATCCATGCAGACCCATACGCGGGGCGAATTTGGCGGCCTTGGCATCGAGGTGACGCAGGAAGAGGGGTTCGTACGGGTCATCACCCCGATGGACGATACCCCTGCCATGGAAGCGGGTGTCGAGGCCGGCGATTTCATCACCCATGTGGATGGGGTCACTCTGCTTGGCCTGACGCTGGAAGACGCCGTCGACATGATGCGCGGTGAAATCGGATCTGAAATCGTGCTGACCATCGTGCGTGAAGGCGAGGATGAACCCTTCGACATCACCATTGTGCGCGACCGCATCCGCCTGACTGCCGTGCGTCACCGTCTGGAAGGCAACACCGCCGTTCTGCGGATCGCGAGCTTTACCGAGCAGACCTATCCGAACCTGCGCGACGGGCTGGAGGAGATGATCGAAGAGGTCGGTGGGATCGAGAACCTCGAAGGCGTGGTTCTGGACTTGCGCAACAACCCCGGCGGGTTGCTGACCCAGGCCATTCGCGTCTCGGACGCGTTCCTGGAACAGGGAGAGATCGTGTCGACCCGCGGCCGCAACCCCGAGGATGGCGAACGCTACAACGCGACGCCCGGCGACCTGATTGACGGGCTGCCGATGGTGGTGCTGATCAATGGCGGTTCTGCCTCGGCCTCCGAGATCGTGGCCGGCGCGCTTCAGGATCACCGCCGGGCGGTTGTCGTGGGCACCAACAGCTTCGGCAAGGGGTCCGTCCAGTCGGTGATGCCGGTGCAGGGTGATGGCGCGATGCGTCTGACCACGTCGCTCTACTTCACACCGTCCGGTCGCTCGATCCAGGCGCTTGGCGTGGCCCCCGATATTCTGGTGGAACAGCGCGAGGTGGGTGAGGTCGAGGACAATGGCCGCCCGCAGCGGACCGAAGCCGGGTTGCGTGGCGCCCTGTCCAACGCGACCCTGACCGAGGATGAAATCCGCCAGCTGGAGGAAGAACAGGAACAGGCCCGCGCCACCGCAGAACTGCGGGCGCAGGACTATCAACTGGCCTATGCCATCGACATCCTGCACGGCCTGAACGCCCTGCGTCCCCGCTAAGGGGGCGTTGGCCCGATGACGCCCGAGGATCTGGCGAAGCTGCCCTATCGGCCCTGCGTCGGCGTGGTTCTGATCAACCGCGCCGGGCAGGTCTTTGCCGGACAACGCGCCGACATGGACAGGCCTGCCTGGCAGATGCCTCAGGGCGGCGTGGATAAGGGCGAAGAGCCCGAGGCCGCCGCCCGACGCGAGTTGCTGGAGGAAACAGGCGTTTCACCTGATCATGTGACGCTGATCGCGCGAACCGCCGACTGGCTGCCCTATGATTTCCCGTCCGAGATTGCCGGGAAACGGTGGGGCGGCAGGTTTCGCGGGCAGAAACAGATGTGGTTCCTGATGCGGCTGGAGGCGCCCGATACGGTGATCGACCTCACCTATAAGGATGTCGAGTTTTCCGAGTGGCGCTGGATGGAGCCGGCGGCGCTGCTGGAGACCATCGTGGAATTCAAACGTCCCATCTATCAGGCGGTGTTGACGGAGTTCGAGCTGGTGTAATCCTCGCTGCGGTCGTGCTATCCTGAGCATCCATTGCCGGAGGCCGCCCATGTTATCCCGCTTGCTTCTGCCCCTTGCCATCCTCGCCGCCACAACCGGCCCCGCGCTGCCCCTGTCCTGCGCCTATCTCGATGCCGCTGCGATGTACCAACAGGCCGCCGAGGCCAGCGCGCGCTATGTAATCGTGCGCGGCGCTTTCCTGCGCAATGGGCCGGATGTGCCCTTGCCGCCCGACACCGACGACCCGGACACACCGCCGCCCTACAGCGTCGAGATGCTGTTTTATGGCGATCTTGGCAGCCGCGTCGGCTTTCGCACGCCGGTGGAGCTGGAGGTGACGGTGCGGGTGAACTGCGTGCTCAGCTGGTGCGGTGCCCCGCCCGAGGAAGGACGCGAGGTGCTGGCCTTCCTGCGCGTGGACGAGGACCGTCAATATCACCTCGGCATTGGTCCCTGTCCGGGTTGGGTGATTTATGACCCGTCACAGCAGGATCTCAACCAGATCGCTGCCTGCATGCGGGGCGAGACCTGCCAGCCCGGGCGGTAGGAAGGCCTTTGCCGCGGGCCGGCGACGTTGCCCTGAACCTTGCATGGACCGACAAAGGGAAGGGCTGTCAGTCGGGACTCCAAAAGAGAACAAAAGGTGAATATACTGCCCGACATCATGGGATTCGCCGAACTCTCCATCACCTCCAACTTCACCTTCCTGACCGGCGGTTCGCACCCGGAGGACTACGCGCGCCGGGCGGCGTTGCTGGGGCTGGAGGCCATTGCCATTGCCGATGAGAACTCGGTTGCCGGGATCGTGCGGGCCTGGTCAGAATTGAAAGAGATCAAGCGCCAGATTACCGAACGGCAGGACGCAGCGAAAGACCCGATCGGCCCCCCGAAACCGGATCATCTGCCCGACCCGCCCTGTGCCCCGATCTTCCACCTGCCGCGCCTTCTGCCCGCCACACGGCTGGTCCTGCGTGAGGGGCTGACGCTGACCGCCCTGCCCCGTGACCGGCGTGGGTGGGCCAATCTCTGCCGGATGCTCTCGGCGGGCCGGTTGCGGACCGGGAAAGGCTCCTGCGATCTGGGCCTTCCCGACCTTTGGCAGTTTGCCGACGGGTTGGAGCTGCTCCTCCACGGCCCGCCAGATGTCCTGACCCATCCGCGCGGCGCGGGTGACTGGGTGCCACAGGCGAAACAGATCACGCGCCGCCTTGGCCCCGCCTGTCACCTGCTGATGGCCCCTGCCTATGACGGGCATGACCGGCTGCGCTTCGAGCGGCTTACCCGGCTGGCGGGGCAGTTGGGCATCCCCACCGTCGCCTCTGCTGCGCCGATCATGCATCACGGGGCGCGGCGCAGGCTGACCGATGTGCTGACCTGCATCCGCCTCGGCATCCGGGTGGAGGAGCTTGGAACCAAGGCACAGGCCAATGCCGAACAGCGCCTGCGCGGCGAGGCTGAGATTCGCCGCATCTTCGCCGGGTTCGAGAATGCCGTGGACCGGACCCTCGATATCGCCGCGCGCTGCACGTTCGATATCGGCACGCTGCGCTATGAGTACCCGTCCGAGATCAGCGGCGGGGAAACCGCGTCGCAAAGGCTGGAACGGCTGGCGCGCAAGGGGCTGGAATGGCGCTACCCCTCCGGCGCGCCGGACCGGGCCGTGACAATGCTGAACCATGAGCTGCGGCTGATCGCCAAGCTCGGGTATGAACCCTATTTCCTGACCGTCCACGATATCGTGGCCTTCGCCCGGTCACGCGGCATCCTCTGCCAGGGGCGCGGCTCGGCGGCCAATTCCATCACCTGCTATTGCCTCGGCGTGACCTCGGTCAGTCCCGAGGTGGGCACCATGGTCTTTGAACGCTTCGTCAGCGAAGCGCGGGACGAACCGCCCGATATCGACGTGGATTTCGAACATGAGCGGCGCGAGGAGGTTATCCAGCACATCTACGAACGCTATGGCCGCCACCGCGCCGGGCTCTGCGCCACGGTGATCCACTACCGGGGCAAGCGGGCGGTGCGCGAGGTGGGGCGCGCCATGGGGCTGAGCGAAGACATCCTGGGCGCACTCAGCAGCCAGATCTGGGGCTGGGGCAGCAGCCGTGACATGGCCGATACCCGGATGCGAGAGCTTGGCCTAGACCCCACCGAACCACGCCTGCGCCAGACCATGGCCCTGGTGCGCGAGATACAGGGTTTTCCCCGGCATCTCAGCCAGCATGTCGGCGGCTTCATCGTGACCGAGGGGCGGCTGGATGAGCTGGTGCCCATTGAGAACGCCACGATGGAGGACCGCACCGTCATCTGCTGGGACAAGGACGATATCGACGCGCTTGGTATCCTCAAGGTTGATGTGCTGGCGCTTGGCATGCTGACCTGTATCCGCAAGGCCTTCGACCTGATCGAACGCCACCATCAGACCGACTACAGCCTTGCCACCCTGCCGCCCGAGGACCCGGCGGTTTACGACATGTTGTGCAAGGCGGACTCGCTTGGCGTCTTTCAGGTCGAATCCCGCGCTCAGATGAACTTCCTGCCCCGGATGCGGCCGCGCTGCTTCTATGACCTTGTCATTCAGGTCGCCATCATCCGCCCCGGCCCCATTCAGGGTGACATGGTGCACCCGTTCATCCGGCGCCGGAACGGTGAGGAACAGGTCAGCTTCCCTTCGGACGAGTTGGGCGCGGTTCTGGGCAAGACATTGGGCGTGCCGCTTTTCCAGGAGCAGGCGATGCAGATCGCCATCATCGGCGCGGGCTTCACCCCCGATCAGGCGGACCGGCTGCGGCGGTCGCTGGCGACGTTCAAGAAACATGGCAATGTCAGCGATTTCCGCACGCTTTTCATGAAGGGCATGCGCGAGCGGGGCTATGACGAGGATTTCGCCGCACGCTGCTTTTCCCAGATCGAGGGGTTCGGCAGTTACGGCTTTCCCGAAAGCCATGCCGCCAGTTTTGCCCTGCTGGTCTACGCCTCCAGCTGGATCAAGCGCCACCACCCCGGCATTTTCGCCTGCGCCCTGCTGAATTCGCAACCCATGGGGTTCTATGCCCCCGCCCAGATCGTCCGGGATGCCCGCGAGCACGGGGTTGAGGTGCGGCCCGTCGATGTCAACGAAAGCTATTGGGACAATGTGATGGAATCCGACGGGCGGGGCGGACTGGCGCTCAGGCTCGGGTTCCGGCAAATCCGGTCGATGCGAGAGGAGGACGCCCGCTGGCTGGCGTCAGCGCGCGGCAATGGCTACCAGGCGGTCGAAGATGTGTGGCGCCGCGCCGGTCTGCCCGCCCGTGCTCTGGCGGTGCTGGCAGAGGCCGACGCCTTCGCCGGGATCGGGCTTTCGCGGCGAGAGGCGCTGTGGGCCGCCAAGGCGCTGCTGCCTGCCGAACCCCTGCCGCTTTTCACCGGCGACATGGATGGTGAGGCGATTGAGGAACCGGAGGTCACGCTGCCCGAGATGACCGAGGGCGAACAGGTGGTGGAGGATTACGTGTCCATGCGCCTGACTTTGCGCAGCCACCCGGTGGCGCTGATCCGGCATTTGATCAGCCCGGGGCTAAGCGCGAGCGGGCTTCGGAATAATTCGCAACCTGAAAGGGAAATGAGCTAGACTTCCTGCACGCATTTGGTGCGCAAAGGGGGAAACTCATGTCCGTTCATCTCATTGCCCTGTCACTTCTGATGGGGGCAATCATCTCGATCTACCTACCGATGATTACCCAGACCGCCCGCATCCTCGGGTCAGGGCCAATGGCCAACGTGCCCTTCTTTGCCATTGCCCTGATCTCCTCGGTCATCATCGCCATCGCCAGCGGCAGCCGGATGGAACAGTTTCGCAGCATCGGAACCCTGCCGCTATGGCTGCTGACCGCCGGGGTGATGAGCGCGGGCATGATCATCGGGTCAAGCTTCCTGATCCCGCGGATCGGCATCGGGGCCTTCTTCGTGCTGCTGGTATCGGGGCAGGTTCTGGCGGGGTTGGTGTTTGGTTATTTCGGCCTGTTCGGGGTGCCCGCAAGCGACCTGACCATTGGCAAGGTTCTGGGAGCGGTGTTGGTGATAGGTGGCGTCTACCTTGTGACGTTTCGCTGATTGGGGAAAACGACATGCACTATCACCATCTCTACGCCAGCGCTGACGGCGAAAGCCACTGGCGCACGGTCGACGTGCCGCTGGAGGAGCGGACCTTTGCCCCACCCGCCAAGGCGATTTTCGTTTCCGAGGCGGAAGCAGCCAAGACCACTGTCTTCCTGCGGCTCGATCCGGGGTGGGACGAACCCATCCATCCCACCCCCAAGCGACAGATGCTGTTCTGCCTTGACGGCGCGGTCCGAGTCACGGCCAGTGACGGAGAGGCGCGGGTGATTGGCAAGGGCGATGTCTGGCGAATGGAGGATACCCACGGCAAGGGGCATCATACGGCTGTGATCAGCAAAGGCCCGTTCGAGGCGGCACTGGTGCAGTTCGACTGAAGCGACGCTAAAGTCCGTATTTCCCACGGTTCTGACCGACCTGTTTCATCACCCGCACCAGTTCGAAACTGATACCTGGTTCCGACAGGGCATGACCCGCCGCGCGGACCATGTGCAGCCGGCCCGACCGCCAGCCCTGCGCCAGATCATGGGCCGACCGGGGCGGGCAGATCATGTCGTAGCGGCCCTGCACGATCACGCCGGGGATATGGGCGATCTTCGGCAAGTCCCGCAGGATCTGGCCGTCTTCCTGCAGGAAGCCCTTGTTGACGAAATAGTGGTTCTCCAACCGGGCGAAGGCGCGGGCATAATCGGCAGGGGCCTCGCCGGGGTTGCCGTCGCTCTCGACCGAGGCCAGCGCGTTTTCCCAGGCCGACCAGGCTCGGGCATGGCGGGTTTCAACCATCAGGTCGCCGGAAAACAGTCGCCGATTATAGGCCGCGATCATGTCGCCGCGCTCGTCCTCTGGAATCAAAGACGAAAACCGCGCCCATTGTTCCGGCCAGAACTGCCCCGCACCGCCGCCGTAGAACCAGTCCAGTTCCCGCTGCGTCGACAGGAAGACGCCGCGCAGGGCGAGGAACGCCGCCCGATCGGGGTGCGATTCCGCATAGACCAGCGCCAACGTCGCGCCCCAACTGCCGCCGAAGACAGCCCATCTGTCGATGCCGAGCGTCGCCCGAATCCGCTCGATATCCGCCACCAGATGCCAAGTGGTGTTGTCCTTGGTGGACGCATGGGGCCGCGACCGGCCGCACCCACGCTGGTCAAACAGGATCACCCGGAACGCCTCGGGGTCGAAGTAACGCCGCATCGCCGGGCTGCACCCGCCACCGGGGCCACCATGCAGCACCACAACCGGCGCCCCATCGGGATTGCCGCATTGTTCGACATAGATCTGATGCCCGTCGCCCACATCCAGCATCCGCTGATCGAACGGGTCGATCGGCGGGTAGAGATAGGCGCCTGCGCGCTTTTGGCCGGAGAATTTGTCCATGTTTCCCCTATATAGACCGATGGGGTGGGTCTGCTATGCCTGCCACGATGACAAGATCGGAAGGGGATGTCCATGAACAGCGCCACGAATACTGTTGATGACGCTGAAATCGCCAAGTTCGAGGCCATGGCGGCGGAGTGGTGGGACCCTAAGGGAAAATTCGCGCCGCTGCACATGATGAACCCGGTCCGGCTGGACTACATCACCGCGCAGATCGCCGCCGAATTTGGCCGGGACCTGCGGGATGAAAAGCCGTTCTACGGGCTGCGCCTGCTGGATATCGGTTGCGGCGGTGGGCTGCTGTCCGAACCCATGGCGCGGCTTGGGGCGACCGTTGTGGGGGCCGACGCGGCGGAGCGGAACATCCCCGTGGCACAGGTGCATGCCGAACAGTCGGGGCTGGAGATCGACTATCGCCACACGACCGCCGAGGCGCTGGCCGCAGCGGGCGAACAATTCGACGTTGTTTTGAACATGGAAGTGGTCGAACATGTCGCCGATCCGCAGGCCTACCTGACCGCCTGCCGGCAACTGCTGAAACCGGGCGGGCTGATGATCTGTTCCACGATCAACCGGAACCCGAAAAGCTTTGCGCTCGCCATCGTCGGGGCGGAATACGTGATGCGCTGGCTGCCCAAGGGCACGCATGAATGGCAGAAATTCATCACGCCGGAAGAGCTTTTTTCGCTGATCGAAACGGCGGGGCTCGATCCTGTGGACCGCAAGGGCTTCGTCTTCAACCCGATCAGCTGGCGCTGGTCCATCTCGGACCGCGACCTGAGCGTGAACTACGTGACGGCGAGCGTGAAGCGGTAAATCCCCGCTCTCAGATCGGGACTACCAGCGCCGGTGCATGCGGACCAATCTGACTAAAACCTAGCGCCAAAGCGATACCACCGACGAAAGAAGTGGTGGCAATTCACACGCCTTGCCCAAATGCCCCACCTGTTGCAGTCTTTCCGGCAGAGGGGGGATGTCTCCACCATCACCTGATCCGTTGGTCAAGAGATCTTCCCGGCGCCATGCTTTGGGAGGAGTATGCCATGCCAACCGAGACCACAGAGGCCCCACGCCAATCGGCCACGCTCGCAGTCAACGAGGTGACCAAGGAAGATATCACCGCGTCCCTAAAAGCTGGGTTTTCCGACTTTCTGGCGCGCCCGGTCATGAGCGGCTTTTTCGGTCTCTTCTACGCATTGTTCGGCATCCTGTTTGTCTGGGCGCTCGTCTGGCTCGGCAAAATCTGGATGGTCATTCCCGCCGCTGTCGGCTTTCCACTGGTCGCCCCCTTCGCCGCCGCCGGACTTTACGAAATGTCCCGCCGGATGCAGAGGGGGGAAAGCTTCGGCTGGTCCGACATCCTGACTGTCATGGCCAATCAGCGGAAACGGGAACTGGGGTGGATGGCCTTCACCACCCTGTTCATCTTCTGGGTGTGGGTTTACCAGGTCCGGCTGTGGCTCGCCATCATCCTTCAAGATGCGTCTTTCTCGGATGTCGACGGGTTCCTGAGCATCGTGTTCTTCACGCCAGAGGGCTGGACCTTTCTTGCCGTTGGAACGGTGGTCGGCGCGGGCCTGTCAGCGGTCCTGTTTTCCGTGACGGTCATTGCCATGCCGATGCTGCTGGACCGGGAGCTGGATTTCGTCACCGCCATGATCACGTCGGTCCGTGTCGTCACGGAAAATCCGGTCACCATGCTCACCTGGGCCGCGATCATTTCGGTGACAATAGTGTTGTCGCTGGTGCCCGCGTTTCTGGGCCTGATCTTCACCTTGCCGATCCTTGGCCATACTACATGGCATCTCTATCGGCGGGCAGTCTCACCGACAAAGGGGTGATCATTGATCAGCATTGACCTCACCTCGGTATCCCGCGGATCAATCCTTCTGCGCGACTTCCAGTTCGATCCGCATTTCGCGGATGACGGGCAGGGCGGCCCGCACGCGGTCGGCGCCGACTTCCTGGACGGTGCGGCTGAGGATGGGGGCGATGGAGTGCAGGGCGGCGTCCCGGGCGGCGCGGCCGGAGGGGCTGATCGCCACGAATTTGCGGCGGGCGTCGTCCCAGTCGGGGCGGATATGCACGTGGCCCGCGATCTCCAGCCGGTTGAGCGTATTGGTCATCGCCCCGCGCGTGACGTGGAAAAGCCGCGCCAGTTGCGCCGGGCTGCGTTCCTCGTTCGAGCGGGCCAGGTGGTTCAGCACGGAAAAATGGCTCAGCTCCATCCCCTTGGGCAGCGCCTTGGTCAGCAGGGACCGCGCCAGCTGGTCGGCCATGAACAGTTCAGAGAACAGGGCAATGGCAAGGGGATCGTCGTTTGAGCTCATGTCACCAAGGTATAGGGCCGGTCATGTCGGATCGAGGGCACACGCCCCCGAGCCTTGTCCACCTCTTTGATGTCAAGGTCAATGACATGCAGCCCCGGTTCGGTGCCTGCATCCAGCAGAACCTCGCCCCATGGGGCCACCACAAGGCTGTGGCCATGGGTCTGGCGGGGTTTGCCGCGGCTCACCTTGTGGTCGCCCGTCTGCGCAGGCGCCATGACGAAACATCCCGTTTCAATGGCCCGCGCGCGCAGCAGGGTTTCCCAATGCGCCTTGCCGGTGACGGGGGAAAAGGCGGCAGGCACCGTCAGCACCTGCGCGCCTGCTTTGGCGAGGTCGCGGTAGAGATAGGCGAACCGCATGTCGTAACAGATCGACAGGCCGAAATTGGCCAGCGGCGTCTGCACCACCACCGCGCGGTCGCCGGGGCGGTAGCCGTCGGATTCGCGGAAGGTTTCCGTTTCGGTCACGTTCACATCGAACATGTGGATCTTGTCATACCAGCCGGCGATCTCGCCCGTGTTCGAGATCATGAATGACCGGTTTGCAAAACGGCCGTCCGGGTCACCCGATTGCACCCCGAGCGAGCCGAGCAGCACCCAGAGGCCAGCATCGCGTGCGGCGTCCCGAACTGCGGCAAGGGTGGGGTCGGTTTCCTGGCGGTGCAGAACCGATGCCTGATGACTACGGCTTTGCGAGACGCAGTTCGTGACCTCGGGCGTCAGCAGAATATCGGCCCCGGCGGCATTCGCCTCTGCCAGCGCGGTCAGAACCGTTTCGGTATTCTCCCCCGGATCGTCCGAGGAGCACATCTGCAAAATCGCGGCGCGCATTCAGCCCTGCAACAATGAGTCCAGCTGCCCCGCCCGATCGAGCGCGGCCATGTCATCGTAACCGCCCACATGGGTCTCGCCCACGAAAATCTGCGGCACGGTGTGACGGCCATTGGCACGGGACAGCATTTCCTGCCGCTTGTCCGGCGCGCGGGCCACGTCGTATTCGGAAAAGCTGATGCCTTTGTCGGCCAGCAGCCGCTTGGCCGCATGACAATAGCCACAGAAGGGTGAGGTGTAGATTTCGACAGTCTGCATAGATCTGGTCCCGAAAATTCGTCCTGTTCGGCCCCCTAGTTAGGCATCCTTGGCCACGCGCGCCAGTGCCATCACGCGAACGTTCTCTGCACCAGCCTCATGGCAGGCTTGCGCGGCGGCGGCAAAGGTGGCGCCAGAGGTCATGACGTCATCGACCAGCAGGATGTCACGGCCCACCAGAATATGGCCGCGCTTGGGATGCGGATGGATCGAATCGCGCAGGTTCGCGAACCGCTCTTCCCGGCCCTTGCCGTCCTGGCTGGCGGTCTTGCGAATGCGCTTCAATGCGTCCGGGGCAAAGAAGGCCTGTGTTTCATTGGCCAGCGCCTGCGCCAGCAGGGTCGACTGGTTCACCTTGCGCCGGAACAGACGCCACCAGTGCAGGGGGATGGGCACGATCACGGTATTGTCGGTCATCAATGGCCCAACTTTCGCCGCCATCCATTT